>NZ_JBXVVJ010000003.1:0-142259 GCF_057219095.1 Ferrimonas sp. YIN67
TACCTAAGCGAAGAGAGAATTGGTGGAGCTACGCGGGATCGAACCGCGGACCTCTTGCATGCCATGCAAGCGCTCTCCCAGCTGAGCTATAGCCCCACAACCTTTGCTCTTTCAGGGAGCATCCCCGTCAGTGCGAGGCGCATTTTAGGGACCCCCCCCAAATGAGTCAATAGCGTTTTTTAGGAATTCGCTCTGTTTGCTACAAATTCCACCGCCTTGTTGATCCTTTCGACGGAACGCGCCTGTCCAATCAACAAAAGCGTCAGATCCAGGCTTGGAGACTGGCCTGCACCGGTGACCGCCACACGCAATGGCATACCCACCTTACCCATACCCACTTCAAGTTCTTCAGCCGTTTGCTTGAGGCACTCCTGGATTGCCTCGGCATTCCACTCGGTCAAGGCTGCCAGCTTTTCACCCACTCGCTGCAAAGGTGCCTGGGCAACCGGGCGCAGGTGCTTTTTCGCAGCGGCTTCATCAAACTGCTCAAAGTCTTCGTAGTAGTAGCGGCTGGAGGCAGCCAGTTCCTTCAGGGTCTGGCAGCGCTCCGCCATCACAGGAAGCAACTCTTCCAGGGACGGGCCTTTAGCCACATCGATCTGCTGATCGGCAAAGTGCCATGCCAAATGCTTGGCCACCTCGGCCGCTGGCTCACTCTTCATATAGTGCTGGTTCAACCAAAGCAACTTATCGGTGTTAAAAGCCGACGCAGATTTGTTGATCGCCTTAAGAGAAAACAGCTGGATCATCTCCTCCATGGAGAAGATCTCCTGATCACCGTGGGACCAGCCCAAACGCACCAGGTAGTTCAACAGGGCTTGTGGCAGAAAACCATCATCCCGGTACTGCATCACGCTCACCGCACCGTGGCGCTTGGACAGCTTGGCACCGTCATCCCCCAGAATCATGGATACGTGGGCAAACTCAGGAACCGGTGCGCCCAACGCGTTATAGATGTTAATTTGGCGAGGTGTATTGTTGATGTGATCTTCACCCCGTACGACCTGGGTGATCCCCATATCCCAGTCATCCACAACCACGCAGAAGTTATAGGTCGGAGAGCCATCGGTGCGGCGAATGATCAGATCATCCAACTCGCTGTTACCGATCTCAATACGGCCACGCACGTGGTCATCAAAGGCGACACTGCCCTCGGCCGGGTTACGGAAGCGGATCACATAAGGAGCATCTTCATCATGCTCACCGTGAGCATCGCGGCAATGGCCGTCATAACGGGCCTTTTCCCCGTTAGCCATCTGCTGTTCACGCAGGGCATCGACACGCTCCTTAGAGCAGTAACACTTATAGGCTTTGCCTTCCGCCAACAGTTGGTCGACCAGTTGGTTATAACGATCGAAACGTTTAGTCTGGAAGTAGGGACCCTCTTCCCAGTTCAAGCCCAGCCACTCCATCCCTTCCAGGATCGCGTCGATCGCTTCCTGAGTGGAGCGTTCCAGATCCGTATCTTCGATACGCAGGACAAATTCACCACCTTGATTACGGGCATAGAGCCAGGAGTACAGAGCAGTGCGGGCGCCGCCGACGTGCAAAAAGCCGGTCGGGCTCGGGGCGAAACGGGTTTTTACGGTCATATCCTTCTCGATATACAGAAACTTGTACGTATGGCCTTGGCCAGTTAAGCACGCTAGTTTAGCAGCCAACGCCGCCACGACCAAAAGCAATCCACATTCGCGCCTTTCCTCTATCGGCGGGTGTTCTACGCTAATGGAAGTTACACCACATTTGGAAGCTTCCCCATGCCAACCCACATCTCACAATCTGCGCCGATGGAAAGCATTGCCTCCTATCTCAAGCGCGTGCATGGCTACGACCAAGCCCGGGCAGAGCGCGAAGCGCGGCAAGTTCTCAATGACTTCGAAGCGATGCGTCGTAAAGGTTACATCAGTGGCTGGTACTTTGATGATCAGGGCCATCTTGAACTGATCCCATCAGAGGACGTCCTGGGAAGACTGAATGAGAACTAGCCTTGGACAACTCAGAGTGCTTCCTAAACGCGCATTGACTGAAGCTAAGCCCCTCACAAACCACTAAGGCGATAAAGTGATATACGATTCCTTACTTGTGGGATTCAAATAAGCTGGCATAGTAGAGAGAGTCCCGCAGTTTAAAAGTCGACTCAAGCACCTATGGATCTCCGTCAGCTACGTAATTTTGTCATGGTGGCCGAACACGCCAGTTTCACGCGTGCCGCCAAAGTGTTGGGTGTAGCCCAACCCGCCGTCAGTACCGCTATTAAGAAATTGGAAAATGATCTGGGCTTAGTCTTGCTGCATCGCCAAGACAAACGGGTGCAGCTTACTGCTGAGGGTAAAGAACTTTTGCCGCACGCCCAAGCCATTCTGCAACGCGTTGAGCAAGCGACTCAGGCAATGGCACGACTTCGAGATCTCGACCGAGGAGAGGTCAGAATCGCACTGCCGGGCATGGTCGGATCCTACTATTTTCCAGCCCTCTTGATGGCGTTCCATCATCGCTATCCGGACCTGAAACTCTCCCTTTGCGAAGCGGGAACCCAGGAGATCCGAGGCATGCTGGAACGGGATGAAGTCGATATCGGTATTATCATCGACCCGGGAGAGCAAACCGGGTTGGATACCCTGCCACTCACCCGCCCCGAAATGATCGCGGCCGTCGGGCTTGAGCACCCCTTGGCTCAACAAGACACCATCGACTGGGATGAGTTTTTCCAGCATGAACTGGTCATGTTCAAGAGTGGCTACTACCACAGAGAGATCGTCAATGATTTAGCTCAGGCCAGGGGCTTTAAACCGGACATCGCCTTTGAAACCAACCTGATTGAACTGATCCGCAGTATCGTTCGCCAAGGGTTTGCCATCACCACTGTTTTGGATATGGTGGTCGAAGGTGATCCGGAGATCAAAGCCCTGCACTTCAGCGAGCCGTTATTCCTCGACCTCCATGTTGGCTGGAAGAGTGGCCGTGCTCTGACCCAGGCCGATAGAACCTTCCTGGACTTCCTGCTGGAACAAAATCCCTAGCCTAACGCTGCGCTGGATAGCAAAAAGCCTTCACATCCTGTGAAGGCTTTTTGTCTTTCTCAGGAGTCAAACCCCGAAGAAATTCAGCATCAACTGGAGGATCACCGCATTAGAAATATCGACAAAGAAGGCATTGGCTAATGGGATCACCATAAAGGCCATCGGAGCCGCACCATAGCGCCCTACCACGGCATTCATATTAGCCATCGCATTGGGCAACGCCCCCAATCCCATTCCAAGATAGCCCGCACAGATCACCGCACTGTCGTAGCTACGCCCCAACATGGGAAACATCACCAACACCACCAACAACACCATCACGGTGACCTGTACTAAGACCGTCAGCAACATGGGCAAAGCCAAATCAACCAGGCTCCAAAGCTGCATCCCCATGAGCGACATCGCCAGAAACAGACCCAAGGTGATCTCCCCCATCAGAGAGAGAGACTGGCCCTCGGTAGGCGCCTCCAGCCTGGGTAGCAATCGCGGCAAAACGTTGGTCAAGACCAAACCGGATAACATGCAGGCAAGGAATTCAGGAACCATCACCCCCTGACTTTCCGCCCAGCCCGACACATGGGTTCCCAGGATCATCCCTGCACTGATGTACATCAACACGACAAACATTCCCTGGCTGTCGATTTGACGGCCGCCTCGCCCCTCTCCCTGGGTCCTAAGAATGGGTTCACCAGCCTCTAAGCCATTCTTCTCAATAAGCCGTTGTGCAAGCGGGCCTCCTACGAGCCCACCCAGTATGAGCCCCATGGTGGCACTGCCAATACCAATCTCCAGCGCATTACTGATCCCCGCTTGCTCTTCAAACACCGACGACCAGGCTACCGAAGTACCATGGCCACCAAACAGTGAGACAGAGCCAAGCAGTAACCCATTGATCGTGGGCAAGCCAGTGACCTTGGCCATTACCAGACCCGTCACGTTTTGCAGCAGCACGCCGGCAACACAGATGAACATCAAAACCAGAAGAGGTCGCCCGCCTTTCGCCAACATCTCCAGGCGAGCGGACAAGCCCACAGACGTGAAGAACGCCAGTAACAGGACATCCCGCAGCGCCATATCGAACTGAACTTCAAAGCCCCACACCTGATAAGCCAGGAGCGATAAGAGGGAGGCGGTGATCCCACCGGTCACAGGCTGTGGGATGTTGTAACGCCGCAGCACCCCGATGTAACTGTTGAGAAAACGGCCAATAAGGAGCACCAGGATGGCGGCCAAAACCGTCTCTCGTAACGACAATTCCATAGTAAGAACCTTTTTTGTCCACCGTTACCACAACACGCGAGGTGATAGGGCAAAACAAGGTGGAAGGGAGGAACCAACAACCGGGCAACTAACAACGCCCTATGGATGCATTCTAGTGCAAGAACCCAAAGGGGCCGGTCGGAAGCTCATAAAGGACACGAAAGGAACTGCCTAATGATTTGTTTTGCCCAATAAAAGACCTAAAAACACCCGTCCACCGCTTTAACCGATGGAGGTATCTGTCTGTCATCACAAAAAAACTAACGGGCTTACACCGCATCGGGTTGGAACTGAGGAGCCGCCAGGGTAAAAGCTTCCAATTGCCGGCAATGCCCAACAATGGCACCGATACGCACATAATCGTCGAGATCAATGCCGTGCATCTGCGCCTGGTCATATTCCGGCACCAAGCACAGATCCGCCAGCGTCAGACGGTCACCAAAGCAATAGCGTCCTCCCGTCTGTTCTAGCTGTACCTCCAGACTATCAAACACTCGGCGCAACCAATGCTGATACCAATGCCGTCGAGCAGAGCCTCCTTGCTGCATACGCTGTTCAAGGTAACGCATCACCCGCATGTTATGCAGGGGTTGGCATTCACAGGCGAGGCTTTGTGCCAGGGCACGTACCTTGGCCCTATCCACTGCACCTTCGGGCAATAAAGGAGACTCGGGGTAAGCCTCGTCGAGATATTCGATGATCGCCAGGGATTGGTTGAGTACCAGATCCCCGTCCACCAGAGTCGGCACCAATTGATTCGGACTGAGTACGCCATAACCCGGCAGTTGGTGATCACCACCATCACGCTCCAGATTGACAGCGACATACTCGAATGGCAGCCGCTTGTGGTGACACGCGATGCGCACCCGAAAAGCCGACGTGGAGCGCCAATATCCGTACAATTTGAGCATGTTTCAAAGGGTCCCAACAGTGGCCTGTCTTAACATCCCAATATAGACCCCTAACGACAAAGCATTATTAATTCAATACGCTTAACGAACAAAAATCAACAATAAAGAGAAAGGGGCCTGCTACGCGCCCAATATTAAGCATATCTCTCTAGTTAAATCACCCCTCGTCGGATCTGATCCTCCTCAATTGATTCAAACAGAGCTTTGAAGTTGCCCTCACCGAAGCCCTCATTACCTTTGCGCTGGATGATCTCGAAAAACACCGGCCCAATGACTGTTTGAGTAAAAATCTGCAGCAGAATACCATCCTTACCTGGGGCGCCATCCACCAGGATCCTCAACTCTCGCATCGCTTCAAGATCTTCACCATGACCTGGCACCCGGCTATCAACCTTGTCGTAGTAGGTGTCTGGTGTTGGCATAAACGCCACCCCTCCCTGACGCAGCGCCCTTACTGTCCGATAGATATCATCGGTGGCCAGTGCGATATGCTGGATCCCTTCACCTCGGTATGCCCTCAGGTACTCCTCAATCTGGCTCTTATCGTCAGAGGACTCATTGATCGGGATGCGGATCTTACCGCAAGGGCCTGTCATCGCACGGCTCACCAGCCCAGTTAATTTCCCTTCAATATCGAAATAACGGATCTCGCGAAAATTGCCTATTCGCTCATAAAACCCGGCCCACTTATCCATATTTCCCTGAAATACATTGTGAGTGAGATGATCTATTTCATAGAGCCCAATATTGGCATCAGTCAAACGTTGGTCGGCATCGGGATAGAAGTTGAAATCAACATCATAGATGGAACGCTCATCATAACGGTCAACAAAATACAAAGCTGAGTCACCTATCCCCTTGATAGCCGGGATATTCAACTCCATTGGGCCAATCTTACCCTCAAACGCCTCCGCACCATTTGCCAAGGCATGCGCTATCGCCAGCCCAGCATCTTTGACCCGCCATGCCATACCACACACGCTGGGGCCGTGCTCTCGGGCAAACGCCGCAGCCTGGGAATGAGGCTCGGCATTCACGATGAAGTTGATCTCCCCCTGGCGGAATAACCAGGCAACCTTGCTACGATGCCTGGCGATCTCGGCAAACCCAAGCGCTCGAAACAGGTGTTTCAGCGCCTGGATCCCGGCGTCATCCGGTGCCGCATACTCGACAAACTCGAATCCATCCGTCCCCAGGGGGTTCCAACTCTCTGTGATATTGCTCTGCGCCGCCATATGATCTCCCAGCCTCCAAGCTTTCGCCATCAAGTAACATTCTGTTTACCTTAGTAGGGGGGAGCCGATAAAGGTGTAAAGGGCAATCAAGCAGGGGGAATGGATGTCAGACTGCCTTTACAGCCTGACACATACAGTTTTAAATCATAAAGTTAAGCTCGCTGCTTACCAATGCGGTATTCCCGCAACTTGTTGGCAATGGCCGTATGGGACACACCCAGTTTGCGAGCCAGTTGACGGGTCGAGGGGTAGGCGGGATAGAGGCGACGCAGCAGGCCAGCCTCAAACTGCTTCACCGCAGCGTCCAGGGTGCCCTCGAACTCCTGATCAAAGTAGCCGAAGCTTTCACTCCAGGCGGGCAGGTTAAGCTGTTCCGGGGTCAATTCCCCTCGCTCTTCGGCCATGGATACGGCCCGAAAGATCGCATTCTTTAGCTGACGAACATTACCCGGCCAGGCATAGTTTCGAATCACATCACGAGTAGCAGCCCCCAGTTGTCGCGCCGGGCTGCCCAACTGCTGACTGTAGTGTTCCAAGAACAACTCGGCCAAAGGAATGATATCCGCCTTGCGCTCACGCAACGGCGGCAAGATCAGATTCAACACATTGATGCGGTAATAGAGATCCTCACGAAACCCGCCTTTCTGACACAGCTCAGACAGGTCCTTCTGGCTGGCACAAATGATCCGAAGATCCACCTTGATCTCGGTATCATCCCCAACGCGGCGAAAACACCCGTCCTGGATCAGCCTCAACAATTTCACCTGTAATGTCGGCGACATGTCTGCCACCTCATCGAGGAATACGGTACCGCCATTGGCCTGTTCAATAACGCCCCGTTTCACCACATCACCAGGACTGGCTGCCAGACCAAACAGCTCACTTTCTGCCACGGCATCAGGCAGTGACGCACAGTTAATCACCACAAAGGCTTTGTCGTGCCTCAAACTGGCATCGTGGCACGCCCGAGCCAACTGCTCTTTCCCTGTCCCCGTCTCCCCTAAAATCAATAAAGGTGCCTCGAGTTGGGCCATCCGCTGGGCATCCGCCAACAGCGCCTTCATTCTGCTGCTCTCGGCAATCAGGGTATCAAAGCCGCTGCGTTGCTCGCGCAGTGCGTTGAACTGCTTGCCGACTCGGGCAGGAGACTTAAGCTGCACCATGGCACCGGCCAGGATCTTCGTGCCCTCTTCATCGGGCAGATCGATGGGCAGCATCTCAGCCAGGTACTGATTGTCCCCAATGGTGATGCGGGTCGCCTGAGGCAACACCTCATCACCCGCCAGCCACCGGGTAAAGGAGAAACCGTGAATATAGTTGGCCGCGGGATGATCTTGAACTTCATCCAGACTGGCACCCAATACCGCCAGGGTCGAGTCATTCGCCGTGGATATGTGTCCCTTGAGATCCACCGAGAAAACCGGATCCGGCAGAGTACGCAGCAAAGCCTCCAAAGCATAGTGCTCACGCTCTGAGGGCATATAGGGAACGGTACGTACATCGGTGACATTGGGGATCTTACGCAGCGTCGGCATCAGCGCCTGCAGCTGTTCAAACCCCGGCGCCGGGATCTGCAGGTACACGAAACCTTCGCTCGCAGCGTCGATGGCGTTAATATTAATTTCAAATTTTTCGAGGACTTCGAGGATCTCGCGGGCAAGCCCCATCCTGTCCTGGCAACTGACTCGGATACGCATCAGCCCTCCCTGTTGTAATAGGCGTGTCATCCAGGCGTTCCCACCAGTCAATCGCCCTGGCAGCCCGGAGTCTTACGGGAATGGTTAGCATGATCATACTGTAAAAGAAGCTGTACGTTATAGTCCCTTGCGAGAAAAAACCCACCGTTGCGGGTGGGTTTTCATTCAGGAAAAATTCGGACAGGGCTAGCGCTGCAAAGCATCCGTTCTGGCGGCCATGATCAGATCGTTCTTATGTAACCCTCCGATAGCATGGGTCCACCAGGTAACGGTGACCTTTCCCCATTCCAGCAAAATCGACGGGTGGTGAAACTCGGCTTCCGCCAACTCAGCCACCCTATCGGCAAAGGCCCAGGCCAGCTTGAAGTTTCTGAAACGGTATTGCCGCTCCAACTGCATCACGCCATCCCGAACCGGCAGGGACCAATCCGGTAACTGAGTCATCAAGGAAGCCAACGCCTCCTCGCTGATCTTCGGTACTCCTGCCTGGCAGGCCTCGCAATGTTGCTGTTTCAAGTCACTCATGGCAATCCGTTCCTCCTCAACTCGCATCTTGCTTGGGTGAAAACTTGGGCTCAAACAACCCAAGCCGACGAGCCTTATGAGCCAATGCCAGCAGATCCTGTTCCGCCAACTCATAGAGTTGGTCGATCGCCTCTAAGACATAATAGATCGGCTGCATGATATCGATACGATAGGGCGTGCGCATGGCATCCAGGAGATCCATTGGGCGCAACTCCGGTTGCTCGGACAGGGCATATCGAGTTTCCCCGGGACTCGACAAGATCCCACCACCGTAGATCCGCACGCCATCAACGCTGGAAACCAGACCGAACTCAACGGTAAACCAGTACAGGCGGGCCAAAAAGACCCGCTCCCAGGGCAAGGCGGTTAGCCCCAATTTGCCGTAGGTGTGGGTAAAATGCGCAAATGCAGGGTTGGTCAGCAGGGGACAATGACCGAATATCTCATGGAAGAGATCGGGCTCCTGAAGGTAATCAAACTCCTCCTGGCGCCTGATAAAGGTGGCGACCGGAAATCGCCGACTCGCCAACAGTTCAAAGAAACGTTCGAACGAGATCAGGGCTGGTACTTGAGCCGTCTGCCAGCCGGTGCTGTCAACCAGGATCGCATCCACTTCAGCCAATTGTGGGATCCGATCTGCCGGCAGCCCCAGCCTATCCAGTCCGGCCAGGTACTCATCACAAGCCTTACCCTGAATGCAGGCGCGCTGCCTAGCGCAAAGCGCCGCCCAGATCTTATGCTCCTGCTCGGAGTAGCTGATCACTCCGCCAGGCCCCGGCATACGAGCGGTATAATGACTCTCTTTCATTCTGCCCCCTCATCGCCCCGCTGGCCTACTGCGAGTCATTCATCGAGCGCCGCCCGTCACCCAGCGAAGCCAAAACGGCCATAGTCGCACCGCAATGCCCCTTGTCTCGACATGCCCTCCAAGCGAATGGGCTCGCTAAAGCACCAGCCGAAAACTCAAATCGCCGCTCACCCCTGAATGAGCTGCAGCGCGGAGTGCCCAGGTGGTTCCCACGGTTTGCCAGCTGCCCAAGGCTCAAGAACTGGCGCCCGACACCCTGTGGCCTCCTTCACACATAAAGCCTCTCGCTTTACCTTATCTCCGAACCGAACCAGAGGGGGGACCTCGACACCAATCCACTAACGATTGCGTGTAAATTCCTCGTTACGAGATCTGACTTCACGGGCATAACGTAAGGCATCCGCCGATACCCGGGTTAACTGTGCCAACAGTTTGCCCTGCACTTTCACCAGAGAGGGGCGGTGACGGGCCTGGTACGGCAATGGACGACATTCGGCACAGGCCGCATAGCCCAATCGGGCGGTTAGCAGGCCCGCTCCCAACCCCTGAGCGACTCGAGCCGATAGCTTGCCGGTCAGCTCGGCCGATAACATCTGGGTACCCAGATCCACGGCCAACTCACTGCCCCCGGCATAGAGGAGATTCACCAGGATCCCCCGTACCAAACGGATCCGGCCCCAGTAGCCCGGCTCAATGCCGTAGATCCGAGCCACTTCATCCAACATCGCCTGATTGCGCCACAGCATCAGAGCCATATCCAGCACTGCCATGGGGCTCGCTGCCAGCAGCAGGCTGGCTTGACCTGCGTAACGATAGATGCAGGCCTCGGCGGCCCGGTCCTGCTCACCGAGCACGAGCCGCTCGTACAGGAGCAACAACTCACCGTCATTATGAAACGCCTGACGGCGTTGCTGCCACGAGGCAAAAGCCTCGCGGTACGCCTCGGGCAACTCCCTGCCCAGGGCTTCAATCAACGGCTGGGCTTCGCCTCGCTGACTGCCCAGCTCCATGCGCCGGGCCTTTTGCCGCCGCAGCCCGGCCCGTTTGAGCTGACCCAGACGACGCCACTCCCGCCAGCCCAACCGACCCAGCAGTAATAGGCCGCCCCCCAGCACCAAAAGATAGAGGGCAAACAGTGCGCTGCTCCGCTGCCAGGCTTCCCAAAGGGTCCAGCCGGCTTCAACCAGGATCAGGGCAAACACACCCGCTAGTACCAACCGCGCGAGGCGGCTGTAACGAGCTCTCGAAGAAGACTCAGGCTTCGCCGCCTGCCAATCCTCCGGCGCAATCGATTGTGTTGGATCCAGCTCCTGTGGCGGAGCAACCGAGTACTCCTCCGGCTCTGGCTGCTCAGCAAACTGTTGCGATGGTTTAATCGGCTTCATGCGGTTTTATCTCCCAACAGCCACTCCAACAGGTGGTCCATACGCATATGGGGCAAGGCTCCATGGGGATCCTTCAATTGGGGTGGTGCCAACTGACCAAAATCGAATCCCTGCTGCTGCCAAAAATCCGCCGAAGGCAACTGCCTGGGCACCTCGCCGGGAAACCGTACCAGGGGCTGGTGATCCTTTGACTGTCCCCGGATCACGCTGATGGGTTGGCCCTGGTGCTGTACCTGACCCTGATGGCTGGCCCGAATGGCACTGAGCACCATGGTTTCCACCCGGCCTCCAAGGAAACGGGCCCGGCGACCACTCTCCCCCACCAACTGGTCGGTCAATGCCAACAGGTTGGCATGTTGGTCGGCGGTGATGTGATCCGCCTTGGTGGCAACAAACAACAGCTTGTCGATCTGTGGCTTAAACAGGCGTCTCAGCATGGAGCCTGGCCCATAATGGAAGCTCTGCATGATGGCGCGGATGGATGCGGCCATCTGATCGATCTGGGCATGTCCCTGATCCAGGGCTCCCAGGGTATCCAACAGCACGATCTGCCGATCGAACTTGGCAAAATAGCTACGATAGAAGGGCTTCACCACCTGCTGGCAGTACGCATCGAAGCGAGCCGCCAAGCGGGCATGCAAGGGGTGCTCCTTCACCGGTGGCAGAGGGAAAAACGCCAAAATAGGCGTCCCGGCCAGTTCGCCGGGCAACAGCGCTCGCCCCGGCTGCAAGAAGGTGGCATTGAGGCTATGGCGCAGGGTCGCCAGCAGGCCCCCATACTCCTCGGCGATCTCCGCCAGCTCCGCATCGGAAACCCTGGCCTGCTCAAACAGTGCCTCCACTCGGCTCAGCCAGGGCTTCGCCTGTTCACGCCAAGGGGTCCTATTGAGCATTTGCCATTGCTGTTCACTCCAACCAGCAAAATCCTGCTCCAACATCGGCAGATCCAGCAGCCACTCGCCCGGATAATCCACCAGATCCAGGTACAGGGTGAGGGTATCGGCCAACTGGCGTTTGAGCCCCCGTCCCGGAGCAAAACGCAACGCCAGACGGATCTCCGAGATCCCCCGGGTAGACGGGGGCCACTGGGGGTGCGCCTGACATAACCCCTCAATGGCGGCATCGTAATCGAAGGGCAACAGGGTCAAACTGGGCTGCAACTGACGCTCGGCGCCCAGCAAACGCCCCTCAGACACCAGTTGCCACATGGGTAACTGCTGACTGTCGGCATGCAACAACTGATGCACTAAAGAGGTCACGAAGGCGGTTTTGCCCGCCCCGGACAGACCGGTGATCCCCACTCGAAGGTGTTGATCCAGTCCGCGATAGGCCATTTGCTCCATCTGACGACCCAGGCGGCCCAAGCGGGCCTTAAGATGATGTTGAGCTTTGATGGGATCCATACATAGTATCGGCGGAAGCCTAGGGCTCCCGCCAGAAAGGGGCTTATTTCAGATTATCGATCTCCCGACGCAAGCTGTAGGCGTCGGAAGTCACATGGCGTTCGAGTTGCTGCAGACGCAGTTCCAAAGAGCGAAAGCGGGTGTTCACATCCCGAAATGCAACTCGAGGCGACTCACCGGCCTGCCACACCTTGGTTTTCACTTCAGGGCGCGCCAGGGGCTGCTCCCTGGGTTTCTTATCCAGCAGCACCCAGGCCACCACGTAAAGCAGAAAGGCGATACCAAAGAACCAGCCTGTCAAGATAAACGCCGAGAAGGCGATGATCCGCACCAGCCAGATCTCCAGGCCAAAGCGCTCCGCCAGCCCGGCACAAACGCCGGCCACCTTACCCTGCTCGGGGATCCGGTACAGCGGGGCTTGTTCATTCATCGTCATGTTTCCTCCGCCATTGGGGTGACTCCGCATCGAGGATCCGCTCCAGCGTTTCGATCCGATCGGCCATTTTATCGGCCCGGTGCAACAGATCGCTGAGCTGTTGATACTCCTCGTCCGTCAGTCCCTGGCTGATCTGCTTCTTACTGCGATAGTGCAAGACCAGCCAGATGGGCGCCACGAAGATCATAAACAGGACCAGGGGCGCAATCAGTAAACCTATCATCTCTTCCATGCATCACTCCTTATTGCACACCGATTACGATTTCTTCTTGGCCAGCTTCTTCTTCATGGCTTCCAGCTCCTGGTTGACCTTGTCTTCCGCCTCCAGCGCGGCAAACTCCTCCTCCAGGCTGCGAGGCTGACCCATCTCGTAGGCTTCCACCTCAGACTCGATCCCCTCGACACGCCGTTCATACTGCTCAAATCGGCTCATCGCCTTGTCGATCTTGGCCGGATCCAGCTGACGCTTCACATCCAGGCGGGAGGTGGCCGTCTGCTTGCGCATGATGATGGTCTTCTGACGGGCACGGGCATCATTGAGTTTCTCCTGCAGCGCCGTGATCTCCTCTTTGAGGCGCACGATCTGCTCCTCGATCACGATCAGCTCATCCTTGAGGGCATCCACCAGTTCGGCGGCTTTCTGCTTCTCAACCAGGGCTGCCCTGGCCAGATCTTCCCGCTCTTTAGAGAGGGCCAGCTCCGCCTTAGCCTGCCATTCACCCACCTGACTCTCGGCACGCTCTACGCGCCGAACAGCCTCTTTCTTCTCTGCCAGCACCTTGGCCGAGGTAGAGCGCACCTCGACCAGGGTGTCTTCCATCTCCTGAATGATCATCCGTACCATTTTCTCCGGATCCTCGGCCTTATCCAGCAAGGCGCTGAGGTTCGAATTCACGATATCGGCGAAACGCGTGAAAATACCCATAATCTATTCCTCATAATCTGTATTGCCCTCAAGAGCAACTATACAGATCTCGTGCCAACTCCACCTTCGTCATATAACACCTTGTTTAATAAAGAGTATATTCCAAGGGTTTCTTTTTCGCTCTGGGCTTCCTATCATGGAACTCGCCAACTGTTGGCTAAATTTACCAACCTAACCATTGAGTCGGAATCGGATGCCATCACCTCGCCAAACCGAGAGCTTACTCGGTCAATCCACCGCCTTCCATCAGGTGCTGGACCATGTTTCCCAGGTTGCCCCCCTGAGCAAGCCAGTGCTGATCATCGGCGAGCGGGGCACGGGCAAGGAGCTGATCGCCGAACGACTGCACTTCCTCTCCCGTCGTTGGGAGCAGCCCTATATCAAGCTTAACTGCGCCGCGCTCAATGAAAACCTACTGGAAAGTGAGCTCTTTGGCCATGAATCCGGCGCTTTTACCGGCGCCGGTAAGCGTCATGAAGGACGCTTCGAGCGAGCCGACAAGGGAACCCTGTTCCTCGATGAGTTGGCCAACACCTCCGGGCTGATCCAGGAAAAACTACTGAGGGTGATCGAATACGGAGAGTTTGAACGGGTTGGCGGTAACCGCACCCTGCGCAGTGACGTTCGCCTGATCTGTGCCACCAATGAAGATCTGCCCCGTCTGGCACAACAGGGCGAGTTCCGGGCCGATCTGCTCGATCGCCTCGCCTTCGACGTCATCACCCTGCCGCCGCTGCGCTCACGGCCGGACGACATCCTGCTGCTGGCGGAACACTTTGCCATCGCCATGGCCCGCCAGCTCGAGATGGAGTTGTTCGCCGGCTTCACCGAGCGCGCCCGCAAGACCCTGTTGGGCTACCATTGGCCCGGTAATGTCCGTGAACTCAAGAACGTGGTCGAGCGCAGCGTCTATCGCCATGGCAATGCCCAGCTGCCGGTTCACGAGATCGTCATCGATCCCTTCGACTCCCCCTGGCGCCCCAATGACACGATCCGCACCGAGGACCGTCCACGTCCCCAAGAAACGCAGTCCGCTTCGGCAAGCGAGCCAACGGCCCCCATTGCCACGGCGGTTCAGGGCTTCCCACTGGATTTCAAACAGACCTGTCAGGAGCATGAGGTGCAGTTGCTGAAACAAGCCCTGGTACACAGCCAGTACAACCAGAAAAAGTGCGCCGAGATACTGGGACTCACCTACCACCAGCTACGCGGGATCCTGAAGAAATACGATTTGCTCGGGCAGGACAATTGAGGCGCAGGGCGGGCCTTGCTAGACTACGGCGATCAACGAGTTGCTAAATCTCATCATGGCCAGAACCCGAATTTTATCCAGCCTCGCCACACTGACAGCGACGCTGTTCACCCTGCTAATCGGGGGCTGCAGCGGCGATAAAGCCCACCATGCCCCCGGCCTGGTGTACTGCTCCGAAGGGAACCCGGAAACCTTCAATCCGCAGCTGACAACCTCGGGTACGGCCATCGATGCCACCTCTAAGCAACTCTATAACCGGTTGCTGTCGATCGATCCCCAGAGTGGACAACTGATCCCAGAGCTCGCCGAAGACTGGAGCGTCAGCGATGATGGGCTGGAATACCAGTTTTACCTGCGGGATGACGCCCACTTTCACCTCACCGAGGGGTTTACCCCAAGCCGCCTTTTCAACGCCGACGACGTCCTGTTCAGCTTCAACCGCGTGCTGGATCCCAGCCATCCGTATCACAAGATCTCTGGCGGTCGTTATCCCTTCTTCCAGAGCGTCGGCCTCGCCGACAACCTGGCTGCCCTGACGAAGATCTCGGATCAACAGATCACCTTCGTACTCAAGCATCCCGATGCCAGCTTCCTGGCCGATCTGGCCACCGATTTTGCCGTGATCCTCTCCGCCGAATACGCCGAGAAGCTGCTCGAAGCTGGAACCCCGGAATTGATCGACAGCCAGCCCGTCGGCACCGGCCCCTACGTCCTGGCCGACTACCTGCGTAATCGCTATATCCGCTATCGTCGCCATCCCGATTACTGGGGACCCCAGGTGATCCTTGAGCAGTTGGTGTTTGATATCACCCCCTCGAGTACCACCCGGGTGGTGAAGCTGATTGGTGGCGACTGTGATGTCGCAGCCCTACCCCAGATCAGCGAACTGTCGGTGATCCAGCGGTACGATGACCTGGCGGTAGACACCCGCCCCGGCCTCAATGTCGCCTTCTGGGCCTTCAACACCCAGAAGCCGCCGCTGGATGATCCCAGGGTCCGTCGAGCCCTCAGTCTTGCGGTGGACAAACGCCGATTGCTAACCGCCGTCTATCACAATACCGCCGTGATCGGCAAAGGCCTGTTGCCACCGATCTCCTGGGCCTATGACCCGAACCTGCCTGAGCTGCCTCACGATCCCAAGCGAGCGCGCCAACTGCTCGACAGTGCCGGGTTCAGTTCACTGGAGCTGAATGTCTGGGCCATGCCGGTTAGCCGGATCTACAATCCCAATGCGATCAAGACTGCCGAGATCCTGCAGCAAGATCTGGCCGAGATCGGTGTGACTCTGAATATCGTCAGTTACGACTGGGGGGGCTTTATCAACAAGCTTCAGCACGCCGAATATGACTCCGTGCTGATAGGCTGGGCCGCCGACAACCTGGATCCGGACAACTTCTTTACCCCCCTGCTTTCCTGCGATGCCTTGGTGTTTGGCTCCAACCGGGCCCGCTGGTGCGATCCCCAGTTCGATGCGCTGATGGCCACCGCCCGGGCCACCGAGGACAAAGAGGAGCGACGCCGACTCTACAGCCAACTGGAGCACCAGTTGCAACTGCAGCTACCGCTGCTCCCCCTGGCTCACGCCAGCCGTACCCTGGGCCGCCAGCGCCACTGGCAGGGGCCGATCCTGCACACTTCGGGTGGCGCTGACTTTACCCGGATCCGCAAGGAGCCCTGAATGCTGACCTACTTGCTCCGTCGCCTGAATCTGCTGGTCTTGACCGCCCTGGTGCTGTTGGGACTGCTCTATCTCGCCAACCTGAAGATGCCCGGTGGCCCCATTACCAACCTCAGCGGCTTGACCGAACCGACCCTGCAACAGCAGGCCGACGTTCGGGCCCAATACCGCCTCGATACCAACCTGGTCCAGGGCTACCTGGCCTTCGTCGGAGCCCGCCTGGGGGGCGACTTCGGCGTATCCCAAACTTCAGGAGCCCCCATCGTAGAGGAGTTGGTTCAAGTACTGCCCGCCACGATCGAACTGGTGGTGCTCTCCCTGATACTGGCCCTGATGCTGGGGATCCCGCTGGGGGTGCTGGCCGCCGGCCGCCAAGGTCCCCTGCCCAAACTCCTGTGGGCCGGTACCCTGCTGGGTTTCTCGGTGCCGGTATTCTGGCTTGGCCTGTTAATGATGCTGACCTTCGGCCTGGAATGGGATCTGCTTCCTCCCTCCGGCCGGCTCAACCTGCTCTATGATATTCCCCCGATCACAGGTTTTATGCTGATCGACATTCCCCTGTCCGACGCTCAATGGCGCTGGTATGCCTTCAGGGACGCGGTCAATCACCTGGTCTTGCCGGTGCTGGTGCTCGCGGCACTCCCCTGCACCATAGTGATCCGCACCATTCGTGCCGCCATGCTGGCGGAGATGGACAAAAACTATATCCGAGCCCTGATGGCCCGGGGAGTGCCCCGCCTTCACCTGGTGGTACGCCATGCCCTGCCCAACTCCCTTCCCCCCATGCTGAGGATCATGAGCCTTCAGCTGGGTCAGTTGGCCTCAGGTGCCATCATCGTCGAGATGATCTTCACCTGGCCGGGGCTGGGCAGTTGGCTGTTGGCGGCCCAATATGAGGGCGACCATACCGCCCTGACCGGTGGGATCCTGATGATCAGCCTGGCCATCGTCGTCTCGGCCATCCTGCTCGATATCGCCCACGCACTGCTTAATCCGGTTACCCGCAAGGAGATCCATGGCTAGTCCACAGCTGTACCATGAGGACAAGATCCCCTCGCCCTGGCACCAGATCTGGCGCCACTTCAAGGCACGCCCGACGGCGGTGATCGGCCTGTGGGGCCTGATCATCATGATCCTGCTCTCCCTGTTTGGGCCGGCCCTGGCCCCCTATACCGCCGAACAACAAGCCACCGATGTCCTGCTGGCGCCCCCTTCCTGGCACAGCGACGGCACCATCGACTACTTCCTGGGGACCGACGCACTTGGCCGGGACATCCTCTCCCGGTTGCTACACGGTGCCCACCAGACCTTCGGCTATGCCGCCCTGATCGTCTGGCTGGCCCTGTGCGTTGGCTTTGTGATCGGTACTCTGTCCGGCTCCAGCCGGGGCCTGCAAGCCTCGGTACTGGGTCACCTGCTCGATGCCCTGCTGTCGCTCCCCTCCATCGTGCTGGCCCTGCTGTTTGCCGCCGTGCTCGGTCCCGGCCTGCAAAACGTGTTCTGGGCCGTCGGCCTGGCCCTGCTCCCCGGCTTTGTCCGCCTGGTGCATAACGCCATCCATGAAGAGATGCAAAAAGAGTACGTCATGGCCGCGCGACTGGATGGGGCAAACCAGTGGCAACTGCTGCGCTACGTGATCTGGCCCAACATCACCGACACCGTCGTGATCCATACGACCCTCGCGTTTTCTACCGCGATCCTGGACATCGCCGCCCTGGGCTTCCTCTCCCTCGGAGCCCAGGCTCCCTCCTCCGAGTGGGGGGCCATGGTCAGCGAAGGGGTGAATAACGTCCTTAGCGCCCCCTGGACCGTAACCATGCCCGGCATGGCGATCCTGCTGGCAGTACTGGCCACCAACTTGGTGGGTGATGGCCTGCGCCATGCCATCAGTGAGGAGCGTGGCTAATGCCTTTATTGCCCCAATACCGACGCAACCTGGTCTTAACAGCAGCCCTTTCCAATACCGCGGAGTCTGAAATGTCTGCACGCCTGCGCGCCCTTCGCGACGAGCACATCAAGGAGCGCGGCTAATGCAGTTATTGGATATCCGCAACCTGACCATCGAATTGGATACCCCCCATGGCCGTTATGTCGCCCTGGAGCGTTTCAGCCTGAAACTCAGTGAAGGTGAGATCCACGGCCTGGTGGGCGAATCCGGCTCCGGCAAGAGCCTGCTGGGCAAAGCCATCTTGGGGATCACGGATCGCCGCACCCATGTCCGGGCCGACCGCCTGAGCTGGAATGGGCAGAATATGCTCAACATGACTGCCGCCGAGCGCCGCGTCCTGATGGCCAAGGAGATCGCCATGATCTTCCAGGAAGCCGCCAGTTGCCTGGATCCCGGAGCCCGGATCGGTACCCAGATGCTGGAGGCGATGCCAAAGTTCTCCGAAGTATCCTGGTGGCAACGCAAGGCTAAGCGTCGTGCCCTGGCCATCAAGTTGCTGCACAAGGTGGGGCTCAAGGATCACACCAGCATCCTGCGGACCTTCCCCTGGGATCTGACCGATGGGGAGGCTCACAAGGTGATGCTGGCCATGGCGTTGGCGCACAAGCCCAAGCTGATCATCGCCGATGAACCCACCACTGGGCTGGAGAGTTCGGATCAGGCCAAGATCTTCCGCCTGCTGGACAAGATGAACAAGCTGGGCAATGTCGCCATCCTCTTTATCAGCCATGATCTTAAATCCGTCGCCAAATGGGCGGACAAGGTTACCGTGCTCTACTGTGGCCACCTGATGGAATCCGGCCGCAGCAAGCAGCTGCTCAACGAACCTATGCACCCCTACACCGAAGCCCTGCTGCAAAGTGCCCTGACCCCGGGCTCGGCCAGGGAGCGTAAGAGCGACCTGCCCGCCCTGCGCGGTGCCATTCCCCCACTGCAACACCTGCCGGTAGGCTGTCGTCTGGGCCCCCGTTGCCCCTATGCCCGGCGCGAATGCGTTAAGACCCCGACCATCCGCAGTCAGGGCGGACACGGCTATCGCTGCCACTTCCCGCTCATCGAAAAGGACAAAGCGTCATGACGCCGTTGCTGCAGGTGCGAGAACTGCACAAACATTATCGAAAAAGCACCTCCTGGCTGAACCGGGAATACAAGCAGGCGCTGGCCCCCATCTCCTTCGATCTCTATAAGGGGGAAACCCTGGCCTTCGTTGGCGAAGCCGGCTCTGGTCGTAGCTCACTGGCCCAGATCCTGGCCGGGGCGCGTCCCCGCAGCGGAGGACAGATCCTGCTGGAGGGTGAAGAGCTGCTCAGCCGGGATATCCGTCGACGCAGCCAGGAGATCCGCATGATCTTCCAAGACCCCAGCACCTCTTTGAACCCCAAGCTGCGGATCGGGGAGCAGTTGGAAGAGCCTTTGCTGTTCAATACCAAGCTGGACAAAGAGCAGCGGATGATTCTGGTGGCCAAGGGTCTGCTGCAAGTGGGCCTGCTGCAGGAGCACGCCGACTTCTACCCCCAGATGCTCGCCCACGGTCAGCGCCAGCGTGTCGCCATCGCCCGAGCCCTGATGCTCGAACCTAAGATCCTGGTGGCCGACGAAGCCTTTGCCGGCCTCGATACTTCACTGCGCGCCCAGTGCGTCAACCTGATGCTGCAGGTCCAGCGGGAGCTCGGGCTGTCCTACATCCTGATGTCCCACGATCTGGGCCTGGTCCGCCATATGAGTGATCGGGTGATCGTAATGAAACGAGGCAAAGTCGTTGAGCAGGGCGATACGGAATCCGTGTTTGAAAACCCCCAGCACGACTACACCAAGCGCCTGCTCGACGAGCAGTTCCTGCAATTTCGCCGGGGCAAATAAACGCCGCCTTCAACCGCTTCGTAGCTTGAGTTGAGCGCAGTCGGTTGAGTTGAGCGCAGCGAAGCTCAACACCGATTCGTACGGTTGAGTTGAGCGCAGCGAAGCTCAACACCGCCCCAACCACCCCGGCTCCGGGCCTTTCCGGGCCAGCAGCCCTGCTGCCGAACTTGAACCCCAAGGGCAGATCCGCTAACCTCGCCGACCCTTTTACAGCGAGGAAGTAGTGAATGCGTTCGATAGCGGGTTTTGATTTTGGTACCTCCAACTGTGCCATCGGCGTGATGCAGGGCCAGACGCCGACCTTGGTCCCCCTGCCAGAACATGGCCACTACATGCCTTCCACCCTGTTTGCACCGCGTTCCGAGATGATCTGCGGCTGGCTCTATCAACAGCTTCAGGGCCGCGATCTGGGCCAGGGCTACAAACAGGCCCGCGGCATGCAACTGGCGGCCAGCCAGCATGCCCTGCGAGAAGCCAAACTCGATGGCTATGGGGATCAGCTCGCCTTCGGGCGTCACGCCCTGGCGCACTACCTAGAGGATCCCGCTGACTGTTACTACGTGCGCAGCCCAAAATCCTTCCTCGGTGCCAGCGGCATTGCCCCCCGCCAGCAACAGTTGTTTGAAGACATTGCCGCCAGCATGATGTGGCACCTGGTCGAGCAAAGCCGCCAGGCCGGACAGGATCCCATCAAAAAGGTGGTGATCGGACGGCCGGTCAACTTCCAGGGACTCAACAGCGAGCAAAGCAACCGCCAGGCGATCGCCATCCTCACCCACGCCGCCCAATTCGTCGGCTTTGAGCAGGTCGAGTTTCTCTATGAGCCCATGGCCGCTGGCCTTGCCTATCAGCAACAGCTCACCGAAGAGCAAAAGGTACTGGTGATCGACATCGGCGGCGGTACCAGCGACGTCTCCCTGCTCACCATGGGACCGGGCTACCTGGACAGTGGCGATCACGCCAAACGCGTGCTGGGTTACAGCGGCGAGCGGATCGGCGGCAACGACTTTGATATAGCCCTCAACTTCCATGCCCTGATGCCTGTACTGGGAGCCACCCTCTCCCTGCCCGGCGGGCGTAGCGTGCCGGTGAAACCCTTTAAGGATGCTGCTGCGGTCAATGATCTGCCGGCCCAGACCCGCTTCTTCGAACGCGACACCCGCACCCTGCTTGAGCGTCTGCAACGGGAGCCGGGTATGGCCCCCCTGGCGCGGCTGCATACCCTGCACGCCCAGCGAATGACCTATCAGCTCAGCGCCACGGCCGAGCAAGCCAAGATCGCCCTGAGTCAGAGTGAACGCACCGACGTCGATCTGACCTTCCTCGAAGAGGCCCTAAGCGACGAGATCAGCCGGGATCAACTGCAACAAGCCAGCCAGCGCCTGCTGGATCATATTGCCCGCCTCACCGACGAAGTGATCCGCCAGGCGGGCTGCCAACCCGATACCCTCTTCCTCACCGGAGGCAGTGCCAACTCGCCTCTGATCCGGGAATTCCTGGCCCGGCGTTATCAAGTCCCCATGATCTGCGGCGACAACTTCGGCAGTGTCACCACAGGACTGACCCTATGGGCCGATAAGATCTTTGACTGATCAGCCATCGTGATCCCAAAGGCCCCTCTTCACCTGAAGCGAAGAGGGGCCTTTTTCTTCCTGGCTCAAAGGCGGCAAGCTTAGAGCTTGATCACCACCCGTCCTGTGATCTGGCCATTGGTGATCGCCTCGGCGTGCTCAGGCACCTGCTCCAGGGTGATCTCCCGACACGCCTGCTGATAAAAGGTCTCCGGCAACAGTTCGACCAGACGCTGCCAGGCTGCCTGGCGCTTGGCAAAGGGACACATTACCGAGTCTACGCCCAACAGTTTGACGTTACGCAGGATAAAGGGCATCACTGTGGTGGGCAGATCAAAGCCACCGGCCAAACCACAGGCAGCCACCGCCCCATCATAGTGGGTTTGGGCCAGCACATTGGCCAGCAGGGTGCTGCCCACGGTATCCACTGCCCCCGCCCACAGCTGCTTGTCCAGCGGGCGCCCCGGCTCGGACAGGGTGCTGCGCTCGACGATCTCACTGGCCCCCAGGGCCTTGAGCATGGCACCATTTTGCTCGGCACGACCGGTCACCGCCGCCACCTTGTAGCCCAGTTGGGCCAGCAGGGTAACCGCCACCGAGCCCACACCACCACTGGCACCGGTCACCAGGACCGTCCCCCTATCCGGCGTCACGCCCGCATCCTGCAGCGCCTGCACGCAGAGCATGGCGGTCAGACCGGCGGTGCCGATCATCATCGCCTGCTTGGCAGACAGCCCCTGGGCCAGAGGCACCAGATGATCCGCCTTAAGTCGGGCCTTCTCGGCCATACCGCCCCAGTGGTTCTCGCCCACGCCCCAGCCGGTCAGGACCACCGCATCGCCTGGCTGATAGCGGTCATCGCTGGACTCGGCGACCGTGCCAACCAGATCGATCCCTGGAACCATGGGAAAATTCCTAATGATCCGCCCCTTGCCGGTGATCGCCAGCCCGTCCTTGTAGTTCAACGAGGAATAATCCACATCGATCAACACCTCGCCCTCGGGCAACATGGACTCGTCGATCGTCTCGACCCCAGCCAGGGTTTTCTTATCCTCTTGGTTGAGGATCAGTGCCTTAAACATCAGTTTGACTCCATTTATGGGAAAGCGGATGACCGCCGTTACTGAGGAAGAAGTCTAGTCTGCCCTAAGTCATGAACCTAGTGAAACCTAATCATTAAGCGCATGACTCAGATGCATTCGTGAACCGGTACGGTGATTGGAATCGGTTCCAGACTGCCATGCATAGAATTCATGTGGCCTCTGACTTATTGTCATTTGAATCATTTCATGGCCGCCGGTACCCTTGCGCCCTCTTTTTGAACCGGAAGCCGCCGTGTATACCCAAACCCTCTCCGCGCAGCTGCTGCGTTGGCTGCTTTTACTGCTGCTGACACTGATGGCCGTTCACCACTGCCAGCCCCTGCTTGACGCCCTGGCCCGTGATGCCGTCAATGCAGGCTGCCACGCCATGGATCACCACGGCGAACACCACAACGAACCCCACGCTTCCGCATCGAACCCCCATCAAGGACACCACTGAACATGAGCATTTTCCGTTTTCCCCTTCTGGTTTGGATGGGGATCGCCATCCTGATCGTCAGCCTGGGCATTCGCCAGTCCTTTGGGATCTTTATGATGCCCATCAGCGACACGTTCGGCAGTGGTCGTGAGCTGTTCAGCCTGGCCATCGCCGTGCAAAACCTGCTGTTCGGTGCCTTCCAGCCCTTCGTCGGCATGGCCGCCGACCGCTATGGCGCCCGCCGAGTGATCACTCTTGGCGCCCTGGCCTATGGGGCTGGCCTGGCGCTGACCGCGCTGACCACCCACACCGGCGTGCTGTTTATCAGCCTGGGCGCCCTGGTGGGCCTGGGCCTCTCCTGCACCAGCTATGTCATCGTACTGGGCGCCGTCGCCAAGGCCGTCCCCGCCGAGCACACCGCCAAAGCCTTTGGCCTGACCACCGCCGCCGGCTCCTTCGGCATGTTTGCCGTGATCCCCGGTGCCCAGGCGCTGCTGGGCAACTTCGACTGGCAAACCGCCTTCCTGGTATTTGCTGCCCTCTGTACCCTGATGATCGCCTTTGCCGCCTTTATCCGTACCGCACACAGCACCCCAGCCACATCGGCCACCACCATCCAGCCAGAGCAGACCCTGCGCCAGGCGCTGGGCGAAGCCTTTTCCCATAAGGGCTACTGGCTGATCCACGCCGGCTTCTTCGTCTGTGGTTTCCACGTGATGTTCATCGCCACCCACCTGCCCAGCTACCTGGCAGACAAAGGGATGTCTGGCTCCACCGCCGCCCTGGCCCTGGCCTACGTGGGGATCTTCAACATCTTTGGCTCCTACTTCTGGGGCCTGATGGGCGATCGCTTCGACAAACGCCACGTGATGGCCGCGCTCTACCTGCTTCGTGCGATGGTGATCGCCGCCTTCGTGCTGCTGCCGGTCAATGAGACGACCGCCGCCGCCTTCGGCGGGGCCATCGGCTTTGTCTGGCTGGGTACCGTCCCCCTGACCTCGGGTCTGGTACGCCAGATCTTCGGGGCCCGCTACCTCTCCACCCTCTACGGCCTGGTGTTCTTCACCCACCAGTTGGGCTCTTTTATCGGCGCCTGGGTTGGCGGCCGGGTGTTTGACTACTACGGCAGCTACGAGCCGATCTGGTGGGCCACCGTCCTCCTCGCCACCGCCGCCGCCCTGCTGCACCTGCCCATCAACGCCAAGCCGGTGGCACGGCTGCAACCGGCATAAACACGCCACCAGATCGCAGGGTGTCCCAGCGGGCACAGTTTCTTCATCGAGTAGGTTGACGTCGAGCGCAGCGAGGCTCAACGAGTTGGAATATGCCCGCAGCACGTCCATGTCAGGGTTCACCAAGCGTTGTAGCCTCGCAGACTCAAGCCGGATCGCTCAATGATGCAGAGTGAGAGTCCTCCCAGGCAAACATTGTTCTGCGCGTCGATCGACTGATACCATACGGCCACCGGCGCTGATGCCGGTGCTCTTTCAAAACTTAAAGGGAAAACTGCGATGTCAAAAACCATCGATCATGGGCGCGGTGCGATCACCGATAATGCCCACGCAGCACTTGTCACCTCAAAGATCTTTAGGAGTCAGCAACAACGTCCGAAAAAGGGCAAGGGCGCCTACCTGCGGAAAGACAAACATGGCAAGCGGTACGGGCAAGAGCCCTATCATACGCACACCCCAAGTGGTGTCCGTATGATAGGGCTCTTTGCTTTTCAGAGCATGGCGTCATCCAATCGCGTCGCCTAGCCCAAAGACTCCTCTGGCCTTTTGCCTTCCCCAATCCTAACTTGTGTTCCCATTAAAGATTGGCTCCTCTGTGGCAGTCAGGGTTAACTAGGCTTTATGCCCATAGCCCTATTATTGAAGACTGTCCCGGCAGGGACAGTGCCCCGTACCGATCCACAGATGCTACTGGCGCTCAACGCAACACCGCCCGAATTTGAGCACGAACCTGGCTCTCGAACTTGCCCATTCTTGGGGCTTTGCCACACGCCGAACCCAGCCACAACAGCGACCAGGCCCCCATCCCTGAAAACCGCCATTGCCACGGCCTCGGTTGGCCGCTAGGTTGTGAGGGACACCATCGAAGGAGTGGCAATGGAACCGACTATTCACCGCCATGCCGTGATGCTGGGCGCAATCGGGCTGCTGCCTTTTGTCGGCCTGGCGGGTGCGGGCCATCTGGGGCTCATGCCACTTTCACTGGCGCTGCCTGCCTTCTTACAGTACAGCGCGGTGATCCTCTCGTTTCTCGGTGGAATACACTGGTATCAGGGGGTGATCGCCAATCGGGATGTGGGCCAAACCTATTTGGCGATGCTGCCCAGCATCCTGGGGTGGCTGGCGCTGGTGGCACTGCCGGGGGATTGGGCGCTGGGACTGCTGGCGTTGGCTTACCTATGGCTGCTCTATTACGACCACCAGAAGCTGATGCCACCGGCGGGCTATCACGCCATGCGGATCGCCCTCACCGCCATCGTCCTGCTCTGCCACGCCCTTTGGTTTGTCCCAAACGGCTGACGCCATTTGCTAACCGCTAACGACTAACGGCTAACGGCTGCCCTCACTTCAATAGATCTTCCACCTGGTTCATGTCCAGGTGGCGCACATCCTTGCCCTTGACGTAATAGATCACGTACTCGCAGATGTTCTGACAGCGATCCCCAACCCGCTCCAGGGCGCGGGCGGCCCACAGCACATCGAGAATATTAGGGATGGAGCGGGGATCTTCCATCATAAAGGTCATCAACTGGCGCACGACACCCTCGTAGGCCTCATCCACCTTCTTGTCCTCCTTGTGGATCCGCATGGCTGCGTCCACGTCCATGCGGGCAAAGGCATCCAAGACGTCGTGCAGCATACGCTGGGCCTGACGCCCCATGGCATCCATGGTCATGATCATGCCGCGATGGCGTTTGCCGGTACTCTCCGACGCCATTCGGGCGATCCGTTCGGCGCTGTCACCGATCCGCTCCAAGTCCGTCACCGCCTTGGAGATCGCCAGCACCAGGCGCAGATCCGAGGCCGCCGGCTGTCGCTTGGCGATGATCCGGGTGCACTCCTCGTCGATGGTGACCTCCATGGTGTTGACCTTGCGATCCCGCGCTATCACCTTACCTGCCAGGGTCTCGTCACCGCTTTGCAACACCTCCAGCGCATCCGCCAGTTGCTGCTCTACCAGGCCCCCCATGGCCATGACCCGGTTACGGACGTCCTCCAGCTCGGCGTTGAACGCGCCGGAGATGTGTTTGCTCAGATTAAAATTGTCCATCTGTCCTGTCTCTCGCCGTTAGCCGTAACGGCCGGTAATGTAATCTTCGGTCTGCTTCTTCGCCGGGGTGGTAAACAGAGTATTGGTATCGCTGTACTCGATCAGCTCTCCCTGGTGCATAAAGGCGGTGTGATCCGATACACGAGCGGCCTGCTGCATATTGTGGGTCACGATCACCACGGTGTACTTTTGCTTAAGCTCGGTGATCAGCTCTTCGATGGTCAGGGTCGAGATGGGATCGAGCGCCGAGGTGGGCTCATCCAGTAACAACACTTGAGGCTCGATGGCGATGGCCCGGGCGATCACCAGACGCTGCTGCTGCCCGCCCGAAAGGCCATAGGCGTTGTCACCGAGGCGATCCTTTACCTCATCCCACAGCGCCGCATCCTTCAGTGCCTTTTCCGCCGCCTCATCGAGATCACGTCGGTTCTTCACCCCCTGCAGCCTAAGCCCATACACCACGTTCTCATAAATGGATTTGGGAAAGGGATTGGGCCGCTGAAACACCATGCCCACATTGCGCCTGAGGGCCGCCACATCGATGCGTCGATCATGAATGTCGTCACCATCCAGGCGAATGGTGCCCTGAAGATGGCAATCATCGATCAGATCATTCATTCGGTTGAGGCAGCGCAGCAAGGTGGACTTGCCACAGCCTGAAGGGCCGATAAAGGCGGTGATCTGGTGTTTGGGGATCTTCATGTCGATCCCGGACAGGGCGACCTTGTCGCCATAGCGCAGGGTCAGCTCCTGGATCTCGAAGGCGGTCTGCTCCGGCGTCAGGGCGGTCAGATCCAGCCCAGATTGGGAAAGCGCGTCGGTGTCGATAGACAGCATGATATCGTCCTGGGATCAGTGTTCAAAACTGCGGAACTTGTGCCGCAGGTGGTTGCGTACGCCGATGGCCGTCAAGTTCAGCGCGACAATCACGCTAACCAGCAGGAAAGAGGTCGCATACACCAGCGGCCGCGCCGCCTCGACGTTGGGGCTTTGAAAGCCAACATCATAAATATGAAAGCCCAGATGCATGAATTTACGATCCAGGTGCACAAAGGGGAAGTTGCCGTCCACCGGCAGCTGAGGCGCCAGTTTGACCACTCCCACCAACATCAGCGGGGCCACCTCGCCGGCGGCTCGTGCCACGGCCAGGATCAGCCCGGTCATGATTGCAGGACTGGCCATGGGCAGCACGATGCGCCATAGGGTCTCGGCCTGGGTCGCCCCCAAGGCCAGGCTGCCCTGGCGCACCGATGCCGGGATCCGTGACAAACCCTCCTCGGTGGAGACAATCACCACGGGCAGGGTCAGGATCGCCAGGGTCAACGAAGCCCACAGGACGCCGGGCGTGCCAAAGGTGGGGGATGGCAGGGCCTCACGGTAAAACAGCTCATCGATGGAGCCGCCCAGCATATAGACAAAAAAGCCCAGACCAAAGACGCCGTAAACGATGGAGGGCACCCCCGCCAGGTTGATCACGGCGATGCGGATAAAACGAGTCAGGGCATTATTCTTGGCGTATTCATGCAGGTAAACCGCCGCCATGACACCAAAGGGCGTGACGATCACCGCCATCAGCAGCACCATAAACACAGTACCGAAGATGGCCGGGAACACCCCGCCCTCGGTATTGGCTTCCCGTGGCTCCTGGGTCAGAAACTTGCCCACTTGGCCCAGCCAGTGGCTGATCTTGTCCGTCAGGCTCATGGCATTGGGAAAGCTGACCGCCAGCACCTGATCCATCGGTAACCGGACAGTCTTGCCGCGCATGTCGGAGATCTCCAGCCAGTCATCGGCAAGTCGGCGACGCAGATCAAACAGCTGATTTTCCAGTTGCTGATACTCGGCCTGTAATGCATGTTGCTCCATGCGGATAGGAGCCAGCGCGGCCTCGCTATCCAGGCCTGCCAGGGTCAGCTTGCGCGCCTGCAAGCGCAATTGCTCAAGCTGATGGTTAACCCGACCTATCTGCTGAGACTGCAACACCCGGGCCTGCTCTGACAAGGCATTGGACTGAGCAACCGCGTCGTCCAGCCGGCCCGTCAAGGCATCACCTTCATAGCGCTGGCCGCCTATCACCAGGGCCTGGGGATAGCCGTAAAAGTTGCCATTACGGCTGCGCTCAACCACCGCCAGTTCCCTTGGAACCCGCTCCTCGCTCACCGTCGGCAGCCAGATCCAGCGAAAATCCAGGGGCACATATTCCCGGTTACCGGTTTTGACCAGGAAACGCTCGACAAACTCCTGCTCAACCCCCAGATCAATACCGGCATCCTCGAGCCGCTCCATGGGTACCCGTTCCCGCTCATAGCGCTCACCAATCACCACCTCCTGACTGCCATCGAGGTTGACCAGTTCCCATTGATACAGGGTCGAAGGCCAAAAGTAGACCAGGCCACGGCTGGCGATCAGCAGCAACAGACCGAGGACGGCGATCAAGCTAAGGCTGACGGCACCACCCGTCATCCAGATCCAGGGAGAGCCGGATCTCATCCAGTTTCTCATCCAGCCTCCTAGAGCATCGAATAGTTACGGCGCAGGCGCTGACGCACTGACTCCGCCACGGTATTAAACAGAAAAGTAAAGATAAACAGCACAAAAGCCGTCAAAAACAGCACGCGATAATGGGTACTGTCGACGGCCGACTCCGGCATCTCCACCGCAATATTGGCCGCCAGGGTGCGCATCCCTTCAAAGATGTTCCACTCCATCAGCGGCGTATTACCCGTGGCCATCAACACAATCATGGTTTCCCCCACCGCTCGGCCAAAGCCCATCATCACGGCAGAGAAGATCCCCGGACTGGCGGTCAGCAACACCACTCGAGTCAGGGTTTGCCACTGGGTCGCCCCGAGGGCCAGGGAGCCGTTGATCAATTGGCGAGGCACAGAGTAAATGGCATCCTCGGCAATGGAGAAGATGGTCGGGATCACGGCAAACCCCATGGCCAACCCCACCACCAGGGCATTACGTTGGTCAAAGGGGATCCCCAGGGTGTTGGTGACAAAACCACGGGCATCTCCCCCCATCATCACCAGCTCAATCCAGGGACTCACTGCCAGGCACAGCCAGCCCGCCAGCACCAGTACAGGCAGCAGCACCAACTCCTTGTAATGGCCCAGAGTGCTGTTGCGCCAGTGCTCGGGCAGCTTGTGCCAGCCCCAGGCCGTCGCCAACATGGCGCTTGGCAGCACCAGCATCATTAATAGGATCCCAGGCAGTTGGCTCTCCACCAGGGGGGCCAGCCAGAGCCCGGCCAAAAAACCCAGGATCACCGTTGGCAACGCCTCCATGATCTCCACCGTAGGTTTAACCAGGTTTCGAACCCGGCCCGACATGAAATAGGCGGTATAGATCGCACCGGCCACCGCCAGGGGAACGGCGAAGAGCATGGCGTAGAGGGCGGCCTTAAAGGTACCAAAGATCAGGGGGACCAAACTTAACTTGGACTCAAAGTCATTGGAGCCCGAAGTGGACTGCCAGACATAATCCGGCTCGGGGTAGCCTTCATACCAGATCTTTTGCCACAAGGCATGCCAGGAGATCTCTGGATGGGGATTGTCCAGTTCATATATTGAAAGTCGTCCACCGGTCTCGGCGATAAAACCGTCCCCGCCGGGTGCAAACGCGGCATGATTGACCTCACCCGATCCCATGAATTGGCGAAGCAGGTGGCGTTGGGCGGTGGTGTGGTACAGCTCGAAACCGCCACCAGCATCACCCACCGCGAAACTCTTACGGTAATACTCAGTGGTCACCGAACGGATCGGAGCCGAATGGGTGAAATCGCGGACCCGCTGGAAACGCCGCTGACCGTCCAACCTGGCCTCAAACCACTGGGAAATGACGCCACTCTCATTGGCCACCAGCAATGAACTGGCTCCGGCCAACAGCGCAATATCGGTGATCCGATCGCCCGGCTGTGCCGCATCGAGCACTTGATAAAGCGCCACCTTATCAATGTCGTCCACCGACCACACCTCGATGCGATTCTGCGCCAGCACAAACAATTGACCCTGGTCGGGCGACAGCAGGAGTTTATCTATCTGCTCGGGCAGATCTGGCAAGGCAACATCCTGGCGATGTCGCACCCTCTCATCGCTGAGAAAATCCACTTCGCTGCGCAACTGAGTCAGGCGTAAAGGACCGGTTCCCGCCTGCCAGACCAGAGTACTTCTCGTCTCGTCCAGCTCGAATGCCAACCGATTGATGGGTTCATCAGCAAGGTTCAGCGTCGCTTCACCCAAGGGATACTTGATCCCAGGATGGAGGGTACGCCGATCATTGGGATAGGTGATCTCGAATGCAGCCTCGGCCACCAGCAGATCCCCGTTATCCAGGCCCAAGGCGACGGCCTCTCCCCGGGGGTGACTCAAGGCGAAAGCGCTGATCCGGGCCGACGCCGGCAACGCCAGGGTCCGCGCGGTGTGCTCCCCATTGGCCTGGAAGAACTCCACCGTGCCCATGTCGGTAAATCGATAACCATAGGAACGGGACTCATCCATTCCCAATTTGAGACTTTGGGCTGGCGACAGGGGAGCTGCTTCAAAGTCCAGGGTCACGCTGGCCCCCCGGAACATTGGTGCAACCACATAGAGCAGATACAGGAAGATCAACAATAGCGCCAGCAGCACTATAGTACCGCTCGCGACAATGCCCATTCGGGTCAACCTATCTTTAAGCAGCCTCCGCTGACTGCTCCTGTAGCGCTCGAGTCTCGCCGCTTCCATCTCTCTCCTGCGGTTGCCGATTAAGGGCCCATTGATCCGGCAGGGATTATATGTCGTTTATATGACAGTAAGGTTACACCGGCCTCGCCGTTGACCGGGATCACGAGTGACTGTTAAATTGAAAGTGATAGTGTTACCAAACAGTGTGTTAGTTTAGTTTTCTACCTTTTATTGGCCATACTCAATCATACGGATCAGTGATGTATCGCCCTAATGGATGTCATTAGGATGACATCTCTATGATGCAGGATGAGGGGGCTGCTCACTCCGCTCGTGCCTGTGTTGCTGTAAGGAAAACTGCCTGTGCAAACCACATTCCCCTATCTGGACAAAGAACTCAGTTGGCTCAGTTTCAATGAGCGCGTTTTACAGGAAGCCGCCGATCAGGAAAATCCAGTGATCGAACGCGTTCGCTTCCTGGGGATCTTCTCCAACAATCTGGACGAGTTTTTCCGAGTCCGGGTCGCTGGCGTGAAACGCCAGATCCTGATCGATGAATCCCGAGGAGGGGGGGAAAAAGCCCGCACCCTGATGGCCGAGATCAACAACAAGGTGATGGCACAGCAGAGCCGCTTCGATGAGATCTATCATCAACTGCTGCTGGATCTGGCCCGCCGTAACATCTTCCTGGTGAGCGAGACTCAATTGTCGGAACGTCAGGACGCCTGGCTTAAGCAACATTTTCGCGACAAGATCCGTCGCCACATCATCCCCATATTGTTGAGCACTGGCTCTCATCTGGATCTGAGCCTGGAGGATGGACTTACCTACCTGGTGGCCGAGCTGAGTAAGGATGGTCAGATCCAGTATGCCTTCATTCCCGTCCCCTCCCACAAGACCGCCCGCTTCACCCAGCTGCCAGCCGAGGGGTCAAAGCAGCGCAAGACACTCATCCTTTTGGATAACATCATCCGGCACTGCCTCGACGAGCTGTTCGATGGCATCATCGAATATGACGCCATCCGCTGCTACTCCATGAAGCTGACCCGGGACGCGGAGTATGGCCTGTCCAACGAGATAGATGAAAGTCTGCTTGAGCAGATGTCGGAAGGGCTTAAGCAGCGCCTGACCGCCGAACCCGTTCGCCTGGTGTACGACAGGGAGATGCCACAAAGCATGCTGGAGATGCTGATGGAACAGCTTCGGCACACCAACTACGACAGCCTCAACCCCGGCGGCCGCTACCACAACTTCCGCGATTTTATGGCCTTTCCCAACCCGGGTCGAAAATACCTGGAACACCCCAAACTGCCGGCGCTCTCCAGCAATCAGTTTACCCGTTACCGTACCGCTTTCGAGGCGATCAGCGCCGGAGATATCCTGCTCAACTACCCCTTCCACAAGTTCTCTCACATGACCGAACTGCTGCGCCAGGCGGCCTACGATCCGGCCGTGCGATCCATCAAGATCAATATCTACCGGGTGGCCAAGAACAGCCAGGTGATTAACGCACTGACCGAGGCGATCAAAAACGGCAAAGACGTCACCGTGGTGGTAGAGCTGCGCGCCCGCTTCGATGAAGAGGCCAACATCGAATGGGCGAGGCGACTGACCGATGCCGGGGTCCGGGTCAGCTTCGGGATCCCCTCACTGAAGATCCACTCCAAGCTGTGCCTCATTGGCCGTATCGAGCAGGGTGAACTGGTGCAGTATGCCCATATCGGTACCGGCAACTTCCACGAGAAGACCGCCAAGATCTACACCGATTATGCCCTGTTTACCAAGCACCCGGAGATCACTCGGGAAGTGGACAGCGTGTTTGACTTTATTGCCCACCCCTATCGCCGCATCAAGCTGCAGCACTTGCTCTTGTCGCCGGTGGATGCCCGCCGCAAGTTGTACAGCCTGATCGATCGAGAGATCCAGAACAAGCTGGCTGGCAAACCTGCCGGGATCACGCTGAAGGTCAATAACCTGGTCGATCAGAGCCTGATCAAGCGGCTCTATGATGCGTCTCGCAATGGCGTCGAGATCCGCCTGATCATTCGAGGCATGTGTTCATTGGTGACCGAAGTTCCCGGCATCTCCGATAATATTCGGGCGCTCTCCGTGGTCGACCGCTTCCTCGAGCACCCCAGGGTGATGGTGTTTGAAAACGGCGGCGACAGCCGGGTGTTCATCACCAGCGCCGACTGGATGGGCCGCAATATCGATGCCCGCATCGAAGTGGGTTGCCCCATCTATGACCCGCGCCTCAAACGCATCATCCTCGATACCCTGGAGATCCAGTGGAGCGATACGCAAAAAGCGCGGGTGCTCAACCGGGTCCAGGACAACCCCTATGTTAAGCGCGGCAACCGCAGAAAACTGCGCAGCCAGATCGCCATTTATGAATACCTGGTGGCAATGGAGCAGGCGCTTTTGCCCAAATAGCCCCAAACTTTAACCACCCTACACGGCCTGATATTGACCATGACAAAGGAACAAGCCCGGATCGGTGACACCATTGCCGCCATCGATCTCGGCTCCAACAGCTTCCACCTGGCGATCGCCCGGGTACTGGAAAACCGGGTGCAGATCCTGCACCGCATCAAACAGCGGGTTCAGCTTGCCGAAGGCATGGATGCCCAGGGCAATCTGGACGAGGATGCGATGGCACGGGGCCTGGCCTGCCTGGGCCAATTCGCCCAGCAGCTGCAATTAAGCCAGATCAGCCAGGTACGGGTCGTGGCAACCTATGCCTTGCGGCGTGCCCCGAATCGCCGCCAGTTCGTTAAACCCGCCCGGGCCCTCCTGGACACTGCCATCGAGGTGATCCCAGGCACCGAAGAAGCCCGACTGATCTACCGGGGGGTTGCCCAGCACAGAGAGCTGAGCGACGGCAACCTGGTGATCGACATCGGCGGTGGCAGTACCGAGTTGATCCTCGGCCGGGGGACGACGCCCGTCCTGCTGGAGAGCCTGAATATGGGCTGTGTCAGCTACCAGGACCGCTTCTTCGCCGATGGCAAACTCAGTAACAAGCGCTTTGAGAAAGCGATCCTGGCGGTGCAGCAACAACTGGAACCCCTGCTCGAGCGCTACCTCGGTCTGGGCTGGCAAAACAGCATTGGTTGCTCCGGCACCATCAAAGCCCTCACCAGCCTGTGCCAAAGTGACGAAGAACCCAGCATCCTAAAGCTCACGGAGCTGGAAAAGCTCAAAAAGTTTGTCGTCGAACATGGCCTGAGCCACGAACGCTTTGCCAACTTGTCCGAAGCCCGCCTTCGTGTCCTGCCCGCTGGCCTGGCAGTGCTGCTCGGGTGTTTTCGAAGCCTTGAGATCGAGCGGATGAGTTTCTGCGATGCGGCCCTGCGGGAGGGGGTCATCGTCGAGATGAGCGGTGAACAGCCCCACGACTCGGTATGCAGCGAAACCGTTGCGGCCATGGAGCGTCTGCACCATATCGACACCAACCATGGCCAGACCGTGGCACAAACGGCGATGGCCGCCTTCGCTCAGGGTGGCATCCAGGGAGAGGCACTGACGAGGCTGCTGGGTTGGGCTGGCCGTCTTCACGAAGTGGGATTGTCATTGAACTTTCGCGGCATGCACCGCCACACCGGCTATATTCTGGCCCACAGTAACCTGCCCGGTTTCACCGTCGAACAGCAGCAGTTGCTGGCCCTGCTGGGGCGTTTTCAACGCAAGCGACTGGATGAGTTTGAGCCACTGGATCTTCAGTTGGCCACAGCCAAGCAACAACAGCGTATGCTGATGGCCCTGCGCCTGGGAGTGCTCTGGCACCTGGGTCGGCGTCATGAACTGCCCCAACCCAATGTTCAATGGCAGGGACTCAAGCTGATCATTACCCTATCGAAATCGGCATCGAAAGATCCCCTGTTACAGGCCGATCTGATGCAGGAACAACAATATCTGGCGAAAAACGGCTGGACGCTGATCATACAAGATCACCGTCAGCAAGCTGTGCAACCGGAATGACCTCCCTTCAATGATGGAACCGGGAGCCCCCCAACAAGGCGTTTGGCAGCCCGCATTAAACCGGCTGTTACCTAGTCAATAAGGCCAAGTTTTTTCAGATCCTTGCTGATCACCGCCTTGGGCACAGGTACATAGCCATCTTTTTCAACAATCGCCTGTCCTTGACGGGACAGGGCGAACCTCACAAACTCCGCGACCATTGGCTCCAGTGGCTGATTCGGGTGCTTGTTGACGTAAAGATACAGGTAGCGGGCCAGTGGGTAGCGACCCGTCGCGGCGTTGAGCGCTGTCGCCTCGATCTGCTCCCCTTCCCGAGTTAGCGGCACCGCCCTAACTCCGGCGGTCAAATAGCCAACGCCGGAGTAACCAACGGCACCGAGGGAGGTGGAGATCGACTGAACCACGGAGGCCGAACCCGGCTGTTCATTGACGCTGGCCTTGAAATCCCCATGACACAACGCCCGCTTCTTAAAATAACCGTACGTACCCGACACTGAGTTGCGACCATAGCGCTGAATGTCCCGGGAGGCCCAGCCGCCCCCCAACCCCAGATCACCCCAGCGCCGTACCGGCTCGCCACCACATCGTTGCGTGGCCGAAAACAGGGCATCCACCTGCTCGATGGTTAACCCCTGGATCGGATTATCCTTATGGACAAATACCGCCAGCGCATCAATGGCAACTCGGATCGCCGTCGGCTTGTAGCCATATCGCCGAACGAACGCCTCCTCCTCCGAGGGTTTCATCTTGCGGCTCATGGGGCCGAATTGGGTGGTTCCCTCCGTTAAGGCTGGTGGGGCGGTAGAGGAACCTGCCGCCTGGATCTGCGGATTGCTCCCGGGATAGATCAGGCGAAACTGCTCGGCCCACAGGGTCATTAAATTCGCCAGGGTATCCGAGCCGACCGAGGAAAGGTTACCGGAGATCCCACTGACCTTCTGGTAATCGGCCAAGGCCGGATCCAGCGCGGCATTGGCCGTACTTCCGAGCAAACCCATGATCAGGCACAGCCGCCGCATCATCGTTCTCATCAACCTATCCCCACCCTGGTTCAACCTCTTCAATTGAGTCTCGACGCCTTTCACGACGCTTAACGGATCCTACCCTGCTCGGGCAGAGTGGCCCTTGGCACCATCAGGCTGACGGGAAGCTCAAAGGCAAAACGGCTTCCCTCTCCGGCCCGGGAACTGATCTGCAACTGGCTGTTGTGGTGACTCAACGCATGTTTGACGATGGCCAATCCCAGACCGCTGCCACCGGTATCACGAGAGCGAGCCTTATCCACCCGGTAAAAACGCTCCGTCAGCCTGGGCAGGTGCTCCGGGGCGATCCCCTCACCCTGATCCTGGACCTCAAAACGGCCCCGGCCATCGCGTTCATACCAACGCACCGTCACGGTACCGCCTTCGGGACTGTAGTGAATGGCATTCTGCACCAGGTTGGCGCAGGCGCTGTGCAACTGCATCTCGTCGCCGTAGGCAAACAGCGCCGAGTCAATCTGGAACTCGAGTCGATGACGCCCCGCCGAAAGTTCCTCCGCCTCCTGCTTCACCGTCTGCAGCAACGCCGGGATCGCCACCGGGTGCTCATGGTCAATATCCGCTGCCGACTCGATGCGGGACAGGGTCAGCAATCGCTCAACCAGTGCCTTCATACGCTGGGACTGATCCTCCATCGCCTGATACTGCTTGGCCTGCATGCTATCGGGCTCACAGGTCATCTGCATGATCTCCACATACCCCTGAAGCACCGTCAGTGGCGTCTTCAGCTCATGGGACACATTGGCGACAAAGTCCCGTCGCATCTGCTCCAATTGACGTACCCGGGTGACATCCCGGGCAATCAACAGCCTCTGATTGTCCCCATAGGGGATGATCCGGATCTCCAGGACCCGGGCCTCGTTCACCGGAGAATCCAGCTCCAGGGGCTCGTTAAACTGACGACGCTGCCAGTAGGTCACAAACCTGGGGTGGCGCAGCAGGTTGTGGATCCGGTTGCCTGCGTCCTTGGGCCAACGGATCCCCAGCAGGTGCTCCGCCAGACGGTTACTCCAGAGGATCTGGCCCTCGGGCCCCAGCACCAGCGTCGCATCGGGCAGGGCTTCCGCCCCCTCGCGAAAACGCGACAACATGCGGGCCAATTGGGCCCGGCGACGGCGATTCTTACCCTGCAGACGGTAGATCCCGTTGAAGATGGGCTCCCAACTGCCGCTGCCATGGGGAGGCGTCAGACTGCGTTCATGCCAGAGCCAGTGAGCCAAACGGATAAGGTGACGATAATGCCAAAACATCAGCAGCCAGCTGCCAGCCAACAAAGACCAGGCCAGCAGATCAAACACGACCCCCAGCACGGCAAAGGGCAAAAACCAAAAGAGCACTCGGCTAAACAAGCGGGGACTGGAGTAATCTTCAAACATGATCAGGCTCTGGCACACGAAAAACCACGCCGACAGCCGAAAAAACCGGGCCGAAAAGCGTGGTCGAAAATTGAGTAACGGTAGGGACCATTTAAGTCTTGGTGGAGAAACGGTATCCGGCACCCCGAACGGTCTGGATCAAGCGATCATGGCCCTGCGCCTGGATCGCCTTGCGCAAACGACGGATATGCACATCCACCGTACGATCTTCCACGTAGACATTGGTGCCCCACACATTGTCCAGTAACTGTTCTCGGCTGTAAACCCGCTCCGGATGTGTCATAAAGAAGTGCAACAATCGGAATTCGGTCGGCCCCATCTCCAGGCTCTCCTCATTCACGGTCACCCTGTGGGAGACGGGATCCAGGCGCAGGCCCTGAACTTCCACCGCCTCCTCCAGCCGGGTCGGCGCCGCTCGACGCAACACCGCCTTGATCCGAGCGACCAACTCCTTGGGCGAAAAAGGCTTGGTGATGTAATCATCAGCCCCCACTTCCAGGCCCCGCACGCGGTCCTCCTCCTCACCCCGAGCCGTCAACATGATGATCGGGATCTGGCGCGTATGCTCCTGGGCGCGCAGGCTCTTCGCCAACTGGATCCCGCTGCCACCGGGCAACATCCAGTCGAGCAGGATCAGATCCGGATAGGGCTCATTGATCGCTTGCAGGCCCTGATCATAGTCGGCGGCACTGGTAGTACGAAAACCGTGCTGATCCAGCACAAAGCTCAGCATTTCACGGATGGCAGATTCGTCTTCAACAATCAGGATATTGGCAGTCATAGCGTCTATTAAGATCCACGGATAACAGTACAGCGGGGATTATCTGTCAGTTAAATGACAGAAATATGACTTGGGTGCAAGATAAGGGCAAAAAGAGGGCCATAAGGCCCTCTTTTTAAAAGTAATATTTATTCCCGCACAGGGCTTAGAAATCGTAGCGCAGGCCCAGGGCAAACACGCTGTCGTCATCTTGTGTGTCGTAACTGGTGCCTGTGTAGTAGGCGTTGGCACGCAACTGCTTGGACAGCTTGTGCTCGGCACCGATAGAGTAAACAGCGCCAGAGTCGGCAAACTTGTTGGCCATCTCCGCATCCTGGTACTGAGCCTTGAGCTTGGTGGCACCAAAAGCGTAGGCCGCAGAGACCATAAAGCCATCGACCGAGTTGCCGCTGTCCAGCTTCTCCTGATCCTGGTAGATGGCACCCAGCTCGACACCCGCCAGCTTGGCGCCAGCAGTGACACGCAGGACATCGTAACCGGCCACCTTGCTGTCATAGGCCACGGCACCATAAAAAGGCTGCTTCTTGTAACCAGCATCACCAACCATGGCCGCCACGGAGAAGCCATTCTCATCCGCCTGCTTTTCCGCCGCTTCCGGCACAAAGGTCGCTTCCACTTTCACCAGGCCGGCCAGGGTCGGCGTGGCATAGGAGACCTGTTGGGCTGCACGGTTTTCACCGCGGAACAGGGCGTTAATATCCCCTTCGAAGTCGCTGAACTGATCCACCTTACCCTGGGAGCGCTTAAGGGCGGTATCACGACGACCGACGGTGGCAGTACCCAAGCTACCCTTCAGGCCAACAAACTGATTACGGTTGGAAAAAACACCGTCTTCATTGTCTTTTACGACATTTACGCCAAACTCCGCCTGAAAGATCGCTTCCAATCCCTCAGAGATCTCATGGCTGCCCTTCACCCCGAAACGCGAGGAGTGGGAAGCGATACGGGTTTCACTTTCACTGCCATCACCACCCAGATCGGCAGATTGCAGGGTCAGATTCAATCGACCGTAAACGTCAACGTCGTTGGCAGATACCGCGGCAGGCAGGATGGCAGCGGCAACGGCAGCAGCCAGAACAGTACGTTTGATAGACATGGTTCTTGTATTCCTTGTTTATGGAAGAAGCTTTCCGGGTTCAGTAGAAAACGAAGCGAAGTGTGCCCGCTCTATGTGACAGTTCCATTTCACAGACCCATGACATTTTTATTACAGCCCGAATGTGAGTTCAACTGGTAACGTTCTGTTTACTCGCCTTTTATTTAAGCTGCCTGTTTGACACCGACTCCTTACCCCAGCCCAAGCCCCCCGTGACAGCGCCGAATACCCGGCCCTGCCTTGCTCCGCCTCTTGACGCAAGCCGAGCTTCGCTTCTGCTTTCATTGCCCCATTCCCCAGTTTTCCCTACACTGCCGAGCCATTGACTCACAACTTCCCACCGGTGACCCAAATGTGGTTTAAAAACATCCAGCCCTACCGGCTGACCAAACCCCTCGAACTGCAAACCAATGATCTGGAACAGCAGTTGGAAGCCCTGAGCTTCACGCCGGCAGGCAGCCAGGAGATCAGCAAGCTGGGCTTTGTTCCCGCACTGGGCGCCAAGGCTGGCCATGCCCTGATCCATGAAGCCGATGGCAACCTGCTTATCGCCATGGAGAAGGAGGAGAAGATGTTGCCCGCCTCGGTGATCCGCGAAGAACTCGAAGAGCGGATCGCCCAGCTGGAAACCGAAGAGGGCCGCCCGGCCCGCAAGGCAGAAAAAGAAGCGATGAAAGAGGACATCATTGCCGTCCTGTTGCCCCGGGCCTTCAGCCGTCGCAAACAAGTTCGTGCCTTGCTGATGCCAAAACAGCAACTGGTGCTGGTCGACAGCTCCAGTGCCGCCCGGGCCGAAGAGCTGCTGTCTCTGCTGCGTCAGGCCATCGGCTCCCTGCCCGTCGCCCCCCTGATGCCCAATACCCTGCCAGAAGAAGCGATGGCCGACTGGGTACGTACCGGTAATGTCGGCAACCATTTCAATGTTCTGGAAGAGGCCGAGCTCAAAAGCCTGGCGGAGGCCGGTGGCAGCATCAAGCTCAAAGATCTGCCTCTGGACAGCGATGAAGTGCGCGCCTATCTGGATTCTGGCCTGCTGGTCTCCAAGCTGGGTCTGGACTGGGCCGATAGCCTGAGCTTTGTGCTCAATGCCGACATGTCCCTCAAGCGCATCAAGTTTGCCGATGTCCTGCAGGAGCAGAACGATGACATCGATAAAGAAGATCTGATCGCCCGACTGGACGCCGACTTTGCCCTGATGTGTGGTGAATTCGCTCGCCTATGGCCGGATCTACTCGATGCCATGGGCGGTATCGACGATACCCTCTAGCTTGTTGCCCCGCACAGGAACAGCAGAACAGCGCCGCCCCAATTGGGCGGCGCTTTTTTTAGGCTGTGCCTTAAGACGCTGTTGAACGTACCCAATAGGTTGTTTCACAAAATAAGTTTGGTACACCATCAGTTCTTCACGAACTTCGCCGTTTCGGCGCATCCCTGCACGCTCGGCATTGAAGCACCATGCCAGATCACCCGAAGGAAGGGGGTTGAGGCCGGGATGAAAGCGAAAGGCTTGAATGCACAGCTGGGGATGCCGAAGCCAGACATTGACGCGCAGCAGGCTGGACGCACCCTTAATTGATATACCACCCTTTTTTACCCACAAACTCTACTCAATCATAAACGGGAGGAGGCAGGTCCCCGACAAGCCCTAGCTTTCATGCGCAGGAAGTTCACCGGAATCAAGTCAGCCTTTTCCATGCTACTATTATAAATTCCTTTATTTAACGAGTTGTTATGTTAATTATTGGCGGGCACTATAGGCGAGATGATTCAACGACAGGGAGGCGTGATGATCCGACTCATGTGCATTTGGCTCCTGCTGGCTTCCGCATCCTGCTGGTCCATGACACAAGCGGAACTGACCTCCGCCCGCAACCTGCTCAACAGCTCGCCACAAAGTGTGCTCGATACCCTGAGCACACCGGCACAGCCTCCCTTGATGGAAAACGAGCGCCTGTTGCTATTGGGCTTTGCCCACTTCGAGCTGGCCAACGTCGGTGACACCCAAGAGCTGATTGACCACCTTCGACAACGAGAGCTTAACCGGCTTCAACAGGGTCGGCTGCGTTTGCTCGAAGGCAATGTCGCCGGCGCCATGCACAGCAATTTCGATCGTGCCATCGAGTTGTACAACGACGCCGCACAGCATCTGACCGGCCTGACTCAACCCGAAGCGCTGAAGCTCCACATCGATATCTTGCTAAAAACAGGCTCGCTGCTCCGTTACCTTCGCCGAACCGAGGAATCCATAGAGTCCCTGCTTCAGGCCCGCAAACGGGCCCTCTCTGTGAATGATACAGAGCGACTGGCCAAGATCGAGCACCACCTGGGGCGCACCTACCGGATCGCCCGAGAACCCGAGACGGCCATCAGCTACTATCGCTCCGCCATGACCTTGGCCGAATCGGTGTCGGATCCCCGCTTTGCCATCAGCGTCAGCATGGAGACCGCTCGAGTCCTTCGTGATGAAGGTGATCATCCGGCGGCACTGGAATACGCCCACCAGGCCGTAACCCTGGCGGAGCAAAGAGCAGAAAAGCACCTGATGGCCAATGCCTTATCGGAAGTCGGCTACACCCACGAAGCCCAAGGCGACTACTCCCAGGCCCTGCATTATCTGCTCCTGGCCCTAGACAATCTGCTCCAGCTCAACACTCGATTGGGGAGTGCGGCCACCCGACATGATATCGGCCGGGTTTACCTGTTAGCCAAACAACCAGAAAAGGCCCTTGCATACCTGCGGCAGGCCCACCAGGTATTTACCGAACGCGCCCACAAGCGATACCTCTTCAGCAACACCTTGCGCCGGGCCCAGGCTCATCTCCAACTTGGCGAGTACGTCAAAGCCCGGGAGATCGCCTCTCCCCTAACCAGCAGCCTGCAAAAGGGTACCCCATTAAAGGAGCAGTATGAGCTATGGGATCTCCTCGCCACGGCGAACAAAGAACTGGACGAGCATGAACTTGCTTGGCAACAGCTACAGCAAGCCATGCTTGCACTGATACAGCTTACTTCAACGCCCAGCGCCAACAGCCGCAGCCTGACGGAAAAACAGCTCAAAGACAGACTGAAGAGCCAGTCCGCTGAACTAATGGGGCAAGCCGATCAGCTCAGGCAACTGCAGACACAGCAATACGGCGCCCTGGCTACCCTGGCATTGTGTCTTTTGGGGCTGATTGGCCTATGGCGTTACGCCGCACAAGGTCAACGGCGAATAGGCCAATTGAAAGCCTCGTTGGAGCTGGAACCCATCAGCCAGGTCCGCAACCGAGCTGCCCTGATGCAACACCTGGCCGATCAACCCAACGGCACCCTGGTTCTGCTTGAACTGGGCGATCTGGCCAAGTGTGAGCTGCAGCTTGGGCAGCATGCCCACGCCCAAGCCCGTCGCGAATTGGCCCAGCGACTCGGCTACCAGGATGGGGTACAGCTCTTAGCCGAAATTGCCCCGGGTCAATTCGCCCTCATTCTTGAACCCGCCGCCAAAGAGAGCAGATTCAATGTGCTGTTCCGTCGCATTCGGGAGTGGCCAGAGACTCGCTCCTTCCTCGGCTCCCCACTGGCCATGGGGGTGATTGCCCTGCCCTTCCAGCCAGGTTCCATGCTGCACCTCGCCCCCGCTCAATCCCTGGAGTTGGCTCAATTGGCGCTGCTGTGTGCCAGCACCGCCGGTCGTGAAGCAAATGCTGACCGGTATGTTCAATTCCAACCTGTGGCCCTTAATGCGCCGCTGCTCAATCCGAATCAGCTCTACCAGAGCGCCTCCAAGTGCATCGACACGGGGATCATCCGCTGCATCAGTAACCATGGATCCGCGATTCCACTGCCAACTGGGCTCTCGGATAATAATATGATCTCTCTCACAAATACGCTGGACGACAACATCAAACAAGCGGCACCGTTTTAAGATATAGGCGAACGATTCACGCTGTGATATAACCAAAACCCTATGTATTTGAATTCGTTTTTTTGCCTGGGCAGAAGAAGCCTTACATCTGCTCAAGCAACCCGGGCCGATCGAACACGTGAGGGAGCACGCCGCAGATGCATGACGCAGCCGATCCGATGATCAGCCAACCCATGTTGGAACAACAGCTAAAAAAAGCCCAACTGGCTCAGCAGAAACTGCTAGAACTGAGCGAGACTCACCAGCGACAGATCCGCGGCCTGGTTGAGTGTGTCCACCATTTGAGCATCAGCTGCAAAGGACAAAACCTAGAACTGGACAACCGACTCGCCAAGCTCCGCGCACGACTGTCTAGCGAAAAGAACGTTGATGCCCTCCTGCCTGAACTCGCTGCCTTGTGCCGCACCCTGCAGAATCAATCCCAGCAATCACAGCGGGAGATCAAGTCTACCCAGCAGAGCATGGCCGACCTGGCAAAGCGCCTGGGGCAATTAAGTGAGCTGCCGGAAACCACCAGTCGTGAACTGTTCTTCTTCCAACAGGAGATGCATAAACCGGTTTACAGCATCTGGGAGCACCTTCCCCAACTGCGGCGCCTGGTGAGTTACTACGAATCCGCCTTGGTGGATCGTTTAGCCAGCCCTGAGCCCCTGCCCATCACGCCCAAGCACCAGCAGATGTGCCATGAGTTGGCCCAGTTGCTCACAGAGCTGGACTTTCGGCCAGAACAACGTGACACCATCGCGGCGCTCAAGGCCGAGTTATCTGGCGAGATCAGCGGCGATCAGTTACTGGAAGCCTATCAACAGGTGATGAACCTGCTTTTGGCAGAAATCGTCCGGGAAAAGAATGCCTCCCAGGCCTTCCTCTTTGCCATCAATGATGCACTGAGCGTGGTACGGGAAGCGGTTGCCGACAACTGGAACCTGACCATCCGCAATTTCGGCAACCAGAGAGAACTCAACCGCAAGCTGTCGAGCCAATGCCAGGAGATCGGGGCATCGGTGGCCAACGCCACCGAGCTGGAACAACTCAAGCAGCACGTTAGCCGTGAGCTTGGTTTACTGCGCCAGCTTATTCGGCGACGAGAGGACGAGGAACAGAAAGAGTTTTCTAAGCTCAAAGCGTCCATGGAAAGCATGCGCAAAGAGCTGGCCAGCCTCAGCAGCGAAGCCAGTGGTTACAAAGAGCGCCTGGTCGAACAGCAGCGACTCAATATGATCGATACCCTGACCCAGTTGCCCAACAGGGCGGCCCTGGATGATCGATTAAAGCGGGAGTACCGCAACGTCCGCCGCTACGGCAGTAAACTCTGGGTCGCCGTGGTCGACATCGATCACTTCAAGGGGATCAACGACAATTTCGGCCACACCACCGGCGACAAAACCCTCCAGGTGATCGCCATGGCACTGAAAAATGCCCTGCGCAAAGAGGAGTTCGTCGCCCGCTATGGGGGAGAGGAGTTTGTCCTATTATTGCCAGAGGTGGGAGAGGAACAAGTCGCTCAGATCCTCAACCGGATCCGGGAGCGTATCAAAGCCATCCCGTTTAAGTTTCAGCAAGACCGTCTGACCGTCACCGTGTCCATCGGTACCGCACAGATCACCGGCTCGGAAACCATCCAGGAGACCTTCGAGCGTGCCGATGCGGCCCTGTATAGGGCCAAGCGACAGGGTCGGGACCGGGTCGAAATCGATCAATAAGCGAGGAAGCATGCAGATCCAGGTGCGTCCCCGGGGCAGTCTGGATCAGCTGTCTCAATTGGAAGTGGAGCGACTGCGTGACAGCGCAGCATCCGATCTCTATCAACTGTTTCGCAACTGCTCCCTGGCCGTACTCGCCGCGGGGATCGAAACCGACAACAGCGAAACCCTGTTCCAACGCTTTGCCGACTTCCAGATCCGGGTGCTACGCCAGGAACGCGGTGTCATGCTGGAGCTCACCAACCCGCCCCCGGACGCCCTGGTTGACGGCAAATTGATGCGCAGCATTCAGGAGCACCTGTTTGCCGTGCTGCGGGATGTACTCTACATCAATGATCGCTTTGAAAACCTCAGGCATATCAACCTGAGTAACGCCACTCACATCACCAATGTCGTGTTTGAGATCCTGCGTAACGCCAAGGCGATCCCAACCGGCGGCAAAACCAATATGGTGGTGTGCTGGGGTGGACACAGCATTCAATCGGCCGAATATCAGTACACTCGGGAAGTGGGCTTCCAGATGGGATTGCGAGATCTCAATATCTGCACCGGTTGCGGCCCGGGAGCCATGGAGGGGCCCATGAAGGGTGCCGCCATCGCCCATGCCAAACAGCGCAACAAGGAAGGTCGCTTCCTCGGACTGACCGAGCCCTCCATCATCGCCGCCGAGCCCCCCAATCAAATTGTCAGTGAGCTGGTGATCCTGCCGGATATCGAGAAACGTCTCGAAGGCTTCGTCCGCCTGGCCCACGGCATCGTGATCTTCCCGGGTGGCGTCGGCACGGCCGAGGAACTCTTGTATCTGCTGGGGATCCTGCTCAGTCAAGACAATACCGCCGAGCCCCTGCCCGTGATCCTGACCGGACCCGAAGAGAGCCGGACCTACTTTGATGAGATCAACGACTTCATCGGTGCCACCCTGGGCCCCAAGGCCCAGGCCCGTTATCACATCATCATCGACGACCCGGTCGCCGTCGCCCGCTGTCTCAAGCAACAGATCCCCAATGTAAAGGCCTACCGAATTCAAACCAACGACGCCTTTGCCTATAACTGGCGTTTGAAGATCGAACCGGAGTTTCAATTGCCCTTTGAACCCAATCACGACGCCATGGCTAACCTGGCCCTGCAACCCCAGGTCAATGTGGCCCAACTGGCTGGTACACTCCGCAAAGCCTTCTCCGGCATTGTGGCGGGTAACGTCAAGGCAGAGGGGATCCGAGCCATCGCCCGACACGGCCCCTTCCAGCTCCGTGGCGATCCCGAGTTGATGAAACGCATGGATACCCTGTTAACCGCCTTCATCGATCAGGGGCGAATGAAACTGCCCGGCAGTACCTATCACCCTTGCTACGAGATCCATCACGGATGACCGCTCAACTGTTATTGATCGATGCACTGAATCTGATCCGACGGATCCATGCCACGGTTCCAGACAACCGTGAGGCCCTGTTTGAACGCTGCGCAATGGGCGTTAAGAAGGCCCTGCGTCAGCACCGCCCCAGCCATGCCATGCTGGTATGGGATGGTGGCTACCAGAACAGCTGGCGGCGACAGCTCTATCCAGAGTACAAGGCAGATCGTAAGCCCATGCCCGACGACCTCGCTTCGGTGCTTCCCCAGCTACGCCAGCATCTGGAAGCCCTCGGCGTCGGTTCCGTTCAGCAAGACGACGTCGAAGCGGACGATCTGATCGCCAGCATCGCCGTTAAACTGGCCAAACATGGGGGCCAGGCCCTGATCCTCTCCACCGACAAGGGATTTGGTCAATTGCACGGCCCCAGCATCGCCCAATGGGATCATTTCGACAACCATGCCATCGATCCCCAATGGCTGGAGCAAAAAATAGGGGTGCCCCAATACCAGCTGCTGGACTTCTGGGCCATCGCCGGAGACAGCGGTAACGGCATTCCCGGCGTACCCGGCATCGGCAAGAAAACCGCACAAAAATTGCTGGCCGAGCACGGTAGCCTGGCCCAGATCTTCACCCCGGGAACCGTGGAGGGCAAATTGGGCGAAAAACTCAAGACCCACAGATACCAGGCCCGGCTCAGTTATGCCCTGGTCCGGCTACGCCAGGATCTGGCACTGGATCTCAATCTCAATCAATTCCGCCTCAAGGAGAACGCATGAACCCGACCCTATTGATCACCGGTGCCAACCGGGGCATCGGCCTGGAATTTACTCGCCAATATCTCGGCGACGGTGCCACCGTTATCGCCTGCTGCCGGGAACCGGAACAGGCCGAAGAGTTGCAACAGCTGGCCCAGCGATACCCCAGCCAGCTGGAGCTGGTGGGACTGGATCTCAGCCACAATGGGGAGATCCCCGCATTGTCTGACTACCTGGGCAGCCGAAAGCTGGATCTGCTGATCAGCAATGCCGGCGTCTACGGCCCAAAGGGGCTGCCCCTGGGTGATTACGACGCCGAACCCTTCGCCGACATTATGCAGGTGAATGTACTGGCGCCGCTGCTGCTGGTCCAGGCACTGCAACCCCACCTGGCTGACGGTGCCAAGGTGGCGCTGATGAGCTCCAAGATGGGCTCCATGGCCGACAACGGCAGCGGCGGCAGCTACTTCTACCGCGCCTCCAAGGCCGCCCTCAACGCCATCGGCAAGAGCCTGGCGATCGATCTGGCAGAGCGCGGCCACCCGCTCGCCCTGCTGCACCCCGGCTGGGTGTTGACCGACATGGGCGGCCCCAATGCCTGGATCGACGCCACCACCTCGGTCAGCGGCATGCGCCAGGTGATCGCCGATCTCACCCCCGCCACCAGCGGCCAGTTCTTCAACTACGACGGCAGCCCCATCCCCTGGTAACGCCTCGGTTTGTCCCAGCCCGTGAGCTGGGACGATGCCAGGCCAAGGTGGGTGAGCCGCCAACACCAAAGTGGTTGGATTAAGATCCAAACTTCGGTCACCGGGATAAAGCAGATGTTGAACGCGCTGTCTGGGGACCGAAATGACACCTTCGTCAAGGATAACGGCACCGAGATCCCATGGTAAAACCCCTCCAAGGCGAACGGTCCATAATTTCGCTCCATGGCTGAGGGATACGGTGGCTGCTTTAACCCTGAAGACATCATACAAGCGAGACGCGCAGATTGGCGTAGCGGCAAAGCAGCGTAAGCTGACGGCCTCTCCAGACTATGCAGGGGCCGGATTAAAGGCACTTAAGTACCAAAAGCTGCCAAATGAAAACTTGCTCAATATGACAAACTTTGAGCATGTCACCCGGGGCTCTGATCAATACCGGCCTCTTTCCATCGCTGTCGACTCCCTTGCCCCCCTATAGCCGTTCAGTGTTTGATCTTCCCAGAATCTAACAGCGAAGCAGTCCTAGAGCCTAGCGACGTTAGCATTACGCAAATTCGCTTTTGCACCGGGCTTCTAGCCATTGCACCACCGCAACACTTTGTTAACCTATGGACAGTCTGAACTGCCAAAGTGAGCCTTCGATGTCCAATCCCGCCCCCCGTGCCGAGCGCAAGAGCCGTGTCCTGCCCATCACCCTGAGTTTGCTGGGTGCCTACCTGGTGTTTGTGCTCCTGGTGGTGCTGCTCTGGGACGGTGAGCCCGCGGGACCGGATGAGATGGACTGGGACGACCGCCAACTCCATAACGTCGCCACCATTGCCACGCTGGAACTCGACATGACCCAGGAGCAGATCATCGCACTGATGGGCTCGCCCGACTTCAATGAAGCCTACCGGGCATCCGACGGCGTACAGGTTAAGATCCTGCGTTACCGTACCCACAGGCTGAAGGGTGATGGCATGACCACGGAAGATGAAACCACCGCCCTGATCTTTCGCGATGGCAAGCTGTCCGCCTGGGGGGATACCGCCCTGGAACAGCTGCAAAACGGATCTTGAGCAACCCAGCCCCGCCACTTAGTGCGGGGCTATCGCATCAAATCGACGCGATCACTCCTTGGGATCCGGCTTGGTAAAGGGCTGACCATAGAGCCACCAGCCAGGGGCGGGATCACCTTTGAGGGTATGGTTGAAAAAAGCCATCATCTTTAGGCTGTAGTCCAGCCGATTGGCGTATTCCTTCAGGTGATGGGGTTCATCCTGATACTGCAACATCACCACCTCCTTACCCAGCCTCCGCATCGCCAGATATAACTCGATCCCCTGCTCCCAGGGGACCGCATCATCTTTGTCACCAAACATGATCAACATTGGGGTCTGGATCTTGTCGGCATGGAATACCGGGCTGTTTTCAATATACGCCTGTGGCGCCTGATACAGGCTTTTACCGATCCGGCTTTGTCCCGCCTCGTACTGAAACTGTCGACTCAGACCACTGCCCAGGCGGATCCCGGCATAGGCCGAGGTCATATTGGCTACCGGCGCACCGGCCACCACCCCTTTGAACAGGTCGGTCTGGGTCACCAGTTGGACGCCCTGGTAACCGGCCCAGGAGTGCCCCTGCAGACCCACCGCATCGGGATCGGTGATCCCCATGCTCACCAGGGTCTCGACTCCTGGGATCAGGGCATCGGCGGTCGATCGTCCAGGGTGACCGATCTCGAAGCGAATATCCGGCAAAAACAGGGCGTAACCCTCACTGGCATACCAGGGGAAACTGGGCCTGTGATTGAGGGCCATCTGGGGAAACTGGTGCAGACGATCACTCATAAACCGGTAGAAGTAGACCAGGGTCGGCAGTGCCGTCTTGCCATCGTAGCCAGGTGGCGTGATCACTACGCCACTGAGTGGCTCACCGGTACGTGAACGCCAACTGACACGTTGAGCCTTGCCCCAATCGAGTTCCTCGAGTTGATCCCCCAGATCGCTGATCCGCTCCAGTTCCCCTTGCCAACCTTGGCTGCGTTGCAGATCCGGAAAGCGATCGTAACGCTCCTGAGTAAACAGGGCGGCGTCCCCCCGCTTTGCCTTGGCAACAAACCGCTGTCGCATCGACCCCCGCAACCAGGGCTCAATCGCTTTCGACGCCACCAGCAGCCGCTTGAGACCCTCGTCCCGGCTGATCTCATGATGAGTGTGCAACAACAGGGGATCGGCGCTGGCATAGAACAGAAGATCGGGATCCGTCTCAACCACCCTGTGGATCACTCGCTCCTTACGTCCCTGGGTCAAGGGCAGCAATTCGCCCCGGAGAAGCTGGAAGATATCGTACTTGTCGTACACCAACACCCCCTGCCCCGCTTCAAGCCAGGGACCAAAACCGTAACCTGGCGCAGGGCTGGGATAGTCATGATCCTCGTCACTAAAGCCGGTGCCCAGATCTTTGGTGCTGTTGGCCCGAATATCATGCCAGTACAGTTCACCACGAACATGCCATACCACGACATCATCATGGGGAGACAGGCTCGGCGCATCCGCCCCCAGGGCTTGCACCAGCAAACGACGACGCTGACCGGTTTTCAGGTCCACCAGGTACCAGTCCCGGTAAAATCCCGCCCAGGAAGCCATCTTGCGATAGAGCAGATCACTGGATGCCAGCAGGTAGCGAGCATTGTCCGCCAGCAGAAGATCCGGAACCTGGGGATCGCTCAGCTGGATGAAGTTTTCACTGCCTAAGTGCCAAACACCGTAATACTGACGCTTAAATTCATCATCGTAACGCTTCTGCTCCTGGGGCTTGATCCGGGGATCTTCCCCATGCCACAGCACCAGATCACTGTGAGCCAACAACTGCTCCCGGCTACGCAGGGCATCTTGGTCTCCATAGGCTTCGGGTTTTGCGATCTTCGGCTGCCGAGCCTGACGCCCGACAAACAGACGCTTACCATCCCGTGAGAAGCGAAGCTCACTAAAGCCCGACACGATGAAATCGGCGTGATTAAGATCCTGCCAGTGCAATTTGCCATCCTGGTAATGGCCCAACTGGTGCTCGCGCTGGCGCTTGGGACTGGACTGTTCCCCCCAGGTAAAAGCCAACTGCTTGCCATCCCGGCTAAAGTTCAGTGCCCCGTTCACATGCCCCGCTTCCTGCCAGATTGGCACTGAACTTAGATCGTCCGACAGCAAATACACCCCGGCGCCCTCCGCCTCCAAGGCACGGCTATAGGCAAGGCCAAAGCCCTCTTCGGCAATCGCCACCTGCACCACATCGGACACCACTTGGCGCCGATTCTGCTTAAGATCCAGTACCTCAAGCCGAGTTCCCACGGGAACGTTTTCCCCCTCCCCGGCCTCGGGCGCAGCGTGCAACACCAGAAGATAGCGACCATCGTGGCTGAACTGGGCCTCTTTCACCCGCTCGAATCGTTCCTGTTTACCTGTCCGGGCATGCACCAGCAGGCGTCCCCCTTTCAACGCTTTGCGCTCCTTCGCCGTAGCATTCTCCCGCTCAAGCAGCGGGACGGGTGTACTGAACAGGACATGCTGAGCATCGGCAGCGATCACTGGGTCTTCCGCTTGTGGAAGGCGAAACAGGTGACCGTCCGGACGACGCAGGTAGCCGATGGGATCGCCCCGATCAGGGCGACCCACATAGGCAACCACACTGCCATCGTCACTGATCACGGGCGAGCCCAAGGTTTGGAACGCCATCAACACCTCGGGCGTTACCGGTGCCGCAAAAGGCAGCGATACAGGAGCACACAAGGCCAACAGAGTGCCCAGAACAACGAATAGATTTTTCACTTAGTTTCCTCGCAGATCTTCCCTATCTTGCGCTACGACTTTCCGCCAACTGGTAAGTAACCTATGAAAAGCGGTAGACTTTCTGCCGCATCATGCTAACAAAGCCCCCATTCCCTGTCACAGGAACATCACACCTGTCCTAGGGATCTGCGGGCGGTAAAACACAACAATAGGGAAGGATGCGTACATGTCCACTACGACCATTACTGTGATCCCTGGGGATGGAATTGGCCCCGATATCGTCGAAGCTACCCTGAAAGTCCTAGACAAGGCGGGCTGTCCATTCAAGTACGAATTTGCCGATGCCGGATTGGCCGCCCTGGAAAAACACGGCGAACTGGTGCCCCAGCAGACACTGGATCTGATCGCCAAGAACAAGATCGCCCTCAAGGGTCCCCTGACCACCCCCATAGGCGAAGGCTTCACCTCCATCAACGTCAGCCTGCGCAAAACCTTCAATCTCTACGCCAATGTCCGTCCAGTGCTCTCCCTCAAGGGTACCCGGGCGCGCTATGAAAACGTCGATATCATCACCATTCGGGAAAATACCGAGGGCATGTACTCAGGCGCCGGTCAAAAGGTATCCGAAGATGGCCAGACCGCCGAAGCGATGAGCATCATCACCCGGGAGGGTGCCGAACAGATCTGTGAATTTGCCTTTGAACTGGCCCGCAAAGAGGGTCGGAAGAAAGTCACCGCGGTGCACAAGGCCAACATCCTCAAATCCACCTCGGGCCTGTTCTTAAAGACCGCTCGCGAGGTAGCCAAACGCTACGATGACATCGAGTTTGAAGAGATGATCGTCGATGCCACCTGCATGAAACTGGTGATGGATCCCAGCCAGTTCGACGTCATCGTCACCACCAACCTGTTTGGTGACATCCTCTCCGATCTCTGCGCCGGGCTGATCGGCGGCCTGGGCCTGGCCCCCGGTGCCAATATCGGCCAGGATGCCGCCATCTTCGAAGCGGTTCACGGCAGTGCCCCGGATATCGCCGGTCAGGATCTCGCCAACCCGACGGCGTTGATCCTCGCCGCAATACAGATGCTCGAATACCTGGAGATGCCCGAACAGGCCGCCCGGATCCGAGACGCCGTCCGTGACACCATCGCCGCAGGCGAATGCGTCACCCGGGATCTCGGCGGCAATGCCGGCACCCGAGCCTTTACCGACGCCATCCTCACCCGCCTCTGATCCTCGCCTGCGACAATATGCCTCACCCTCGGGTGGGGCTTTTTTGTGTCTTTTTCTCCATCATGCGATGGAGCAATGCTCGCCCTTTCGGTGAGCTAAAATAAATTAGAAGAAACTAATGCTTGTAAATTAGCAAAAGCTAATTTACCCTGAGCACATTAGAAGTCTCTTATGTTATGGAGTCGATATGAGATCGTCTTTTGTCCGCTTTGCCATACACCATCCCCGTAAGGTGTATGCCCTGATCCTGGCCATGGTGGTCGCCACCGCCGCCCTGATCCCCAATATCCAGATCGATACCGACCCGGAAAACATGCTATCGGCGGAGGATCCCGCCCGCACCTTCCACAATCAGGTCAAAGCCGACTTCGCCATGCACGACAACATCGTGGTCGGCGCGGTGGCCGAACAAGGGATCTTTACCCCCCGGTCCCTCGCCGCCATGCACAGCCTGACGGAGCAGATCCTCACCCTCGACGGCGTCGTTCGCAGCGAAACCCTGGCCCTGTCCACCTCGGACAACATCACCCAGGCCGAGCCCGGCACCATCCGCTTCGAATACATGATGAAGCAGGCACCCCAGACGCAGGAGGCCGCCCAGGCCATCGGTGACGCGGTCAAGCGCCTGCCCATGCTGAATAACACCCTGGTCTCCGGCGACGGCATGGCCGCCGCCATCTATGTTCCCCTGCAACGCAAGGACGACAGCTTCGCCGTGGCCGAGCAGATCCGCGGGATCATCCAGACCCTGGACAGCGACGACCAATATCACATCACCGGCCTGCCCGTGGCGGAGAACCAGTTTGGCGTGGAGATGTTCATCCAGATGGCGATCTCCGCTCCCCTGGCCGGGGCCATGATCTTCGCCCTGATGTGGTTCTTCTTCCGCAGCCTGCCACTGGTGGTAGCCCCCATGCTGGTCGCCATGGCCACGGTGATCGCCACCATGGGCAGCCTGATCGGCATGGGCTACACCGTCCACATCATGTCCTCGATGATCGCCATCTTCCTGATGCCCATCGCCGTGGTGGACAGCGTCCACATCATGTCCGACTTCACCGATCGCTACCGCGCAGGGCAGGATCCCAAAACGGTGATCCGCGAGGTGATGGAAGATCTGTTCAACCCCATGTTGTTCACCTCGGTGACCTCGGCCGTGGGCTTCTACTCCCTGCTGCTGACTCCCATCCCACCGGTGCAGATCTTCGGTTTCTTCGTCGGCAGCGGCATTCTCTTGGCCTTCCTGATCAGCATCCTGCTGGTGCCGGCCTACATAGTGCGGATGAAGCCCGCCACCCTGGACGCCATGCAGGCCAAACTGCACGGCAGTGCCAACAGCGAGCACAGCGGCATGCTGGCCCGTTGGCTGCCGCGGCTCGGCCGCTTCGCCCTGGCGCGCAACAAGGCCCTGCTCATTGCCGCCACCGCCCTACTGGCCTTCTCTGCCGTGGGGATCAGCCAGATCAGCATCAACGACAACCCGGTGCGCTGGTTCAAGGCCGATCATGAGATCCGCATCGCCGATGACGCCCTCAACCACCACTTCGCCGGCACCTACGACGCCTGGCTGGTACTGCAGGACACCCAGCCCCTGCTCACCAAGACTCAGCAAGTCGCCCTGACGCCGCTGCTGCGTCAGGCAGGCCTTGCACCGAATGAGGTGGCTCGGCTTGAGAATGGACTGACGCCTCAGGGGATCAATGACCTGATCCGCACCCTGGACGACAAGGCCTTCGATGCCAGCGACGATGCCACTTTGGACGCCATCGACGCCGCCATGGTCCAGCTCGAGCAACTGGCCGAGCAAAGCCGTCGCTTCCTCCAGCCCAAAGTGCTGGCGTGGATGGATGGCCTCAAGGCCGATCTGGAAGAGAGTGGCCTGGTAGGCAAATCCAACGGCCTGACCGACATCGTTAAGACGGTCAACCGTGAGCTGCGCTCCGGCGACGACGCCGACTTCGCCCTGCCCGCCAGCGCCGCCGGCGTGGCCCAGACCCTGCTGCAGTTCCAGTCCTCCCACCGACCGGACGATCTCTGGCACTTCGTCAGCCGTGACTACCGCCAGAGCCTGCTGTGGCTGCAGCTGACCTCCGGCGATAACCAGCACATGAACCAGGTGATCGAGCGGGTCGCCGACTACATCGACGCCCATCCCCTGCCCGATGGCATCGAAGCCAACTGGGCGGGTAAGGCCTACATCAATGTGATCTGGCAGGACGCCATGGTCAGCGGCATGGCTGGCAGCCTGCTGTCCGCCTTCGTCATCGTCTTCGTGATGATGTCCCTGCTGTTCCGCTCGGCGCTGTTTGGCCTGATCGCCATGCTGCCGCTCACCCTGACCATCGCCTTCATCTACGGCCTGGTGGGCTGGCTGGGCAAGGATTACGACATGCCCATCGCCGTCCTGTCGGCCCTGGCCCTGGGCCTGTCGGTGGACTTTGCCATCCACTTCCTGGAGCGCACCCGGGCCATCCATCGGGAGACCGGATCCCTGGCACAGACCTTCGAGCTGATGTTTGAAGAGCCCGCCCGGGCCATCAGTCGCAATGCCATCGTCATCGCCCTGGGCTTCACGCCCCTGCTGCTGGCGCCTCTGGTGCCCTACATCACGGTTGGCGTGTTGATGGCCTCCATCATGGCGGTCTCCGCCAGCGTCACCCTGCTGCTGTTACCTGCGGCCCTGAAGTTGGTGGCCCGCCGGGCCCTGCCCGACCAATCAGAATCGAAAGCGGCCTGAAGAACGCCGAGGAGAACGAAATGAAAACTTTATTACTGAGCAGCATACTGGCCATCACCGCCTTCGGCGCCCAGGCCGCCCAATACAGTGCCGAACAGATCATCGACAAGGCGAACCTGGCGTCCTTCTACGCCGGGGATGACGGTCGCAGCCAGGCCCGAATGAAGATTGTCGACGAGCAGGGCCGTGAGCAGCTGCGCCAGTTCACCATACTGCGCCGCACCAAGGAAGCCGGCGGCGATCAGCAGATGCTGGTGTTCTTCTCCCGTCCGTCGGACGTGCGCGGCACCGTGTTCCGGGTTGAGAAGCAGGTCAAGAGTGACGACGACCGCTGGCTCTACCTGCCGGGGCTGGATCTGCTGCGCCGGATCAGCGCCGGGGATAAGCGCACCTCCTTCGTCGGCAGCCACTTCTTCTACGAAGACGTCTCCGGCCGTAACCCTAAGGAGGACAACTTCACCCTGGTGGAGGAGACCGCCGAGCATTATGTGATCAGCGGGCAACCCAAGGATCCCGCCAGCGTCGAGTTTGCCGGTTACAGGGTATGGATCGACAAGACCCACTTCCTGCCCATGAAAGCCGAGTACCAGGACAAACAGGGCGAGGTGTATCGCCGCGTCTCCGTGGTCCAGGTAGAGGAGATCCAGGGTCACGCCACCGTAATGCGCTCACGCATCGATGACTTGCGCAGTGGCGGCCACACCCTGATGGAGTTCCGCGGCGTCCAATACGACATCGGGCTGCCGGAGAACATCTTCGGCGAGCGCAGCATGCGCACCCCGCCGAGCCAGTATTTACGTTGATCTGTGATCGCCTGTAGGGAAAAAAGACCATGGAAAAGACCCTGTACACTTTAGCCCCCCGGCTCTTGGCCACCACGGCCCTGGCGGTCACGCTGTCCGCTAACGCCGCCGAGGATGACTGGGGCGACAACAGCTGGGGCGATGACTGGGGGGAGGAGACCGTCTCCCCCTGGCAACCTGTCTCCGGCTTTGTTGAACTGGGCGCAGGCTACCGGCTGCAGCGTGACGGCGCGGCCCTGCCCCGCCAGACTCTGGGCGAAGCCCGTGGCCGGATCGAGAGTGGCTATCATGGTGACCGGCTGCGGGGCGATCTGCGCGCCGATCTGCGCTACGACGACGTGGTGGAAGGCTGGCAAGTCGATGTGCGGGAGCTGACCCTGGCCTTTGCCCTGGGTCAGCACACCGACATCAAGCTGGGGCGCCAGGTACTGACCTGGGGCACCGGCGACTTCCTGTTTCTCAACGATCTCTTCCCCAAGGACTGGCAAGCCTTCTTCTCGGGACTGGACGACGAGTACCTCAAAGCCCCCACCAACGCGGTGAAAGTCAGCTATTTCGGCCTGTCGGAATATGCCAGCCTGGATCTGGCCTGGATCCCCCGCTTCGAGAGCGACAACTACCTCAGTGGGGATCGCTTCAGCTTCTTCAATCCCCAGGCCGGGGGGCCGGTGGCTCCCGGGATCGATCCCGACGAGCCCAGCGACGATGCCCTGGCGGCGCGCCTGTTCGGCACCGCCGGAAAAGTCGAGTGGGCCCTGTACGGGTATTGGGGTTACAGCGGCCAGCCCGAGGCTGTTAACGCCCAGGGCCAGCCCGACTTTACCCGCCTGCACACCTATGGTGCCAGCCTGCTGATGCCCCTGGGCAGTGGCCTGTTCAACCTGGAAGGGGCCTGGCACGACTACCGGGATCAGGACGGCGGCAATTCGGCCGTCCCGGCGGATCAACTCATGCTGCTGGCAGGCTATCAGCAGGAGCTGGTCGCCAACCTCACCCTGGGGCTGCAATACCAGCTGGAGCACCTGCGTGACTACAGCGACTGGCTGGCCGTCCATCCCTATCCAGCCTATGCACCGGAGCAGAACCGTCACCTGACCACGGTGCGGCTGAACTACCGCGCCATGCAGGACAAGCTCAACCTGTCGCTGTTCGCCTTCTACAGCCCAACGGACGACGACTATTACCTGCGGCCCCAGGCCAGCTACCGGCTGGACGATCACTGGAGTTTCACCACCGGCCTGAACCTGCTCGGCGGCAGCGAGGATCACACCTTCTTCGGCCAGCTTGCCGACAACAGCAACGGCTGGCTGCGGATCCGTTACAACTACTGACATTTCAACAAACCCGGCACGGGTCTACGCCACTAAACTAAGGTGACGGCCCGCGCCTAACTCAGCGACCTGCGGAGGCCATTATGAGCAAACCCATCTGTACCCTACCCAACTCTACCGAGCGTACCCTGTATGCCTTTGCTGGCTTTATGGTGCTGCTGTCCGTAGCACTGACGGTCTGGGTTCATCCCCTATTTGTCTGGCTCACCGTCTTCGTCGGTGCCAACCTGTTTCAAAATGCCTTTACCGGCTTCTGTCCTGCCACTATGGTAATGCGTAAACTGGGTTTGCGCTCCGAGCGCGAACTGGAACAACAACAGGAACGGTAATATCCATGACACTCACCGCAGGGAAGTTTCTCCGCCTGCTGGGGCCCCTGCTGGCTCTAGCCTATTTCTGGGGTTCGGCAGCCACGGCGCAAACCCCGGATCGTGCCCAATTGGCCTGGCAGATGATCGAGCAGGGGGCCGTCATCATTGATGTACGCACCGCCGAGGAGTTTGGCGCCGCCCACCTGGAAAAGGCCCATAATCTTCCCTTCGACACCATAGGCCAGACCATTGGTAGCCTGAAGCTTGGCAAGGATACGTCCATCGTTGTCTACTGCCGCAGCGGTCGCCGCTCGGGGATCGCCGAGCAAACCTTAACTCAGTTAGGTTTTTCCCGGGTGCACAACGGTGGCGGCCTGCAAGAGCTTCGGCAGACCCAGCCTTAAGCGATCAACGGCTCTGAGCTCGATGCTAAAGGGCAGCATGGGATCACCAGCGCTGCCTTTTTTGCACTCTCAAGGGTTTCACGCTCACTGTCCTGACTCAATGCCCATTGCGGCCATTGGTATAGCGTTCCAGCTCCGCCTCTATCTGATGCGCTACCTGCCGCACTGCCGCTTCGCCCGCGGCAATCGCTTCTTCGGCCCGCTGGAATTCCATGGTTGCGATCTCGCCGACCCGGGGTAGAACGATCGATTCCGGTGGATCCCCCACCAGGCGGGCCCGTTTATGTCGTTGCTCCAGGATCTGCATCGACTGGTGCATCACTGCTATCGAGCTGGGATGATCACTGGTAAAAGTTCTCTTCACCCGGGTTAACAGCTCCCTGCCGGAAACCAGAAAGTCCATAAAGCCCGTATTGGAGTCCTGCCGTTCGATCTGCGCCGGGGCCACCGGCGTATCCGCCTTGACCACATCATGAATATGCTGGCGACTGTCGCCATGCAGATCCACCGCGATCACCAGATCCGCCCCCAGGGCCCGACAGGCTGAGACAGGCACGGGATTCACCACGGCGCCATCCACCAACCAGCGATCACCGATCTGTTTTGGCACCATCAACCCGGGGATGGAGCAGGATGCCCGAATGTTGTCAGCCAGTTCCCCATCGTCCAGCCACACCTCCTGACCGGTATAGAGATCCGCCGCCACCGCCAGAAAGGGTAAGTCGAGCTGATCGATATGATTTAAACCTATTGCCTTGCCGCCAGCATCGAAGACCTTATCACCCTGGATCAACCCTCCCCGACGCCAGGAAAGGTCCATCAAACCCATCACATCCCAGCTGGAGAAACCGCGAACCCACTCCTCGAGCGGATCGAGTTTCCCCGCCGCATAAGCCGCCCCGACAAACGCACCGATGGAGCAACCGGTCACCACTTCGGGCTTGATCCCCAAACGGGACAGTTCACGCAGTACGCCAATGTGAGCCCAGCCCTTGGCAGCACCACTGCCTAAGGCAATCCCTATCTTCACTCCCTGCGTCATCTCTGAGTCCCCCAGTTTCTGATATCCATAATCTAACACGACCCATCTGAGTAAAACTTGGCATTTATCCACGTTAGCCGACGCCCACAGGGTGTCCTAAAGTCATTACACTTTGACAACATGGCGCCACACTGGTAGCTTCCCGCGGCTATCCCTGTCACTCATCATAATTTAGGTTCAATATCAGTATGTTTGAACTTCGTAGTAATCCCCAAGCCACGGTACGGGCAGATCTCCTGTCTGGCCTGACGGTGGCCCTGGCCCTGGTTCCCGAAGCGGTCGCCTTCGCCTTTGTTGCCGGCGTCGAGCCCATGGTGGGTCTCTATGCCGCCTTTATGATCGGCCTGATCACCGCCATCTTCGGCGGTCGTCCAGGCATGATCTCCGGTGCCACCGGGGCCCTGGCCGTGGTCATGGTGGCCCTGGTTGCCCAGCACGGTGTCCAGTACCTGTTTGCCACCGTGATCCTGATGGGGATCCTGCAGATCCTGGCTGGCGTATTTAAACTCGGTAAATTTATTCGCCTGGTCCCTCATCCCGTGATGCTGGGCTTCGTCAACGGTCTGGCCATTGTGATCTTCCTGGCTCAGCTTGGTCAGTTTAAGGTCCAGGATGAGTTGGGTAACTGGGTGTGGATGCAGGGCCAGACCCTTTACCTCATGCTGGGCCTGATCGCCCTGACCATGGCCATCATCCACTTCCTGCCCAAACTGACCCGGGCGATCCCCTCCTCCCTGGCCGCCATTGTCACCGTCACCCTGCTGGTGCACGGCCTGGGGCTGGATACCGCTTCGGTGGTGGATTTTGTCCGTGCCATGACCCAAGATCCGGCAGCAACCCTGGAAGGCACCCTGCCCTCGTTCGCCATTCCCATGGTGCCCTTCAACTGGGAAACCCTGACCATCATCTTCCCCTACGCCCTGGTGCTGGCCGCCATTGGCCTGATTGAGTCACTGCTGACACTGACCCTGGTGGATGAACTGACCCAGACCCGAGGCCAGGGTAACCGCGAGTGTGTCGGTCAGGGCGCCGCCAACGTGGTCACCGGCTTCTTCGGGGGCATGGGTGGCTGTGCCATGATTGGTCAGTCGATGATCAACATCAACTCCGGTGGTCGCTCCCGGCTGTCCGGCGCCTCCGCCGCCCTGTTCCTGCTCGGCTTCATCCTGTTTGGTGCCAGCCTGATCGAGATGATCCCGATCGCCGCACTGGTGGGCGTCATGTTCATGGTGGTATTGGGCACCTTCGAGTGGTCGAGCTTCCGTATCATGCGCAAGATCCCCAAGGCCGATGCTCTGGTGATCGTCCTGGTGTCTGCCGTCACCGTCTTGACCGATCTGGCCGTTGCCGTACTCGTGGGGGTTGTTGTTTCTGCCCTGCGCTTTGCCTGGGATCACGCAACCCATATGACCGCTAAGGTAGCCGTGGACGCCAATGGCTGGAAGAGCTACCAGCCACAGGGACCGCTGTTTTTCGCCTCCATCACCAGCTTCCTGGATCTGTTCGATGCGAAGAGTGATCCTCAGGATGTGATCATCGATTTCCGCGACTCCCGAGTGGCCGACCACTCTGCACTGGAAGCGATAGACACCCTGGCAGAGCGCTACCTGCGTGAAGGCAAGCGCCTGCATCTGCGCCACTTAAGCCCAGAGTGCCGTCAATTGCTGCACAAGGCAGGCGATCTGGTCGAAGTCAATGTGATGGAAGATCCCACCTACAAAGTGGCCGTCGACGAACTGGGTGGCTAACCCACCACACATTAAAAAACCGGCCCTGCGAGGGCCGGTTTTCTTTTGTCGGGACTGACGCTCAATGCGTGCGGATCACCACATCAGTCTCGACTCGATGGCGCTCACCGTACACTCCATCCTCGGCCCGCTCTCCGCAACCAATGACCATGGTGATTTCACAGCGAGGATCCATACCCAGCGCCTTTTTCAAGCGCTTAGAATCGTACCCTTCCATGGCACAGGTATCATAACCTTCGGCGCGCAACGCCGTCATAAAGGTCATGGCTGCCAGAGAGGTGCTCTTGTGCAGGCAAACCCGAACATCACTCTTGCTCACTTCCCGCATGATCGGTTTTTTCAGGCCAAGATAGCCACTGATCACCTTACGGATCAGGCCACGAACGCCTAAGCGGTCGTTGTTGTACAGCGCCGGGATCAGCTTCTCATAGTAGGAAAACGCCCGTTTGGCACTGGCGTGGCTTTCACGTCCTTCAAAGTTATCCCGCACCTGTGCCGCATTGCGCGATGCCCGCTCTCGCCAGTGATGAGGTGTCGTGGCAATCACCACCAGTTCCCGTGCCGTCTTGGCGGCATTTTGATTAAAACAGCAACGCGCCACTTCGGCACGCTTGTCCGCATCAACCACCCGGTGAAACTCCCATAACTGCATATTGGAGGAGTTGGGGGAGAGCAGAGCCAACTCCAGGGCTCGTTGCACCGCGTCGTGATCGAATGGGGTATCGCTTTGGTATTTGCGTACCGAGCGACGACTGTGGATCAGTTCACCAAAGAGCTTGGGTGTCATGGCAGTATTCCAATTCAAATAAAACGTCACAGCTTACTCAAAGCCGCTACCACATCCCATTAGACCACTGAAATTTATTGATCTGTTTGGCTTTCTTCCCGCTCATCGTCTCGCATATCAGGCAATGCCTGGCGTGCAAGCGCCTTGGTACGCTGCTTATGTTCATACATGCGCTGATCGGCCTGCGCCACCACCGTATCGCAATCGGCCTGCGCTTGGCTGATCTCCGCGACTCCCCAGGACAGGTGAAGCTTCCTCCCATCCAGCCGTTCCCCTTCCAGGGGCACACCGGGATCGAGGAAGTTGCTGCACAACTGCCTGGCCTGATCGAGTTTGCAATCAACCAGGAGCAAAATAAACTCATCCCCTCCGTAGCGTCCCACCAGATCCGTCGCTCGCATCCGCAACGAGAGAAAACGGGACACCGTCAGCAAGACCTGATCACCAGCCTGGTGTCCCAAGGTATCGTTGATCTTCTTAAAGTCGTTGAGATCGATAAACACCACGCAGGCATGCAGGGCCTGCCGATGACAGCGTAGACACTCGCGCCGCAACTCCATCAGCAGGGCATGACGATTGAGCACCCCGGTCAGGGGATCTTGGCGAGAAAACAGCGACAGCTCACTGAACGCCCTATCCAGGCCGTCAAAGGAATCACTCAACTCATCATGGGAGACCACCTCCTGGGTCACATCCTGGGTGATCCCCACCAGAAAGCCGAGGCGCCCATCCTCGTTCCGGATCCCCTGGCCCCGATCCCGAATATGGCGGACCGTACCATCTTCCCGACAGATCCGATAACAGAGATCCCAGCCCAGTTCCCGAGAACGCTGCCAATGCCTTGCGACCCGATCCCTGTCATCCGGATGAATCAGTTCAAAGAAACTTTTAGGATCTTCATAGAGGCTGGCACGACTGCGGCCAAACAGACGCTCAAAGCCCGCATTCACATAATGCAACTTAGAAAGGTCCGCCGAGCCGATCCAGGCAACGACCTGTTCGGACCAGGACTCGACCATCACCCGGAAGCGATGTTCCGATAACCGGCTCCGTTGCAACGACTCCCTTTGGGCCGTCACATCCTGCAAGGTAATAAAGAAATAGTCTGGGTTCCCCGGCACCAGGGTTACCGTCAGTTGCCCCCAGATCAGATGCCCCTGCTTGTGGCGATAACGCAGCTCTGAGGTGTAATGCCGACGACGGCCGGACAGCAAAATGCCAAAATCCCGTAGATCCCGCTCTCGGTCCGCCTCCAGCGTCACACCGTGTAACCCCAGAGCAAGCAACTCTCCCTGTGCATATCCCAGCATCGCCACCAGGCTGGCATTCACCTGAATAAACTGTCCAGCCAGGCTCATATGGGCCATGCCCATCGGGCACAGGGCAATGCTATCCCCATACCGATGACCCAGGGCTCCTGCGGGGAACGTTCCGCCAGCGGGGGACCAAACATTCAATACGAGCAACGCCAAGGGAGAACTCTCTTCGAGCCTTTGTATCGACAGCAGACAGTGCTGTTGTGCTTGTCCCTCGCTGCCAAGTGCCAACCACAACTGAGCCTTTGCCTGGCCCTCAGGGTGGAAGAGCCGTTCAAGGGCCTGATGAAAGTCTTCCCGGGCATCCTGTGGCAGACAGGTATCGATGGAGTCTGCCAACGCTGGGGGCCTGTCCAACAGGCTCTGAACCGCTTCATTACAGGCCACCACTGTGCCTAGCGGATCCACCACCAGTGTCGGCTCAGACAAAGCGCTCACGGTCGCACGCCAGCGCGAGGCCGTCCCCTTGACCTGCCGCACACGGCGTTCATGCCACAGCGCAAGCAGCACAGCTACGACAGCGACATAAACGGTCAGCAAAAAGGGATCGGGCCACCACTGCAGCAACACCAGGTAACCAGAACAAGCCAGAAATGAAGAAAACAGGAGTCGCGTCATCCTGGACACGCTAAGCCTCCATGAAGGTTTTTTGTTCATTTGTTCAGTAAAGTGAGCTTAGGACAATTCGACGCACTCAACACATTCCTTCATGAAAACAAAAACGGCCCCTTGCGGGACCGTTTTGGCGTCGGCTCAAATGTAATTGAACAAGGTCATGCCATTAAGCTTACCGAAAGTTTGCGTCACCGAGTTAAGGGCCAGGGTCTGGCGTTCAAACTCGGTAATGGCCGCCGCATAATCCAAGTCTTCCAGTGTCGCCTTCGCGCCTGAAGTCACCAACTCCATATCCTGATGCTGCTCCAGGAAGGTATCCAGACCGCGCAAGGTGTTACCGGTTTCCGCCCGGATCACCGAGGCATGGCCCTGGTTGACCGTGATATCTGCGATCAACTGTGCATACTCCGCCTGAGCCACGTTGCTGTCGATCCCGGCCGGATCCTCCAGCAACTCCGCCGTACGTTTCATGGTATCGAAGATCGAACGGTCCGATTGCTGATCGATGGGGATCTGATCGCCTATCTCTGGCTCCCCCGTTAACTGGATCGCCATCCCGTTAAACTGCAGCGGTTGGGAGGCATCAAACGGCTGGGGTGGCAGGAGCACCGTACCACCGCCATCGGTCACGGTAACATTGATGTTCCCCGCCCCATCATCAACAAACTGAATCTCCATGGGACCGGCCACATGGGTCGCCGGATCGGTGATCCGGGCCGACTCCACAAAGGTATAACCCGTCATGGTGGCGTTAGCATAATCCGCCTGGTAATCCCCACTGGCGGTGGGCGATTGCATAAACAGGCGATCACCACTCTCACTGACATTCACCGTCACCCCGTCGGCTATGGTCGCACTGCGACGACCGCCATCCCCCATGTACACCACATCCCCATTGGCATCGAACACAAAGGGCTTGGTATCGGTCTGGTATCCGGCAAACAGGTAATTGCCGTTCTCATCCTGGTTATTGGCCAGGGCCAGCATGGCCGTCATCTGCTCACGAATATCCAGGGCCAGAGCCTTGCGATCATCCGGCCCCAGGGCACCATCATTGCCCTGCAGCATCTTGTCCCGGGTGGTCAGCAGTTGCTTTTCATACTCGTTGAGCCGGGTTTCCTGCTGGGTCAGCCGATTATTGGCCAGGTTGATATTGGCCTTGTACTGATTGAGCTGCAATTGCTGCTGGCCCAGATTTTCGATCATGATCGCCCCGACCGGATCGTCCTTGGCCGTATTCACCCGCTTTCCGCTGGAAAGCTGGATCAGGGTCTGATTACTGTCCGATTGAAGCCCGGTGATGTTACGCGCGTTAAGGTTATAAAACTGGCTGGTTGAGATCCGCATCATTCACTCCTTAACGTACCGAGTTAAACAGGGTATCGAAGGTTTCCTTCGCCACCGTCATGATCCGTGCCGACGCCTGGTAAGCCTGCTGGAAGCGCATCAGATCGGCCGCTTCCTCATCCAGGTTCACACCGGATTCCGCCTCAACCCGGGTCTGGGCCTGGCCCTTCACCGCTTCCGCCGAGATCAACGCCGTTTCCGCCGCCCGGGCCTTGCCGCCCACCGTCGTGGTGATGTTCTGATAGACATCCACCAGGGTCATGTCACCACCATGGGCCAGCTTGCTGGTCGCCAGCTTGGCCATGGCAACGGCATTGCCGTTATCACCCGGGCCAAAAGAGAGATCCATCTGAAACTGATCGCCACTGGCCGTATTGCCATCGACCTCAAGCACGAAACCCAGGGTCGCGATCTGGTTGCCGTTCATGCTCCCGCTGCTGATCTGAGTGCCACTGCTGTTGTGCACGGCAAAGGTGCCCAAGGCCGGATCAGCGGTAATGGTAAGCACTTCACCGTTCGCCGGAAAAGCCGGATCGGTCCGGTCGAACGAGACCAGGCTGGCCTCACCGGCACCGCTTAAGGTCGACAAGCCATATCCGGCGGCCGCCATGTCTCGGGGATCGGTCAACTGGTTCTTGATGCCATTGCTGGCCCCGGCAGTAGGCGTTAACTGCCACTTGTCACCGGCGACGGCAGTGCGAGCCGGATCGATCTGAATGCTGAACCCCTCGGCACCGATCAGGCGATTGGGATCCTGGGGATCGGCCACCAGGGCTACCGAGCTACCATACTGATCGGTTAGCTGATAGTTACTGCCATCAAACCCCAGGGAATAGGTCCCGCCGGTCAGTTGCACCGCATCGTCGATCTGCACCCCCAGCACCATGTTACCGGCGTTATCGGCATACTGGGCCGAACGGCCGAACATCAAACTCGGATCATTAATGTCGGTAAACAGGTTTTGGCCCTGCTCACCGTCCAGATCCAGCCCCTGCTGTTGCGCCTGATTGAACGCGCTGCTGATCCCAAGGGCCATCAAGTCCATCTGGTCCCGAGCCGTCGACAGCTCCTGATCCCGGTAATCAAACAGCGCCTGCAACTGGCCGCCCACCTCGTTATTGCGCAGGATCACCGTCTGATTGCCCGTGGTGGCGGTCAATCGGGTTTCGTGGGGGATAGGATCACCGGATGTGGTGCCCAACTCCACCGCCATCTCACCAGAAACCAGCATCATGGAGCCGCCGGCCATCACGCTGCGCACCCCATTGGGCTGATCGATGGTGCTGATCTGAACATACTCGGACAGCTCCATCAGCAGGCGGTCCTGTTGATCCAGCAACTGCAGATCCTGACCAGCCACCTTTTGCAACTCGCCATTGATGGAAGCCAGTTCGGCGGTGATGGCATTGACATGCTCCACCACCCCGCCGATCTGCTCATTTTGCAGTCGAACCTGCTGGTTCAGCTCCTGGCTCATGGTATTGAACGCGGTCGCCAGCTGGCTGGCCGAAGTCAGCAGATTTTCCCGTACCGCCAGATCCGTTGGCATGTCGGCCAGGTTATTAACGTTTTCAAACAGGGTATTGAGGGAGTTGGGGATCGACTTACCGACCACAGAGAAGATCTGATCCAGCTCCGACATCCTGGCATAGTGAGTAGATGCCTGGCTCTGGTTACTGGTCGCCAGGCTCAGCTCTTTCTGCGCATATTCGTTGTAGACCCGCTTGATATCGGCGACATAAGTGCCGCTGCCGACAAAAGTGTTGCCCAGCTTCTGAGACTCCAGCGTACGCTGTTCCACCACCTGCCGACTGTAACCGTCGGTCCCCACATTGGCGATGTTATTACTGGTCACTCCCAGGCGCTGCTGTGCGGCCATAATGCCCGAGCGGGCGATACTCATCATGTCTGCCATGGTTTACGTCCTTAGTCGGCCTGTTTCAACAGGCTCTGGAACAGCGTCAAAATCTTATTGGCGTAGTTGGGATCCGTGGCATAACCGGCCCGCTGCAAGCCATGAATGAAGCCATCGGGATCCTTTGCCGCCACCGCCTCTCGGTAACGGGGCTGGCGCAAAAAATTCACGTAATCGTCAAAGCTGGCCTTGAGATCGTCATAGACTCGGAAGGCACTTCGGCGCATCACCGGCAGTTCATCTTCAAACTCCAGTGCATTGATGGAGGTTTTCCCACCATCCCAACGGTTATCGGCCTTGATGTTGAAAAGATTATGGCTACTTTGCCCGTCCGGCCCCGGCAGGATCTTCTTGCCCCAGCCGGTTTCCAGTGCCGCCTGGGCAATCAACAGCATGGGATCTTGCCCCAGGGCACTGGCCGCCTCCTTGGCCTGGGGCAATAGCTGGGCCACAAACTCCGCCGGGGACTCGAAACCGCCCGCAGGGACCGTCGGCGGCTCAGGATTGATGGCCGCCTGCAGGGGCGGCATGACAGACTCTGCCGGTTCGATCGACTCAGGAGCCGACTCCCGGGGTTGCACCAGCGCCACCGGGGCAATCGGCTCCGGCGTCCGCAGGGCCGATGCGGGCAGGACAGACGCATCCCCACCAAGCTGAGCCACGATCAGATCCGCCAGCCCCAGACTCCCTTCCGAGGCCAGGGCCGTTGCCATCTGACTGTCGTGCATCTGCTCATAAAACTTGGTGGTATCACTGGAGAAGGGGCTGTCGCTGTCTTCAAAGGCCGCGTTGGCTTCCCGCATACTTTTGAGCATCATCCCCATGAAGATCCCTTCAAACTGCAGGGCCACCTCACGCAAGCTGGCATCGGGATCGCTCTGGGCCTGCTGTCGCAGGTTATCCAGGCTAGCCAGATCCAGGTAGTGACTGCTTTGCTTCAGGCTGTCCATCAGATGATCACCAGCTCGCCCCGCAGGGCGCCGGCCTGGGACAGGGCCTCCAGGATCGCCATCAGATCCGACGGCGCCGCGCCCACCTCGTTCACCGCCCGGACCAGCTCATCCAGGGAGGTCCCCGCATCGAACTTGAACATGCGGCTGTTATCTTGGATCACCCCGATCTCGGACTCCGGCGTCACCACCGTCTGGCCACCGCCAAAGGCGTTGGGCTGGGACACGTTGAAGTTCTCATTGATGGTCACGGTCAAGCCGCCGTGGGTGATGGCGGTGGGCATCAGGCGCACATCCTTGCCCACGACAATGGTGCCGGTGCGGCTGTTGACGATCACTCGGGCCGACTCATCCGCCGGTTCCACCTGCAGATTCTCCAACGTCGCCAGGTAGGAAACCCGCTGAGAGGGATCCCTTGGGGCCGAGACCTGGATGGAAGTCGCATCCATGGCCCGGGCGACCCCAGGCCCCAGCAGGCCGTTGATGGTTTCCACCACCCGCTTGGCAGTGGAAAAATCCGGCCGGTGCAGGTTAAAGGTAAGAAAATCCCCGGAGGCAAAGGGCGTCGGGACACTGCGCTCGACGATGGCACCCGCAGGAATACGCCCTACTGTGGGGGTATTCTGCATCACCTTGGAGCCATCGGCGCCCTCGGCGGAAAAACCGGAGACGATCAGGCTACCCTGGGCAATGGCGTACACCTTGCCATCCGCCCCCTTCAGGAAGGTCTGCAACAAAGTGCCCCCCCGCAGGCTCTTGGCACTGCCGACCGAGGAGACGGTGATGTCAATCTGCTGACCGGGTTTCACAAACGGCGGAAGGTCTGCATGCACCGCCACCGCCGCCACGTTTTTCAACTTGGGCCGGGCATTGGCGGGCAGGTTGATACCAAAATTGGACAGCATGGTGGCAAAGCTCTGCTCTGTGTAGCGGCTCTGCTCGCCGGTACCGGGCAGACCCACCACCAGTCCATAGCCCACCAGTTGGTTGCTCCGTACCCCTTGCAAGTCTGTGATGTCCTTCAGACGCATCGCCTGCGCCGCCAAGGGGAGCAGAGACAAGAGCAGTACGCTCGCTAAAACACGGCAAAATTGCATCATGACGTTCTCCTTAGAAGGGCCACAGGGGGCCGGAGAAGAAGCGGGCCAGCCAGCCGGTTTTCTGTGAATCGGCAAAGGTGCCGGTGCCGCTGTACTGGATACGGGCATTGGCCACCCGGGTGCTGGCGATGGTGTTATCCGGGCTGATATCCCGAGGACGAATAATGCCGGTGATACGAATAAACTCGTCGCCATCATTGATGGTGATCCACTTCTCTCCCCGGATCACCAGATTGCCGTTACTGAGCACCTGCAACACGTTCACCGAGATCGCTCCGGCCAAACTGTTGGACTGATCGGCCCCGGCCTCACGGCTCATGTCATACTTTTCGTTGTAGGAGAGATCCAGTGGGTTGCCGCCGATGGTGACATCGCCGCCCAGACCCGAGATGGGGTCCAGCGACATGTTGTTATTCTTGCTGATCTCGGCAGAAGCGGATTTCTTCGCCTTGGTCTGCTCCGCCAGCATCACGGTGATCACATCACCAACCCGGTGCGCCTTGATGTCGGAATACAGCTCGTTGGTATAGGCATCCTGATAGATGGAGCCCGTGGTCACCACCTGGCTCATGGGCAGGTCGGGGTAGACAGGCGCATAGTAGGGATCGTCCGGCAGCGGCGCATTGGGGTGAGTACAGCCCACCAGGGTGAACGCGGCCAACAAGGCCATCAGCCCCCGTGCGTGCATCTGTATCCGTTTCATCCTAATGCTCCGTTACAGCTGCTGGTTGAGGTTGGCCAGCATCTGGTCCACGGTGGAGATCACCTTGGAGTTCATTTCGTAGATCCGCTGACTCTCAATCATGTTGACCAGCTCCTCGGTGACGTTGACGTTGGAGGTCTCCAGCGCCCCCTGACGGATGCTGCCCAGGCCATCGAGGCCCGGCACGCCCTGGATCGGTGCACCACTGGCGCCAGTCTCCAGGTAGAGGTTCTGACCGATGGGCTCAAGGCCGGTGGGATTGACGAAATTGCTCACCTCGATCTGGCCGATCACCTGATTCTCCGCCTGGCCCGGTACCCGTACCGACACCTCACCTTCACCGGACACGGTCACCGTCTGGGCATCTTCCGGCAACTGGATCCCCGGATTGAGCAGGTAGCCGGCGCCGGGCGTGACCATCTCGCCTTCGTCGTTAACGGTAAACTGGCCATTACGTGAATAGGCGATGGTGCCGTCAGGCAGCTGAATTTCGAAAAAGCCCGGGCCCTCGATCATCAGATCCAGGCTGTTGTCCGTGGTCAGCATGTTGCCCTGGCTGAAGATCCGCTGGGTGGCCGCCACCTTGGTCCCCGCCCCCAGGGTCAGACCCGCAGGCAACTCTGAGTTCGCAGAGCTGATCCCCCCCGCCTGGTTGATGGTCTGGTAAAGCAGATCTTCAAACACCGCCCGACTCTTCTTAAAGCCAACGGTACTGGCATTGGCCAGGTTGTTGGAGATATTGGCGATGTCCGTCTGCTGGGCATCCAGCCCGGTTTTACTGATCCAAAGTGCCGGTTGCATACTCTTATCTCCTTGCTTACACGCGCATCAGCTGCGCATGTGCTTTGTCATTCTCTTCGGCGGTCTTCATCATCTTGACCGCCATATCAAACTGGCGCTGGGCATTGATCATCCCCACCAGCTCGCCCACCGGGTTCACGTTGCTGCCTTCCAACGCGCCCGATTGCAGTGCAGCTTCCACCGCCGCCTCATAGGGTTGTCCATCCATGCGGCGCACCAGGCCATCCTCCCCTTTCACCAGGGTATTGATGGGCGGATTGGTCAGGCGGATCTGGCCGATCTGCTCCATGGCGTTGGCCGGAGCCCCCTGGGGGCGAACGGAAATGGTGCCATCCTGGGCCACCTCGACTTTTTCAATGGGCAGGGGAGCAAAGATCGGCCCGGCATCGCCCAGAACCGGCAAGCCACGGCCATCAAGCAGCATGCCCAGATCATCGAAACGCAGGCTGCCGCTGCGGCTGAGGGCCTCTTCACCCTGTTTGTCCTGCACCAGAAACCACCCCTGATTCTTGATGGCCACATCCAGGTTGCGCCCCGTGGTCTTGAGCACACCGGGATCAAAATCCGTGGCAGGACGCTCGGTCATGGCAAACACCCGGGTCGGCATCCCTTCCCCATAGGCCTGCATCGAACGGGCCTGCTGCATGTCCGCCTTGAAACCATCGCTCTTGGCGTTGGCCAGGTTGTTGGCGTGCACGGCCAGGGCGTTCATATTCTGCTTGGCGCCACTGGCGGCCAGATAGAGGTAATTATCCACGTCGCTTTCCTGTCCCGGGATCCGGCAATCGGTCCGTCTTGTCGGTCACTGCTGACCCTTTCTGGATAAAGAGTCAGCAAATACTATGCCATTAGGCAAAGTGCGGATTTTATGGGATTTTTCTAAAGAACTGAACGACTTTGGGCGTCACGACACGGCAACGAGGGAAATGAATTGCCGGGGGCGGCAAAGGGGCAGGGACAAGCAGAAAACAGGACAAGCAGAAAACAGGGACAAGCAGAAAACAGGGACAAGCAGAAAACAGGGACAAGCAGAAAACAGGGACAAGCAGAAAACAGGGACAAGCAGAAAACAGGGACAAGCAGAAAACAGGGACAAGCAGGACACAGGACAAGCAGTTCTTCCTGCACTCGGTCAGCGAAGCGTCCTCAATAGGTGCTGGTGTTAGAACCTGAAACCTGGAACCTTGGTCCCAAGCACCCAGATCCCCAAACCTGGGAACACTCACCCTTCATCGGGTGTCGCACAACTCGGAACGATGATTTTGTACCCGGGCTCTTCGCAGAGAGCCCGGGTGATTCGCTAGTCGCTAACCCCGCGATCAGCGGATCTGCAGGATGTTCTGAGACAACTGGTTGGAGACATCCAGGGCCCGGGAGTTGGCCTGGAAGTTACGCTGGGCCGAGATCAGATCAACCAGCTCATTGGTCAAATCGACGTTGGACTGTTCCAGGGCCGCCGAGCGGATGGAGCCAAATGCGCCGATATTGGCTTCGCCCACCAGGGGCTCGCCCGAGCTCTGACTCTGCTTCCAGGAGGTGTTGCCGATCTGAGACAACCCCTGCTCATTGGCAAAGCGAGCCAGGGCCACCTTGCCCAGAGCCTGTTGGGTGCCATTGGAGTAGGTGGCGTTGATCAGGCCTTCGGCGGTCACTTCCACATTGGTCAGGCGACCGACCGTGGTGCCATCCTGATTCAGCTGGGTGACCTCGAACGGCGCGGCATACTGAGTCGGATTGAGGAAATTCAGGGTCAGGCGCTGAGTGCCGTCGGTGCCCGGGCCGATGACGTTGGCACCAGCCCCACCGGTCGGATCGGCCTGGCCCAAAGCCTGAGTTTCCACCACGGCTGGGTTGGTCCCCAGGAAGCTGCCCACATCATCGAAACTCAGGACAAAACCGGTCTGGCCGCTGGCGCCGGTGGCCGTTTGTGGCGTGTCGCCCACTCCATCCCCCGTCGTGTCCTGCATCCAGGTCGTCGTCAGTGGGCCACCATTGGTGGTATCCCAGATATCCACGGGCTGGTTGTCCACCGTGGTAAAGGCAAGCCACTGACTGTTGTTGTCCAGTGCGCCACCGGTTGGCTTGACGAAGTAGGTGGTTTGAATGTGTGGCTCACCCAGGGAGTCGTAGATGGTCACGGACGTGGAGGTGGTGTAGGTGCTGGGATCGGCCGGATCAAACAGTGCCGGATTGAGCTCCGCTTCCGCCACGGGCAGGTTCATGGACATGTCGATGGAACTGGTCGCCCTTGGCTGGCCGGCCGTCTGTGGGATCTGCACCGGATTGGTGGTGGACAGAGACACGGACTGCACCGTGCCATCACTGTTCACCGGCAGTGACATCAGGTAGTTGCCCTGGGAATCAACGATAAAGTTACTGTCATTCAGGCCAAAGGCCCCGGCCCGGGTGTAGTTGTAATCCTGGCCGCCAAACTCGGAGTTGGTAACGAAGAAACCGGCGCCGTTGATCGCCAGATCCAACGCATTATTGGTGAAGTTCAGCGCTCCCTGGTGAAACTGCTGGGCGATATTGGCCGTGGCCACACCCGAGCCTGTGGTGGTCTGGGTGTTAGTGAACAAAGAGTTATTGTACACATCGGCGAACTCGGCGCGGGACTCCTTAAAGCCGATGGTGTTGACGTTCGCGATATTATTGGACGTGGTGTCCAGATCTTTCTGAGCCGCGTTAATCCCGCTCAATGCGATATTAAATGACATGCTGGTTTCCTCTTATCCTTGTGCGACGGCCAACACATCACCCAGGGTGATCCCGCCAAGACCTTTCAAATTCAATACAGTTTCGTAATCCGCGCCGCCTAAGGTGACGCTGGACACATGGGCATAGGCGTACACGCCCAGCTCTTCGGTTTGACCATTGACCATGCCGCTAGCGGCAAAATTGTAGGTGCCCGGTGGCAAAGGGTTGCCATTGCTGTCGGTACCATCCCAGCTAAAATCGACATTGCCACTGCCATTGCTGGGCACCTGGAGGGTGCGTACCACCTGACCCGTACCGTCCTCGACGCGAACCAGCACACTCTGGCTGCCCTGAGGAACGCTGATCACTCCAGAGACCGGCTCGCCCGTTTCCGCCAGGTAGCCCGCACTGGAAGGCAACAGCACCTTCTGCCCCACCAATCCAGACGCTTCCAACGCCTGGTTGGAGGTCATCATGGTGTTGAGACTCTTGATCTCCTCATTGAGGCTATTGATCCCGTCAACGGTGGCGAACGATGACATCTGGGAGATCATTTGATCATTGTCCACCGGCTCGAAGGGGTCCTGCATCGACAACTGCTGCGACAGCAGGGAGAAAAAATCTTCCTGTGTCAGCGCCTGGTTAGGGTTGGCTTCCGGTGTTTTCTCCTGTTGCCACTTGATGGAGTCGAGAAAGCCGTTATTGATGGTGCTCATCTATCGCTCCTTAGCCCTTACCCAGGCGCAGGGTCTGCTGAGCCAGCTCTTTGGCGGCACTCGCCAGCTGGACATTAGCCTGATAACTGCGTGTGGCGGAGATCATATTGGCCATCTCCTCCACCACGTTCACGTTCGGTTTGTAGATATAACCGTCGCCGTCCGCCAAGGGATGGTTGGGGTTGAATTCGCGCATCATCGGCTTGTCGCTCTCGACGATCCCGGCGATCCGTACCGGCACGCTCTGGGACTGACTGCTACTGGCCTGGTTAAGCGCCGCTTCGAAGATAGGCTGACGAGCCTTGTAAGTGTCATCAGCACTGGAACTGACGGTGTTGGCATTGGCCATGTTCGAAGCCGTTACGTTCAGTCGGGTTGACTGGGCACTCATGCCCGAGCCCGCTACATCAAATATATTAAACAGGCTCATAGTCAGTCTCCTCGAATGGCCTTTTTCATGCCGGCAAACTTGCTGCCAAGAAACTCCAGGCTCATCTGGTACTCCAGGGCATTTTGCGCGAAGGCATTTCGCTCGATCTGCAGATCGACCGTATTGCCGTCCCCCGTATCCGGATGCATAGGTACCCGGTACTTGGCGGCGGGCTGGGGATCCAGGCTGACGGCAAAGTGCTTATCATGACTGCGGCTCAGATTAAACGACTGCTGACTTTTCGCCCCGCTCAGGGCCTGTTCAAAATCCAGCTCCCGGGCCTTGTAGCCCGGGGTGTCCGCGTTGGCGATGTTACTCGACAACAGCTCCGCCCGCTCGGCACGAACGCCCAAGGTATGCTGGTGAATGCCCAGTGCTTTATCAAAAGAGATTGCCAAACCCTTACCTCCCAAAACCGGCTCGTCGGCCCTTGCCGCCTCGTCGTCTATGCCCAGGAAAAGCAAAAGGCGTGCCAATGGCACGCCTTTTTCTTGAGTACTGGGGAGCAGGAAGCCGATCAACGCCGCCGGTAGAGGATCCCCGCCGGATGACGCTCCATCTCAAACCCATCACACAGGTTTGCCATGGACTCGGATGCCCCCAAGATCAGGTATCCCCCCGGGTTCAGGGCGGCAGCAAATTGCCGCAGGATCTGGCGTTTACTCTCTGTGCTGAAATAGATCAGGACATTACGACAAAAGATCAGATCAAACTTGCCGAGCAAAACATAGGATTCCAACAAATTAGCTCGGCGAAAAGTTACGGCGTTGCGGATCTCAGGTTTAAGCCGGGCCGCTCCACGCTCCAGGGGCTCAAAGAACTGACGTTTACGCTCCTCGGTGAGGCCGCGGGCCATCGCCAGGGCATCATACTCCCCCTTCTGGGCCTGGCTGAGGATCTGGTTATCGATGTCCGTGGCCAGGATCTCCGCCCCCTGCAACAGCCTGCCGGGGTTCCTCAAGCGAAACTCCTGCAGTGCCATCGCCAGAGAGTAGGGCTCCTGGCCGGAGGAGCAAGCGGCAGACCAGATCCGAAGGCGCCGCCCCTGTTTGCAGAGCTCAGGAAGCACCACATCCTTGAGCAGCTCAAAGGGGTAACCATCACGAAACCAGAAGGTCTCGTTGGTGGTCATCGCCTCGATCACATCGTTCTTAAGCTGATGCTGGCCCATCTGCATCGCCGAATGCACCAGACCAGCCAGGGTGCTGTGCTCATACTGATCCATGAGCGGAGCCAAACGGCTGCGCACCAGATACTGCTTGTTATCCCCCAGCACGATACCGCTATGGGACTGCAGAAAATCGGCGAATGCCTGGTATTCGCTGTTGGCTAACGTCTTTGTCGGCAAGCCTTACACCTCAACTTCGGCCAGGTAACGATTCACCGATGCGGCCAAATCATCGGGATTAAACTTGGCAATAAACTGGTCGGCACCCACCTTATCCACCATCGCCTGGTTGAACACTCCGGACAAAGAGGTGTGCAGCACCACGCGCAGTGAACGCAACTTGGGATTGGCTCGGATCTCGGCGGTCAGGGTATAGCCATCCATCTCCGGCATCTCAATATCAGAGATCACCAGATGCATCAGCTCACTGATATCACCCTCACATTGAGCCGAGAGTTCGCGCAATTTTTGCAGAGCCTCCAGGCCATCTTTGGCCAGGATGATATCCAATCCAAGCGGAGCCAATGCCCGCTGCACCTGCTTGCGTGCCACGGCGGAATCATCGGCGACCAGAATGGTACGACGCTTCTCCGACACGGGTCTCATCTGCTGAGCCACCTCGGCACTAAGCTCTGTGTTGGCCGGATTGATCTCGTCGAGGATCTTCTCCACATCGAGGATCTCCACCAGTTGGTTATCCAGTTCGGTCACCGCGGTAAGGTAGTTGCTGCGGCCACTGCCCTGAGGTGGTGGCATCACCTTTTCCCAATTCAGATTAACAATGCGATCCACCCCGGCAACCAGGAATCCCTGCACCTTGCGGTTGTACTCGGTGATAATGATAAAGCTGTCTTCGGTCTGCTCCATGGCCGGCCCACCGATGGCTGCCGACAGGTCGATCACCGAAATGGTCTGTCCCCGTATATGTGCCACCCCTCGGATCACCTTGCTCTGGTGAGGCATGACGGTGAGCTTCGGGCATTGCAATACCTCGCGCACCTTAAAGACGTTAATGCCGTAACGCTGACGGCCACGCAGGCGGAACAGCAAGAGTTCCAGACGGTTCTGACCAACCAACTGGGTGCGCTGGTTAACGGAGTCGAGGATACTAGCCATGAAGTCGGTGTCCTTATCGAACAAAGTAGGTATATCATTTCAGCCCCAACAAGGCGGGGCAATATTCTGGTTATAATGCAGCGGCGTTTTAGCAGTTTCCCTGATCAGGTTCAAGTTAAGTCAAAACGGCCCTACCATGAAATTAAACTTTAGCAAGATTGTCGTTCTATTCATCACTTTACCCTGGATTTTTTCCGCCTGGGCAGAAGCTGACAACACATCATTGCAGGAGATCCAGCAGACCGCTGAAGAGTATGTTGCCGCCTTTACTGACTTTCCGACACAAGCCCAAGTCGACATAAACGCCAAAGAACTGGATAAGCGCCTTAACTTTGCCCGATGCGATCTTCCCCTGATCGCCAGTGCACCGGGCAACAGTGGCTCAGGTCGTTACACCACGGTCAAAGTCGCCTGTCCGACCCCGGGCGGCTGGTCTGTCTACGTACCGGTCCACACTCGGATCCGCTATCCCGTAGTGGTCGCCACCGCCGCCCTCGCCGCCGAAACCGTACTGGAGAGTCAGTTGCTGCGAGTGGAGTTTGTCGATGCTCAATCCTTGCGCGGCAATCACTTCACCGATCCATCCGAAATCGCTGGGTCTCGCCTGATCCGCAGGATCGGCGCCAACCAGGCCATTCGTCAAAACAGCATTTGCCAGGTCTGTCGTGGCGATCTGGTCACCATTTTGGCCCGCACCGGCAGCATGGAACTGAAAACCTCTGGCGAGGCCATCGGTAACGGCAACGTTGGTGACACAATCCGGGTGAAAAACAGCCGTTCCGAGCGTATCATTGAGGCCCTTATCGTCGCCGTCGGCACCGTCGAAGTCCGACTGTAAGCATTTGGCTGCATTTATTTCTAAAGAAATTGCTCCCCGAGACGATAAACCCAGTATAGAGATGTACACAGTTAGCAAACGGAGCCAACAATCATGGCTATCGATCTGAACAAACTGGTTGGCGGCTCGCCCCGTCCACTGACCCCAAACACTCCGGCTCAGGGCAAACCTGCCCAGCAAGCCGAAGCGGCACCACGCCACAGCCAAGGAGATGAGGTCAAGCTGACCGAACAGGCCCAGCAACTGACCCGTGCCGAGGCGGGGTTGGCCAATGCCACAGGCATCGATCAGGCCAAAGTCGACGCCGTTCGTGCGGCGATCGCCGAAGGTCGCTACCATGTCGATCCGGAGAAACTGGCCGACAACATCGCCCGCTTTGAAAGCGAGCTCGATGGACTGCACGAGCACTAACCACTCTATGAACCGTCCTGCTATTGCCGATCTGCTTTCCCAGCAGCTGCTCCGACTGGAGCAGCTGCTGGTGCTTTTACAGGAAGAAACCCAAGCCCTGGTGGACCGCGATGTTGAGCAGATAGAAGCCCTGCTCAAGCGCAAGCTGGCCATGCTTGATGAAATTGCCCTGTCGGATAAAAACCTGGCCCGGCACCCCGATCTCGAGCAGCTCAACGCCGATCCCCAGCTCAAAGAGCAGGCCCAACAGGGCAAGGCCTTGCTGGCCGAGTGTCAGCAACGCAACGGCCACAATCAGCAACAAGCGGAGCTGGCCTCCGCCAGCCTTGCCCGGCTGCAGCAGGTGCTGCAAGGCACAACCCGCCACGCCAAGTCGATGACCTATGATGGCGACGGTCAAACTCACGTCGGCCAGCGCCTGGGCAAATCCATCAAGGCCTGAGTCTCCCCATCACGCCAAAGGCCCCGCATTGCGGGGCCTTTGTCATCTAAAGCCAGATCATCACGGCTGACTGGCCTGCCGGGCACTGCGCCGAACCTCCTGGGCATCGAGCCTGCGGTTGATCCGTTCATGGTTACGCTTGATCTCAAGCTGCTCCTTTTCATACTGGCGCAACTCCTGCCGCGTCATCGTGCTGGGATCGGGTTGGCTCACGCACCCGGCCAGCAGCACCATCAAACCCAAGATCCAAAATCGAAACATGGCATTGCTCCTGAGACCTTCTGTCTTGTTTTTTAGCTTACTACAGGGTTGGTGAAAATATCGCCCACGGCATAAAGAAGGGAGAATTCGAGCCACCAGCTCAGCGTTGCATAACCCCCTTGTTTTAATCCGGCCACTTGTCTCCCGTCGGTTGAGTTGAGCCCAAGCGAAGCTCAACACCGCCCAAATCATATCCGGTGAAAGCCCAAATCATATCCGGTGAAAACGTTGAGCCTCGCTCCGCTCGACGTCAACCTACGCCGGGGCAACCGGGAAGCCGAGGAAATCACGAAAACCGTAGGTTGAGTTGAGCCTAAGCGAAGCTCAACACCGCCCAAATCATATCCGGTGACAGCCCAAATCATATCCGGTGAAAACGTTGAGCCTCGCTCCGCTCGACGTCAACCTACGCCGGGGCAACCGGGAAGCCGGGAAAATCACGAAAACCGTAGGTTGAGTTGAGCCTAAGCGAAGCTCAACACCGCCCAAATCATATCCGGTGAAAGCCCAAATCATATCCGGTGACAGCCCAAATCATATCCGGTGAAAGCCCAAATCATATCCGGTGAAAGCCCAAATCATATCCGGTGAAAGCCCAAATCATATCCGGTGAAAGCCCAAATCATATCCGGTGAAAACGTTGAGCCTCGCTCCGCTCGACGTCAACCTACGCCGGGGCAACCGGGAAGTGAAAACGTTGAGCCTCGCTCCGCTCGACGTCAACCTACGCCGGGGCAACCGGGAAGCCCTAGGTTACACCCGATCACTTTCCCCCTGGGCACGCAAACAAAAACCCCCGAGGTCTTCCGACCACGGGGGTTTTTAACAATTAAATCAGGGGCCTATTGGGCCACCGTGTTAAGCGACTTTGGCTTCCAGAGCCTTACTCAGGCCTGCGGTGTTCTCAACGAACAGCAGGTGGGCCACGGAGCCGCTCATCACGACGACGTGCTGAACACCAGCCGCTACCAGAGCGTCTTTATTCAGAGCCGCAGTGTCGGCCAGCTCAACGCGCAGACGGTTGTCGGCGATGGCTTTGACGGACTTCAGACCGGCCAGCTCGGCAGACAGGGCGTTAGCCTTGGCTTTGTCTTCGGCAGAGGCTTCAACCACAGCTTCAACAGCAGCGGCAACCGGGGCAGCCGCAGTGTAGCCACCGGATTTCAGCATCTCTTCCATCTCGGTCTTGGTGATCTCGGCAGTGGTGCCAACAATCGCCTGGATGGCGTTGCCGGAGACGATCACACCGGAGGCGCCCAGTTGCTTCAGGCGAGCCTGGTCAACCTTGGCCGCGTCGACCACGGTCATACGCAGACGGGTGATACAGGAGTCCACGTTGGCCAGGTTTTCTGGGCCACCGAAGGCCTCAATGAAGTTACGAGCACGCTCGGTGCCTTCACCGGCATTAACTTCTTCGATCTCGTCATCGCCGCGCCCCGGAGTTTTCAGATCCAGTGCCTTAATCACTACGCGGAACACGGTGTAGTAGATGGCGGCGTAAGCCAGACCAATTACTACCATCAGCGGCATCTTCTGAGCATTCGGGCTAAGAACGATAAAGTCGATCAGACCGTGGGAGAAGGTAGTACCGTGAGCAATCTCAAGGCTGTTGGAGACCACGTAAGCGGAGCCAGCCAGCAGGGCGTGGATCACGTACAGTACCGGCGCCACGAACATGAAGGCAAATTCCAGCGGCTCGGTGATACCGGTCAGGAAAGAGGTCAGGGCGGCAGACACCATCAGGGAGCCCACTTTCGCCTTGTTCTCAGGCTTGGCACTGTGCCAGATGGCAAAGGCCGCGGCCGGCAGACCGAACATCTTGAAGAAGTAGCCACCCGCCAGCTGACCGGCAGTTGGATCACCTTGAGCAAAGCGACCCAGTACACCGCGAACCACTTCACCGTTGGCCAGCTCATAGGAGCCCACCTCGAAGAAGAACGGAGCATTCCACACGTGGTGCAGACCGAACGGGATCAGGGAGCGCTCAATCACACCGTACAGGCCGAAGGCCAGAGTCGGGTTCTGGTAGGCCGCCCAATGGGAGAAGGTGTCGATGGCCCAACCAATTGGCATCCAGGCCACGGTCAGGATCGCACCAACCGCAATGGCAACAAAACCAGTGATGATCGGCACGGCACGCTTACCAGCGAAGAAACCCAGGTACTGGGGCAGCTCCAGCTTAAAGAAGCGGTTGAAGGCCCAGGCTGCGATACCACCGGCAATGATGCCACCCAAAACACCGACATCGGTGCCCGGTGCCAACAGGGTGATGGTCTTGATCATGATGGCATAACCCACCAGAGCCGCAACCGCTGCCACACCATCGTTCTTGGTAAAGCCCAGGGCTACACCCATGGCGAACAGCAGACCCATGTTGCTAAATACAGCACCACCGGCCGCTTCGAGCAGTTGGGAAACAATCTCAGGCAGGAAGCTGAAGTTGGCGGCACCAATACCCAGCATGATACCCGCTACCGGCAGTACAGATACCGGCAGCATCAGCGCTTTACCGACCTTCTGCAGGGTCGCAAATGCGTTACTAAAAATACTCATTGTTTTATTTGTCCGTCACTCTGGCTTAAGCGCTTTGGGATTGAGCTTCATGGCCGGCGTGGAACTCACGCATCAGCTCACGAACCTGCTTGGCATCGGCACAGGCCATGGCTTTGGCAGCCAGTTCCTGACACTGTTCTTTGCTCAGGCTGCGAACCTGATGCTTCACTTCCGGGATAACCGGAACGGAGCAGGACAGCTCTTCCACGCCCAGACCGATCAGCAGCGGCACGGCATCTTTCTCGCCCGCCAGGCCACCACACACGCCGGTCCACTTGCCTGCGGCACGGGCGGCGTCGGCGGTCATCTTCACCAGACGCAGAACCGCAGGGTGCAGGCCGTCGGCGATGCCAGCCAGTTTCGGGTGACCACGGTCAATCGCCAGGGTGTACTGGGTCAGATCGTTGGTACCGATGGAGAAGAAGTCCACGTGCGGGGCCAGAATATCGGCCATCACGGCGGCAGACGGTACTTCGATCATGATCCCCACCTCGATGGTGCTCATGTCGATCCCCAGTTTGGCCGCTTCTTCCGCCAGGATCTCTTTGGCCAGCGTCAGTTCGAACAGGCTGGAGATCATTGGGAACATGATGCGCAGACGACCGGCTTCGGCAGCCTTGAGCAGGGAGCGCAACTGCTGACGCAGTACGGCAGGCTTATCCAGACCCACACGGATACCACGCTCGCCCAGGAAGGGGTTTTCCTCTTCCGGCAGTGGCAGGTACGGCAGTGGCTTATCGCCACCCACGTCCAGGGTACGGACGATCAGCGGACGGTCACCCAGAGTGGTCAGTACCTCACGTACGGCCTGCTCCTGCTCGGCTTCAGTTGGGAAGACGGCAGAAGTCTCGTACAGGAACTCGGAGCGCAGCAGGCCAACGGCGTCGCCGCCCTTCTCAACCAGTTTTGGCGCATCGGAGACCTTGGCGATGTTGCCAGCCACTTCGATGTGTACACCGTCAGTGGTGTGAGCATGCTCATCCTTCGCAGCGTTGGCAGCGGCTTTCACCTCGGCCTGACGCTGCTGCTGCAGAGCCAGCTCGGCCAGCTCGGCTTCGCATGGGTTGAGCATGATGTGGCCCTTGGAGGTATCCATCAGCGCGGCGGTGCCGTGCAGTTTGAGGATACGCTCTTCCACACCGGCCATGGCAGCGATGCCCATGGCACGCGCCAGGATGGCGCTGTGGCTGGAGGAACCACCCAGCACGGTGGCGATGGCCAGTACGCGCTGAGGATCCAGGTTGGCGGTGTCGGACGGAGTCAGATCTTTGGCCACCAGGATGGTGTTTTCAGGCAGATCGGCAGGAATGGTTTCCTGAGACAGACCGGCCAGGATGCGGGACACACGGCCACCCACATCACGCAGGTCGGCAGCACGACCGGCCAGCAGGGCGTTGTCCATACCCGCCAGGAACTCGGCCTGCTTGTCGATGGCAGCGCCCCAGGCGAAGCCCGCGGACTTACCATTGGCAATGGCGGCAGCAGCGTGATCGTACACGTCTGGATCTTCCAGCAGCTCCTGGTGAGCGACGAAGATATCGGCCTTCTGACCCATGCCCTTCTCGCGCAGCTCGGCAACGAAGGCTTCCAGAGTCTGCTTAGCTTCGGCAACGGCCTTATCCAGGGCAGCTTTCTCTTCAGATACGCCCGCGCCCTGCTCGGACGCTTGCGGCAGCTCGCACTCGATGACGTACAGAGTACCCTTCGCCTGACCGGCAGAAGCCTCAACACCCAGTACCTTGTTCTCGTCGCTGGACTTCTCGATCAGCAGGGACTCTTCCGCGTAGATATCGAAATCGCTCTTAGGGGCGGCTTTCTTTTCGACTACGGCGTTCGGATCAGCACCCTCTTCACCCAGGCCGGCTTTCAGGCCTTCTACCAGAGCAGCGATGGCCGCGTCGGCATCATCACCATGGGCCAGAACTTTAACGTCATCGCCGAAACCGATGTTCAGACCCATCAGGGCGACAACGGAGCGTGCGTTTACCTGCTTGCCGTCTTTCTCCAGCATCATGGTGCTGTTGAACTGCTTGGCAATGGCGACAATGGCGGCGGAAGGACGAGCGTGAATACCGGTCGGGTTGATCACGGTCACCGGCTCGGAAGCTTGCATCTCGGAAGCATCAACCGCAGCGGCGGTATCGGCCCTCAGCTCGGCTTCAAACAGGAAGTCACCGGCTTGAACGAAGGTTTCCTCGGTGGTCTTCAAAGAAGCGATGCGATCCTGATCGGTCAGCAGGATAACGGTACGCATGGACTTAACGCCCTGAGCAACCGGATCCATGTCCACTTCAACCAGAGGGGTGTTAGCAGTCACCTTCTGGCCAGCCTCAACCAGGGCTTTGAAGCCTTCACCGCGCAGCTTCACTGTGTCCACACCGATGTGGATCAGCAACTCAACACCGGCTTCGGTGGTCAGGGTTACCGCGTGGCGGGATGGGTGGATCTGGGTAACGGTGGCGTCGCAAGGCGCAACCAGCACGTTCTCAGTCGGGTCAACGGCGAAACCGTCACCCACCATCTTCTGAGCAAAGGCCGGATCCGGCACATGCTCTAGAGGACAGGCGATACCGGTAAACGGCGATAGCAGTCGGATCACTGCCGGTTTATCTACGGTCATGGGTACTAAGTCCTTAGTTTTTGAAATCGGTCGAGGCATGTTCGATTTTTCACCTGTCTTACGTCGTGGCAACTCGGGATCGCCGAGGTCTGCCTAGGCCAACAAATGACCATTTCGGGGTCGACAGCAGGGACGCCTACTTATGGTTGCCACACTAACTGAAGGCGAATTTTTTTCAGTGATTTAGGCAACACTTATCGCACTGACTTTCGGTTTTATTACATAAAATCCATATCGGTACGTTTCAAATTTTCACAGCAACAAGCAAAGAGCCGTCTGGCTCGGGCGGCGATTTTATCCTCCCATCCCCCGCCAGGCGCGCACTTCATTCGAAAAGTTTGAACCAGGCCAAAACAAAGTCACAAAGCATGAGTCCAAACTCAAATCGAACTTCTGTGATATTTTGCCCCTTCTGTAGTTTAATTACTACAAAGCAAGGTTCGGTAAAGACTGTTTCACAAGCAGTTTTACTCATACCCGGCCCGGTGCGGCCCTTTGCGTACGGAAAAAGGTAATGTGTTCTCAATCACAGTCCATGGCCTTTACGCGATCTTTACGCAGCCTTGCATTCGACTCATGTCCGAGTCGGAAAATACTCCCTCCCACAGTAAACCTTTTGCTTAAAACGACATCTTGCTTGGTCTTACCCGCGGACGCCTCGTCATCTGACGCTAGGACAAGCTTGTAACCCTCTCCGGTCTCAGCGTTCACTCCCTCTTCCCCCCTTGCTCCAGCAGCAAAAACAACAAAGGCGGCCCAGAGGCCGCCTTTGATCATCCGTTCATCGTTTGCCGGTATGCCACCGGTACGTCAGTAGTAGGTCACCTGACGGATCCGCTGCTTTGGTCGCTGCTGATAGAGTTGCCATACGGTACGGAAGTCCAGCTCCATCTCGGTGACATAACTGTCACCCACGGGATAGCTGCGCACCACCCGGGCACCTCGGATCACGCCATCAACCTGAGTACGGAACTGATCATCCAACAAAACCGCCTCCTCGACCTGGCTCTGCCCCTGGATCCGCTGACCGTAGATCTGCTCCGCCAGCTCACGATAGGCATCCAGCTTTGCCGCCCGCATCGCCCGGCGCATCTTCTCCTCATCGGTGCTGCCCAACTGAGTCGATAAAGGGGCTATCCCGGTGGCCGTTAGCAGAGGAAAGCTCTCGGGCTCAATGGTTTCATACTCCACATGACGATCCAGGGCACAACCGGCCAGCAATGCGCACCAGCCCAGGGCCAGCAGGCTTTGTATCAGCGACTTCATCTGCTCTCCTCCCACTCAATCACAGTGCCATCGGTGCGACTGGCATGACGGTATAGGCGGCCCTGCTCCATGCTCACCTGTCCCGAGGGCTGGAAAAATGCCGGTAATACCTGCCAGGGAATGCTGCTCTGGCTCGCCGCCATCACCCGGTTATTGGCAACACTGAGGATCCGGCTGTGGATCTGCACCCCTTCCCGGCTCCGCGCCACGGTGGCCACCATCACCTCATCCACGGCCATCTTGGCCGACAGCTTGGCCACATCACGGGACAGCAATAAATTGCCCTGCTCACCGATCCGTACCCGATCCGAGCCGTTGAGATCCACCAGGCTCATGCCCTGCTGGTGCAACGCCGTCACCAGCGCCTCACCCAACTGCATGGCAAAGACACTGCTGCGCTCATACTGATCCAGCATCACCGGCGTGGTCACCGCCAGAACAGGTTTACTGTCCAGACCGTTATGATGACGCAGCAGATCGGCGGCAATCCGCCCAGCCAGCTCATTGATCGCCCCGGTAGGCGGCAAAGGTTTGCCGTCATCCCCAAAGCCGTAATACGGTTGCTCATCACTCGTGGGAGCGCAGGCAGTCAACAAACCCGCCAACAATATCGCGATCCAACGCATGGTCGCCCCTCTATTTAGTCAGTTCGCCCTATTGTCCTTTGCTATCGGCGTGAAAACCATAACCTTTAGGCACACTGCTTGCTTATAATCCCCAAATCGTCCCAGAATCATCAACCGGATCCCATCTGATGAACCGATCCGGTTACCATGTCGTCAATGAAGGTCACCAAGATGCCGCACACCCTATCCCGCTCCCTGCTTGCCGCGCTGCTGTGCCTCTCCTTTACCCTGCACGGCATGCCCATAGAGATCAGCGGTGAAGCCCCGGTGATCAACAACAACGAAGAGGATGCTCGCCAGCGGGCTATTGATCGGGCACTGAGCCAAGCCGTGATGAGTCAGGGCGGGTTGGTGGACTTTACTCAGCAAAGTCAGAATGGCGTACTCGAACAGGAGCAGATGAGCTGGCAGAGTCAAAGCCAGGTGCGCTCCATGGAGTTGTTGTCGGAACAGCGTCGTGGCGATATGTATACCGTGCACCTGCTGGTCGAGCTGGAGCCCATCCTCAATAGCGGCTGCCAGGGCCTGGTGGGCCGGGCGGCCATTTCCATTCCCCGCGCTCAGGTGCGCTACCGGGAACAACTGGTACCTGGCGGCCTATATGAACTGGACGCCGCCCTCAGCCGCCTGCTCACCAATGTGATCAGCGGCGAAGCCCGTAACGCCTTTGCGCGTGCCCGAGACGATCTGCGCCTCGATCTACTCTCTCCCAACCCCGATTGGATCGTCAACCTGGGGGAGCAGGACCGCAGTCAATATGTGCTCAACGTGATCCTCGACGACATCAGTATCGACCGGCCCGACAAGCTGTTGGGCCTGTTCGAGCGCGACGCCACCCGCACCATCGCCATCGAAGGCCGACTCTATGACGCCTTCAGTGGGGAAAAGATCTGGCAGCAACGCTACCGCAGCGCCGCCGGCTGGCCCTATCAACGCCAGGAGATCGCCGACACCGCCACCGAGCGCTTCTGGAGCAGTGACTTCGGCGCCGAGTTACGCCGCCTGAGCCTGGATCTCGTGGCCGATGTCGATCGCCTGCTCGCCTGCCAGCCCCTGCAGGGGCGCATCGTCTCCCTCAATCAGGACAGTGCCATCATCGATCTGGGACTGCGCAACGGCGTCCGTCCCGGCGACCGACTGCAGCTGGTGCAACAATATACCCAGGCCAACCAGTCCTGGGGCCAGGACAGCGGGATCAGCCTGATCCTGGAGCAGGTCCGTCCCGACTCGGCCCGAGCACGGATCGAAGGTCGCGGTGCTGAATTTGGCGTACAGATCGGTGACTGGGTACAACGCCAGTAACCCAGCCAAGAGCGTCCCCCAGCCTCCCCTTAAAGGCACAGCAGCTATACTCGAAGACAGCGGGCAGTTTCTGCCGCCCACGGCGTTGGGCACGGAACAAGGCTGCCCTTCGTCCAACCAATAAGGGGAAATGACCATGCCGAACACTTGGGTTGTCGTTGCCGATAGCAGTCACGCTCGCTTCTTTACTAACGAGCAGGCCAGTGGCCCTATCATCGAACAGCAGGGGATCAGCTTTCCCGAAGGACGTGCCCACCCAGGGGATATCGTCGCCGATCGTCAGGGCCGAAACCGCAGTGGTCAAAACACTCACGATATGGGCCACGAACAACAAGCAATGCGGGAAGTGCGCAGCCGCTTTGCCGCCAACATCTGTCAAACCCTGGAGCAGGCCCGCAACGAAGGTGAGATGAACAAACTCTATATCGTTGCCCCGCCCCAGTTCCTTGGTGAACTCCGTCGACACCAAAGCAAACCGTTGCAACAGACGATCCAAGGAGAGGTGGCCAAAAACCTCGCCATCAGCGATATCGACACCATCCGCAACAGCCTGCCGAAACGCCTGTAGGCTTCCCGATACCACCAACCCCCGATTTGACCTGGCTCTCCTTCCCGATAGCCAGGTCAAACCGGGCACGCCCACTCACCGAATCGTTCACAAACTGCGCAATCGCTTCTTAAGCCTTTCATTTACACAAAAAATGTCGCTAGAATGTGGGCCAACTCCCCATAGCTCAACAGGATAGAGCAGCCGCCTCCTAAGCGGCCGATAGAGGTTCGAGTCCTCTTGGGGAGGCCATTCTTCTCTCTTCTAAGCCCCAGGCCCAGCGGCCCCTTACTAGGCTTCGCGCTCTCATTGCTTCTTCTCACTGGAAGCGCACGATTTCAATGTCTCTGACCCCTTGAACTTTGACCCCTTGAACTTTCGGTTGATCCGCCCCGTCATCAACCCGGATAAAACCTGCCCAAAACGAAAAAGGCCGCCTCAAGGGCGGCCTGACATCGCCGTTATTCACTTTAGAAAGTGAAACGGGCACCGAAGTTGACGCGCGGTCCGGTCTGGTACGCACTCAGGAACATATTCTCGTTACGCGAGTGGTTGCGGTGGGTCGCGTCGTTCAGGTTGATCCCCTCCAGGAACACACTGAAGCTGTCATTCACCTGGTAGGAGGCGGTAGCGTCCACCTGGCCATAGGACTCGACGTAGATGGGATTGTTCTTGTGGCCCACGCCAGCAAAGAAGGTATCCCGCCAGTTGTAGGCCACCCGTAACTGGAAACCATACTTGTCGTAGAAAGCGACGACGTTGGCAGTATCACTCAAACCGGTGAGAGCAAACTGCTCCGCCAGCGACTCGTTGTCGTAGCCCACGTCGCCATCCACATAGGTGTAGTTCAGCTGGGTGCCGAAACCGCTCTCACCAAACAGGTGCTGAACGGCGAACTCCAGGCCATACACCTTGGCGCTCTCCTGGTTGATCGGTTTGGCGATATCAAACTCCAGCAGGGGATCGTCCGCCTGACCGAGAATGCCATACTCGCCACCACCGAGATCGACCACGATACTGGGGTCGTTCTTGTACTTCTCAACAATCCAGTTGCGGATCCCATGGCGATCGTTGAGAGCAAAGCCCCCTTCGCGGATCGCCTCCTCCACCAGGGCACCGTGGCCTGGGTGGGTGACGCCGTCAAAGGTCATGGTGCTAAAGCCGGTGCCGATGAAGTTATCCACCTTCTTCCAGAAGCCGCCGAGTGCGATGTAGCTGCCCTCGTCGTAGTAGTACTCCCAGGAGAGATCCAGGTTCCAGCTTTCATAGGGCAGCAGGCCGGGGTTGCCCATGGTGCCGGTGCCGCCATCGATCAACGCCAGTTCCCGCAGAGACATGCCCCCCTGGATATCGTTATAGGAGGGGCGAGCCAGGGTCTTGCTCACTGAGGCACGCAGCATTTGATCTTGGGTCAGCTCGATACTGGCGTCGATGGAGGGCAGCCAATGATCGTATTCCCCCTCTACATCGGTAAAGGACTTCTCGTCGTCCCACTGGATCACATAGTCATTGTCACCCTGCCAGATCACGCCCACGGGCACCTGTGACAGCGCATTGGAGGTGATCTCCGTGCGCTCATAGCGCAAGCCAGCCACCACCCGGGTCCGGGCATAGCCGATATCGAAGGACCAGTTACTCTGCAGGTAGCCGGAGTAGCTCTGCTCCCGAACCCGGCTGTCAAAACTGTAATCATCACCGGCGCACATGCTCAGGCCACAAGGCCAGGCCGGATCCCCTTCAATTCCGTAGGTACGACCAATCACGTCGGCCACGGTATGGAAATCCCAGGTGTAGAAATGGGGTACCAGGTTAGGATTTGAGGCGGCACTGAAGCGATCATATTTGTCGGCGACGCTGGTTTTTATCCAGGTGCCCGGCGCGAAGTCCGACGGGCTGCCCACACCGTTCCAGGTATTGCGTTGAGTCACCGCCCGGGCAGAGCGGTTCTTCACGTTCAAGTAACCCACGCCGAAGCTGACTTTTTCCAGTGCACCGGTGAAGAGCTCGTAATCGCCATCGAGGCGGAACTGATCAATGTCCGAGCGCTGCAGCTCATTGCGGAAAATGGTACCGGCCGAGATGATCCCATCCGAGGTAAGTTCATTACCGCCGTACTCATGCCACACCACGGGGATATCACCGCGCATGTCAAAACCGGAAGCGGTCCGTACCCAGTTGGCGGTGTTGATCATGGCGCTGCTGCCATAGGGGGAGTTCGGCCCGCTCTCGGCGCTGGAGCTGTGGTAATCCGCTACCAGCACCAGGTTGTCACTGGCCACATACTCGACATTAAAGCCCAGGCTCTTATTCTCGTTGCGCACCGCCAGGTAGTTACCACCATGGGTCACATCATGATTCAGGTTGGTCTCCCGGTATGCCAGCGGGACAGCCACGGTATCGTCGCTCCACTCAGCCACCGCATCGATGTAGTTGAACCAGGTGCCCAGGGTGCTGGTGTACTGCTCCGTGTCCTTGCGCACATAGTTGTGATCCAGGGTGAAGGTGAGATCGTCCATGGGCCGGTACTGCAGGGTCGTGTAGGTATTGATCCGCTCCCGATTGGTATCGATCTGGTTGTACACGATGTTCTGCGGCAGGCTGTACATACGCCCATCTTCCGGTGCATTGGTAATGCGATGGTCGTTGCCCTGTCCGGCGATCTCCGTATGCCAGTTGCCGGTTGAAACGGCGTTACGGCCGCTATTGCGCTCCTGGAAGCTGCCGGTAAAGCTGTAGCCAAATTCACCAAAGCGATCACTCATCAGGATATCGGAGAACATCGCCTGGATCTCGGGAGTCACGGTATCCCCACGAGCCGCAGAATCATCCAGCACCCCCTTGATGGCAATACTGCCGCTGGGGGCCGGGGCATCCAGAGGGCGGCGGGTCTGCAGATCGATCACCGCACCGATCCCACCGCTGGGGCTGCTGGCCCGCCCGGTCTTCTGTACCTCGACGGTGGAGACCCCTTCCGAAGCCAGGTTGGCAAAGTCGAAGGAGCGTGAACCGATCTCCAGTGACGCCGTGGGCATCTGCCGGCCGTTGAGGGTAACCAGGTTGAATTCAGGCCCAAACCCGCGGACGGTCACCGATGAGCCCTCGCCGTCACGACGATCGATCGACACACCGGTGATCCGCTGCAGCGACTCCGCCAGATTGGTATCGGGAAACTTGCCAATGTCTTCGGCCGAGATGGCATCCACCACCCCGTCACTGCTGCGCTTAAGCTCCTGACTGCGCTCCATGGAGCCTCGGATCCCCTTCACCACGATCCGCTCCACGTCTGCGCCAGCTTCGCGCTCTTGCGCGCTCAGACCCGCCGACATGCTTGCCAAGCCCAACGAGATCGCTACCACCAGGGGCTTCTTCCGTGCATTGATCATCAACATTACCTCTCCGACATCCTGCGAGTGTTTCCAGCGTCTTGCGCGCTGGTAGATGGATAGTCAGATAAGCCAATGAGATTGGATAGCTCGACCTAAGTCTAATGGTAATCCAGCAAGTTGACACAAAATCAACAAGTTGCTTTTTACTACAAAACCAACAACTTAACTAAGGAATAGGGTAAGGATGTTCACGGCATCAGAATCTGCCGACTGTCATCCGAAGCAGGAAGATGTTCAATGCTGTAGGCGGGCTATCGAAGCACTTTGCATGAGATCCATTGTGATTTATTGATGCAAGCAAGCAGAGGGTTTCGTTCGCGTCTTGGGTGAGTCGTTCTATTAGGGCAAGTAAAAGAAGAAATATAATGACATTCGTCACTCGCCAGCGACCCCAAGTCACCAGTGAGCGGAACCGTTTGTACAGTTCTTCACCAAGGCTGTACTTGGCTATTAGTCTTCTTACTGTAATTTTGTGCGATCTTACCTATCCCAATGCGACCTCATTTTCACCCGGGCCAGATGTTCCCAATGACCATCCTATCGTGCGCACTGTCCTCTCCCGAGTGACATGGTGGCATCTCCCGGCGATTTGCTCGTCTCCCAGTGCAGTTCCCAGTTATGACACCGAATCACCAACACCAATGGCTGAACATAAATAAAGCCGGTCAGTTTACCTGACCGGCTTTTTCTTCGTAGGAGGCTTAGGCTAGCCCTAAGGCGCTTCCAATAGGGCTCGAAGCACCTGTTGCTGGATTAACGACGCAGCATTTTGCGACGCAGCAGGCCGAGCAGGCCCACCAGACCCAGTGCTCCGAAGGAGAAGCTACCGCTATCCTTCTTCTTCTCTGTCGTCGGTGCAGGACTGATGTCCAGTTCCAACAAGCTATCGTCGGTTGCACCAATACGATCGGTTACCGTGACAACGAAGCTGCGCTTGAAGGCTTCGGTCGGCGTTCCAGAGAAAGTGCCATCGGAGTTAAAGACCAGCCACTCAGGCGCACCCTGAATGCTGTAGACCAAGCGGCCCTGATCGAAGTCATTCGGATCGGTCGCAGTCACCTCTCCTTCAAGCTCCTCGCCAACGGTGCCCTCGGCAATAAAGCGCCACTCATCAAAGGCTGGGGCTTCATTGTTATTCGCCTCCACCGTGATAACGAGGGTGCCAGGAGTCTTCTCATTAAAGCCGTCGGTCACCGATACCTGGAAGGTATGCTCGCCAAGTTCCAAATCCTTAGGTGGCGTACCGCCCAAGGTGCCATCTGGATACACTTCCAACCAGGTAGAAGTGGTTACCAGCTCATAGACCAGTTCCAGAGAGCCCGCGTAATCGGTATTCAACGCACCTTCCACCGGAAGCTGGGTCAAGGCATTGTGCATCAGGGAGTCGGCAACGAAAGTTGGGGCATCCACCTTGCCCACCACATTGATGGTCACCTCGGAGCTGCTCGACTCGCCATGCTGATCCGTCACGGTCACAGTAAAGCGCGTCGGGATCACATCCGAGTCAGACGGTGTACCGCTCAGGGTGCCGGTATTGTCGCCATTGGAGATCACATTCAACCAGTCAGGGGCGGCCGGAGCACGGAAAGTCAACACATCGCCGTATTCCAGATCCGGATCCGTGGCGCTGAGCGTCAGGCTAAAGGGCACGCCAGCCATGGCATCGGCCTGGTACTGCTCCTGATCCATCACAGGAGGCCGGTTGTCCGGTGTCTTAAAGACTTCAATCTGTAGGAGCGTTTTAGCAACGTCACTGCCCGTCGTGAGTTCAATGGCAAATTCATTGTTCCCAATATCTGCATCCTGTGGCGTTCCCGACAAAGCACCGAGCTCATTAACCTTCAGCCAGCTTGGCCCACTCACCACAGCGAATGTCATGGTATCGGTCGGGTTGTTGACGAACTCTCTCAGGTTTCCAGTGTAATTCGCCCCCACAGAAGCTCGGCCACCGTTAAGGACTTCGCCTTCGAAACTCGGCGGAACCGGCTCACCGAAGATGATCAGGTTATCCACATCCAGGAAGGTACCGGTATTGTTATTTGTCGCCGCTTGGTAACAGCTGAAACGCAAGGCAAGCTTTGACCCGGAGGTGTCTAAGCCATCCAACGAGATGCGCTTATCAAACAGCTGCCATTCAGTGTCAACGAAATTTACACCGTCCCCGTTCGCGGTCTGCTCCAAGTAGACAGCGTCCAGCTTGTTCCACTGGGCGTTCTGGTTACTCGGATCATCCAGAGTCCACTCGATGGGGTATTCATAGGTGCCATCGGGCACAGCTTTATTAGCCCGCGCTTTAGCAAAAAACTGCACACGAACTTCACGGTTTTCACCGATATCAAATTGACTATAGGTCTTCGCCCCCTGACGGACCCGCAAACCTGCACCCTCGGCGTGATCACCCACTGAGGCACCGCCACCCTTAATGCTCGCCGGCCGCTGGGCACCTACCTGCCAGGCAGTTCCCTGAGGGCCCCGTTCGACATGCCACTCTGGGGCATCAGTAGCAAAATCGGCATTGTGTTCAAATTGATCGAAATGCTCTTCATGCAAAATAGAGAGGATCCCTTCACCAACCAGGTTGATGCTGACCCGGGCAGTTTCACCACCGGCCTGATAGGTAAAGTGATCCACCCCTACGGCATCGGGATTCGGGGTGTAGACGAAACTGCCATCGGCATTAATGGCATTCCCATCCAGGGTACCCAGTACAGGCTGATCAACCACCTGTGCAATCAGGGTATCGCTGTCGCCACGCTGATCATTGGCCAGCACGCCCTTGGCCGCATCGATGCTGAGCACGCCATCGCTCACCCGATGGTTGTAGTGCACATCCTGCACCAGCAGGGTGGCGTCGGTGACATCACGGCCGATCCCCTGGCGTGCCGTGGCGGCACTGTCCAGCAGATAGGTCCAGGTACTGAGGAAGGTTGGGGAATGGCGGTACTGATGGGCAACCAGAGCCGGATCATGGGTTTCGACCATCCAGTCGATAAGGTCCCGACGTAATCCTGCCAGAGCGGTCGCTTCGATCGGATCTGTGGTATCCACCCGGTTGGTCAGGGTGCCCGGATCCTGCCCCAACGGGTAGAACTCCTCAAGCGGTCGCAGGGTGTAAAAATCCGGATCCGTCAGCTCGCTAAAAGCATCCGTGGTCTGGCCAGGTGAGGTCATGGTGACTTCGCCGTTCGCCCACGGGTTGAAGATGTACTCAAAGCTGTCGCTTTGCACCGCACGCATCGGCCGAACTTTGTACGCCGCATCCTCGTGATAGGTTTTAAACACTCGGCTGCGATCGGCGCTGTCGACTTGGCCCTTGAGCAGGGGCAGCAGGGATTGGCCCATACTCTCTGGCGCCGTTGCGCCGCTGATCTCCAGGATGGTGGGGTAGAGATCCAGCAGGGAAACCTGGGCATTCAGGTTTGAAGGCGTAAAGGCAAACTCACCGTCCGCCAGGCCCTTGACGAGTACTGGCACATGGGCACTTTGCTGCCAGACATTGGAGCCGCCAAAGGGCAGGGCCCAACCCTGAGGGGAGTAGAAGATCACGACCGTATTGTCCATCACCCCGTCCAGAGCAGTCAGCACCTCTTCGACCGCCTTGTCGCCACGGCTGACGCTGGTCAGGTAGCGCTCCAGCTCAGGCTTGGTGAGTGGGCCATTGGGGTTCAGCGGGGCAGACACCACCACATCCCTGTCCCCGGCATAGTCGTAACGCAGGTGACTCTCGCTCTCATTGATGTCGATGAGATTACCTTCATCGTCCGTCGCACCAAAAAACTCCAGCTGAGGATCGGCGATATTCACCATCATAAACAGCGGGCTACCATTGGCCTTCGCCAGAGCACCAGCTGCCCAGCTGCCGAACAGGGAGGGATCACGGGGAGACTGGCTGACGGGATCCATCGGCGCATCGACACTGGATGCGTAACCCCATTGATAGGCGGTGGATGGGGTCACATAGGTCTCATCTCCCACCACGGCGGTGAAGTAGTCTGCCGGCAGCAGATCCAGCAGATTTTGAGCCGGGGTCTGCCACACCTGGTTGTTCCCTAGGATGCCGCTCTGGTGCGGGTAGAGACCGGTGAGGATAGCATTGGTTGCCGTGGTAAAGGTGGAGGCGGGGGTATGGGCGTTTTTAAAGACGACAGAGCCCTGAGCCAGGGAGTCGACGCGTTCCAGAGGCGCATTGGTAAAACTGTTGCCAAAGGCTTGCAGAGAGTCTGGATGCACCCCATCCATGCTGACCAACACGATGTTGGGTTGCGCCGCCAAGGCCATACCGGAGACACTCATTCCCGCAAGCGCCATCGCCATCACTAACTTATTTTTTATCATTATCGTTGTGTCCTAATCCATTTACATTCACAAGCAACACAAAATTATTCTTCCAACCCCACAAAACTGTGAGAAGGAACCCCTATCAACCGAGCATTTATAATCGTCACAGCGCATTTAACCGACTCTCTAAAGGGATGGAAAAATTAATTGCTCGTTGCGTGAACCAACAGGTAAACAAAGTTCGAACAAAAATGAGATCGAATGTAATTGGCTGGCAAAATGTTACCAAAAACGGCACCGCTAAAAAGTCACAGCTGAATGCGCAAGCATCAATTAACACATTTTCACAGACAAACGCACAACAGGCGCATTACCAACCTTTACCAAATCATGAATCAAACACTAGGTCGGTCACAGCCGCAAACAACTCACCACTGAGCATTTCCATTAAAAAACATTGTCACAAGAAACTGGATATTTCTTAATGGAACGCAAAAGTTCAAAAAACAAACACGAAACGCTCAAAATACCACTACCAAAAAACAACCAGCCCAGAGTATGTTTTTAAAAATAAGCGACAAAACCAGAGAGCTTTTCTTTATAACTGGAGGAATGCGGTTTCCTGACAGGACCAAGTCTGGCCAAGTGTCACTCGACCTTGGGCTCTATATCGCTTGATGTTGGGGCGATTGAATTCTCCCCTGAAACCATCCCGTCTTAGCTAACTGCTGGGAGCTGACAGCAGACAGGGAAAGTCCTCGAACAAGGCCTGGGTCTGTGTAGACGGTCCGTGACAGATCAGGGCCATTGGCATGTCAGCCACCACCGCCCCGTCCATCCCCCCAGCTCTCCTTCATCACCTCACCGAGCCATCGCCTTCCCCTCGATAGGCTGTACCAACCGGCAATCTCCTCCAGCGAAGAGATTGGATACCGACCCGCCATTTTTGAAAAAAAGAACGCCCAGCCAGCGACGCTGATTCACAAGCACGCGGCCAGGAACAGTACCCAGCTCAGACTCTTAGCCAGTCAAGCGTTGAACAGCCTTAGTGCACCACATTTCACTTCCCCACAGACCGACCGATAATTTTTCTTCACAACGAGCGCAAAGCTAGTCACCTCCTAGGTAAAAAAGAATAAATCCCCCCCAGAAATCGCGATGAAACCTGTTTGTTGACCCAGCTCTCCATATAATGCGGGCATAACAAACCTCACTAAGAGTTCCCGATAGCGCTATGGACCAATCCATCCCAAACATTCAGCTTTGCGGCGAGCAAAGCTGCGAACTCAACGACAAGCTTCACGCCCTGCGTCAGGAGATCAGTAAAGTTATTGTCGGTCAGCAAGATCTGGTCGACCGCCTGATCCTGGCCCTGATGTGCAAGAGTCATGTGCTGATCGAAGGGATCCCCGGTTTGGCCAAAACCCTGACCGTAAACACCCTGGCCCAGGCCCTGGGACTGGACTTCAGCCGAGTGCAGTTCACCCCGGATCTATTGCCAGGTGATCTGACCGGTACCCTGATCTACAACCCGGCCAAGAGCGAATTTCACGCCCAAAAGGGTCCCATCTTCGCCAACATCGTCCTGGCCGATGAGATCAACCGCTCTCCGGCCAAGGTGCAATCCGCCCTGCTCGAAGCGATGCAGGAGAAGCAGGTTACTCTGGGCCAGGAGATCAACCCCCTGCCCCACCCCTTCCTGGTGTTGGCAACCCAGAACCCGGTCGAGCAGGAGGGTACCTACCCCTTGCCAGAGGCCCAGCTGGATCGCTTCATGTTCAAGCTGACGGTGACCTACCCCAGCTTCGACGAAGAGCTGGAAGTGATGCGCCGCATGTCTCGTCCAAGCCAGAAGGCCACCATCGAGGCGATCCTCAATCGTGAAGATCTCGAAGCCCTCTCGGCCCGAATGGAATCCATCTACCTGGCCCCGGCTCTGGAGGCCTATATCATCCACCTGATCAGCGCCAGCCGGGATCCCAATGCCTATGGCCTGGAAGATGGGCTGGTCCGATTCGGTGCCTCACCCCGGGCTTCCATCGCCCTGGCCATGGCCGCCCGGGCCCTGGCCGTGATGCAAGGTCGTGATCATGTCCTGCCTCAGGACATCCGCAGCCTGGCCCCGGATATCCTGCGCCACCGTATTGCCCTGACTTACCAGGCAGAAGCCAAGGGGCTCACCAGCGATGCCCTGATCGAGCAACTGCTCACCAGTGTGGCAATCCCGGACGCCTGATCATGCAACCTGAGCTGGACCAACGCCTGCAACAGTTGCAGATCTTCACTCGCGCCCGGGTCAATCACCTGCTGTGCGGTCACTACGCCTCGATATTCAAAGGCCAGGGCCTGGAGTTTGACGAAGTGCGCCGTTACACCCCGGGTGACGACGTACGCGCCATCGACTGGAACGTCACCGCCAGAACCGGTGAGGTCCACATCAAGCGTTTCCTGGAGGAGCGAGAGCGGGATCTTATCTTCGTAGTGGATCGCTCCCCCTCCTTCGCCTGGTCGAGCGAGCGGGTGTCACGCCTGGAGAGTGCGACCCAGATCTGCAGCCTGCTGGGCACTGCTGCGCTGCGCAACAATGACCGCATCGCCCTGCTGGAGTATGGCAACCAGGCAACCCCCTGGCGTCCACCGGCGGCTGGCCGGGATTCGCTGATCCGCTGCCTGGCCCAACTGATGCTCCCGGCCCGTCACGACGGCGAGCGCACCAGCCTGGCCGACGCCCTGCATCACCTGCAGCAGCGACGCCTCAAACGCTCGGTGATCGTCCTGCTCGGAGACTTTTTCCAGCGCGATCCCGACCAGGCCCATCGCGAGCAGGACCTGCTCAGTCAGCTGGGACAACATCACGACGTGCTGGCCATCGCCATCGACGATCCCAGGGAGCTCACCCTGCGCGGCGGCGGCCTGATCCACCTGGCCGACAGTGAAGTACCCGACACCGCCTGGCTGGATCTGGATCACCCACCAGCCCAGCAAGCCTTTGAGCAACAGATGAACGAGCGGCTCAAACAGCGTCAGCAGATCTTCCGCCAGACCGGGATCGACTTTATCCGTCACCCCCTGGAGAAGGATCCCCTGACCACCCTGCTGGCCTACTTCCATCTGTGTCAAAGCGGCAATCCCGGAGGCCATCATGACTAGAGCCAATACCCAGCGCTGGGTTGCCCTGTTGCAAGCTGGCCTGCTCTGCCTGTTGCTGCCCTTCTCATCTCTGGCCGAAGAAGCGCTGCCTGTGACCGTAAGTCCGGCCCACATCACCCCGGGCCAGCAGATCACCCTGAGTGTAACCCTGGCCTACCCGGACGGTGCCCATCCCGAGTTGCTCGTACCCGGTCCCGCCCACTGGGGCCGATTGCGGGTACTCGAACTGCCGGAGAACGCTCCCCAATGGCGGGGCAGCTACTGGCAACAGGAGTTCGAACTGGTCCTCCTGGCGCCCTCGGCGGGCGATCATGCTGTCCCCCCCCTGAGCATCACCCTGCACCAGGGCGAGCAGCGCACCCAACTTCCCATCAATGCCCTCACCCTGACGGTAAACAGCACCTTCGATGACAGCGAGGCCCAGGAGCAGGGGATCGAGCAATTCAGACAAGAGGCCGAACAACCCGTCAAGCTGAGGCCCTCGCGGTGGGGCGTCGTCCTGCTACTGCTTGCTATCACCGCCGGAATGATGGTGCAACGGCGCCTTGCCAGGCCCAAGGTTGTCAAGCCGATCACCCTGGAGCAACTGCGCCACGCGATCAAAGCCGATACCCAGGCTCTGCCCTGGACCGAGCTGCGCGCCTGTGTACTCAGGATGGGGCAACCGGATCCCCTGGACCAGGAGAGTTCGGATCCCCGCAGCCAACGCTACCAACACCTTAGGTTTACCCCCATGACTCATGTCGAGCGCCATCAGGGGTTCATCGAGCTGTGCCTGGCCTATGAAGCCGTGCCAGCTACCGGCACCTCCCCCGAACTGGAGGCCAAGCCGTGAACTTCACTTACCCTCAGCTACTCTGGCTGCTGCTGCTGGTGCCTATGCTGGCCCTGTGGCTATTCCGTCCCGCCCGGACGGGCCACTCCAGCCTGCAGTATTCCCACCTGCCCCTGTTGCAAGACTTACCTCAGAGTGAACGTCAGCGCTTACTCTGGCTGCCGACCTTGCTGCGTCTGGCTGCACTGGCTGCACTGATCGTCGCCCTCGCTCAGCCCTACCGCTTGATCCCCCAGCACAGTGAGCAGGCAGAAGGGATCGCCATCTCAATGGTGGTGGATATCTCCACCTCCATGAACATCAACATGGACATGGATGGAGATCGGATCTCTCGCATGGACGGGGCCCTGCGTGTGTTGCAGGAGTTCGTCCTGGGCGACGGTGAGACCCAGCAGGGACGACCCAATGATCTCATCTCGGTGATCACCTTCGCCCGCTATGCCCACACCATAGTGCCGCTGACCACCAGTCATCACGCCCTGGCCAAGATGGCCGAGGATATCGAGCCGGAAAGCCGCCCCGACATGGATGGCACCGCCTACGGTGATGCGGTCACCCTGGCGGTGGCACAGCTGCATCAGTATGAGCAGAATCTCGGGGCCGAAGCCGATCCCATCGAAAACAAGGTGGTGATCCTGCTGACCGACGGTGAAAACAACGCCGGTGCTTACAGTCCACTGATGGCCGCCGCCATGGCCAAGGAGTATGGGATCACCGTCTACACCATCAGCCTCGGCACACCGCTTGACCACAAAGTCGAGGGCAGTGCCGGACGAGTCTCGCTGGACGACAACACCAGCGAAGCCGATCTGGTGCTACAAGCCATGGCCGAAAGCACCGGTGGGATCTTCCAGCGGGCCCACGACTACCGCTCCCTCCACCAGATCTACCAAGTGATCGATCAACTGGAGACCTCCAAGTTGCACCATGTGGCCTTTGAAGAGCAGCAACCCAGTTTCCAACTGCCCGCCGCACTCGCTTTACTCTGCCTGCTGCTGGCCAGCCTGCTCAGTGCCACCTGGCTAAGGAGCAACGGATGAGCGCCTTTACCTTCCTCGCACCGGCCTGGCTCGTGCTCCTGGCACTGCTCCCTGCCCTGCTGGTCCTTCTGGGTTACCAGCGCCAACGACAGAAACGCAGCCTGCAGCGCTTTAGCCAGCGTCCTCTGACCCTGCGCTGGCAGCGCCTCAACCTGCTGCTTTTGCTGTTGACCGTCACCGCCCTGGTACTGGCCCTGGCCCGCCCGGGCTGGAACCCCAAACCCAAGCCGATCAACGAGCAGGGCCGGGATCTGGTCTTCGTCGTCGATGTCTCCATGTCGATGCTGGCTGCCGATGCGAGACCAAACCGGTTGGAAGTCGCACGCCACGCCATCCTCCAGACCGTTGATCAGAGTCCATCGGACCGCTTCGCCCTGGTCGCCTTCGCTGGTGTCGCCTCGATCCTCTCCCCCCTGACCAACGACAAGGCGTTCCTCAACGGCCTGCTCGACGGCCTGGGCCCAGGCTCCGTCAACCAGGGGGGCACCAATATCGCCCAGGCCCTGGAGCTGGTGCTGGATAAGATGATCAGCGAAGAAGCCCCGGCGGTGGATCTGGTGTTGATCAGTGACGGCGAAGATCTCGATGGTGACACGGCCCCCGTCATGGCACGCCTCAACGAGCTGGGGATCCGCCTGATGGTGATTGGCCTGGGGGACACCCGTACCGGCGCCCGTGTACCCCTGCGGGACGGCAACGGCTGGGCCCTGGATGGCGATCGTGAACACTGGAGCAAGATGTCCGCCGCCACCCTGCGTACCCTGGCCGAAAACGCCGAGCAGGGGATCTTCTTCCCGGTCGGTACCGCTCGCTTCGACCTGGCTGAGCTGATCAATCAGCTACGTCTGGTATGGCCCGGCAGTGACCGCCAGCAGGGCGAGCACCTGAGCTATCAGGAGGGCTATCCCTACTTCCTCGCCCTGGCCGGCCTGTGCCTGGCGCTGCTGCTGTGGCGCAGCCGACGTGCCGCCACGGCCCGCCTCGGTGCCGCCGGTCTGGTGCTGCTCAGCGCTCAGTTGAGTGCGATGGAGTCCGAGCCCGTAAACTGGCGCACTCTGACCATCGCCGAGCAGAGTGTCCATGCACAGAGCCTGTTGGATGACTACCAACCCGGTCAGGCCGCCGAGATATACCGTCACATTATCCAGAACACCTCGAAGATGGAGACTGCGGTCCTGGCCAACTACAACCTGGCTACCGCCCTGCTCCAGCAAGGCCAGGAGGTCGAACGTAAGCAACAGATGCTGGATCGCGACGGCTACATCGATCCCAGCCTGTTCGATCCCGAAGATCCCGACTTCTTTACCGATCCCAACCTCTACTTCGATGAGGCGATGCGGGTTCTCCAGGTTGTACTGCGCCAACAGCCGGATCACCTCAATAGCGCCAAGAATCTGGAGTGGCTGACGCTGCGCCGGGAAGCCCTTGGGGATGAAGAGCAAGAAGATCAGGCCGACCAGATGGACCCATCTGACCAATCGGATGACGGTGAAAAACAGGATTCCGAGGGCGATAACGATTCCGAGGGCGACACCCCGGACGGCGAAAGCGAGTCCAGTGACGAACAGGGGGATGAAGAGGGCCAGGCCGACGACCAGGCCCAGCAGTTGGATCAAACCGAACTTCCCCAATCCAACATCAGTGCCGAGGAGATCCTCCAGCAGGCACAGCAGCGAGAGCAAGAGATGCGCATGACTGCCCCACGCCAACAAACCCAGGTGACACAGGACTGGTAACTGATGACTAAATCTAACTTTTTCAAGACACTGAGCAGCGGTTTGCTCGCTCTGTGCGCCCTGGGGCCCCAAGCCCATGCCGAACCGGCATCCGCCGATGCGTGGCAGGTGAGCCTTGACGCCCCTGAGTCCACCCTCTGGCTGGGCCAAGCCAGCGAATGGCGGATCTGGTCCCAGACACCGCCCCAGGGGCCGATCACAGTGACTGCGGAAGCATCCGATGACTTCACCGTGCGGATCTCCGATCCCGTCCCCTACCGCGGAGAGCAGCACAGTGGCATGGCCTATACGGTGCAAGTGACGCCCCGCCAGAGCGGTGAGTTGATCCTGCCCAGCATCACCCTGGTGCACCCGGACAGCGGCCAACAACACCGCACCGAACCTCAGCCCATCACGGTTCAGGCGCCGGAACTGCGTGACTCCATGAGCTTCGAAGTGACGCGCTCGGAGTCGGAGATCTATCTGGGCCAGAGTGTCCGACTGCAGGGGATCTGGACCTTCACCGATCCCATCTTCGCCCTGCGCGCCGTCGATATCCTGCTGCCGGAACTGGAATCGGCCGGGATCCGGGTCCACCAAGCCTGGGATAAGCCCGATGAATCCGCCCTCTCCAGCATCGGCCTGCCGGTCTCCGGCCGCCGCCTGATCGCCCAATGGGAAGATCTCGGCGATCATCGGCTGGCGATCCGCTTTGATATCGTGATTGAGCCCACCCAGGCCGGCGAGTTCCGCTTCGATGCCCCCCTATTGCTGGTCAGCCTCGATAACGAGATCGCCTCACGTAATCGCCGTCAGTTCACCGGTTCCCGCTATCCAGCCTACTTCGATAACGACTTCTTCGACGATGGCAGCAATCGGGCTACCACCCGCCTGATGGCCCGGGCCGAGCCCTTCACTTTGACGGTCAAGCCCTTGCCCGAAGGGGCGCCGGCGCATTTCTCCGGGATCATCGGCCGCCCGAAGATCGATCTCGATATCAGCCCCCAGGCGGTCCAGCAGGGCGAGCCGGTACAGTACCGCTTAAACATCGCCCACCCGGATCTGGAAGCCCTGCGCCTGCCCAACCTGCACCAGTATGAGGCCCTGCAGTCGGACTTTGATCTGCCCAACGCTGCCAGCGCCGCGATCATTCGGGATCAACAACGCACCTTCCGCCTGAACCTGTTCCCGAAACATGCGACGACCGAGGCGATCCCCGCCATCGAGGTGCCCTACTTTGATCCTCAAAGCGGCCAGTATGATGCCGTTACCCTGGATGCACAGCCCCTGATCGTGACCGAAGCCGAACATTTCAGCCTGTCTGATCTTCAAGCCAATGCCGGGCTGGATCTGCGCAACCAGGTGGACGCCGATCCCGAGGGGATCTGGGCCCATCGCTGGGGCGAGTCCCTGGAGCAAGGCGTCTCGGCCTCCCCCTCCTTGTGGCAACGCTGGCAGGAGTACCTGCTGCTCCCAGCCCTGCTGCTGCCGCCGCTGCTGATGCTGCTGACCCTGTTACCCCCGGCGCTGCGCCGCGCCTTGGCCAAACACCGACAGGGGCCGTTTGCCAAGTTCCAGCATAATGTCGCGAACGATCCCTGGTTGGCCCTGAGCGACTACTGCCAGCATCGTCTGGGGATCGCCCCCTCCCAACTGGGCGCCGCCAGCCTGCAACAGCGTCTCGGTAGCAAAGAGCGCCAGGCCCAGGCCTGCCTGGTTGATTTCCTCAGCCGACACGCCGATCGCTACGCCCCACAAGGTCCCAGCAGCGAGCTTGATCTGCTTGCCCTGCGCCAGGCGGTCAAGCGGATCGAGCGCCAGCAGCGCGCCCTGGAGCGTCGCACCGCCTTGAAGCAGCGCACCGCCCTGCCGCTTTGCCTGGCACTGCTGGCCACCAGCACCCTGCTATCCACCCCCTTGGTTAACGCCGAAACGGCGACCCTGCCGCTTCATGCCCAACTGGAGGCGCTGGAACTGCAATATCGCCAAGCGCTTTTGCTGGACGAGGCCCACCCCCAGCAGGCCCGTCGAGAGCATCGAAATGTTGCGGCCAAACTGGCTGGGCTGATCAACGAACCGTCGCTGGATCCGGCCACCCTGAGCTACAACATCGGCAGCAGCTACTTCCACGCCGGGCAATATGGCGACAGCATCCTCTGGCTGCAACGTGCCGCCACATTGGCCCCGAGTGATGACGGGATCCGCCACAATCTGGCCCAGGCCAGGGATGCGCGGCTGGACGATCTGCCGAAACGGTTCGATCAAGGTTGGCTGGGGACCCTCTCCTACTACAGCGGCCACCCCGCCTGGCAAGCCCTGTGCTATGCCCTCTACCTGCTGTTCTGGCTGGCCCTGTGGCGTGCCCTGCGCAGCGGTGATCGCCACGAGCGTCAGTTGACCCATCTGGCCTTGGTACTGCTTCTGATCGCTGCGGCCAGCCAGGAGCTGCATCGCGCCTACCCAGCGATGACACCCGACGGGGTGATCCTGAGTCAGGAAGTCACAGGTCGCAAGGGACCCGGACAGGTGTTTGCTCCCGCCTTTACCGCTCCTTTGCACCAGGGAACCGAGTTTATCCTGCTGCGCCAGGAGGGGGATTGGCTCCAGGTGGAGCTCAGCAACGAACTCACCGGTTGGTTACCCAAACAGGCTATCGCCCTCTTTGCTCAACCCGACCTCATCTCGAACCACTAGGGCAGCAAGAAAAAGCCCGGCTTCCATGGAAGCCGGGCTTTTTTATGAGCCAATCCAAGAGCTAAAAACCATTAGCGCCGCAACAAGGCCCCGACATAGTCCCAGTCACGACCCCTATAGCCATTCTGGTCCTTCGCCCGGATCTTCACCCAGACCGGCTCACTCGTCGGTGCAGCCAGCTCAATGGACACCTCGTCGCCATTTTGCGTCAGGCTGACGGCACTGCCCTTCGGATAGCTCTCGGTAAGCTCATAGGTGATCGCATCCCCCTCCACATCATAGAAAACTCCGGTCAGATCCAGCGTCACCTGAGTCTGTGCAGGAGCCAGACTCACCTCATCCAGCCAGCCCAGACGGATAGGAGGCAGATCTTCGATATGTCCTGCCACGGCATCAATGGAAAGGTCCGTGCCTAAGACGGGTTCGGCCGAGGCCGGGATGGCTCCACCGTTGAGCCACTGCCCTGCCTGGACCGTCGTCTTTTCATCCACCACATACTCGGGTAACAGACTCAGCTCGGCATTGGTTTTGTCCAGCCACTCGACATGGATATTCTCCAGCATCTGGGAGGTAAAGTTACCGGTGACATAAGGCACGTATTCGGGTGCCTGAAGCTCCGTCAGATAGAGCTGCTGTACCGTGCCATCCTTACCGACGAGAGATCCATCGATGGTCACCGTGGACGTAGGCAACGAAGTGATCACCCCATTGAAGGCGTTGCTATGCCACTCAATATGGGCAAACAGCGGCACCTGGCTGAACGGCAGGCTGTTCTGGAACTGGATAGGGCCCAACACCTTAGAGGTATGACCGCGATCGATCCGCTTGCTGTAACCTATATCCCTCAGGTTATCCAGAGTGGCCCCGGCGATGGCATTAAAGCGGCTCTTCGCCGGCAACACGACACCCACATCGAACCCTTCGATATGGGGGGCCAGGTAGAGATGGCTAGAGATATTGTCTGTCGATGCCGTCGCATGGATCCCATTGCCTGAGGGCGCATTGCGATCGCCAATAAGAACGGTATCCCGAAAGACCAGACGGTGGGCATACCAGAATATGGCCCCTTCACCAATAGACCAGCCAGTGAAACCATCGATGAGGTCCCAGTTCCCCCACTTCACCGCATTTTTATACACCTGAAGCGCTCGGGTGCTGCCATAAGCGGTATTGTCACGGAACAGAATACTGGGGTGATCCGGCTCTACCAGGGCATTCGGCGGAAACTGTTCAGGGTGAACCAAGCCACTGACCACAAGCCCACGCTCGTCGGCCCCGTCGATCCCTTCCCCTGCGACGGAAAAGGCTTCTTTGCCCGCGCCGCTGGCCAGGTTGCCAACGACCTCCAGACCATGGGAGGTGATCCAGAAGCCATGACCCTGGCCGGCCGGATCCTCCTTACCTTCAATATTGCGACTGGGACCAACCCTTGGATTGAAGCTCAGCCCCACCTCACCCAGGGTCCGGATACTCAGGTTGCCGACAAAGCGCCCCAGTTCATCCCCCGCCTCCGAGACAAACGCCGCGCCCCGCACATCATAGGCAACGTTGTTATCAAAATTGACGTAGGAGGAATGGTTGACCAGCCCCCAACCGGGCGAGCCATCCACCACATTCCCACTCACTTGAGCGATACCATCGCTGCCGGTCCGGTGGAAATGCAGCGGATAGCGAGCAATGGGATTCACCCCAATATGGGTAATATTGCCCGCGTCATCGTCCAGCGTGATATTGGCACCATACAGCTTATTGCTGCGCCCCAAATTGGCAAAGCGGGCATGGCTGATCGTCACATCGGCGCTCATCATCATCACATGACCCCGTCCGGTGAATTCGGCCACCTTATTGGTGTACTCGGTATGGACGACTTGCTCTGACTCCTTACCCGCAACCGTCACCAGCTCGATATTGCGGCTCAGGTTGGCCGCATGGACCTTGAGGACCAAGCCGGGCTTGGTATGCTCGGCAACCACATGATCCAGTGCCAGGGGTTCATCCAGGACCACCCGGCTATTCACCGGATCCAACTCGACAATCGTACGCCGCTCATCCCCCAGGGCATCCCGCTGGGTGCCCGCCAGAACCAACACATCCCCCACACGCCAATCCCCCGGAAGGCTATCCAGGTTCAGGACAGAGGAACCCGCATACGCGCCATCGAAGCTGGCATAAGGGGTCACCTCGGTGCCATGCATCACCACCTTGCCCATGGCGATCAACCCCAGGCCCAGCTTATAAGGGTCATAGTCCGGATGGCTCACATCATCCGTGACAAATGGGCCAAGATCGTCAAACACCAAGCGGGCTGTGCGGTTTGACTGTACAGGAGACTCCGGGGTCCCCACCTGTAAGGTCCCAGTCGCGGTAACCACCAGAGTGTCCACACTCAGCCCGGTATTACGTGCCGGGGCAAAGAAAAGCGTCCCCTCGACCTTGATGCTCTGCATTCGAGCCGATTCCACATTGCGAACCTGAACCTTGTGGCCCGACAAGATCCGTACCCGGGCACCGTCTCCCGGTACTGGCCCTCCCCAGGTGGACTCCTCCTGCCAGCGACCACTTTGCACCGAGGTATGAGTGACATCCTGATCCCGCACCAGGCGCATCACCTGAGCCATGTCATGGACTCCCGATGCATGACTGACACCACTGGAAATCGAGAGGAGGAGTGAAAGTAATAAAAGTAAAAAAAGATCCCTGATGATCATAAGCGCTCCTTGCCATAGTGATCGGCCCTCCAAGTCCGGAAAGCAGATTCAAAGCTAGACGCCGCCAATCGAACACGAGTCACTCGCCGACAACATTTAACAAAATTTACATTTGTCACCAGGCAGTGCCCTTACAGGGGAAAAAAGACAACGGTGTCATTTTTTCCCCTATTCGACCGCAAACGGACTGGCCCAAGTCACTCTCGTCGACTAGCTTTCCTGGCGTGCAACGGACGCACGCCCAGTGAAAAGGAGTTCACAGTGAAGAAAACCTACTACCCCCTGTTGGCAGCCGCGCTACTGTGTGGCCAGTTGCTGGCCGCAACCCCCTATGACCCCACATTGGCCTATTCCGGAGGCAGCCAGGTCACCCTGAACGGGATCCTTTACGAAGCGAAGTGGTGGGCGGAGGCCGGCCAGTCTCCGGATGCTCAGGTCGCCAACGAATGGGAAACCCCCTGGATGGCGGTTGGCGATGCCCCGGATGGTGGCGGTGATACGGGGGACTCTGGCAGTGATGGAGGCAGTGGAGCGGAGGGCGGCGATAACGGCGCGAACTCTGGCAGCGGAAGCTATAGCCTGACTCAGGCACAACTGGATGCCACCGAAGCCAGCCTCACCGATTTCCCCTTGATGGCATCTGTGCGTGCCTCCATCCGCACCCTGGATAACACCGAAGTGGAACACATCGCCCCTGGCCTGGGGACCAACCCAGGCAATGTACAACGGGTCGAGTCCCTGATCAGCGACAACGACTGGGAACATCTCTTCTCCCGTCGTGCGCCGGAATACACCTACCGTCACCTGCTTCAGGCCGTCGGCAAGTTCCCGGCGTTTTGTGGTGACTACAACGACGGCCGCGACGCCGATGCCATCTGCCGCCGCTCCCTGGCCACCATGTTTGCCCACTTTACTCAGGAGACCGGCGGCCATACCGCCCATTGGGAGGTACCCGAATGGCGCCAGGGCCTGGTGCATGTGCGGGAGATGGGCTGGACCGAGGAGATGCGGGGGGGCTACAACGGGGAGTGCAACCCCGATACCTGGCAGGGACAGACCTGGCCTTGTGGCACCTTCCCCGACGGCGACTATAAAAGCTACTTCGGACGGGGGGCCAAGCAACTCAGTTACAACTACAACTACGGTCCCTTCTCCGACGCCATGTTCGGCGACGTCCGAGTACTGCTGGACGATCCCGCCCGGGTCGCCGATACCTGGCTGAACCTGGCCAGTGCGGTCTTCTTCTTCGTCTACCCTCAACCTCCCAAGCCCAGCATGCTCCACGTGATCGACGGCAGTTGGCTGCCCAACGAACGGGACATCAGCAACGGCCTGGTACCCGGCTTCGGCGTCACCACACAGATCATCAATGGCGGCGTAGAGTGCGGGGGCAGCACAGAGATCGCCCAATCCCTCAATCGCATCGACTACTTTCAGAACTTTGCTCAGTATCTGGGAGTCCCGGTGCCCGCCGAGGAAGTGCTCGGCTGCGCCGGGATGAAGCAGTTCGACGCCGACGGCGCCGGCGCGCTGAACATCAACTGGGAGCAGGACTGGTCCTGGGATCCCAGCACACCGGACGGCAAAAGCTATCGCTGCCAGCTCGTTGGCTACCAGACCCCCTTCTCCGCCCTTAAGGACGGCGACTACAGCCGATGTGTCGCACACCACTTTCCAGAGCTGGTGATCACCCCCTGATCCGGATCACCTCCACACCCCTCACGCCGCCCTCGAGGCGGCGTTTTTCCTGCCCAATGCGCCATGGCTCTCATTAACAAAGCTGTATGGTCGCTGTCCTTTCGCCGAGAACTTGCTGCCAGCAAGGCATGACAGACGTAGAGTGACCGTCAGTGGGCAAGCTGGCCCGTCCTCATCCGACGTGCCAGATCCATACCTGAGGAGATGTGATGCATAGATTGTTACATACCGCCGTAATGCTCCTGCTGTTGGCCGGCGGCTCGGCTTTTGCCACACCCAGCCAGGCCGTCGGAGCCAGCCACACCCTGGCCCATGCCGCCGGGGCGCACGCCAACCTGATCCGCACTACGGGCGGACTCCGGACACAGCGCAAAGAGGATGAAAAGGGTAGCCGCGACCAGCAAGAGTTCTATCTTGCACTCAAAGCCCTCTACGCCATCGAACCGGTGGAGCTTGATCAACACCAGCCCCTGAGCAACTTTGCCCACCTGCATGTGCAAGCCGAATTGGCGCAACACAAGCTGGCTGCCCTGGGCCGCCAGATCGCCATGCAGACCGGCGTGCAAGCCCTGATCCCTGAGGTCAAATCCCGCGAGCGTGCCGAGCAAAAGCTGGCCGCAGATCTCGAGGGAGATGTCACCCGATTAACCGATCTGGCCCGCATCTCCCTGGTTGCTGACGAACTCCCCGATCTGATCTCCGCCTACCAGGCGCTCACCGAGCAGGTCGAGATCGTTTCGCTGAAGAATCGCTTTAAGCATCCCAAGGCCAACGGATATCGGGATCTGAATCTGCTGGTTCGCCTGCCCGATACCGAGCACCTGGCCGAGGTTCAGCTGCATCTGTCCGCCATCGCGACCATCAAAAACGGTGCCGAGCACGAGATCTATCAGCAGGTACAACAGATCACCCGCCAGCATGACGCCTTAACAGAGATAGACCGTGCCCGCATAGCCAGGCTCAAGCAGCATTCTTTGCAGCTTTACTCCCAGGCCTGGCATGCCCATCTGGCCACCAGGCCAAGTCAGGCGGTGCTGCGTTCGGCCTAAACTTCCCAAGATGGAGTCCAACTCCCTTTGCCGGCGCATTGCGCCGGCTTTTTTTATTGAACTCAGGCCGTCAGCGCCACAGTTTCCGTTTGCGTCATCAGGTACTCCAGCAGCCACAGCTCACGCTCGATGGAGAAGCCTGCTTTTTCCGATGCGGCGATCACCGCCCGGTTGTGGGCGATGGCATCCTCCAGGCGAACCCAACGTGCCTCCATACCATTGGCCAGCTCGTAGGACTCCAGGGCATTGGGCCCCAGCTGTCGACGGGCACGACAATGGTAACAGTAGGAAAGGATCCGGACATTATCGTGATCCGGCTTATACCAGGGGCGCAGCTCTTCGTACGCCCCCATGACCGACTCGATCACCAGATCCTGGGCTCCGGCCTCCTCCCGCACCTCGCGCAGCAACGCCTCGGTCAGGGACTCCCCCTCATCCACGCCACCGCCGGGCAGGCTGTAGTCGTCATACCGGGCGGTGTACATCAGCAAGATCTCCTCCCCGTCGCGGATCACGGCCCGGACACTGGGGCGAATAAACTCACTGCCTGACGGGACGGCCTGGGGGTGTATGGTGAAACGCAAACGCTGCATTGGGCTCTAGGCTCCGGAGAAAAAGGGCGATTGTACCTATCGCTCAACGCCAGACAAGCTTAAGGAGCCCCAACTCAAGTGGGGCTCAGAGTGCAGCGGCCGATCTCACCTTTCGTGCTGGACGGGTCGTGTGATCGACTTACCGACACAAAAAAGGCTGTGTCTGAGTTAAGTGTTGAACGTGCCCATCATATTGTTTTACAAACTAAAGCTGGTGTACCACCTGCTTTTACGCCGACTTAGAGTCGCCCAAACGGAAGGGATTGAGACAAGGCCGGAGGCCAGGGTGAAAGCCGAAGGCTTGAACGCGCAGGCAGGGATGCCGCAGCCGGTCTTTTTGACGAAACAGGGACTGCACAGTCACAAAGCCGACTCTGGCCGCAGCCGCAGCAGCAAAGGGAAGAGCGAAGATAAGCACCGACGGTCGGGGAATCAGAGCGGGGCGCGCAGCCGGGAGGATCCCTTTTTGTTGGCCGCTCATCCGCATCCCTGCTGTCGCGGCATTGGTGCTTCCCGCACGGCACCACGCCAACGCGACAAACAGACGTTATGCCCCACAACATTCGCACGCCTGTGGCGTCCCCTAAACGGACTTCGATGCAGACGGATATCTAGACCATACGCGACTCTATGTATTCCCCAGTAAAGTGCTAAGAACCAAAAAAAAAGGATCGCCAAGGCGATCCTTTTTTTCTATGTAAGGGCTAGAAACTGACATGCAAACAGGTGCAACGTTTGCGCAGAGTGTAGATCAACAGGGCCGGATAGGAGAGGCTAAAGCCCGCCAGGATCCATCCTACCTGCTCCATACCACAGCGACGGGGGTAGAAGATCACCAGCAACCCCGGCAACATCCACAACAGCAGCACCATGGCCGACAACCACAAATCCCCCATCCTTCACCTCACTCGTCAGTTGGTGCGACGCACGTACACGGTGATCTCTTCCCGATCATGGTACAGGTGCTTCGCCTTGAGCTCATAGCGTACCCCAGAGCTGCGTAGGATCTCCGTTAACTGGCTCAAACATTCGCAGACGCTGGCATAACGTTGCTTCATCGGCAGCTTGAGGTTGAAGATGGTCTGCTCACACCAGCGATTGACCAACCAGCGAGCCATCAACTGGGCCACTCGATCCGGTTTCTCCACCATGTCGCACACCAGCCAATGATTGCCCGGCTTCTCCGGCTCAAATTTGAACCCATCGGCGGCATGGTGAGTCACCTGGCCGGTATCCATCAGGCTCTGGGCCATCGCGCCGTTGTCCACGGCACTGACAAACATGCCCCGGCGCACCAGTTGATAGGTCCAGCCCCCCGGACAGGCCCCCAGATCCACCGCCCGCATGCCAGAGTGGGCCCGCTCCTCCTGCTGCGCCGGCGTCAGAAACACAGAGAATGCCTCGTCCAGTTTCAGGGTAGAGCGACTCGGCGCATCCGAGGGGAACTTCAACCGTTCGATCCCCATGTAATACTGGGAGCCGTTATCGGATCGGCTGTAACCCAGGTAGCCGTTGGCCGAATCGGTCAGGAACAGGTGAACTCGCGGCATCTTCTCCTTTTCAGCCTTGGTCAGCTGCCCTGCATTACGCATCGCCTGACGCAGGGGCACGGTAAACTTGCGACAAAAAGAGAGCATGGAGCGATAGGCATCGCCATCACCGCTTTCCACCCAGAGCTTGCCCGCCTTGGGCAATCCCTCGGTCGCGGCCATCACGGCACTGACCCGATCCGCCGGATCCATATCGCTCAGCTCGGCGCTGATCACAAACCAGCTGCGGGCAAAGATCATCTGAGAAAAATCCAGCGTCTGCATCAGGCGTTCGCCGTCGTCCTGGCCATAGCCTTCAAACACCACGAAGCCACTCTCTTTTTCCAGCCGAGGGTATCCGTAGATCCCCGCCTCGGCAGCCAGATCCTGGATCTCTGCCGCACAGTCTTTCTCAAAGCCGGGACGGCAATGCAGCAAGACTTTATTCATTTAGCTTCTCCCACTTCCAGGCAGACGCCGCCAACAGCGCCCACCCGATCATCAAAACCAGGCCTCCCATCGGCGTGATGGGGCCAAAAAACTTGTTACCCAGCAGCACCAAAGCGTAGATGCTGCCGGAGAAAGCCAACATGCCGGCGATAAAGCAGATGCCCGCCGCCAGCAACAGGCGACAGGCACGCTGCCGCATGGCCAATGCCACACCCAGCAGTGCCAGCACGTGATAAAACTGGTATTGCACCGCCGTTTCAAAGCTGGCCAGCAGATTGGGCGAAACCTTGCCCGGCAGGCCATGGGCCCCGTAGGCCCCTAATACAGTGGCCAAAAGCCCCAGTAATGCGGCGATCACGCCAAATACCTTAGCCATCCTTCCCTTCCTTCTCGATAAAATCCCTGGCCAGGCGTGCCGCCTGGTCGATCAGTTGTGACTGGCTCAGGCCGCTGCGCTTACGCGGCACAAAGCTGTGATCCCCATCGGTCAGCCAACTCAGGCGTACGGCGTCGGGCAGAGTCTGTACCGCCAGCTCGGCAGCATTGCCAAAGGCATCGCGCTCCCCCTGCAGGATCAACAGGGGCGCCGGGCACTCCTGCAGAGGCTGCCAACGCCACTTGTCCGCTTCCCGCTTACCCACAGGGTGGAAGGGATACCCCAGCGCTACCACCGCCTCGGCCTTGGCCCCACACAATGCCGCGACCCGGCTGCCCATGGACTTGCCCATCAGTACCAGGCTCGCGTCGGGGTGCGCTATCTTAGCGGCCTCAATCCAGCGGTCAAAGCATTCCGTCAGTTTGGCCAGCCGATCCGGGGGACGGCGCTTCCCCTCGGCCCTCGCTCTGGCCATGTAATCGAACTCGAAACGCAGCACGGCGATCCCCGGGGGCAGACCCTCCAACCCCGTAAGGGCCTGGGCCATCTGCTGCATAAACTCATGATCCATCCCGGCTCCGGCGCCATGTGCCAGGAGGATCAGAACCTTGGGGGCAACGGGCCCGTCCCATCGGTGCTCGCCGGGCCAGCCATGCTCACTCGACGCTTGGGATAAGATCACTGTGTGCCTCCTCCTCGAAGGTTTTCATCAGCCAATCACGAAACGCCTGGATCTTGCCCAGCTCCTCCTGGCTCTCATGGCACACAAGGTAATAGGCATTCTTATGCATCAACACCTTGTCAAAGGGACAAACCAAGCGACCGGCCTCCACCTCGGGCCGGGCCAGCACCGAAGATCCCAGGGCGATCCCCTGACCGTGGATCGCCGCCTGCAACACCAGCGACGAGTGGCTGAAGATGGGGCCGGCGTTCACATTGACCATTCCCTTACCATGCTGTTTGGCCCAGGCCTTCCAGTTATCCCGCGTCATATCATGCAGCAAGGTATGGTTGGCCAGATCTTCAATGCTGCGCAGGGGTTTGGGCCCACTCAGCAACCGGGGGGAACAGACGGGGACCAGGCACTCGCTGCGCAGCTTATCGGCGCGCAACCCCGGCCATTTGCCACGGCCGAAATAGATGGCCACATCCACATCTTCGGTCAGTGAATCATCGTCTCGATCCACCGCCTTGATCCGCACATCGATCTCCGGATGCAACTCGGAAAAACGCGCCAGCCTGGGCACCAGGGATTGGATAGCAAAACTCGGGGTCATGCTGACGGTAAGCGAGCCGGTAGCGCTGCGAGCCAGCAGGCGTTCGGTGGCATCGGCCAACTGGGTAAAGAGATCCTTGATATCGAGGAAGTAGCTCTGCCCCTCCTCCGTCAGCAGCAGGGAGCGGTTTCGCCGCCGAAACAGCTTCAGACCCAAGTGCTCTTCAAGCCCCTTGATCTGGTGGCTGACTGCCGCCTGAGTGACAAACAACTCTTCAGCGGCCCGGGTAAAGCTCAAGTGGCGGGCCGCAGCTTCGAAGGCCTTGACGGCATTCAGGGGGGGAAGGCGACGGGACATAGGAGGTCTTCTTGATTAGTTTTTCTAATGCCGAAGTGTACATTAACTCGCTTGTCGACGACACAGCAAACGGTTAAATTTTAGCCCGTTATAAAACTTCCCCTTCGGGAGCCTTACTAGGAGTGTCATCATGTCTGCTGTAGTTGTTTTATCTTCCGCACTGTTGTTGATCCCCATGAGCCCTGAACCTGTGGAAATGGATATCCAAGATCTGCACCAAGAGGTACAGGTGAGCCTGCAACAAGACCGTAATGAGTTGCATGGCCAGTTCGCCACCATGGAGATGGGCCAGCCGCAATTGCTTGCCCGTGTCGATACCGCCTCCGACGAAGAAGACGCGGAGTGATCCAAGGATCATCGCTATTGCCATTGACCCGGCAAAACAGAAAAGCCGCACCGGATAGATCCAGTGCGGCTTTTTGCTACATGGGCTTTCATCTAGACCGACCTTAACTACCAAGCCTGAACTGCCCGGCTTTTCCCGCCAAGGCTAGCCGGTGATCAAAGCCACGGTATCGATGTAACGCTGCATCGCCTGCTCGGCACTCATCCCCTTTTGCTCCTCCCAGGCGGCGTATTTCGCCCCGGCCTGAAAATCAAACAGCCCTGGACGCTTGCCTTGTACATCCCCCACGGTCGCCTGCTTATAGCTACCATACAAAGCCAGTAACTGTTCATTACTGGGGCGACTGTGCCACCCTTCAATAACGGCCTTCGCCTGTTCAAACTCTTGCTGCAGATCCATGCATTCACTCCTTCCTTCTGGTTCGACCAGTGTAGAGGCGTAACAACCGCACACCTATGACCGAGATCAAACGCTATCCAGTTTCGGCCGAAGCGGGCAAAGTACCAGTGGCACCATGAGCAGACGCAAGTGCCTAGGATCGCTGCGGTGCCAGGCACTAGGAAGGATCAGAGCGACAGGCCGGTTCGGCGCCAAACAGGCCATTGAACTTGAATAACAATGTTTGGGGTAGGTTAGATTAGCGAGCGCTCTTTTCGCGTAATCTGACATTGAGATCTCGGATCGGACCGATGAGCCCGTGGCAATAGCGATGCCGCTGCCGTAGGTCAGGCGAGCGCTCTTTTCGCGTAACCTGACATTGAGATCTGGGTTCAGCCGCTGTGTCAGGTTATGGCGCATCGACTCTGATGGCCATGGCCACATGGATACGCGCCCTGATCTACGTCGAGACCTTTATGCCTGTTCGACATAGCCGCAGTGGGGCGGATGAAGCCACCATGTTGACCTTGGATCAGGGAAGCCCGGCACTCTCCGGGTCTGCACCCGCTGCGGCGCCAAATCCGGCCGGTTAGACGCTCTCAGAAACCAAGGCTCCGTTAGCCATCATCGAATAAGCTCTCGCTCAATCCACTCCTCGAGTGCGTCCAGTACACTATGGAGCCCGCTCGATACCGAATCTTCCTGACAAAAATCTCGCTCTTTGCGACGGTAGGCATCACAGTTTACCGCTCAGCGATTGAATGACGTTCGGCGGACTGTATAGTGCCCCTCAATGAAGCTCCTATTGGTAATAGTGGCCCGGTTTGTTCAGAGGTCGTCTTGCCCTTATGAAAATGTCTAGTCTCCGTATCCTGCGTATCTTCCTCCTTATCTACCCATTCTCGCTATGGGCGAAGCCTCAATGGCCGATAGACATTACTGTCAGTCACGTAGATGGGCTTATCGTGGTACCGGAAAGAATGGGCTCCCGAGGTGTGATCCCCGCTGGCAATAAGCGGGGCGATATCTTTTGGGCCACAGGCAGCGATACCCCCTTCAATGACTCAACGTCCTTGTACCGACTAGATCTGCGAGAAGGCGTCACTATAGATCGTCGAGTGATGCTAGGGGATCGCTACCACAGAAGTGTCCGCACCCTGACACACTTCTTCGACCCCAATACCCGCAGCGATCTAGCACTGTTTAATTTGCATGACCGCGAAGGCAGCAGTTCGCTGATCGTGATGGATCTGGAAACAGAGCTGGTATTGAAGTCACTGAAACTGCCAGCGCTAGGAGGGGGGGACCTCAACGGTAGGATCGCCGTCGATATCCACTCCCTTCCCATTGGGCCTGACGGGAGCCCTTGGATCCTGGTGCAACAAGGCGCGGGAGTTCTCTCCATCTGGGATCCCGCGACTTGGACCATGGTGGACAGTTTCCACCTTGCCAAAGGACGCGTTGAAGTGGGGGCATTTGAGGCTGCGGATGCCATTGAACTGCTTTTTGAAGATGGCAGTATCTACCGCTGGAACAACACGGAGTTTGTTCTTGCAGGTAAGTACCCCCATCGCCTGGATGGCAGATTTTTTGCCTTGGATATTACTGGAGACGGCCTTACTGAAGTCCTCGATCTGCAACACTGGAGATTGGCCGCTTACAGCCCCACACACGACGAAGCGCTTTGGCAATATAGTAATGTTTCTAACCTCGATAACTTCCGATTGCACAAAGGGGAAGATGGGGTCGCTCCAAAACTGATCTTCACAGAGAGCAGTGGCAGTCAACTGACCGTGTTGGATCCTTTCGACGGCAGAGTGCTATGGCGCCAATTCAGCGTAGGCTCCGGCAGTACCACCTCGGTTTGGTTGGGGAATGCCGATGACCACGGCTATCACAAGATTATCTGGGGACGAACTAATGATGTTCAATTGTGGAACTGGCGAAATGAAGAACTCGTAGCCCAACAAGGAGCCTTGGTCGCGCCTTACCACAGCCCGGAGCTTTTGCCGTTCGATGATGGAATGGCTTTGTTTTTTGGTATCGGCTTGGGCTCGAACCCCAAAGATCTTGGCACTGCCTTGATCGATCTCAACTCTAAAGCGACGCATTGGGCCCACTTCGATCAACAGCCCTACGAGCGCGATGTAACGGCCATCGGCTTTATCCATGAAAGTAACCACAACACTCCCATGGCGCTGTTGGGGATCGACCCAAGTGCCTGGAATCCTGTTGTGATGATCCTGGATGGTGCAAACGGTGAGTTACTGCATGAACTCAAACTGGATACCAGATCTCCAATCGTCCATCTGGAGGCGCTGCCTACTAGCCGTGCCGACCATGACTGGCTGGTGGCTGCCACCAGCCAAGGTGAGATGTTCATCATCGATCCGCTGGAGGGGCAGCTTAAGCAAGTTGGGCGGTTCCACTCCGATCGACTGATCGACCTAAGCGTGGATCCAAGCACCGGTGCTATCTTCGCCCTAATGAACGGCAACGTGTACCGATTCGATATTGAAGACAACCGTCTGACCCACTTCCCAGCCCCTATATCCTCCAACGCATTGGTGGCTGACCAAGGCACCATCGCCATCGGTACCACCGATGGGCAGCTCGTTCAGATCACGCCAGAGGGTTCAGCCCTGCAGCAAACTGCTCTGTGTGAGTCAAGCATTGAGGCGGTCAACGTGATGCCAGATCAAACCATCTTGTATAACTGCGACGATGGCTTTGGTCTATATTCACCGCAACAGACAACCACACTGTGGTGGCAACCCCACGAAAATCTTCAACGGCGAGTGAAGCACGCGAACATCCACGGGAAGGACCTGCTGGTAGCGGGAGGAACACAGCTTACAGTGTACGAGGTTAGATCTGACGTCGAACTACCAAAGCTGCCCGACCTTTATCTTCAAAGCTGGGGCTCTGGCACACTCCAGGAAGATCTGGCGACAAATGAGTTCGACGTGACTCGGTATCATCTGCATGGACAGCCTCAATTAGGCGAGTTAGCCTTTATTGATCCTGTCTCTGGTACATTTCGATATAAACCCTCAGGCGACGCATTTGGCCAGGAGACGTTGCAATACAGCGCCATGGTCGGCCAAACCACACTCCCCCCTGCCACGCTTATCTTGGACGTTGGCAATCGGGCGCCTATCGCTTCCCCAATGGAGCTGGAGGTTCACTGGCGAGGCCACATTGACATTGCATTGCAGGCAGAAGATCCCGACGGCGACGCCATTGACTATGAGATCATCGTGGCTCCCAGCAATGGCAATTATCGCTGGAGCAGTCAGAAAAATGGACGCCTGGTCTATACGGGAGGCAAAGTCAGCGGCCCCAGTTATGACGAATTTAGCTTTGAAGTGAGCGATCCATTCGGAGCTACTGATCGGGCACAGGTACGCATCAATCGAACCAATACCCGCCCCGTAGCGGAAGATATGGCGTTTACCGGAGCGAAAAACCACGTAGTCACCGGTAACTTGCAAGCATTTGATCAGGACGATGATCGACTTGAGTACTCAGTCGTGAAAAGTGACGTACGTGGTGAGTTGTTCGTAAACTCAAGTTCGGGTTGGTTCCGCTACACACCAGCGAAAGGCCAGGCATACACCGCAGTGTTTCATTACTTAGTTAATGACGGTGCCGAAAACTCGGAGGTCGCACAGGTCACTATTGAGACCCACAAACACCTGAGTGGCTCCGGCACACCGATTTGGTTAGTACTTCTAGGCCCCCTTGCTGCTCTGTTTCGTCGTCGATGTGCGCCATGATATTGATTAAGAGTCACGATCTTTTCAACTGAGATCGGCTTGGGTCATTGATTGTCGTCAAATACTGCGGAAATCCTAGTAAGAGCTTTGCAAATGACCGCTTCATGCCCTGAGTCTCTCATCAATATTGGACCAGCCAGCTACGAGGGAGAAACCCGCCTCCCAAACCCGATATCCACCCTGTACCTTCGCCGACTTCAAAGCCGCTCCCTCCGCTCCTTGTGAGTGCGCTATTTGGGCTTCCTGCCCGGCAGACTGCGCCGCAGGGGGACAAACGGGGTTGTGGCGGGGCGCGCAGCCGGGCGAAGCCCCCGCTCCTACTAAAAAGCGCGCTGCCGCCTGCGCGGCGCGAACAGGTGGGGGATCACCTAACGCGCACGGTGCCACCCCTCCCCTGGAGGACCAATGGCAACAGAGCGGCTTAAAACCATGTCAGGTTAGCGAGCGCTCTTTTCGCGTAATCTGACATTGAGATCTCGGATCGGACCGATGAGCCCGTGCCAATAGCGATGCCGCTGACATTGAGATCTGGGATCGGACCGATGAGCCCGTGCCAATAGCGATGCCACTATGTCAGATTACGGCGGATCACCCCTTTTCGTTTTGGCCACTTTGGTGCGCGCCTAATCTAACCTACGTCTGGGTAATGCGTACAGGTGCTCAATGACTGCTCCTGGGCGAAATCAGCCCGCTCAGGCGTGTTCCACTGGGACGACTGTGCCAAGCCTCTATGGTGGCCTTTGCCTGTTCAAACTCTTGCTGCAGATCCATGCATTGGCTCCTTCCTTCTGGTTCGACCAGTGTGGAGGCGTAACAATCGCACACCTATGACCGAGATCAAGCGCCATCCAGTTTTGACCGAAGCCACCTCGCATCCCACAGCCTAATTTCAGCCGATAACAGAGCTGGCGTAGCTCTCTATCTCCACGGCTTCATATGGCCTGACTCCAATCATTTTGTGGACATGCCAACCCGCTCACAATATGTCAACAAACGGTAAGCATCAATTTGCCTGACTTTTGTTCTCCTGTTAGCGTTTGTCATCGTAATTAAAACGGTCGCACAAACGCCCAGTTTTATATTCGTTTAAATACAATAAGAGATCAGGGAATGATACCCATGAAACGGAAAGTTATTGTCGCAGGTGTTTTATCTTTAGCCAGCACCATGGTTTTGGCCGATACCACAGTCAACCGAGGATGGTATGCCGGTCTTGCGCTAGGAAGCAGTCATTATGACAACAGCGATTTGCGTGACGACAATGCCACCAGCTACACCGGATTTGGTGGTTTTAGATTTAACAAATATTTAGCTATACAAGGAAATGTTGTTGACCTTGGCGAATTTGAAGGCCATGAAGACGTATTTACTTCTTTAGATCTGTTTGGATTCAGCGTTACAGCAAATGGCATAGTGCCACTTGGCAGTAGCGGTTTTGAATTATATGGCCGCTTAGGTCTTACCGCGCTCAATTACACCCAAACCTTCGATTTATTTGGTGAAGAAATCGAAAACAGTAGCACCGGTGATGCCATTGTCTCGGCCGTGGGTTTATCCTATACGCCACCTAAGTTTCAAAAAGTCACCCTCCGTTTCGAATACACAAATTATTACTTTGAAACGACAAAGGCGTTCGTTGACGACGGCAAAGAGTCTAATTCAGTAGGTGTATTCGGTATCGGTGCCCAGTACAACTTCTAAAATTCAGCTGTCGCTTTAACATACCTTAATCGGTATCAATGGGTGTGTTTTAACAAAACACCGGAAGACGCCCCCAGCCGTCCTCCCCGACGAAAATCCAATAAAAAACCGCGACCGGGCGCCTGTCCCGATCGCGGTTTTTTGTACTCAGCCCGGTTGCCTGGGCTAACGCACCGGCTTACTCGATACCCAGATCCGGCTGGGATTTGATCAGATCATCCAGCGCCTTCATCTGGGCCAGGAAGGGCTCCAGTTTGTCCAGTGGGAAGGCTGACGGACCGTCACACTTGGCGTTATCGGGATCCGGGTGGGCTTCCAGGAACAAGCCGGCCAGGCCGGTTGCCATGCCGGCCTTGGCCAGCTCGACGGTCTGGTGACGACGGCCACCGGAGGCGGCGCCCAGGGGATCGCGGCACTGGAGCGAGTGGGTCACGTCGAAGATCACCGGCATGCCGCCGCTGCACTCCTTCATGGTGCGAAAGCCCAGCATATCCACCACCAGGTTGTCGTAGCCGAAGTTGGCGCCCCGCTCACACAGGATGATCTTCTCGTTGCCGCCCTCACGGAACTTCTCAACGATGTTCTTCATCTGGCCCGGGCTGAGGAACTGGGGCTTCTTGACGTTGATCACCGCATCGGTTTTGGCCATGGCCGCCACCAGATCGGTCTGACGGGCCAGGAAGGCGGGCAGCTGGATCACGTCGCAGATCTCGGCGACCGGCGCAGCCTGCTCCGGGGTATGCACATCGGTGATCAGCGGCACCTTGAAGGTGTCCTTGATCTCCTGGAAGATCTTCAGGCCCTCTTCCATGCCCGGTCCACGGTAGGAGTGGATGGAGCTGCGGTTTGCCTTGTCGAAAGAGGCTTTAAATACATAGGGAATGCCCAGCTTCTCGGTCACCTGCACATAGTGCTCGGCGATGCGCATCGCCAGATCCCGGGACTCCAGAACGTTCATGCCACCAAACAGGACAAAGGGCTTGTCGTTGGCCACGTCGCATTGACCCACCTTCAGGGTGACTGCATTCATGCTAAATCCTCACTCGTTCTCTTTGCACCGGCCTCAACTGGCCAGTGCCTGTAAAATTTGTCCGCAGAACCAGGCCATGTATGTTCCCAAGACATAACCCAGCACTGCCAGAAGGACCCCAACCGGGGCCAGGGCCGGATGAAAGGCGGCGGCCACCACGGGGGCGCTGGCCGCCCCGCCCACATTGGCCTGACTGCCCACCGCCATGTAAAACAGCGGCGCGCGGATCGCCCTGGCCACCAGCAACATAATGATCGCGTGCACCAGCATCCACACCGCGCCCAACAAGAAATAGAGGGGCGCGTCCAGCACCGCCTTGATGTCCATATGCATGCCGATGGCGGCGACCAGCACATAGATCCCCAGGGAACCGACCTTGGATGCCCCCACCGCCTCGAGCTTGTGGGCCGAGGTCAGGGACAACAGCACCCCGATGGTGGTGGACAGGACCATCAGCCAGAAGAAGCCCGAGTGCAGACTATAGCGTTCAAGCTCGGGATAATGCGCTATAAACCAGGGGGCTATCCGGTCTGCGCCATAGTGTGCCAGACCCGTGGCCCCAAAGCCCACCGCCAAAATGAGGATCAGATCACGCAACGAGGGAATACGGGCGTGCTGCGCCTGCCAGGCTTCCATCTTATCCTTCAGCGCGTGCAGCGCCCGGGTATCCGCCCCCATCCGAGCGTCCCAGCGTGCCGCTCGCGGCACCAGTACCAGCAATACCGCCATCCAGGCATTGGCCACCAGCACATCCACGGCAATCATGGCGGAGAAGATGGTGTCCCCCACCCCGTAGATCTCCTTCATGGCCGTCTGGTTGGCACCACCGCCAATCCAACTGCCCGCCACCGTGGTCATGCCCCGCCACACGGCCTCGGGGCCATGGCCATTAAGCAGCTCCGGATAGAGGGCCGAGATCAGCAGCAGGGCAACGGGCGCGCCAAGCACGATCCCCAGGGTACCGGCCAGGAACATCACGATGGCCTTGGGTCCTAATGAAGCGATCGCCCTGAGATCCAGGTTCAGGGTCAAGAGCACCAAAGCGGTGGGCAGCAGGAAACGGGACGCCATGTAGTACAGGGTGTTGTCACTGCCATCGATCACGCCGAAGGTGTTGAGCAGGGAGGGGATGAAGTAGCACAGCAGCAGGGCGGGAATGAAGCGGTAGAAGCCACGCCAGAAGGGGTGATCCGAATGGCAGGTGTAAAACACCGCGCCCAGTACGACCATCAAAAGCCCAAGTACCGATGCGGGGTTGGTGATCCAGACCTCTTCCATCCTGCCTCCCGTGACGACCTACCGCAGAGCGGGGCCTTCGCTCTTCGCAATCAGGCCCCGTGTTAAAGCAGTTAAAACTTAGCTCAAAAGCATGGGGGTTTTGCCCATGGCCAGCACCGCCATGTAGTAGAGCCACCCCAGGGCCCCCAGAAAGGCAAAGAGTTTAAACAGTTTGCCTCGTGGCAATTTGAAGGTGATCACCCCAAGAAAGATGTACGCCAGTAAGGCGATCATCTTCTCGGTAAACCAGGGCTGACTCGCCAGCACCCAGCTGCCCATCCCCAGTAATGCCACCCCGGACAGCAACAGGAGGGTATCGATGGCATGAGGCAGGATCCGCACCCACTTCCTCTCCATCATCACCGAGTCCCGCATCGACCAGGCAAATCGCAGCACAAACAGGCTGACGCTTACACCGATCAGGGTCAGGTGGAGGTGCTTCAAGGCATCATAAGCCATAAGAGTTCTTCCCTAATATCAAAGTCATTGCCCATCGTAGCGGCAATCATGAGCGAATGTATAGCGTCGTCAGCCGGGCTGCACGCCCAGGGTATAACGATCTCGCTTGCCCAGATCCCGGCCGGTGCGCACCGCCTGGAGACCCGCTGCAACAAAAATGTCCCGCACCGCTTCGCCCTGGTCATAGCCGTGCTCCACCATCAGGACGCCCCCTGGGTTCAGGTGTGAACCGGCCTGCGCCGCCAGATGTTCGATATCGGCGAGTCCATGGTTATCGGCGATCAGCGCCGACTTGGGCTCGAAACGGACATCTCCCTCGTCCAGATGGTGATCCTGCGGATCGATATAGGGCGGGTTGGAGACGATCAGATCGAAGCGCTGCGTCCCCAGGGGCTCATACCAGCTACCCTGATGCACGATCACCGGCAATCCCAGCCGCTGGGCATTACGCCGGGCCAGCGCTGCGGCATCCGGGCTGTACTCCACCGCACACACGTGCCAGGACGGCATCTCACTGGCCAGGGACAGGGCAATGGCGCCCGTACCTGTCCCCAGATCCACCACCTTGGCGTCGGTAGGCAGGGGCAGGGCCAAGGCCGCCTCCACCAGAGACTCGGTGTCGGGTCTGGGGATCAGGGTGCTGGCATCGGTTTCCAGGGTCAGGGTCCAGAACTCCCGGTGGCCGGTAATGTGGGCCACCGGCTCACCGGCAAAGCGGCGCTGCAGATCCTGCTCAAGTTGCTGCTGCAACGCGTCATCCAACGGATGCTCGGGCCAGGTAAAGAGGAAGCTGCGGGGCTTGTCCAGGCGAGCCAGCAGCAAGACCTCGGCATCGATCACCGGGCTGTCTGGATCGCTCTGGCTGTCCGCCTGGGCCAGGATCTGACCAGCCTGCGCCAGCCATTGATCAATACGCACCGCCTTAATCCTCGGCCAGGGCCGCCAGCATGTCGGCCTGGTGTTCTTGAAGAATGGGATCCATCAGGGCGTTGAGATCCCCCTCCATCACCTCATTGAGGCGATACAGGGTCAGGTTGATGCGGTGATCGGACACCCGGCCCTGAGGATAGTTATAGGTGCGGATCCGCTCCGAACGATCGCCGGAAGCCACCAGGGAGCGACGGGCATCGGTCTCCTCGGCCTTGCGCTTCTCATCTTCGGCCTGCTGCAGGCGGGCACCGAGTACCGCCATCGCCTTGGCCCGGTTCTTGTGCTGGGAGCGATCATCCTGACACTCCACCACGGTGCCGGTCGGGATGTGGGTGATGCGAATGGCGGAGTCGGTTTTGTTGACGTGCTGGCCACCTGCCCCGGAGGCGCGGAAGGTATCCACTTTCAGATCTGCCGGATTGATGGTGATCGCCTCGGCTTCGGGAATTTCCGGCATCACCACCACGGTGCAGGCGGAGGTGTGAATGCGGCCCTGGGACTCGGTGGCCGGGACCCGCTGAACCCGGTGTCCCCCGGATTCGAACTTCATCTTGCCGTACACCGCGTCGCCACTCACCTTGGCGATCACCTCTTTGTAACCACCGTGGTCGCCCTGGTTGGCGGAGATCAGCTCCACCTTCCAGCCAACATTTTCGGCGTAGCGGCTGTACATGCGCAGCAGATCACCGGCAAAGATCGCCGCCTCGTCTCCTCCGGCACCGGCGCGGATCTCCACGAAGCAGTTGTTGTCATCCTTGGGATCTTTCGGCAGCAACAGGATCTGCAGTTCATCTTCGAGGCGAGCACAGTTGCTCTTGGCCTCGGCCATCTCTTCCGCAGCCATCTCCGCCATGTCCGGATCATCCAGCATCTCCTGGGCGGTTTCGATGTCCTCCAGCCCCTGCTGGTAGGCACGAAAAGCTTCGACCACCTCTTCGAGCTGGGCGTACTCCTTGGACAGGGCGCGAAAACGATCCTGATCGGTGATCACATCGGACTCACCCAGCAACGCCTGAACTTCTTCATAGCGTTCAACCAGACCTTCCAACTTTGCGTATACAGAGGGCTTCATGGGGTACCTTATCTATGCACAACGGCCCGCGAGGCGGGCCGTTGTGGTCTTAATTCGGGGGAATGTCACTAATTGTCGTTGATCCCCAAGGCCGAGCGCAAGAGGTCGAGGCTGTCCAAGTCACCACTGCGGGCCGCCTTGGACAGTGCTTGAGTGGGCGAGTGGATCAATTTATTGGTGAGTTTGTTGGCCAATTCGCCCATCACCGCCTGAGGATCGGCCCCCTGCTCCAGCCGCTCCAGCGCCCGTGCCAGCGCCGCCTGCTTGTGCTCATCGCTCTGCTCCCGGTACTGCTTGATGGTGGCCACCGAATCGAGCCCCCGCAGCCAGTTGAGGAACTCCAGCGACTGCTCCTGGGCGATCAGCTCCGCCTGCTCAGCGGCTTCGAGCCGGTTGGCCATGTTCTTCTGCACGATCCCTTGAAGATCGTCGACCGTGTAGAGGTAGGCATTTTCCAGATCGGCCACCTCCGCCTCGATATCCCGAGGAACGGCGATATCCACCAGCAGCATCGCCTGCTGACGCCGTTTCTTCAGGGCATTCTCCACCATCCCCTTACCCAGGATCGGCAGCGGCGATGCGGTGGAGGAGATCACGATATCGCACTCATGCAGATGATCGGGAATTTGCGGCAGGGTGATGGCCCTAGCACCGAACTCATCGGCCATCCCCTCGGCCCGGGCCAGGGTGCGGTTGGCCACCACCAGATCCTTCGCGCCCTGTTCATTGAGGTGACGAGCCACCAGTTCAACGGTTTCCCCCGCCCCCACCAGCATCACCTTGGCCTTGGACAGGTCGTCGAAGATATGTCGGGCCAGATTTACGGCGGCAAACGCCACGGAGACGGCCGATGCGCCGATCTCGGTTTCCGTCCGGATCCGCTTGGCGACCTTGAAGGTATGCTGAAACAGTCGATCGAGGGTGTGGGCGATGGTGCCCATCTCCCGGGCATCGAAAAAGGCTTTCTTGATCTGTCCCAGGATCTGCGGTTCGCCCAACACCAGGGAATCCAGGCCCGCGGAAACCCGCAGCAGATGCTGCACCGCTTTTTGACCCGTATGCAGGTAGATGCACTCGCGCAGTTCGGTTTCTTCCAGGTTATGGAAATGGCTGAGCCACTGGATCAGGCGCTCACTCTCTACCTGGTTGGTGTACAACTCAGTCCGGTTACAGGTCGACACGATGACCGCTTCGCCGGTACGCGTTTGCGCAGCCAGGCTCTTCAGCGCATCACCAAGGATGTCCGGCCCAAATGCGACTTTCTCCCGCAGCGTCACGCTGGCGGTCTTGTGATTGATCCCAATAGCAACTAACGTCATGGCAAAATTAGCGAAATGCCCGTTCCTTTTTCAACCCCTGGCGCTGGGCAATTCTATGCATAAAGTGTGTCTCGATGAAATATTTATCGGACATCCCGGCATCATTCCCATCATGAATGCGGCCAAGCGCACAAAGTAGGACAATAATGCTTAACCTTTTCGTCAAATCATTTTCGACCCTGTTACTTGTCAGCCTTCTTGGTGCCTGCGCCAGTTTTCAGCCGCCGGCCAGTGATGCCAGCATCGCCACGGATCAAAACTGGCATCTGCGTGGCAAATTGGGGGTGATCACCCCGGACGAGCGAGTATCGGCCAACCTGCATTGGCGCCACCTGGGCCGCAGTGGCCAGGATGATCTGCGTCTGACCAACCCCTTCGGTACGACCCTGCTCAGCCTGACCGCCCAACCGGGCCTGGCCACTGTCACGGTTGATGGCAAGAGCCACACCGGAAGCAGCCCCGAACAACTGATCCACCGTATGACCGGCTGGGATCTGCCCCTGGTTGCCCTATCCCAATATCTGCTGGGAGATCCCGGCGACAACACCAGTGTCCGTTTTGACGAACAGGGCGATCCCCTCAGCCTGGAGCTGATCCATCCCAGGACGCAAGAACGCTGGCAGTTACGCTACTTGGGGTGGCAACAACAGTCCGATCACAAGGTGCCCCGTCAACTGGAGTTGCGCCAGGGTGAACAACGCATAAAATTGGCGATTTCTCATTGGCAAAGCGAGCCCTGATCACACCATGACCACCGATTCCCCGATCCCATCCCCCTGGTGGCCCGCCCCGGCCAAGCTCAACCTGTGCCTGCATATCAATGGCCGTCGCGAAGATGGCTACCACGAACTGCAGACCCTGTTTCAATTTATCGACTGGGGGGATCGCCTTCGCTTCACCCCCCGTGAGGATGGTCAGATCACCCTGAGTCCGGCGATCCCGGGCGTAGCCAACGAAGACAATTTGATCGTCCGGGCGGCGCGGATGTTGCAACAACACAGTGGTACACATTTGGGTGCCGACATTGAGTTGGATAAACAACTGCCGATGGGCGGAGGCATTGGCGGCGGTTCGTCGGATGCCGCCACCACTCTGGTTGCCCTCAATCATCTGTGGCAAACCCAGATCAGTGAAGACAGCCTGGCCGAGATGGGCTTGAGTCTGGGCGCCGATGTGCCGGTGTTTGTTCGCGGACATGCCGCCATGGCCGATGGGGTGGGTGAACAGTTGCGTCCCGTTGAGGTGGAGGAGCCCTGGTACCTTCTCGTGATCCCGAACGTGGAAGTGAGCACTGCCGAGGTGTTTAACCACCCAGAACTGCCTCGAAACACGCCCAAGATCACAGGGCTTGAACACCGCAGCGAGCAATGGAAAAATGACTGCCAGCAGGTGGTTTGCGACACCTACCCACAAGTTGCAAAGGCCTTGGGCTGGTTGCTAGAATATGCGCCGTCAAAAATGACCGGTACCGGCAGCTGTGTGTTCGGAGTGTTCTCTGACAAGAACAGTGCCGAAGCTGCCCAGGCAGCATTGCCCGAAGGGTGGACAGCGCAGGTAACCCAAGGTTGCAACCGCTCTCCCCTTTTGGCCATGCTCGGCCAATAACGACAAAGATTTTTCAACCGCGGCTCCGAGAGGACAACGGTTGATCTTGATTACCCGCCCAATGCGGCGGGTAAGAGATAGAACAGTACCAAAAAGCAAGACTGGTTCTTTCGAGGGTTATGAGCGACCCAATTCGTGCGTTCGTTCAGTCCCAAAGCTAACAAGCCTGAGGTTTATCCCGTGCCCGACATTAAGCTGTTTACCGGTAACGCCAACCCGGAACTAGCGAAACTCATCGCCCAGCGCCTCTACTCAACCCTCGGCGACGCCGAAGTTGGCCGTTTTTCCGACGGTGAGATCAGCGTCCAGATCAACGAAAACGTCCGTGGTTCTGACGTTTTCCTTATCCAGTCCACTTGCGCTCCGACCAACGACAACCTGATGGAACTCGTCGTAATGGTCGATGCCCTGCGTCGTGCCTCCGCCGGTCGCATCACCGCAGTGATCCCCTACTTCGGCTACGCCCGTCAGGATCGCCGTGTACGCTCTGCCCGTGTGCCGATCACCGCCAAGGTGGTTGCCGATTTCCTGTCCAGCGTCGGTGTTGACCGCGTGCTGACCTGTGATCTCCACGCCGAGCAGATCCAGGGCTTCTTCGATGTGCCTGTTGATAACGTGTTCGGTAGCCCGGTACTGCTGGAAGACATGCAGCGTCGCGACCTGGACAACCCGGTTGTGGTTTCCCCGGACATCGGTGGTGTGGTTCGTGCCCGTGCCGTGGCCAAACTTCTGGATGACAGCGATCTGGCCATCATCGACAAGCGTCGCCCTGCGGCCAACGTTTCCCAGGTGATGCACATCATCGGTGACGTAAAAGACCGTGACTGCATCATCGTCGATGACATGATCGATACCGGTGGTACCCTGTGCAAGGCCGCGGAAGCGCTCAAAGAGCACGGCGCCCGTCGCGTCTTCGCCTACGCCACCCACCCGATCTTCTCCGGCAAGGCGCCGCAGAACATCAAAGATTCCGTGATCGACGAAGTGATCGTCACCGATACCGTGCCGCTGTCCAAAGAGATGAAGGCTACCGGTAAAGTGACTCAGCTGACCATGTCCGGTGTGATGGCCGAAGCCATTCGTCGTGTCAGCAACGAGGAATCCATCTCCGCCATGTTCGAGCACTAAGCTCACGCAAGGTGACAGCGCCCCGCCCGGCCTAGCCGAGCGGGGCGTTTTTGTTCGCGCAGAATAACCGGGGCACTGCTACCTTTTCTCGGCAAAGGTAACGCAAGGAACTCAGTTATGACTGCCTCAACCCATAGACTCCTTTTTCTGCTCCTCCCCACACTGCTGCTCGGTTGTGATGACAACCGCGATAAAAACACCCCCGCTCAGCCCGGACCCGAACCAATCAAGTTCACTGTCCTCCACACCAACGACAACCATGGCCGGTTCTGGACCAACCGGGACGGTGAGCTGGGCATGGCCGCCCGCAAGACGCTGATCGATCAACTCACCGCTGAGGTCGAAGCCGAGGGCGGTGAAGTCCTGCTGCTGTCCGGCGGCGACATCAACACCGGGGTGCCCGAGTCCGATCTGCAACAGGCGGTGCCGGATTTCGTCGGCATGAATCTGATGGAGTACGACGCCATGGCCGTGGGCAACCATGAGTTCGACAACCCCAGGGACGTGCTGGAGATGCAGCAGGATCTGGCCCTGTTCCCCTTCCTATCCGCCAACATCTACGACGGCGATGATCGGGTGTTCCAGCCCTACGAGCTGTTTGACGTCAATGGCGTCTCCATTGCCGTGATCGGCCTGACCACCGAGGATACCGGTCGGCTGGCCAATCCAGAGTTTGTCGAGGGTTTGGAGTTTCGTGATCCCAAGATAGAAACCGCCCTGCTGTTGCCCCAGATCGAAACCCAGGACTCACCGGATCTGATCTTTGCCGTTACCCATATGGGCCATTACCAAAATGGCGCCAACGGCAGCGCCGCCCCCGGTGATGTCGCCCTGGCCGAGTCCCTGGATGAGGGCGCCCTGGATCTGATCGTCGGCGGGCATTCGCAAAATCCCGTGTGCGTTAAGGGGGACGGCTCCGGCGAGTACGTCGACTTTGTCCCCGGTGATCCCTGCATCCCCGACATGAAAAACGGCACCTACATCGTCCAGGCCCATGAATGGGGCAAGTACGTCGGACGGGCTGACTTTGAATACCTCAATGGCCAGCTCAATCTGATCAACTACGCCCTGGTACCGGTGAACCTCAAGGATGACGAGGGCAACCTGGTGGCCGACGCCATTGCTCCGGATCCTCTGGTGCACTCCGTACTCCTGCCCTACCAGCAGGCCGGGGATGCAGAGCTGGGTGTCACCATCGCCACCTCCGACGGCAAACTGGAGGGGGATCGCAACGTGGTGCGCAGCCAGCAAACCAATCTGGGCCGGCTCATCGCCCTGGCGCAACAAAGTGCCACGCCGGGCACCCACTTTTCCATCATGAACTCCGGAGGGGTCCGGGACTCCATTGCAGCGGGTGAGATCACCTACCGGGATGTGCTGACGGTGCAGCCCTTTGGCAACATCATCTCCCTGGGCACCATGACCGGCGCCGAAGTCAGCGCTTATCTGGGTGAGGTCGCCAGCATACAGCGCGGCTCCGGTGGCTACGCCCAAATTGCCGGCGTGACCATGACCGTGGACTGCGAGGCCAATACCGTGGCGATCAGCGATATCGGTGGCCTGGGGTATGAGGCGGACAGTGAGTACTTGTTTACCATCCCCAGCTTCTCCGCCGCCGGGGGGGATAACTACCCGATCATCGAGGTCCTCGACACCGGCAACGTCGATGCCGTCGTGCTCCGTAACTTTATGGAAGATCTCGGCACCATTTCGGTCGCCGACTTCGAGCCACAAGGTGAGATCACCTACAGCAATTCGCTCAGTGATCTGGGGTGTGAGTTACCGCAACCTTAAGCCATAAACGGGGCCACCCAAGCGGGTGGCCCCGTGCCATTTGAGCCCATCCACCTCAAAGTGGTAAACTGCGTCGCCTTTTGTCAGTTGCCACCCCCGCAGACGGGAACGCATGCAAGACAACCCACAGGATCGGCGGGATTGGTATATAAGGATATAGACCCGTTTCTGGTCGCGGAAACGGGAAACACACCCATTCAAGGAGAAACACCCATGTCAGATTTTGAGTTTGACGCACAGATCCGTACCGATATTGGCACCGGAGCGAGCCGCCGGTTGCGTCGGGAAGGTCGCGTCCCCGCAGTGCTGTACGGTGGCGACAAAGAAGCCGTGGCCCTGACCCTGGCACACAATGCCATCAACAAGGCCCAGGAAAATGAGGCGTTTTACAGCCATGTGCTGACCCTCAATATCGATGGGGTGAAGGAAGAAGTGATCGTCAAGGCGATCCAGCGTCACCCCTATAAACCCAAGTTGCAGCACCTGGATTTCCAGCGCATCGTTCGTGGTGAAGCCATGAACGCCACCGTGCCACTGCACTTCGTTAATGAAGAGGACAGTGCCGGAGCCCGCGCCGGAGGGACCGTAATGCACTTGCTCAACGAGGTTGAGGTTCGCTGCCTGCCGAAACATCTGCCCGAGTTTATCGACGTGGATATCAAGGAACTGGAAGCTGGCCAGAGCCTGCACCTGCACGACATCACCCTGCCCGAGGGGGTCGAACTGGTGGCACTGAGCAAAGGCGAAGACAGTCAGGATCTGTCCATCGTCACCATCAAGCCGGCCAAAGGCGCCAGTGAAGATGAGGACGCAGATGCAGACAACAGTGAAAATACAGAAGAGTAACGGTGAGCAGTAACATCCGTTTGATCGTGGGCCTGGCAAATCCAGGCCCCGAATACGCCAACACCCGCCACAATGCCGGTGAATGGCTGGTAAATGAGCTGGCACGCCAGCACAACGTGACCCTGAAGGCGGAGAGCAAATTCTTCGGCCTGACCGGCCGGATCCAAAGTGGTGGCACCGATCTGCGCCTGCTGATCCCCACGACCTTTATGAACCTGTCTGGCAAGTCCGTCGGTACCCTGGCCAACTTCTACGGCATCGAGCCCGAGGAGATCCTGGTAGCCCATGACGAACTGGATCTGCCACCGGGCGTTGCCCGCATCAAGCAGGGTGGCGGCCACGGCGGTCACAACGGCCTCAAAGACATCATTGCCCGGCTGGGCAATAACAAGAATTTTTTCCGGCTGCGTATCGGGATCGGCCATCCGGGCGATCGCAACCGCGTAACCGGTTATGTGCTGGGCAAGGCCCCAGCCACTGAACAACGGGCCATGGACGAGGCCATTGATGAGGCGTGCCGCAGCATCGACATCTTGTTAAAAGATGGCATGACCAAGGCACAAAACCGCCTCCACACTTTCTCGGCCCAACCGGCCTAATCGACGACAAAGGTTAACATCACCATGGGTTTTAAATGTGGCATCGTGGGCCTGCCAAACGTAGGCAAATCCACCCTGTTCAACGCACTGACCAAAGCCGGCATCGAAGCGGCCAACTTCCCCTTCTGTACCATTGAGCCAAACACAGGCGTGGTACCTGTGCCGGATCAACGTCTCGACGCACTGGCGAAAATTGTTAATCCTCAGCGTGTTCTGCCCACCACCATGGAGTTCGTTGATATCGCCGGTTTGGTGAAAGGCGCCTCCACCGGTGAAGGCCTGGGCAACAAGTTCCTGGCCAACATCCGGGAAACCGATGCCATCGGTCACGTTGTCCGCTGCTTCGAAAACGACAACATCGTTCACGTCGCCGGCGGCGTGAACCCGGCCGAGGACATTGAGGTGATCAACACCGAGCTGGCCCTGGCCGATATGGATGCCGTGGAAAAAGCCATCTTCCGCCTGGGCAAACGTGCCAAGGGCGGCGATAAAGACGCCAAGGCCGAGATCGCCGTGCTGGAGAAGATCCAGCCTGCCCTGGAAGCCGGTGACATGGCCCGCTCCGTCGAACTGACCGAAGATGAACTGGCCATCATCCAGTACATGGGCCTGCTGACCCTCAAGCCCACCATGTACATCGCCAACGTCAACGACGACGGCTTCGAGAACAATCCTTACCTGGACCAGGTTCGCGCCATTGCCGCCAAGGAAAATGCCGTCGTGGTACCTGTCTGTGCCGAGATCGAATCCGAGATCGCCGAGCTGGACGACGAAGAGCGTGAAGAGTTTATGGCCGATCTGGGGATCGAGGAGCCGGGTCTGAACCGGGTGATCCGCTCCGGCTATGAGCTGCTCAACCTGCAGACCTACTTCACCGCAGGGGTGAAGGAAGTGCGTGCCTGGACCATCCCTGTGGGTGCTACCGGCCCTCAGGCGGCCGGTAAGATCCACACCGACTTCGAGCGTGGCTACATCCGTGCCGAAGTGATCGCCTACGACGACTACATCGAGCTCGGCGGCGAAAATGCCGCCAAGGATGCCGGTAAGAAGCGCTCCGAAGGTAAGGGCTACATCGTCAAAGACGGCGACGTGATCCACTTCCTGTTCAACGTCTAACCCGGCGTTAAACAGCACAAAGGCCCCGCAAGGGGCCTTTTTATTGCCTCAACGCTGCGGCACCAGCAGCAGATGGCAGGATAGCTGCCCCATCAACCTCAGGGGCAGATCCACTTTAAGCCGAGCCATGACGCCCCGCCGTGGCTTACGACCCAGCACCAGGGTACCAACACCGAGCTCGGCACACTGCTCCCGGATCACTAGGGCGGGATCACCCGCCTTGATGTGGATCTGCGGAGGCGGCAGCCCCTCTGCGTTCAACCAGGCCAACGATTGCGCCTGCACAGACTTCGCCCGCTCGGCCCGCTCCCGGGCGCTGATCAGATCCAGATCTTTCCATAGCCGCCCCATTGGCGGCACATATAAGATGTGCAGCTTGGCATGGTGGATCTTGCTCAACCACTTGGCCTGCTCCAACAGATCCCGATGGGAACGCTGGACGGTCGCGCCTCGCCCCCCCAGATCCAGCGCAAGCAACACCTGCTTGCGGGACCGCTTCCGACCCTCATGCAGTAACCACAGGGGCACAGGACATTGCTGTAAAAACTGCCGGTCGGTCGCACGCAGCCTGGAGTGCGAATGCTGAGCCTTGATGATTAAATCGACCTTCGACAGGCTCAACACCGCTGTCACCGCCTCCAGCAAAGAGCGGCCACATTCACTGTGGAGTTGCACCGTCAGACCACTTCGCTCTTCCAACCTGTGCTCCATCCGCTGTGACTGAGCCAGGTCAAGCGCCTCCCCTGGCGTCTCACAGTGGTGCAGGACCACCAGACTGCCTCCCCGGTTTCGCGCCAACTCCATGGCCAAACTCAACACGTCGGTATCGGTATCTGGAGCCGGAGTGATGGCTAAGATGGCACCCATGATCACGCCCTCTGGTTGGAATAATTTCAAACAAATCGAGTCGACGAACCTCAGTTAACTAAATTTATAGCAGTCACCGTCTTTTCCTGTTGGATGCCTCGTGGAACCCGCTCAAGTAAAGCGATTATCTCGGACAATCCCTGGGCCGGTTCAGCCCCCTTCCGGAGGGTACGACTATGGACCCAAACAGAGGGGCGCAGCATGATCCGGGGCCTGACAGAGCAACAGGCGCAGCAACGACTGCAACGATTCGGCCCGAACCGACTCCCCGCCCCCAAAGGGCGAGGCCCTCTCCTGCTGTTCCTGCTGCAGTTTCATTCCCCCTTCGTCTACATCCTGCTCGCGGCTGCCGCCGTGGCCTTTATCCTGGATCAGCGGATCAATGGCCTCTTTATTCTTGCCGTATTGCTGATCAATGCGTTGATCGGCACCGCCCAGGAGTACTCGGCCCAGCGAGCCGCCAGCGCTCTGCGCCAGATGGTGCCTCGCCGCGTCACCGTGATCCGAGAGGGCCGCGCCCAGGAGTGTGACGCCGAGCAGTTGGTGCCCGGTGATTGGGTACGCCTCTCCAGCGGAGATCGGATCCCGGCTGACATGAGCCTGAGCGCTGCCTCCGGGGTGGTCATCGATGAATCGATATTGACCGGCGAGTCCGTGCCGGTGACCAAGAGCGCCCCCGCCACAGGCAGTCCACAAAAAACCGAACTCTTTGCTGGCACCATGATGCTCCACGGCAGAGCCGAAGGGATCGTCCTCGCCACGGGACTGGACAGTGAGATAGGTCAGATCGCCAGTGCCATCCACCATCGCCGAGAGGCTCAGCCCCCCCTGCTACGTCGTATTGAACGTTTTACCCTGGTGATCGCCATCTCGGTACTGCTGGTGATCTGCCTGCTGTTTCTCATCGTACTGTGGCGTGGCGAGCCTCTGGATCAGGTCTTCCTGTTGGGGATCGCCCTGGCGGTGTCCGCCATTCCGGAAGGGCTGCCGGCGGCCATCACCGTGGCCCTCGCCATCGGCATGCGACGCATGGCCAAGGTAAACGTCATCGTGCGGCGACTGGTCGCGGTTGAAGCCCTGGGATCCTGCACCATGATCTGCAGCGACAAGACCGGCACCCTCACGGTCAACGAGATGACGGTAAAGCGCCTGTGGTTGCCACAGGGGCGTGAGGTCCAGATCGGTGGTGAGGGAATGGCCTGCCGCGGCAACATTGATGCCGACATCGACGACCAGGCGGTCAACGAACTCGTATTAGCTGGCCTACTGTGCAACGAAGCAGAGGTGCACTTGGAAGACGATCACTGGCAAGGCCAGGGGGACGGCGTCGATCTGGCCCTATTGGTCCTGGCCGGCAAATGGGGCCTCAATCCCCAACAGCGTCAGCAACTCTATCCCGTCATCGAGCAGCTGCCCTACGAACCGGAAAATGCCTATGCCGCGGTGAAGATCCGTCAGCATGGAGAAACTCGGATCTGGGTCAAGGGTGCCCTGGAGAAGATCCTGCCCATGTGCGATAGCGCCAATGGCCACCCCCTCCAGCGGGAACATGTCACTCGCTCACTCAATGGCTTGGCCCAGCAAGGCTTTCGCATCCTCGCCCTGGCCACCGGCACCGACCAACCCCTCACCAGCCAACACCCGCCCAGTGGCCTGTGCCTGCTGGGTGCCGTCGCGATGCAGGATCCCCTCCGTGCCGAGGCGGTCTCCGCCATCGCACGCTGTCGCCAGGCTCAGATCGACGTCGCCATGATCACCGGCGATCACCCCGACACGGCCCGGGCGATCAGCAAAGAGCTGGGGCTGTTCAAAGAGGGCGATGACACCGTGGTGACCGGCGAGCAACTGCGTCATGCCGAAAGGGAAGGCACCCTGAGGAAAACCATTCTCGACTGTCGGGTCTTTGCCCGGATCGAACCGATGCAGAAACTCACCATTACCCGTGAGTTGATCGCCGCCGGTCACAATGTCGCCATGACCGGCGACGGCGTCAACGACGCCCCGGCGCTACACGCCGCCCATGTGGGGATCGCCATGGGCCGCCGCGGCACCGACGTTGCCCGGGAAAGCGCCGATCTATTGCTGACCGACGATCACTTCGCCTCCATCGTCGATGGCCTGAGGGAAGGCAGGATTGTCTACAACAACATTCGTAAGGTGATCTTCCTGTTGATCTCCACCGGAGCGGCCGAGATAGCCCTGTTTATCCTTAGCGTGATCGCCGGGCTGCCCTTGCCCCTGCTACCCCTGCAGATCCTCTGGCTCAACCTGGTCACCAATGGGGTTCAGGATGTGGCGCTGGCGTTTGAGCCCGCCGAAGGCGATGAACTAAACCAAGCCCCACGCCCACCAAAAGAGCGGATCTTTAACGGACTGATGTTGGAGCGCGTTCTGCTCAATGCGGCTTATATGGGGATCACCGCTTTCGTCCTGTTTCGCTACTGGCTGGGCACGGGTATGGAGATAGAAGCCGCACGCAATCTGACCCTGCTGCTGATGGTCCTGTTTGAGAATGTCCACGCGTTGAACAGCCGCTCGGAACGACGCTCCCTCCTCCACCAGCCTTTCTTCTCCAACCCCCTGCTGTTGCTGGGGATCCTGCTTGCCCAGGGGATCCACATCAGTGCCATGAGCTGGTCGCCATTGGCCACTCTGCTGGAGTTACAGCCCGTCAGCCCCCACGACTGGGCCCGACTCCTGCTGATTGCCCTGTCGCTGTTTCTCATCGATGAAGGGCACAAAGCCTGGCGCAAACGCCAGGCTTTGTCGCGGGCAAAGCAACGAGATTAACCCTGCAGTGCTTGATCCAGATCGGCCACGATGTCGTCGATGTGTTCGATCCCAACGCACAGACGCACCATCTCCGGGGTAACCCCGGCTTGACGCAGTTCAGCATCGTTCAACTGACGGTGTGTCGTGGACGCCGGGTGGCAAGCCAGAGACTTGGCATCACCAATATTGACCAGGCGCTTAAACAACTGGAGCTTGTCATAGAAAGCCACACCGGCTTCAAAGCCCCCTTTCAAGCCAAAGGTCAGCAGGGAGCTGGGGATCCCCCCCTTAATGTATTGCTGCACCTTGTCGTGATCGCCATGATCCGGCAGGCCGGCAAAACTGACCCACTCCACCGCATCGTGCTGAGCCAGGAACTGAGCCACTTTCAGGGCATTTTCACAGTGACGCTCCATCCGCAGCGGCAGGGTTTCCAGCCCCTGCAGGATCAAAAACGCATTAAAGGGAGAGATCGCCGCCCCGGTATTGCGCAGTGCCACGGTGCGAACTCGGCCAATGAAAGCCGCCGGACCAAACGCCTCCACATAGACCACGCCATGGTAGGCCGGCTCTGGCGTATTGAACTGTGGAAACCGCTCAGCATTGGCAGCCCAGTCAAACTTGCCGGAATCGACGACTACCCCACCCAGCGAAGTGCCGTGGCCACCGGCATACTTGGTCAAGGAGTGGACCACGATATCGGCGCCAAAATCGATGGGCTTACACAGCACTGGGGTCGCTACCGTGTTATCCACCACTAAAGGAACCCCAGCATCGTGGGCCACCTTGGCCAAACCCGCCAGATCCGCCAGGTTTCCCGCCGGGTTGCCGATGCTTTCACAGTACACGCCTCGCGTGTTGTCATCGATCAGAGCCGCCACATCCTCGGGCTTGTCCGATGCGGCGAAGCGCACCTCGATCCCCATGCTCGGCAACATATGGGCAAACAGGGTGTAGGTCCCCCCATACAACTGAGGAGTAGTAACAATATTGTGCCCCTGAGAGGCCAGTGTCACGATGGCATACTGGATCGCGGCGGAGCCGGCGCTGACAGCCAGTCCGGCCACCCCACCCTCCAGGGCCGCCATCCTTTGCTCCAGAACATCCGTTGTCGGATTCATGATCCGAGTATAAATATTACCCGGAGTCGCCAGGTTAAACAGATCAGCGCCGTGCTGAGCACTGTCGAACTCATACGCCACGGTCTGGTAGATAGGGGTCGCCACGGATTTTGTAGTGGGATCGGTCTGATAACCGTGATGGATTGCCAATGTCGCGTCTTTCATGGATCTTCCTTGGTTTGCCTTTAGACGTTCAGACGTCCAAATTAACCAAAAAGCCCAGGAAAGCTCAAGCTTTTCCCCCATTCCCGATCCGCTTTCTCCAAACACCCGCCACTTTCCTGGCTCCAGACGAAATATTCTTTCTCCTTCGCGAACGCTTTTTCACCGTTCTTACTGTCGAGTCGTCTTTTTTTTGCCTAGTCTGACTACTTTGCCGCCGAACGCATCCCTATCGGCATTTTTTTACTGGTAAAGCGGTTGACGCTTCTGGGTCAACTCAGCATAATACGCCCCGCTCCCAACGAGGAGTGACTCCGGAAATGACGGAGTATTTGTTGGCTATGTAGCTCAGCTGGTTAGAGCACGGCACTCATAATGCCGGGGTCGCAGGTTCAAGTCCCGCCATAGCCACCATTACTTACTTAGCGGTAAGTGAAGGTTATCGAGCGAGAAGAAAGTGCAAGGCACTCAGCTAATACTGAGGCGTCTCAGGCACAGATTCCCGCCATAGCCACCATCCTTCACACTACCAAGTGTTGGATGTAAAAATCAGTGCGGAAGTGGCGGAATTGGTAGACGCGCCAGATTTAGGTTCTGGTATCGCAAGGTGTGAGAGTTCAAGTCTCTCCTTCCGCACCATCTGTTGGGCTATCGCCAAGCGGTAAGGCAGCGGGTTTTGATCCCGCCATTCCCAGGTTCGAATCCTGGTAGCCCAGCCATATTTTAGAAGTGCGCTTATAGCGGGCTTCGCAAAAAGTTTAAATGGCTATGTAGCTCAGCTGGTTAGAGCACGGCACTCATAATGCCGGGGTCGCAGGTTCAAGTCCCGCCATAGCCACCATTGTTTGCGTTGTTATAGCGTGAGGAAAGTGCACGACACTCGCTAACACCGAGGTGTCACAGGCCAACTCCCGCCATAGCCACCATTGTTTCAAGTCTTAGAGTTCCCTCTAAGCACCTTAGTTGGGCTATCGCCAAGCGGTAAGGCAGCGGGTTTTGATCCCGCCATTCCCAGGTTCGAATCCTGGTAGCCCAGCCATCTTTCGGATGAATACTCGCCTTTGCGGGTTTTGATCCCGGCAACACGCCCAGGCTCGAAACCTGACAGTGCAGCCATCTTTCAAGTCTCACGATGCAGATCGAGAGCACCCTAGTTGGGCTATCGCCAAGCGGTAAGGCAGCGGGTTTTGATCCCGCCATTCCCAGGTTCGAATCCTGGTAGCCCAGCCATCTTTTGGATGAACACTCGCCTTTGCGGGTTTTGATCCCGGCAACACGCCCAGGCTCGAAACCTGACAGTGCAGCCATCTTTCAAGTCTCACGATGCAGATCGAGAGCACCCTAGTTGGGCTATCGCCAAGCGGTAAGGCAGCGGGTTTTGATCCCGCCATTCCCAGGTTCGAATCCTGGTAGCCCAGCCATCTTATTGATGATGTCTCCTTGAAGAGTCATCATCGGTTGCTTAAGCAACCAACACGATATTCGTGGCTATGTAGCTCAGCTGGTTAGAGCACGGCACTCATAATGCCGGGGTCGCAGGTTCAAGTCCCGCCATAGCCACCATTGTTTTTGTTGGGCTATCGCCAAGCGGTAAGGCAGCGGGTTTTGATCCCGCCATTCCCAGGTTCGAATCCTGGTAGCCCAGCCATATTTTGGCCAGCTATGCTGGCCTTTTTGTTCCGGTGAGGTGGCCGAGTGGCTGAAGGCGCGCCCCTGCTAAGGGCGTATAGGTTTACCCCTATCGAGGGTTCGAATCCCTCCCTCACCGCCATTACTTTTTAAGTAATGCTTCTTTTCAGAAGTAAAATGAAGTCGGACGCGGAATGGAGCAGCCTGGAAAATCATCGGGCCCGCTAACATGAATTGGCGAAGGTCGTCGGTTCAAACCGTATCCAAGAACCTTCCTTCTCGGAAGCAAAACGAGAGCTACGGACGCGGGGTGGAGCAGCCTGGTAGCTCGTCGGGCTCATAACCCGAAGGTCGTCGGTTCAAATCCGGCCCCCGCAACCACATTCCACTTACGGTGAAATCGACGATTTCATCGTGGGATCTTCCCTTCAGAAGTAAAATGACACCGGTCGCGGGATGGAGCAGCCTGGTAGCTCGTCGGGCTCATAACCCGAAGGTCGTCGGTTCAAATCCGGCTCCCGCAACCAACTTCTTGTCAGAAGCAAAACGACACAATCGGACGCGGGGTGGAGCAGCCTGGGAAATCATCGGGCCCGCTAACATGAATTGGCGAAGGTCGTCGGTTCAAACCGTATCCAAGAACCTTCCTTCTCGGAAGCAAAACGAGAGCTACGGACGCGGGGTGGAGCAGCCTGGTAGCTCGTCGGGCTCATAACCCGAAGGTCGTCGGTTCAAATCCGGCCCCCGCAACCACATTCCACTTACGGTGAAATCGACGATTTCATCGTGGGATCTTCCCTTCAGAAGTAAAATGACACCGGTCGCGGGATGGAGCAGCCTGGTAGCTCGTCGGGCTCATAACCCGAAGGTCGTCGGTTCAAATCCGGCTCCCGCAACCAACTTCTTGTCAGAAGCAAAACGACACAATCGGACGCGGGGTGGAGCAGCCTGGAAAATCATCGGGCCCGCTAACATGAATTGGCGAAGGTCGTCGGTTCAAACCGTATCCAAGAACCTTCCTTCTCGGAAGCAAAAATGAGACATCCGGACGCGGGATGGAGCAGCTTGGTAGCTCGTCGGGCTCATAACCCGAAGGTCGTTGGTTCAAATCCAGCTCCCGCAACCACTTTCTATTGAATTGATTTAAATCGATTTGATACTTCCCTCTCAGAAGCAAAAATGAGACATCCGGACGCGGGATGGAGCAGCTTGGTAGCTCGTCGGGCTCATAACCCGAAGGTCGTTGGTTCAAATCCAGCTCCCGCAACCAC
>NZ_JBXVVJ010000003.1:142341-719532 GCF_057219095.1 Ferrimonas sp. YIN67
TCCAGCTCCCGCAACCACATTCAACGAAAGAGCCAGCCTTAGCGCTGGCTTTTTTGTTGCCTTGAGAAAGGCATCAAAGGGAATTTGAGCTGCCTCGTAGCTCGTCGGGCTCAGCTCTTCATAAAAGCCGTGAAGGTCGTTACATCAAATCCAGCTCCCGCAACCACATTCAACGAAAGAGCCAGCCTTAGCGCTGGCTTTTTTGTTGCCTTGAGAAAGGCATCAAAGGGAATTTGAGCTGCCTCGTAGCTCGTCGGGCTCAGCTCTTCATAAAAGCCGTGAAGGTCGTTACATCAAATCCAGCTCCCGCAACCACATTCAACGAAAGAGCCAGCCTTAGCGCTGGCTTTTTTGTTTCCTTGAGAAAGGCATCAAAGGGAATTTGAGCTGCCTCGTAGCTCGTCGGGCTCAGCTCTTCATAAAAGCCGTGAAGGTCGTTACATCAAATCCAGCTCCCGCAACCACATTCAACGAAAGAGCCAGCCTTAGCGCTGGCTTTTTTGTTGCCTTGAGAAAGGCATCAAAGGGAATTTGAGCTGCCTCGTAGCTCGTCGGGCTCAGCTCTTCATAAAAGCCGCGAAGGTCGTTGGTTCCCTATGTTGAAAAGCAGCGGCTTCCACAACCACATTCAACGAAAGAGCCAGCCTTCGGGTTGGCTTTGTTGTATCTGCAAGAAAAGACTACAAAAGCTCTATCGGCTCGCAATCGGTTCCCCCCCCACAACGTTTCCTCGACTTCTCGTGAACTATACGAGTTTTCCCCTTCGGGCAGTTCGGTCACACAGACCACAAAATGCTCACCGGTTTTCTCGCCTAAGAAACGACACCAAAATTTCCTCACTAAGGACGGCTACTGAATAGCTATCACTTCCATAGACACCTCAATGCCGTACTATGCGGCTCGCAATCGGAGGTGTTATGTCCAGCAATCGTTACCCAGAAGAATTCAAGAAAGAAGCCGCCAAACAGGTCATCGGTCGGGTCCGCAGCGTCGCTGACGTTGCCCCGTCTCTTGGAGTGTCAAATCACAGCCTGTATGCCTGGGTAAAGCGCTACCGCAAACCAGAACCACAGCTGCAAGAAGACAACCGCCTCCAAGCTGAGATCCGGAAACTTCGGGCTGAACTACGCCAAGTAACTGAGGAGCATGACATTTTAAAGGAGGCCGCCACGTACTTTGCAAGCGAGTCAAGGAAGGGTATGCGTTCATAAAGTCTCGACTCGAGCGCTTCGGCGTCCTTCCCTTGTGCCGAGCCATGCAGGTCAATCGCAACGGTTTCTACGCCTGGATGAAACACCCCAAGTCGGCACGTGAGCAGGAAGACGAGCGACTCCTTAGTCACATCAAGCAGTTCTGGCTGGAGAGCGGCGGCGTATACGGATATCGGAAATTCTACGACGATCTTCGTGATGAGGGCGAAACGTGCCGGTGTAACCGCGTTTACCGCCTCATGAAGCAGGAAGGCCTGCGCTCTCAAACCGGCTACAAGAGGCGCAAGGGGCACTACGGTGGCAGATCCACAGTTGTTGCGCCCAATACTCTGGAGCGACAGTTCAATGTCGACGAACCCAACAAATATTGGGTAACGAACATCACCTATATCCGCACCAGCGAAGATTGGATTTATCTAGCAGTGGTGCTCGACTTGTTTTCCCGGCAAGTTGTCGGGTGGTCGATGAAATCCCAGATGACCGCTGACTTGGCGACAGATGCACTGCTGATGGCAGTGTGGGGACGACGACCGAAGTCAGAAGTGCTGCTCCACTCGGATCAGGGCAGCCAGTTCACCAGCGATGAATGGCAGCGCTTCCTGAAACAGCATAACCTGGTGAGCAGTATGAGCCGCCGTGGAAATTGCCACGACAACGCCGTTGCTGAGAGCTTTTTCCAGTTGCTGAAGCGGGAAAGGATCAAGCGTCGAATCTATCGAACCCGGGATGAAGTGCGAAGTGATGTGTTCGATTACATCGAGATGTTTTACAACCCCAAACGCCGGCAAGGTTCCAATGATGGCCTGTCATCGGTAGAGTTTGAGGCCCAGTATTTTTCTAACCAATCGAGTGCCTAGAAAGCTGGGGGCTATTCAACATAGGAGCGTCAACGCACCTATGGAGCGACTGCTCCGGAGCCTAAAGACAGAATGGATCCCATCAACAGGGTATATGACCGAACGCGAAGCCCGTCTTGACGTCGCCGCTTACCTGATGGATTACTACAACTGGCAGTATTCCATCAACATAATGATGGAATACTGCCTGCGGAAACCGAGAATCGCTCTTAGCAGGTCTCCGAATAAAATTGACCGCTACACACGCCAGTGCCTCAGCGCTAACCACTTGTGATTCCATCACGCTTTTGGGGTTGAATAATCAGAGTTTGAACACTAACAAAAATTTATAAAGTATGTTTCAATGCCCACTTCCGAACCAGTCATTAAGCTAAAAAGTGATAAAAATAAAACAGCTGGCAGGACTCGTTATCGTTGGTGGCCTAATTGGGGTCGCCGTTGCTATCGCCTTGGTTGGTCACCGGGAGCAACAAGTGTGGCGCTGCCCGCACGGACACCTTATAACCGCCCACCAGCATGATCCCAATCCAACCCTTTTTGGCGGGCCCTATCACCACTATATCGGTCGCCCGGTCGATGCGGATACCAGTGATCTTAAGCCCGGCAGTGCCATCATCAAAGGCACGGCGACGCTTGATGGTCAGCCCTTGGCGGGCTTACCCCTACGCCTGAACCTGAATCTGTCACTGCTTAGCCACTGGGCCATCACCGACGGCCAGGGCCACTATCGTATCCAGGTTCCACCGGGCGAATACGACATCAACGGCTTTGAATTGGACCGCGAACATGCGGATGCGCTGCTCGCAGGCCGGGTACATCAACGCCTTCATGAGTTTCGCCGGGGCGTCATTGCGACGGAACAACAACCCAGTTCTGGGCCCGACTTTAGTTTTGTCCGCTCACTGCAGCCCACCATGAGTCAGCAAAACTTCGACAAAGATGACACCATTATGCTGAGTTGGGAGGCTTACGATGAAGCTGACCACTATCGGGTGCAAGTCTGGGAGATCATCGATCCCTTTGAGCATCACTCCCCGCGGCAGGTCTTTCAGTGGGATCAGCGACTGACCAGCACCGAGCCCTTTGTCGCACTGTCCGATCACTTCCGCGACTTCAAACCCGGCTACTTCTACTCTTACAGCATCCTGGCCTATGACCACAACAACCGACCGCTCACAGAGTATCATCGAGACCATCTGTCGGTTCAGTTCCGCATTAACCCGATCTAGCCCAAGCGTGTTGCGAGGTTGAGTGCTTTTGCACATCCAATCTCCGGTTACGAAGGAAATCGTCACGCTGTTGCCAAGGATCCCCCAAAGTTATGTTTAAGCAGATCACCTTAACCCTAATGTGCGCCGGACTGAGTCTGGGACTGTACTTCTATGCCCAGCCTGCGCCTTGGCGCTGTCCTCACGGACACCAGGTTAACGCCTATCAATATCACCAATATCCACGCTACTTTCTCGGCCCTTATGCCCTGTTTGACGGCAGCGCGATCGATGCCAGCACACATCTGGTGCAATCCGGTCCCGCCAAGATCCACGGCAGTGCGATCCTGGATGGACTCCCCCTGGCCGGACTCAAGTTGCGATTGAATTTGGACCGCACTCACATCACGCAGTGGGTCGAAACCGATGAGTTAGGGCATTACCAGATCCCGGTGCCAAAGGGGCAATACCAGCTCACTGGCTTCGAGCTGGACCGCGACAGCGCCAACCGCACGCTGGCAGGGATGATCCACTGGCACAACCACGCCTATCACCGCACGATTGATGCCAAGGCGGAAACCAGTGCATTCGCAATGGACTTTAACTTTATTGCGCCTGTCGAGCACTACTTGGATAAGCAGGAATTCCAACTGGGGGAGCCCATCCGGCTGTACTGGGATCCCTACCTGGATGCCGCTTACTATCAGGTGCAGCTTTGGGAGATGAACGATCCCTTTGAACACTCAGAGATGAAACGTCTGTTCAGCTGGGCCTCGCCAATCGAAACCTTCCTTATCGAGGTGGATCTGGCCGAGCATTACCAGGATTTCAAGCCCGGTTTCTTCTATGCCTACAGCGTCATCGCCTTCGACAAACTGGGCAATGCCATCACCAATTACCATCGCGATCATCTGGTGGTGAACTTCCGCATCATCGAGTAGGACGCCTGCACCGGAACCGGTCAAAACAAGGGAGGCGCATCTCGCGCCTCCCTTTCTCATGATGCCGCGCCCCATCTGCCGGCACGGCTTCGCAGCCTGACGATACCGTGGCGCCCCACAAGCCTAATCCCTGTCCACACTCACCTGCTCGAGGGTCATGGGGTTAAAGCCATTTTGAGCAAACAGATACCAGGCGGCGACTGAGGTAAAGCCCCGGCTTGGATCGACCCACTCATAGCCCCCCCGGTGGTTGGCCGTGTAGGGCAGCGCACGGGTAGCGACCCCACCGATCTCTCTGTCCATCAACAGCTTGCCCAACTGGTTGGTGTAGAAGTAGCCGCGCTGCTTATCGCCGTAGAGCAGGTAAGCACAGGCAATATGCCCGGTGCCATCGAGCCAGATGTTGTCGATCTCGATGTCGGGCCCATGATAGAAGCCACGGATGGTCTGGCCGTTGTGCTTGATGGTTTTGCGAAAGCGCAAGTCGTACTCCGGCACATTGAGCAGCGCTGCCGCCTCGGCGCCGTATGCCAGCACCCGCCAGGTGTAGAGATCCAGCGGCAGATTGTTATTGCCATCCAGTTCCGAGTCCAGCCAGATCCGGATCTTGTTGGCCATCTCCGGCTTATCCACCAGATGCATTACGGCATAGGCGTCGATGTTGCCTTCATGGTGCCCTCGGTCCTCGTGCAGATAGCTGTCTCCGCGCCGCCAGCCATGGCCGAGGTAGCCGCCCGAGCTGGCCTCATCGTCGATGTACCATTCGACCAGCAGATCGGTCAGTTTGCCCACCATGGTCTCGTAACGCTCGCCGCCAAACACCTTTTCATAGTGCTTGTAGGCCATCAGCAGCCAGGTGAGATCCCCCATCCAGCGATCAGACATCGTGGTTTTATAGGGGGCGACACCATCTTGCTCGACAATGCGCACCGACTGGTAAAACCCGCGCGCTTCACCGTTGAGGTAGAACTGCTGCAGGTGCGGATCATCGTTGTCGCGATCCGTCGCTAGGGCAAAGAAATCGAGGATCCGCTGCGCCCGCTCCTGCTCATCCTCGACGATAAAAGCCATTGCCGCCAGGGCGTTGTTGAAGGTGTGGTATTCGTTATCCAGTCCCTCCTGCGAGGCCAGCAGCGCCTGCTCCGGAGAGAAGCTATCCTGCACCTGCTTCAGATAAGCCAGAACACCGGGATCCTTGGGATCCATGGTGGTATCTCGGCGCTGACGAAAACCGATCCCTTCCAACTCGCGATCCGGATCCAACTGCGGCCCGGCCGGTGGGAAGGTGGCAGGCAAACCCGAATGAGCCAATCTTGGCTGCGTCAATCGCGCCATGCCCGCATCCTTTTTACCGGCGATCACCACCTCGACACGGCGGATATCCTGCAGCAGATCGTCCTCCCCGCCCCAGGCGTAATCCATGCTGTCAGCGTAGATCACCAAAGGCTGTGGGCTTGAGTAACGGTCTTGTAGGTCAAACACCTTCCAGAACACCGAGCCGTCAGAATCGACGAACTTCACCTCCATCTTGCTGTGGGAGTCTGCCTGCAGATCGAACACAAACGGTCGCTCCCGTGACACCGGCTCGGCCAGATCGGTGGCCATCATGATCCAGCCCTGGTGGGTCTCAGACATCAGTTGGTAATCCATCAAGACGCCAGGCTTGCCAGCGACCTTATCCTCAAACGCAGCCAGCGTGAGTTGGTTGACGCTGTCGGTCTCCACCTGCCAGACAGAGGCGTCTAGCATCAGTGGACCCGTCGCTGGCTCGGAGCCCAGCCCTCCACAACCACTGAGTAGCAGCGCCACGCTCCCCAACAAAGCGCCGCCTAGGCCTTTGTAGGTCAGATTCTTATTTCCCACCATATTTTTTATTCCTTACTATCTCTATGAACTGCTTTGCATCCAATAAAGCGTTAGGGCGGACTCGCGGATCACTCCACGAGTCCGCCCCAATCCATGCAAACGCTCTGGTCACTGCACCCATCTTGGAGGCTGGAGACCGGCCCCTTAATGGCTGTCAGGGCGTTACCAGCGCGCTTTTACCTCGGTCACGTCGGCCGCCAGCAAGATCTGGCTATCGTTGTAGTCGCTGACCGCCTTACCGTTCACCCATACCTGGCTGGGACGGCTATCCACCGGCCAGTTAAGGGTGATCCCGTTGAGATCGGCAAACCGGTTATCCAGCACCACGGTCAGGGTGCTGTCGACATACTCCATGGTCATATTCACCGGGCCAAAATGAGACGGCATATCGGTCAGGCTAATCCCGCCGTTCTCCAGCCAGTGCAGCGGTGCGGCACTGAGCAGCTCGATACGATGGTCGACATCGTTCTCCATAAAGATCAGGCCGCGCACCGAGTTGACGTAGCCAGAGCCCACCCAGGTGTGGGGCATGTCACCAATGTAGCTGCCCAAGCGCTCACGGCTGGCCACCAGCTCCACCCAGTGGTTCCAGCCCGCAGGGCGGCGATCGGCGAACACCACATCGTGGATCTCCTGCGCCTCTTTGCGCATCCCCAACTTTGCCAGCGCCAGGATGTTGCGGTTCTCATAGGGCACATAGCTGTAGGTGCCGCCGCTGGCCATGCGCTCACGCACGCTGTCCACGTATTGGGTAAAGGTTTGCACCACCAGATCGCGCGGCACCACATCCAGTGACTCACAGGGGAACAGGCCGATGGCGATGGAGGTCGGGTCAAAGTCACCGAGATCCGCCGAGCCGGGGATATAGTCTATGTCAAAGTGCTCCGAGGTCGCCCGCATCGAGCCGGAAAGGCTCACCGCCAGTTTGTCGTACTGGCTCTGCCCCCATTCGGCCACTTCCTCGTTGTCCAGCTCCATGGCAGCGTAGATCCCATCGAGCCAGCCGCGCAGCGACCAGAAATCATCCCAGTAGGAGTGGGTCGGAATGGAGTAACCCTCGTGGCTGATGGAGGGCGGGATGATCCCGGCGAAGCGCTCCGGGTTCGTCTGTTCCGCCATGTAGCCCGCTTCCAGGGTCTGATCCCGCAGCACCACCATGTACTCCATAGAGCCCTTGATGGCGTCAAAGTGCTTGCGCAGGAACGCCTCATCCTTGGTGAAGCGGTAGTACTCCATCAAGCCGTAGATCAGTTGCCCCTGGGCATCCCACTCGATATCGGCACCGAAGCCACTGTAAGTGCGGCCATCGTTATACAGAATGGGCGGCACCATGCCGTTTTCGTAGACCCGCTCGGCATACCACTCCAGGTATTCCTTGGCCTCGTCAAACAGGCCCATCCGCATCATCGCCGAGGAGGTCATGGCACCGTCGCGGATCCAGGTGCGGTTATAGTTACGCGAGCCCGGCTGGATCACCAACCCATCCTGGTTTAGCAGGATGTAGGCCATCTGCGATTTGACCGTGTGCTCGACTTCCTTGTCACCCAAGCTGAAACCGATGCGGTCCAGCTTGTCGTGCCAGAGCTCGGTCAGTTCGCTCTGACGCTGCGCAAAACTCTGAGCAAAAGGCGCCTGCAGCGGGCTGTCATCGTGCAGCGGCAGCACTACGCTCAGCGGCTGGGACGCGGCACCGGCCTCGGCCCGCACATTAAACGCCATGGCACCGGACAGCAGCCCATCTTCGCTGTTGAGACTGTGCTGCTCGGGCAATTCGCCCTTGAGCAGGTGCTGAACGATGGGCTCCTGCGCAAACAGGACGCCGCCCATGCGCTGGGGGGCCTGATCAAACAGGAAGGTGCGACGACCATTAATGACGATCTCGCTTTGGCCGTTATCGGCCCGGTAATCAAGCTCGTGGATCGGTGCCAGGCCGCCAAACTGCCAAGGTGGATTGATCTGCACCGGGTGGGTTACCAGCAGCAACTCGGCATCCAGCGTGGTATCACCATGGTTGTGCAGCTGATAGCGCAGCTGACCCAGAGACTGGTTTACCTCGCCATAGGCTAAGCCGTCGATCACCAGCTCAAAATCATCAAATACCCATTTCACTTGGGGCAGCGGCAAATAGCCACTGACCAAGCTCTGCTCCAGGCGCACGGCGTCAAAGGCGGAGTAAAGCTTGTCACCCACTTTCAGCAGCGGCATCAGGATGTTGCCACCGGTAAAGGGCTCGACGTTGCCGTATTCGTCAAACAGCGCTTCTTCGTCGTCCACCGGCAGACCCAGCAGGGTCCAGTAGGACTGCATATCACGCAGCTGTGTCGGGTATAGTCCCACCGGCATCTTGCGGGCAAATATCTCATATTGGCCGTAGGGGGTCAGCTCGGCTTTCGGACCGTACAGGCGAATATCATTGATGGTGAACTGAGGCTGGCCTGCCACCAAGTCGTCCATTTCCAGCTTAAGGAAACGGGCATCGCGGCGCTCATGTTTAAGGATCTCAAACTCGCCGATCCCCTGCTCCACCACGGGGCCGGCTTGCCACTGTTCACCGTCGTTTGAAGTGTAATAGCGCAAGGTGTGGGCATAGCCTTCACCCCAGTCCAGATGAATGCCGGACAAGGCGTGCGGGCTGCGCAGATCCACTACCAGCTCAGTGGCTGCATCGGTCTGACTGTACCACTGGGTTTGAGCTTCCTCATCCAGCAGGACCAAGGCGTTTTCCACTTCACTGCCGTTTTCCACTGCGATCACGCGGTCATCACTGCCCTTGAGCATGATGTCCTTGATGGAGAAGCCCCAACCGGTGGCGCGCACCGCCAGGTCAAACTTCACATAGCGGGCCGCATGCGGCTCTATGAAGATCTGCTGCAGCCCGCCGGGCGCATCGTCGGTAACATACACGGTCTGCCACTGCTCACCGTCCACCGAGGTCAGGATGCTGTATTGGCTGGCGTAAGCCGCTTCCCAGTCAATGGCCAGGCCCGTCAGTTCAAACACCTCACCGGTGTCGATCTGCAGCCAGTGATTGTCCTGTTCGCTGGAGCTCCAGCGAGTCTCCCCCTTGCCATCAATGGCGTATTGGGCAGCAAAACGGATCTCCTGGATCTCCGACGAAGTGGCCCGCCATTCACCCTTAACAGGCACGATGGAAGATACGGGGTTCGAAGAGAGGTTACAGGCGCTTACCCCCAGTGCCAGCAAGCTTGCGCCTACCGCCTTGGAGTAACGGAAAAAGGGAAAGTGCTTCATGGTTGTCATTGGCTTGTTCTTCTTGCTGACTTGGTTCGGCCCAAACTGGCGTGGGAGCCATCGTCACTCTGATGGGATGCATGTGGTTGTCATGCCCCGTCACCGCTGGTCATCTCGTTCAAGGGCTAAGGGGCACAACCCGGCGCAGTCGATCAGATCTCTTCACCGAAGTAGTTGTTATGCTTACGGAAGAACGCCATCCCCAGATGCTCATCCATGGCGGCGAGGCCAAACAGCATGGAAGAGTAGTCCACCGCTTCGATCGCTCGGGCACGCCACTTCGGGTCCTTTAAGCTGTAGCGCCACAGCAGGGTGTGCCCCTCCTTCATCTCGTAACGCGCCAGCCCCCGCTCATCCCGGTACATGGCGATCAAGTCATCCTTGGCATGCTCGGAGTAAGGCAGGAAGCCCGCCACAATATGCGGCGTCACTACGTGAAAGTCGTTTTGGATTGGATTGCCATCCAGAGTGATGCGATCGACGCAGTAACCGCGCTGACAGGCCCCGGCACCGCTGCCCCATTCATAGCGGCGCTGGCCCCAGTCACGGTCCTGCCACCAGGCGTAGTCCGCCCCTGCCGCATTGCGGATCGCCTTCTGGTAGATCGGCGAACTGGCAAAGTGATGGATAAGGAAGTTGTTGAATTGGTGATTAAACTTAGACACGAACCACTGTTCATTTTCCGACGGCACGGCATAGCCCTGATAGGTCGCCTTGGCCACGCTCTCCATGTCGGCGTACCAGGTATCCCAGAAGCGACGGGCATCGTGCTCTGGCCCAAAGCCCTTATCGATCGCTTGCTGGTTGGCCAGGTTGGCGACGATCATGTACTCGTTGTAGGCCTTGGTGCGGTGCTCCTTGAATCGGCCATCCGCATGGGTTGCCAGCCAGATCCAGCCGTCGTCGGCATCGGCGATAAACTGGATCATATCGGTGGTGTCATACACCTCGTCCGCCAAGGCGGCGATCTCAGCATTGGCTGGCCAGTAGTTGGCGGCAAACAGCGCACCGGAGATCATGATGGCACTGTCGATGGGACTCCAGTCGTCACCGACGGTCTCCCCGGTGACGGTATCGTAGAAGTGGATGTAGGTCCCCGACTCAGTACGGGGCACACTGATATCGGGGTCTTTGCCCGCCATCACCCGCAGAGTCTGCAGCGCCAACTGCTCCGCCTGTGGCTCCCAGCCCATGGCATGACCTATGGTCAACGCCACCAGCCCCATGCCGGCATTGGCGATGGAACCCCGGGGGGAGCCCCCTTCCAAAAAGTAGCCATCCAGATAGGTGCCATTGGGCTGACGGATCGCCTGCCAGAAGTGGTAGTTGTTCTTGAACTGCTCGGCGATGATCTGTTGATCGCTCATGGCAGTGCTGTCCACGGCGGGCACCGCCTGAGCGGGCGCCTTTGATCCCATGGGATCACAGCCAGCCAGCAAAGCCACTGCCAAGGTGATGGCCACCTGTGTTTTGTTAAACATTGTTGAAGCACCTTTCTCGGATTAACGCGCTGCCTCAGCTCAGGCAGCGAAAGATCGGAGCAGCAGCACCGCTCCGACGGTCTTAAGCGGTCAAGCTCGGCTTACCAAAGCTTCCACCAGGGCTTGGCGGCGGCGATGGGCTCTGCCACCTCCAGCACAAAGTCTTTACGTTGAACCTGATTGGAAGCGGTGCCCACCATCACCTGGAAGTCACCGGCTTCGGCACCCCAGCTCATGTCGGCGCGGTAAAAGGCCAGATCGTCCTCGCTCAGGGTGAAGCGGATGGTCTTGGTCTCGCCCTTGTCGAACGCCACCTTCTGGAAGCCCTTCAGCTCCTGTACCGGACGGGTGATGGAGCCCACCAGCTGACGGGTGTACAGCTGGATAACCTCTTCACCGGCAACGTCACCGACGTTGGTCACGTCGACGGAAACCGTCAGCTCACCGCCAGCGGCCAGAACGTCGGAAGACAGTTTCAGCTCGCCGTATTCGAAGTTGGTGTAGCTCAGGCCGTGGCCGAAGGCGTACAGCGGCGAGTTTGGCGCATCGTTGTAGCGGGTGGTGTACTCCTCACCCCACAGGTTGTCGCTCCACTCCTGGTGTGGACGACCGGTGTTTTTGTGGTTGTAGAACACCGGCACCTGTCCGACGTTATAAGGGAAGGTCATTGGCAGCTTGCCGGACGGGTTGTAGTCACCAAACAGCACATCGGCAATGGCGTGGCCGCCGGAGGTGCCCGGATACCAGGCATGCAGGATCGCATCCAGATTTTGGCTTTCCCAACGCAGATCGTTCGGACGACCGGATTGGATCACCGCCACCATGGGCTTGCCCAGCGGCTTCAGCGCCTTCATCAGCTCGATCTGGTTGCCCGGCAGTTTCAGATCGGTTCGGGAGGCGGCTTCGCCAGAGAAGGCTTCCTGCTCACCGATGGCCAGCACGATCACATCGGAGCGCTTTGCCACCTCAATGGCCGCATCGATCTGCTGCTGCAGCGCCGCATCGTTACGGGTTTCACGGGCCACGTAGTTGAAGCGATCGTGAGCAAACGGGCTACCCTCTTCACGCATAAAGGCGTAGGTGGCACCCTTGGCCACGTTGACCTTCACCTTGCCTTCCAGGCGCGCTTCCAAGCCCTGCTTCATGGTAATCACATGGTCCAGGTGAGCCGGGCCAGCACCCGCCCAGTTACCGATCATGTCACGCTGACTGTCCGCCAGCGGGCCAATCAGCGCGATGGAGCTCAGTTCATCCTGGTTCAGCGGCAGTGCTTTGTTGTCGTTCTTCAGCAGTACCATGGAGCGACGCGCCGCGTCACGAGCCAGTTCCTTGTTCTTGTCGGACAGGATCTCTTTCTCGGCGCGTGCGGTGTCGAAGTAGCGGTACGGATCTTCAAACAGACCCAGACGCCACTTCATCTCCAGGATCAGGCGTACAGAGTGGTCGATCTTCTTCTCATCAACCTTACCTTCGGCAACCAGCTCTTCGAGGTAGTCGATGTAGGTGCGGCCAACCATATCCATATCGGCACCGGCATTAAAAGCCAGTTCCGCCGCGTGCTTATCATCACGGGCGTAGCCATGGGGCACCAGTTCGTTGACAGCGGTATAGTCCGTCACCACAAAGCCTTCGAAGCCCCACTTATCGCGCAGCACGTCGGTCAACAGGAACTGGGAGCCGGTGGCCGGCGTGCCGTTAAGATCGTTAAAAGAGGTCATAAAGGTGGCGACACCGGCATCGACCATCGCCTTAAACGCCGGCATCTGGCTGGTCCACAGCTCATGCTCGGAGACGTCTGTGGTGTGGTAATCACGCCCGCCTTGAGCCAAGCCATAGCCGACAAAGTGCTTGGCAGTGGCCAGCATGGTGTCGTGCTTGGACAGGTCCTCACCTTGGAAGCCCTCAACCCGGGCCACCGACATCACGGCGTTGAGGTAGACGTCCTCCCCCGTCGCCTCAGATACCCGGCCCCAACGCGGATCGCGCACCAGATCCGCCATTGGCGCAAAGGTCCACATAATGCCATCTGCCGTGGCTTCTCGGGCAGCCACTTGAGCGCCCTTTTTCACCAGTTCCACATCCCAGGAAGCCACTTCACCCAGAGACTGGGGGAAGATGGTCTTGTGACCGTGGATGATGTCGTGAGCGATCATCAGCGGCACACCCAAACGGGTCTCGTTTACCGCCATCTCCTGCAGGGAGCGGGCAAAATCAGCACCGTAAGAGTTGAATACCGCACCAACCTGGCCACGTTTGATCTGGTTCTCGTAGTCTTCGTTGACGAACGGGCCTGTGTTGTTACGGAAACCCGACTGCAGATCCAGCTGACCGATCTTCTCTTCCAGCGTCATCTTGCTGATAAGCTCAGAGATAAAGGCGTCCATTTTGGCGCTGTCATCGTTCCAGTGGGCCACAGAGGCAGGTTGCTCCGCCTTGTGTGGGTTGAGGTAGTGGCCAGCGTCAGCGGCCAGGGTGGCAGGCATCGTCAGGGCGGCGGCGACCGCGATGGAAAGTAGATGTTTGTTCATAGTCAGTATCTTTTTTCTGAGGTTAAAAAGGGGGACAAGAAGAGCGGGCGGCCAGCCTGGGCAGGCCACCACGCACTTTGCGTCTAAAGGATTAAGGGTTAACTGAGAGAAACCTTAGCGTCGGCTCGGATCAAACAACCACATGGCGGCGTGTTGATCCTGACGGTGTTCCTCATTGCCGCTGTAGGATTCGGTGATCACCAGGCGGCCATCATCCAACACCAGCAGGTTATTGGGCTTAACGACATGGTCAGCAGAGCATTGCCCATCCACCATCTCACCGGTCAGCACCGGCTCCACCCGAAACACATCGTAGTCGGCCTCCAACTCCATCCGGTACACACCACCGCAGAACAGGGCAGAGTGATCCATCCACATGTTGGCCCAGTCACCCCATACCATAAAGCCGTCGTACTGCTCCAAGGTGAAGTAGACGTAGGCTTTGGCCACATCGTCGATATCGCCAGTGCCATCCACCGCCTTCGCAGCGCGGGACTGGTTTACTGCCAATCCGCGAATGCCGCCCCATTGGGTGGCATCGGTCAACCGCTTGGCTGCACGGCGGGTCTCCAGGAAGGCAGCACGATCATCAATGGGCAAACCGGCGGTGATGGGGTTGCCTCCCTCCATCACGCTGGGGAAGCGGCCGTCGGCTGTGCCATTAGCCCAAGCAGCAATGTCGGCATCGGTGAGGTAACTGCTGTCGCGACGGCTGTTGTCGTTGCTGTAGTTCCAGTTGTAATCGAAGGTATCGATGTTGTCCCAATCGGCGATCCAGGACTCGATCTGAGCATCACTGGCGGTGGCCAGCGGCAACCACTCCATCCGCAGCACCGCGTTTAACGGGTGACCACCCCGAGTCAGCGGCGACTCGTGACGCATCTTGGCGATATACAGGGTGCCCTCGCTCAGATCCCCGGCTGTATGAGCGACAAACTTGTACAGCCCACTGTGCTGATGGTTCTGCGCCAGGTAGACGGTTTTCTGATCCGGCATGATCACCGCACTGTCCTGCTCAAAACGGCCCAGGGTGTAGTGCTTCTTCGGCACCGCCTCGCCGGTGGGATCGGTGATCTCCACCTGATAGCCGTAGCGGTAAGGGTTGGGGAAGTTATCCGCGCCCAGGTATTGATTCAGACGCTCAACCGCAGAGTCCTCCGCCTGATCCTGAGGAAGTCCTGGGCGGTTCCAGTTGCCGTCGGTGGTGCTATCAACATTGCTGCGCACCACCAAGCGCTCGCCATACATCGGCGTGCCCCAAGGGGTGAGGCTACCAGAACCCACGGTGGCGGTGCCTTGCACGGCGCTAAAGTCGACCAGTTCAATCTCGCCAGGCTGCCACTGCTCCGCCATATCGCGCTGCATCGCCACCCGCTGCACGGTGCCCGGATAGCCGTCCCAGCCGGTTAACAAGACCGCTTCATTCTCAGAAACCTTATGCAGGGTACTCATACTTGGGCGGCCCTGTTCATGCCAAGCGGCAAAAGGCATGCTACCGTAGTCACTGCCATCAGGCCGCAAGATAGCGCGATGTTCGCCCACCGCGGTTAACACCCCCCAATTAGTCCCATCCGGCAGCGCCACACTGTGCGTCGGATCGACCTTGAGGACATCCAAACGCACACCCTCGAGCACGGCGCTGGCGGCCAAGTCAACGCCGCCATGAAAATTTGAGTGCTTGACGTTGTAATGCAGTTGACCATCGAGCACGAATGGCGAGTTGAATTGGGTTTTATGCGGCGCCAACGCCAGACGCATCAACGCCCCCTCAGCTTCCGGTGGGCGCTGCTCACCATCACAATCTCTATCGCACGGCGGCTCTGGCGGCAGGATAGGTACCCCTGGGTTGCCGTCGATGCAGGTGATGCCATCGCACACCACCTTATCTTCCTCATCACTCGTGCTGCAGCCCACCAGGCCCAAGCCCAGCATCGCTAACATCAGACCTGATAATCGAAACTTATCCATTTTCTGTTTCTCTCTTCGCATTCTTGTCAGGAAGGGGCAACGCCCCTTCACAGGAAACTCTACTTTTGGGGCCTAGTGACAGCTGCCCGTAACCTCAACACTCTCACGCTGGCACCAGCGATCCGGCGTAAAGCTTGAGTACATCTGCTCCACCAGGTGGTAGTTGCCCAGTGAGGATTCGATGTAGTGGCGTACATAGCCCTGCAAGCGATCGGCAAAGAAGGCGGTGACGAACATGCCCTGATCCAGCGAGATCATCTTGGTGGCGATGCGGCCGCGGTGATCCACCGCGTCATACCAACCAAAGGGGGTCGCGATCTGAGGGAAGGTCTCTTCGACACCCTTGAGCAGCTCCACGGCGTGGTCCTGATCAACGATGGCGTAAAGGGCCGTGGCATGAGGGGTGCCAACGGAGTCTTGCTTATCCCAGGAACCCTCGGGTGCGTATTCGTACCAGTGCTCAGACATACGGGCGACACCAAACTCGTCATAGCCGTTATTGACGGTGGCCGAGGAGGACAGAAACGGAATGCCATGCTGCTCGGTGTAGTCCAGTTGCACTTCAAACAGGTTGTTGATGTAGCGGGTATCCGGGATCAAAGCCTGTTCATCAAACCAGATCCCCGGCAGCATCGCCTGAAACACGGTGCCATACCAGGTCACCAAGGTTTCCACCTCATCGCCGTTTTGCAGTTGCACCTTGGCTCCGGTGGTTGGCATCGAGGTAAAGGTCTCCTGTGGAATGGCGTCGTCCCCCAGATGCTCGGTCAACAGCACGGCCCACAGTGGCGCCAACCGGCTCTCATTGGCCTTACGATCAATGTGGTAACCCACAAAGTCACCGGCATACTCGTTTTCTTCCTTCTTCCAGCCCGCTCGCAACCAGGGCAGTTTCGGGTTGTCCTGAAAGTCATACAGTGCCAACCAGCCAGGGGCAGAACGACGGATCATCACGTCGCAGCGCTGGGCAATATCCTGTAGGCGCGGATCCTCGCTGTCCCAGAAGGCTCCCGCCACCGCCGCCAGGGCCGACAGCAGGTTGGCCGCATCCACGGCGGAGATGGTGCCGGTATCAATATCGGTATCGTCCAGGGTTGGTGGCTTCAAAGCACCGCTTTTCAAGTCATAGATCCAATAGTGCAAGCCCTCCCAGGTCGGGGCATTGAGCAGCGTGGTGGTCACCACATCCATACGCTCGATGATCTGATCCGCATGTTGCTCATCCTCGGCGGCATTGAGCACCTCAATCAGCACATTCAGATACAAACCGATGCTGCTGCTGTTGGCAGTACGTACTGGGATGATCCGGTCTTCGGCCGGCACCAGAATGTTCTCCCAGGGCAGCTGAGTGTGGAAATCCACGCCGATATTGTCCTGGAAGAAGTCCAGGTTGGCTTGCAGTTGCTGCTCAAACCCTTCCGGGTAAAGCTCGGCGGGCAACCGTAACTGGGTTAAGGGCACCCGGAAATGTTCATCGCTTTTTTTGTTGTCGTCGCCACTACAGCCCAGCAAAGTCATACTGGCCATCGCAAGCGCGATCAGAGATTTGTTGTAAGACACATCGACCTCATTATTCAAATGGGTTCACCGCTCATACAGGAGCCGTTCATCACATAGGGTTAGGATTGGGCAATCATTGCCCGCCGGCATCGATCGTCATGGGATGATGCAGCCAGATCCCGTGATTTAATTGCGCCCCGTTGCCTTGGGTATCGTCCTTCTCAACGATGATCAGCATGCCGTCGTCGCGCACCAGCAACTCACTGGGCTTGGTCGGTTTATCCCAATCACAACGCTCTTTGTGATGCTCAAACGGCAGGTCGCCGCCTTGGAAAGTGGAGTGGATAGTGCTGACCTGATAGTCCGCCTCCAGCGCCATGTGGAAGATCCCACCGCACTTGTCGTTGATAGGACTGAGCTGAATATCGCCGCTGGTTTCGGTCATCGCGCCCAGGTACTGCGGGATGGAGAAATAGAGGTAGGCTACGTCCACGTTCTCACTGTCGCCGGTGCCGGTGATGGCCTTCTCTGCCCGCTTTAGGTTTACCGCCAAGCCGCTCATCTGGTTCCACTCGGCAGTAGCACCCAATGCAATGGCCGCCGCCCGGGTCTCCAGGAAGGCCACACGGTCATCCATCGGCTGACCGGCGGTTACCAGGCCACCGCCCTGCTCAAGCCTTGGATAGTGCGACTCCCCTGCAGCCCAAGCGGCTACGTCGGCGGGGCTCAGATAGCTGGTTTGACCCAGCTCAAAGTCGCCCAGGCCAATGGTGTCAAAATCACGGATCCAGCCTTCCAACTCAGCCGCATTGGTCAAGGTCGCCAGTTCCAGCCACTCAATCTCAAACACAACATCGTCAGGATGAACCCCATTGACCGTCTCACCAGCCTCATTGGTCTCGTGTTCAATCACCTGCTGGGTGATCTTAGCGGCATAAAGAGTGCCGGTACTCAGATCCCCCGGGGTCAAGGCATCAAAGCGATAGAACACCCCATCCTCACGATTTTGTGCCAGGTAAACGGTCTGCTGGTTGGGCATGATGGCGGCGGTGCCCTGCTCAAACCGGCCCATGGCGTAGTGCTTCACCATGTTAGGCTGCGCGGCAGTAACATCGGTCAGTTCAATCTGATAGCCATAACGATAGGGATTCGGGAACTGGCCCTCGCCCAGTAGTTCGTTCATCAGACCAATGCGGGAGTCAACGGCGTTGCTGCCTGTGTCATTGGGCCGATTCCAGCCTGCTGAGGTGACGTTGCTGGCATCGGTCATCACGATGCTGTGCTCGGCCACCAACGGCGTACCCCACGGAGTTGTGCTGCCAAAGCGGGTGCCAGCAGTGCCATGGATCCCGGCATTGAGATCAACAAACTTATAGTGGTGCGACCGCTTAGGCTGCCAAGTCTGGCCATCCGCAGAGTGCATCTCCAGGCGCTCAAACGCACCGGGGAAATCATCCCAGGCAGTAAACATAAAGCCACGGTGCGCCTCACCGAGCGACACAAAGAAGTTGTTATCCGGGTTGTTGCTCAACACGATATGATCGGGTTCGTTAGGATCGGGCCGGTGTTCGTATTCCTGCGCTCCCCAAGGCCAATCGCCGTGCCATGCACCAATGCGGATGATCACATTGTTGTCACCCTGGGCCTGACGCACCATCTGACGCTCACCACCGACAAACTCCGGGATATTGGTGCTCTTATGGCGGTTCACCTCAACCCGGTTAATGTCCACCCCGGACATCACTGTCATGCTGGCACTGGAATAGAGGCCGTCAAGCACGCCTGTATTGTCGGGGCTGGGGTGCTTCACATTCACAAACAGCTGATCGTTGTGGATGGTGACTCCGGAGAACTTGGCCCGCAGCGGTGCTGTGGCGAAGCGCATCACAGTTCCGGGACCGGTCGCTTCGATGGGAAGCCCGGTTTTACAGTCATACATCATGGAATCGCACTGCTCCGGTGGCAGTGGCGCAATCGCACAATCCCCCAAGCACGGTTCGACACTGGACCGGCTATCACTGTCACAGCCGCTCAATGCGATTGCTAACGTAGCAAGTACGAAGGCAGATCTAATTCTTATGCCCATTTATCTATTACCTAATTCCGGCAGATAGAACTCATCTGCTTAAAACAAATTATTGAGTTTTGTTAGTGTCCACAATCTTGTTTCTTATATCGCTGAGTAATAGACGCGCAAGCCAAGCATTCTCAATTCAGGCAGCACAACCAAAATTAAAGATGTGTAAACGAATATCAACAGGAATGGCGTTCACCACGGCAATCTGTGACACAGATCACAATCCCGGGTTCAAAAACCCGACTCGCCCTGTATTTTTCCAACGAAAATTTACGATCGTCACTACGAATCACCAGCTAAAACAACTCTTTTAGGCGGCTTGATTATACTGTCGGCGCATTAATGAATGCATGAATTACATTCATTTTGAAAATAAACAAGAAACCATATTCGCAAGCCAAGTCGCTTGTCACCATTCGTAAGAAAGTGTAAGGTTTGTCTCGTTAGTGTCTTCTTAAATTGTGCCATCCCAGTTTTGGCACCCAAGAGAAATAGATTCAATAGCCACCTTTATTTATTAAGTGGTGCGCCTTATACGTTATTACTTCGTCAGGCCGCATTACTTTTCCTCAGCAGCAAATACATAGCTGAATTTTTAGCTGTTGTTATTCATGAATATGAACTGAGGTAACAAATGAGGTTTCCACCATCGAAAGTCACCCGTACAGCTGCAATGATCGCCGCTGTACTCGCTAGCGCGCCTACGGCGTTTGCTGAAGAGGCCCCAGAGCTACCGCTAGAGGAGGCCCAGGAAGACGTTGAGGTCATCCGAGTAACAGGAACACGGGCGAGCTTGACCGAAGCCTTGAACGAAAAGCGCTTTAACGACGCCCTGGTCGATGTGATCGCCGCCGAAGATATCGGCTCCATGCCCGATCCCGATATCGGCGACTCCCTGGAGCGGGTCGCGGGGGTGCAGATCGCCCGTGGGCGCGGCGGGGTGGCCAGCGAGGTGAATATCCGGGGCATGCCCGGCCACTTCACCAAAACCCTCTACAACGGCCGAACCATCACCACGGCACTGAACGCCAACCGCAACTTCTCCTACGACATCATGCCGTCCGCGTTTATCGGTAAGGTCACGGTGCAAAAGAGCACCTCGGCGGATCTGATGGAGGGGGGGATCTCCGGCACCATCGACATGCAAAGCCATCGCGCCTTGGATCGCGATAAAGCCCATACCAGTCTGGCCCTACGCGCCTCTTCACAGAGCAATGCGGGGGAGATTGGTCCGGACCTGTCCTTTATCCACGTCAATCCCATCATCGAGGATACCCTGGGGGTGGCGTTCGGGGTTAACTACCTGGATCAAGTCAATGCCAGTCAGGAGGTGAGCAACTCCGATTGGGGAACGGCCTACTACCGCTATAACGGTGACAACCGCGTGTTTGGCACCAATGAAACCCGTGCCCAGGTGCAGGAGAACATCCGTGAGCGTAAGGCCGCGTTCGTCAACCTGGAATGGAAACCCGGCGACAACTGGTCAGTTTGGTATGAACTGCTATACACCGACTACAAGACCCGGGAAAACCGCCAGCGCCACCGCTTTAACAACTACGGCGAGACCATGGAGTCCTGGGAGGGCGTTGAGTTCCGCGACCGCACCTATGTCACCAAAGCAGAGTTTCTCGAGGCGCGCAGTGAGGTGGATGACTCCCCCATCGCCCGGGATACCGACATCCTGCTCAACACCTTGGATCTGAAGTACGAAAGCGGCAACTGGCAAGTGAACTTCGGCCTCAGTAGCTCTCGCTCCCATCAGGAGTGGCGCGAGGTGCTGCTGCAGACCGGCACCGGCAACATGCATATGACCTTCGACTGGGATACCGGTCGCGACAACCCGATGGAGTTCTACTACCACGGCGATAACATGTCGGACTACCTGACCAATCAGGCCAACTATGGTCGCTATGTCGAGGGCAGCCAAGATTACCGGGGGATCCGCCTCAATGGCTGGAACATGGGCAGTTTGCAGGACACCAACTCCTCAGCCGCCAATATCGATGTGACCTACGAGCTCTATAAAGAGCTGGGCATGCTCAGCGTGGATCGGATCCGCTTCGGTGCCATGTACAGCGAAGAGGAGTCGATCACCCGTGTACGCCGTCTGTCCGGTGTGATGGATCATCAGCAGTACTTGGGGCTGCTCTCCTACTACGGCTACGAGCAGAACATGCTGGGTTGGATCAACGCTCAGCCCGGCCGCGGCAGTTGGCTCTCCTCCAGCAGCAGCAATGGCTTACCCTACTCCTGGCTAACCCCGGACACCGAACGTTTCCTCGACCACATCTCGGTGGATGACATTCTGGCCTACGCCTCCACCATCCATCTGGACAACAACCGTAAACTCTATAACGGCGAGCAGGAGTCCACCCTGAAAGAGGACAGTTGGGCCGCCTATCTGCGTACTGACTTTACTCTGGGCTATGACTTGCAGGGCAACATCGGAGCGCGCTTTATCTATACCGACCAGTTGCAACAAGGCTACGGCACGGATCTGGAGAAGGGGCTGCTGCTCAACGCTGACGATACCCTCTCCTTGGCGTCGGTGAATGAAGACTTTATCGAGCGGAAACACGACTACTGGTGGGTATTGCCCAGCTTGAATCTGCGCTATCAGCTCAGTGAAGAGATGCAGGTGCGTTTTGGTTGGGGCCGCACCCTGTCGCGTCCCAACAAGGACGACCTGACTCTGAATGCTGGCTTTGACTTTAACAACGGCAACCCCAAGGTGTGGACCACCGATCCCTACCTGATGCCCTTTACTTCGGACAATATCGACGCCAGCTGGGAGTGGTACTTCACCCCCTCCTCCCTGCTGTCGGCGGCCTACTTCCGCAAGGATGTGGACAGCCTGATCGAACGTACCGAACAAAACTACATGATGGACGTTTACAGCAACACCGGCGCCTTGCTCGATCCGAAGTCGGTGACGCTGATCGGGGCCAGTAATGGCGATGGGGTGGTGCTGGAAGGGGCCGAGTTGATGTTCCAAACCCCATTCCGCGCCCTGCCAGGCTTCCTGGCCAACACTGGGATCGACGCCAACTACACCTATACCGACAACTCCAACCCGGAAGCGTTGCGGGCCGCATCACGACATAACGCCAACGTGACCCTGTACTACAACGTACACAAGATCGATCTCCGGGCTTCCTACAACTACCGCTCTGGACGTCTGGATAATCCCTTTATGTTCTGGGAGCAGAATAACCTGAACCAAGCGGATCGCCCCGCCACCTACCTGGCACCAGAGCACCGCTTGACGGTGAGCCTGAACTATCGCCCCACCGACCACCTGCACTTTAACCTCTCGGCCAGCAATGTGACCGAAGGCGGCATGGCCCGTAACACCCTGGATAATCGGGTCTCACAAACCTACGCCGATTATGGCCGCACCATTAATGCCGGTGTGATCTTCAATTTCTAAAGGACCAGAATCATGACTAAATTGCGATACCCCTTGCTGGCCCTAGCGACAAGCGTGGCACTCACCGGTTGCTGGCAAAGCGATCAGGATCAGCCGCCCCCAATGGAAGAGGTGCAACCGCCGCAGTTTGAACTGCCTGGGGACAAAGGCACGCTGATGCGCCTGGCCTCCGCACCGCTGCGCGCCGAGTTTTCCGGCATGCAGGTCACCCGCGATGGCCTGCTGCATTTTAATGTCAGCGGCGCCAATGACGAGAACTTTACGGATGATAAGCGCCATATCCTGCCAACCTTCGGCACCATAGAGCACTTAAACCTCTATCAAGTCGCCGCTGATCCTGCCAACCAGTTGGTGCAAGGCCGTTACGACTGGGCCGTACGCAAAACCATTAACCTGTTCGGTGGCCAACGCTATGCCTTCAATACCTGGGGCGGCAACAACGGCTTCGGTGAAATGGACGGCTTTGTCGACAGCGATTACAAAGACGATGCGGATTTGATCAGCCACCGCCCCCGCGGCAACGTGCTGCTGGAAACCGGTGAGGACACCGCCATCATGTACACCGCCTGGGGCGATCTGCCCGGCGGGATCAGCCGCATGGCGATGACCCGCAACCCCCTTACCGGCGGTTGGAACACTGACGAAACCGAGTATCTGGATCTGGCCGATATCGAGGGCACCGCAATGGGCGTCATGGGCGTTCTCAGCCCCTGGGGCACGCCGCTGTTCTCAGAAGGGCGTGGCATGGGAGGCGAGCTCAATAACCCGTCGGAGCGCACCGTGATCAAAACCGGACGCAACGCCCCCACCCTGCCGGAGTGGAATATGCGTCGCTTCGATGATCCCAGTATCCCAAGCTACGATGAAGCCGCCCGCATGGACATTGCCTTGGGGGCGGACACCTTCCCCAACCCCTACCGTTACGGTTATGTACTGGAGGTGCTCGACCCGCTGGGCACCCCGAAGGTGGAGAAGCGCCTGGCGCTGGGCCGCTTTGAGCACGACAGCCTGATCATCATGCCGGATCGCAAGACCGTCTACCTGACTCAGAACACCGCCGGTGCTTTGATGCTGAAGTTTGTTGCCGACGAGGCGGACAACCTCACCGCCGGGACCCTGTTCGCCGCCAAGGTGTACCAGGATGAAGGCAAGTGGCGCGCCCACCCCGCCGTCACCGGATTTGATCTGGAATGGATCGAACTGGGCCACCTGGACGAGCAGGTGATCCGCGCTGAGGGCTGGATCGAACAATACGACCACATCGACCTGTTTGATTATGTCGAGGAGCAAAGCAGCTACCTGACCCCCTTCGATATCGAAGCCTGGGCGCGCGGCGATGCCTTCTACCCGACCCTCGCCGAAGGGGGCAATGCCATCACCTCAGGTCACCCGATGGACGACCGCATTCTCTACCTGGAAACCCGCCAGGCCGCGGTGATGCTGGGCGCCTCAGCCGACTGGGTCAACCTCACCGGCCTGACCCACAACTACCAGCGCAACAAGAAGGCGCTGTTGGACACCGGAGAACTGGAGCAGGAGGTGGATCGGGCGGTGGCCTACGTCTCCGTGCCAAGCTTCAGCAAGAACATGGTGTGGAGCAGCGGTGATATCTACCTGTGGGACAAGAACGGTCAATGTGGCGGGATCTACGAGATGGAGATCGACGCCAACTTTGATATCAAGCGGGTTGAGCCTGTGGTGATGGGCGGCGACTACCCCCACTACAGCGATTTCGCCGCCTGTAACGAAGACCGGGTGTCCCAACCTGGGGAGATGCTGGTGATGGACGACGGCCGGGTGTTGATCTCCGAAGTGTTCGCCCCCATCGGCGACGGCGGTCAGTTCAACAACTTCCTCTGGTTGTGGGACCCCAAAGGCCTGAAGTCCAAAGACTGAGCAAGACCCTATCAAGGCCCCTTCAAGGGGCCTTTCTCCTTTCAAAACACTTAGAGTTCGTATGACATACGCCTTACCATTGCGTACTTCAACGCTGCCGTGTGCTGCCACCGCGCTCGTACTAGCCGCCCCCGCTCTAGCCACACCGGCCCAACGCCCCAACATCATCCTAATCTACCCCGACGTTCAGGGGATGGGCGATGTGGGTTATCACGGATACAAGGACGTGATAACCCCAATATTGATACCTTAGCAGCCAGTGGCATCCACTTTCCCCACGACTATGTATCCGCCTAGGTCAGTGCGCCATCGCGAGCCGAACTACTCACCCAGGTCTAACAGTAGCGGCTGGGGATCTACGGCAACAATCACATAGAGATCGGCCATGATCAGCCCTTTCTTATGAACATGGTCAAGCTCCCGAGTGGAACTTCAGTCCTGCTGTCATCCGCCCACAGCCCCTTGGCCTGGGCTACGCCCTCCCCTGGCCTGGATTCGAAGGAGACTGTGGATCAGGTAGCCCAGCGCTCCCCAGATCACAAACAGCAGCATGAAGGTCGTCTCCCAGCCATGGGGCCAGATCACCGCATCTAGCCGCCATCCAGCCAGGTAACTCAAACTGCCACCCAGGGCCGAGCCCAGCATCAGTAACCAGCCCGGATAGCGCAGCAGCGTATCTCGCATCCACCATACATAGGTGGCAAACCCCAACCAAAGAAATGCCAACCACAGGGGAAGTTGAGGAAACGCAAACAATCCCAATACAGTGAGAACAGCATCGACGGCCATCCCGACCGAGCCCAGCAGCAAGGTAAAAGGCAATGCCGATGGCTGTACCATCCAGAGCAGAACCAGGGTAATGAACAGGGGAACCGGCCACCGCCCCCAGACCGCCATCAACCAAAACAGGTTAAACCCCAGTGAGAGTAGTAATATGGCGCGCCCGCTCATGGCCGGCCACCGGTTCGGCTCAGCAGGAGCTGCACGGCGCTTACCGTACGCTCTTCGAAACCGCCCTCGCAATAACACAGGTAATAGCGCCACATTCGAACAAAGCGTTCATCGTATCCCAGAGCCGCAAGCTCACCCTGATGCTGATTGAAGCGGTGGTGCCAGTCCGCCAGCGTGCGAGCATAGTCCAGTCCCATATCATAAAGATCCCGTATGACCAGATCAGAGTGCTGGGTGAATACCTGGGTCAGTCGGGTGACGCTCGGCAAGAACCCACCGGGGAAGATATGCTTTTGGATGAAATCAACGCCCTGGCTGTACTTTTCATCTCGCTGGTCGGCAATGGTGATGGACTGCAGCGCCATCAGGCCACCGGGCTTCAGTAGGGAATGGCACTTGGCCACATAGGTATTGAGGTAAGCCTTGCCGACCGCTTCGATCATCTCGATGGAGACCAACTTGTCGTATTGCCCCACCAGATCCCGATAATCCCGCTTGAGCAGGGTGATCCTATCCGTCAAACCCGCTTTAGCTACCGCCTCTTTGGCCCAGTCATACTGTTCTTGCGATATGGTGGTCGTGGTAACTCGACAGCCGTAATGCTGCGCAGCATGGATCGCCATGGCGCCCCATCCCGTACCGATCTCCAACAGATGGTCCTCAGGCTTGAGCTGCAATAGTCGACACAACCGCTCCATCTTATTGAACTGTGCCTGAGCCAGGTCATCTTCCTCGTTCTCGTACAGGGCGGAAGAGTACAACATGCTGGGATCCAGGAATCGGCGGTACAACTCGTTGCCCAGATCATAGTGGGCCGAGATGTTCTGAGCGGCTTGCTCCTTGTGGTTGCGGCGACGCCAGTGTTGCCACTGCTCCTTGGCTCGCACCAGCCATCCCATGCGGCTCTCCAGCCGGTCGATCACGGCCAGGTTACGAGCCAATACGCGAATGACCCGCGTGAGATCCGGTGAATCCCACCAGCCATCGATATAGGCCTCGGCAGCGGCAATGCTCCCACCACTGAGCAGTCGGCGATAGAGTTCCGGATGATGGACAACCACTTGTCCCATCAACTCGCTCTCCTCTCGCCCAAATTGGAACATCTCGCCATCGGCCTCCCGCCAATGTAACCGGCCGAACTTCAGGCCCTTCAATAACCCCAACACCAGCTCTCGCGCCAGGCGCTGTGAGCCACTGATCGGACTGAACCAGGGTGACGTCTCACTCTTAATCATCTTAAAGCCTCGTCATCTTTGCTGGAGGGATGGGGATAAAACGGCACTCGCTTGCACCATAACTTCAACGCCTGCCAGTAGATCCCGAACACGACCTTGGCAGTGCTGATCGGTGTCCGTACCATCAATCGGCCCAGCGTGGCGCCATCGAAGGGGTGCGCCTTGAGTTGCAAGGTGGCATCGAAGACCAATCTCTCCTGCTCTTCGACCTTGAGATCGAGCAGTACCCCCTTACCGGGCGCCTGCAGCCGCCATCGGTACTGCTGTGCCATGGAATTAAAAGGAGAAACGTGAAAGGCCTTCTCACACTGGTACCCTTCCTGGGGCCAGCGATGGGCCGCCGGCACCACATAACAATGACGTTGATTCCAGGGAGTATTACTGACCTCCACCAGAGTCTGTTGCCAGGTGCCGCTCTCGTCATACAGGTAGTAGAGATTGATGGGGCTGAAATACAGGCCAAAGTAACGCAGCTGACACAGCACCATCACCTTGCCAGTGAGTCGCTCACCTGTGAGTTCAAAGACCCTGTGTTGGGCCTCTTCTTTGAGCCCACGTCGACTGTTCAGGTAATCGCCACGCCGAAAACTCGCCGGCGCCCAGCGCCCCAGGCCAAACCCCCTTACGGTACTCTCCAGCTGTTCTAGCTCGTCAAGATCCAGTAAGGCCATAAAGAGTGGATAGCGAAACTTGTGTTCCGCCGGCACAAAACGCCGATGCCGAACCCATCCCACGCAAAGTCGGCTGTTCATCCCTGTGCCTCCTGAACGCCCGGTGAAGCAACCTGCTGCTGGATCGCATCCACCACATCCAGCGCACTGCGCACCCCATCTTCATGGAAGCCGTTATGCCAGTAGGCACCGCAAAACCAGGTGCGATCTCGGCCATTGATCTCATCTCGCCGCCTGGCCGCCGCAATGCTCTGTGTGGTAAAGACCGGATGAGCATAGGTAAAGCGCCGCAAGACCTTATCCGGATCGATCTTGCTGCTCTGATTCAGGCTGACGCAGAAGGTTTCCGGCGCATCGATCCCCTGCAGGATATTCATGTTGTAAGTCAGCGTGGCGCGACGCTGCTCCCGAGGGATCCCCTGCTCCACCTTCGCCCCCAGATGGTAATTCCAGGCCGCCCAGGCACGCCGATATCGTGGCAACAGCGATGTGTCTGTGTGCAGCACCACCTCGTTGTCCTGATAGGTCATTGCCCCAAGAATGGTCTGCTCAGCCTCACTGGGTTTCGCCAACAGTCGAAGCGCCTGATCGCTGTGACAGGCAAATATCACCTGATCGAAATCGTGCGTTCCCCGGGAGGTTTCCAGGTGAATGCCATCCGGTCTTCGAACCACTTTGGACACGGGCGTGCTGCACTGCACCCGAGCGCCCAGCACCTTGATCATGCGCCGGACGTATTCTCGTGAGCCTCCGGGGATCACAGCCCATTGGGGACGATCACGCAGATCCAGCAGGCCATGGTTGAGGAAGAAGCGCAGGAAGAACCCTAACGGGAAGGCACGCATGTCCGTCAGGGTGGAAGACCAGATCGCCGCGCCCATGGGCAGCAGGTAGTTTTCACTCAGATCTTCACTGAAGTCGTGCTGCTTGAGAAACTGGCCCAGCGTCCCCAGTTGAGTCGTTTCGGCAGCCTCTCGCGCCAGACGGTTAAACCTCACGATCTCCCCGATCAAGCGGTAGAACCGCGGACGGATCAGGTTTCTCGGCTGAGCAAACAAAGTCGTCAGACTGTGTCCGTTGTATTCCAGGCGTTCATCGTCGTTGCGCACGCTGAAACTCATCTGGGTTGGCTGACCATCGATCCCCAGTTCGCCAAGCAATCGCTCAAAGCGCGGGTAGGTTCGATCGTTAAACACGATGAATCCGGTGTCGATGGCATAGTCTCCGCTTTCCACAGACACATCCACGGTTGCCGTATGCCCCCCAACATAGTCGTTAGCCTCGAACAGGGTAATATCGTGCTCTTTGTGCAGGTACCAGGCGCAACTCAATCCCGAGATCCCACTGCCGATAATAGCGATCTTCATGCCGTTTTCTCCCTCAAACGCATCGCGATCGCACGCTGCCATGAGATCGGTAAGGTGGCGATAAGTTTCAGTAACAGGGTAAAGCGCCGTGGAAAGTGGATCTCCGCTGCGCCTCGTTCGATGCCACGTCGGATCCGCTGTGACGCTGAGGCCACATCGGTCAACATCGGCATGGGGAAGTCATTACGGTCAGTCAGCGGCGTCTTGACGAAGCCGGGACTTGCCAGAGTAACCTTGATCCCGCGGGAGGCCAGGGTCGCCGCCAGGGTATTGGCCAGATAGGCCAGGGCCGCCTTGGAGGCGCCATAGGCTTCCGCTCGAGGCAGGGGAAGGTATGCAGCGCTGGAGCCGATAAACACCAGGCGATCACCGCGCTTCATTCTGCCCTGAAGAGCCTTGAGTACCTGCAGTTGGCCAAAAAAATTGGTCTCGAATACCCGCCGAAACAGGTCAACGTCTACCTCACCATGCTCAATGTACTCACAGGTTCCGGCATTGAGGATCATCAGTTGTGGCCAGGGCTCAAGATCAGCCAGAGCGGTTTCCACCTGCTCGGGCTGACAGATATCAAAGACCAGGGGCGTGATACTTGCCTCCGTCTCGGTTAACCGTGCCAAACGTTGCTCATTACGTCCACAGGCCAAAACCTGCCAGCCACTGGCCGCGTAGTCCCTCGCCAACTGCTCGCCAATGCCTGAGCTGGCCCCGGTGATCAGCACCCGCTTCATTGCCCCAACCTCGCCTTGATGCGCCGGATCAACCCACCGAGTAGGGGCACACCTTCGTACAGCATCTGGCCGAGATCAAAATGGTCCCTGTGCTCAATCACCAACCCGTTTTCAAAGCGTAAAAAGCTCGCCCCGGGGATCGCGCGAACATGGCCCGCCGCCAGGCTGGGGTGGGCCAGATGCAGCGTCCATTGCAGGGCTGCCTCATCACCCTGCTCCAGGCTCTGATGCACCTCGAACCGGCAACTCTCGACGCCTTGGTAGAGACCGGCAAAGTATCTCTTCAGGGGCTGGAGCCCTTCAATATGGTGGGCCGGATCGATAAACCGGACTTGAGGGTGATACACGGAGTCCAGCAGATGAAGATTGTCGGCATTGAGCTGCTGATACAGCCCGATAAACCTTTTGACCGGGCTGTCTTCAACTGGACGGGGTCTAGCCTGAGAAACCATTGAACCTCCTGCGAATGCTTATCCCATCGATGCAGTGCTGCTTTACGCTCCTTGGCAGCCATCTCCTCAGCCTGTAATGCGCGACGCTGGCACTGAGTTGTTTTCTACTACGATGCACAAGGTGATACAGATCACACCTATAAGAGAATAAAACAAAGCAACGGGTTATCTCAGCCCCCTCGATTAAGTCCTACAGAAGCAAACTTGTTGCCATCACCCTGTGTCATGACGGGCTCCCAAGTCCTTCGCTAATCAAGATGGAAGGAACAAGTATGAAGTACCCCACAGCGCCAACTCTTTTGGGTACAAAAAAAGCCGGCAGGTGCCGACTTCATTCGTCGACACCTGCCGGCCCTGTGATCCGAAGGAAGGCTTACTTGATCAGTCGCTTGATCTTGCCGTTCTCATCATAGCTGTGCGGGAACATCTGTTTCAGATCGTATTTCGCGCCCTTGTATTCATCCAGCACCATGTCACGCCACTCCTCCATCGGCGGTACGTCGTACTGAGCTTCCAGCGCTGTAAGGCTGGCCTTCAGGCGGGCGATCTCACCGGCGTATTCCGGGTTATCGATGGCGTTGTTGATCTCCAGAGGATCTTTCTCCAGATCGTAAAACTCCCACGCATCCCCAGGGTGGTAGAAGTGCATCAACTTGTAGCGGGTATCCCGAACACCATAGTGACGATGCACCGAGTGGAAACCAGGGAATGCATAGTAGTGGTAGTAGAGGGCGTCACGGGCCTGCTCGTCGTTACCGGCGAGCAGATCAACCATAGACTCACCATCGATCTCCGCATAAGGCTTAACCTCGGCGTACTCCATAAAGGTCGGAGCGTAATCGATGTTCTGAACCATGGCATCCACCACGGTACCTGGCTTGATCTTGGCCGGGTACTGGATCACCAGCGGAGTACGCAGGGACTCCTCGTACATGAAGCGCTTGTCGAAGAAGCCATGTTCACCGGTGTAGAAGCCCTGATCCGAGGTGTACACCACGATGGTGTTCTCGGTCAGGCCGTTGGCATCCAGGTAATCCAGTACCTCACCGACGGACTCGTCCACCGAGATAATGGTGGCCAGGTAGTCCTGCATGTAACGCTGGTACTTCCACACCGCCATCTCTTCATCGGACCAGTTCGCTTCGTTGGCGTTCATGTAGTCGTTACGTGCCTGGTAAGCATCATCCCACTCTTTGCGCTGCTCTGGAGTCAAACGGGCCAGCAGGTGTGGCCAGATGTCCTGACGCCACTCGGTCTCGCCCACGCCCGTGGTCATCTTCAGATCGTGACCTTCCTGCGCGTGCAGGTAGATGGTCATCTCCTGAGCTGCCGCGGCCTCACGCCCCTCCCAGTTGTCGAAGTAGGTCTCAGGCACCGGGAACTCGACGTTCTCGAAGGTACGGGTGTGGCGCGGTGCCGGCATCCAGTTACGGTGCGGCGCCTTGTGGTGCATGATCAGGGCAAACGGCTTAGACGTATCGCGCTGCTTATCCAGCCAGGTGATGGTCTTCTCGGTGATCATGTCGGTGGTGTAACCGTATTCGGTATGCACCCCCTCCTCGGTGATCCAATCCGGGTTGTAGTATTCACCCTGATCGTTGAGGATCTCCCAGTGATCCAGCTTGAAGCCTTCCGGCGTCAGGTTGATGTGCCACTTGCCGATGGCCGCCGTGTTGTAGCCGGCATCGTGCATGGCGTTAACCCAGGTATCCTGAGAACCATCAAAGGTTTGGCCGTTAAAGTTAAAGCCATTCTTGTGGCCGAACTTACCGGTAAACATGGCGGCACGGGAGGGGCCACAGATGGAGTTGGTCACGAAAGAGTTGGTAAACAGCGCACCATTTTGAGCAATGCGATCGATGTTCGGGGTCGGCGCCAGCTCTGCCAGATCGGCGCCATAGGCGCTCAGCGCGCGCACCGCGTGATCATCGGACATGATGTAGATGATGTTGGGCCGCTCAGAGGCGGCCGCCGCGGCCGGAACCTCGGAAGACTGCTGGGCTGGGCTACAGGCACTAAGGCTGACGACACTCAGCGCGCTCACGGCAGCACCACTGGCGCGTAGCGGCCAGGACGTTTGTTTCGGGGACATATCTTTTCCTTGAGAAAAATGGCCGCCTCAACAGCCCCACTGGAACCATCGAAGTGGCAATCGCTTTCTTGTTATTTGAATACCGAGCTAGAGCCATGGCGGGTGACCTGCGAAACAGCGCTCCCCCCAGTCAAAGCAGCCCTTATAAGTTCTGCTCTCATAATCAAGCCAGTAAACCTCTTGTGGGAAAAGTACAAGTAACCAAGTTCGCAAACAAGATCAACAAACTAATTCAGAAAACGCTGGCATTGTCATATCTGCGCTTGCCCCCCAACGCTGGCCTGAACTACGCCGCCTCGAGTTGAATAAATGAAGAAAAACAACAACGCCTTCCTGCCGTTCAGCCCTCTTTCTGGGGCGGTACGGCTTTAACGATCTCATGCATCGCCTGGTAGCGTTCCAGCACCAAGGAGAGCTGGTAAACAGCAAACCCGCGGCGATCCGCCGAGCTCTCCTCGAGCCACTGGCTAAGCCACTGCTGCTCGCTCGACAACGCCGCACTCCAGCCTCCAGCCTTACCCGACATCACCTGACCCAACTGGCCATAGGCGCCATCAAACAAGGTTATAAGCCGTTCAGCCTCCGTGGGCGAGAACTCAAAACCCTTCAATGTCTGGGGAAGCAAGGCATTGATATGGCCCATGGCCCCTTTATAGAGCGCCAGCAAAGCGGTGCTATTGGCCGCATCCGCATAACCGGGCTCCTGCTTCATCTGGGACAGGCTGGCGGTCAAGGCGATCCCCTGTTCGTAGGCAAGACGCCGGGCGCGGGCCAGTTGCACCGGTTCCACCGGCTTACCAGACAGACGCGCCAGCAGCAGTTGCAGATAGCGATGCAAGTTGGCCAGGGCGACACGACGCAACTGAGCCTGACGTCCACCCTGCCACTGAGGCCAGAGGTAACGGTAAGCCAGGAAGATCAGGGCACAGCCGAGCAAGGTGTCGATCAGGCGCGCAAACAGGACTTCGTAACTGGCGAGCCCAAGATACTCAAACGCCAACATCAGGATCAGGGTCACCCCGGCGGTGGTCATCCCATGATGGACCTGCACCAGGGTCAGGGTAACGGGTATCAGCAACAGGATCGCCAACAAGGCTCCATCCCCCCTCAGTCCCAAGGCGATGGCAGCCCCGGCGACCAGGATCCCAATCAGGGTACCTGCGGCCCGTTGCCATACCCGGCTGCGCGTCGCCACATAGCTGCTTTGACGCACCATGATGATGGTGATCAAGATCCAGTAACCATTGTCCATTGGCTGGGCAGCGGCGATCATCATGGCGGTTCCAAGGATCAACCCCAGGCGAACCGCCCCCCGCAACACAGGACTGGACCAGTGCATCATCTTGCGCCATTGGCCCCACCATGACTCTCGCTCCTGGCCCAACAACTCCCTCTGATACAGAGGCGCAACCCGACTGACCAGGCGGGTGATCCGCTCCGCGTTATTGGCCAAATAACGAGCCACCAAACCCTCCCGATCTGCCCTGGCACGCTCCTTCAGGGCTTGATGGAGGGCTTGGCTGGCTGCTTCCGCCGCATTCCCCGGACGGATGTCCCGATTGGTCTTAAGTGCCAGGCTCAACCTCAGCAACTCGGCAGACACCTGTTGGGTCCACGCTTGGTACAGAGGCAACATGGTGTCATTAACCAGGACCCGCTTGGCCAGCTCAGGCTCGGGGATCGCCTGCAGTCGCTCCTGCAGATCCACGGCCGCCATCAGGGCACTGCGCAGCGGCGCCACCCCTTTTTGCTTCTGCACCGCCGCGAGTTGGCGCCGACTCGCGGCCAGGAGATCCCCCAGGGTGTCATCAAAATGGGCAGGCAAGGTGCCCTGGCGAAGTTGCTCTGGTCGTTCCGCCATCATTCGAGCCAGGTGAGCATAAGTCTTGGCCAGGGCCTGTCGCAGGGGCAGTTGCCGCCATAGACGATACCAGAGGGCCGAATAGGCCATCAGCCAGAGATTGGCCAGGAGAAATCCTAGGGCAAGCTGCCAGGGGGGGTAGAGCTCGGCTGTCGCCAAGCCAGTCACCGCCATCACCAGCACCCCCATCCCCAACCGCCCGGCCAACTCTCCCCAGGCGGCAAAACTGGCCATTAGAAGGCCGGCCAGGGCAAACCAAAGGGGCAGCCACTCGGGACAGTGGAGTGCTATCGAAGCGCTTGTCAGGCTGGCGATCCCAAAACCCAGGCTGCCCAGGACGATGCGGCGCAGCCAGAAGGAGGAGGGCTGATCCAGTGCCGAGACCAAAATAGCCGATAGCATCAACAGGGCCACCGCCGTCCGCTCGGCCTGGCCAATGGCCAGACCGAACAGCATTGCCAAAACCATGCCCGATGACAGCCTGAGTGCCTGGTTGATATGGGGATTAAACCAGAAGGTCACAGTAACTCCCTGTTAACCGACGTCCGCACGATCAGGAGAGCCCCATGGCGTAACGCATCACCTGAGTCTTCACCGGCCCACTGCGCTGGGCAACGCCCAACGCCAAATTTCGGGCCAGCTTCAGCGGCAGGAAGTCGTTGGAAAATGCGTTATAGAAGAGATCCATTGCCGACTGCATCATGAGGTTGTCCGGCCGTCGGCGACACTGATACTGAGCCAGAACATCCCGGTGGCACCACGCCTGCTCCTTGTTTTTCGCTTCCGATAACACCCGGGCCAGGGCCGAAACATCCTTAAAACCCAGATTCACGCCCTGTCCGGCCAATGGGTTGATGGTGTGTGCCGCATCCCCCAGCAGCACCATGCGACCGGCAAAATAGTCCTGGGCATGGCGCCGAACCAGAGGGAAGGAAGCCAGTTCGAGGATCTCAAAATCACCGAGGCGCTCGGGAAAATTGTTCTGGATCTGAGCCTTTAGCTCGGCTCGAGCAAGACGCTTAAGCCCGGCTATCCGCTCGGGGGTGTCATACCAGACCAGGGAGCCGTGCGGTCCGACCAGGGGCAAAAACGCCCGAGGTCCATCGGGGGTAAATTCCTGCCAGGTGATCCTCTGCTGTGGACACTCGGTGCGTATGTTGATGGCCAGGCAGTGGTGCCGATATGCCCAGCCGGTGAGCCCGATCCCCGCCGCCTGCCGCACACGGGATTCGGCCCCGTCACAGCCCAGCATCAACTGGCCCTGAAGGGTACGTTCACCCAGGGTCACATAGGCGCCCTGCTCATCCTGCCAGAGGCGCTCGGGCGCTTCCCCCACCAAGAGTTCAACCCGATCATGGGCGGCCAGCGCCTGCCACAAACCCAACTGGACCACCCGGTTTTCAATGATATGGCCCAGGTGCTCATGACCGATCTCCTCGGCCCTGAACGCCACTTCGCTCTGTTGCCACTCCCAAGTCGCCAGGGTGTCATAGGGTGCCAGACGCATACGCTCAATATATGGCCAGGCCCCAAGCTCTTTGAGCAGATGCTCAGACGCGGCACTGATGGCGCTGACCCGCAGATCCATCGGTTGCTCGGGCGCGTACGCCTCCGGTGCCCGGGCTTCGATCAGCGCGATGCGAAATCCATGTTGGGCCAGGGCGCAAGCGGTCGCGGCCCCAACCATGCCGGCTCCGACGATCAGCAGATCGTATTTTTCCATCTCGGTGGACTCCTATACTTCCATGACGCCAGTGTACGCCACAATCCACCTCAGGATCAGCCATCAAGGCTGTTGCGAATGCTTTGGGTGGACGCTTTTTTCATCCCATCCACCGTGCTTTTTTTGAGCAACATAAATCTGTTAGCAAGAAGCGAAAAAAAAGGCCCGGCGCCTGAGGCGTGGATCCCTAGTCATGGCGGGCATTCGGCGCTAAAATGCACGGCTAATTTTTTTACACCCACTTTTTTGAGCGACGCTGATTGATGAGCAAAAAACTGCACATTAAAACCTGGGGCTGCCAGATGAACGAGTACGACTCGGCCAAGATGGCGGATCTGCTGGATGCCTTCGGTAACTACACCCTGACCGAAGAAGCGGAAGAAGCCGACGTGCTGCTGCTGAACACCTGCTCCATCCGCGAGAAGGCCCAGGAAAAAGTCTTCCACCAGCTGGGCCGCTGGCGTCCGCTCAAAGAAGCCAATCCCGCCCTGGTGATCGGCGTGGGCGGCTGTGTTGCCTCTCAGGAAGGGGACGCCATCCGTGAGCGTGCCCCCTTCGTCGACATCGTCTTCGGCCCGCAGACCCTGCACCGTATTCCCGAGATGATCACCAAGATCCAGGCCGGTGAGAAAGGGGTGGTGGATGTCTCCTTCCCGGAGATCGAGAAATTCGACCGCCTGCCGGAGCCCCGTGCCGAAGGCGCCACCGCCTTCGTCTCCATCATGGAAGGCTGCAACAAGTACTGCTCCTTCTGCGTGGTGCCCTACACCCGTGGCGAGGAAGTCAGCCGTCCGCTGGATGATGTGCTGTACGAGGTCGCTCAACTGGCCGAACAGGGCGTGCGTGAGATCAACCTGCTGGGACAGAACGTTAACGCCTTCCGTGGTGCTACCCACGACGGTGAGATCTGCTCCTTCGCCGATCTGCTGCGCTATGTCGCCGCCATCGATGGCATCGATCGCCTGCGCTTTACCACCAGCCACCCGGTGGAATTCACCCAGGACATCATCGACGCCTACGCCGATGTGCCTGAGCTGGTCGACTTCCTGCACCTGCCGGTGCAAAGCGGCTCCGATCGCATCCTGACCATGATGAAGCGCAACCACACGGCACTGGAGTTCAAGTCCATCATCCGCCGCCTGCGCAAGGTGCGCCCTGAGATCCACATCAGCTCCGACTTTATCGTGGGTTTCCCCAACGAAAGCGATCAGGATTTTGAAGACACCATGAAGCTGATCGAGCAGATCAACTTCGATATGAGCTTCTCCTTCATCTACAGCCCGCGCCCAGGCACCCCGGCTGCCGATATGGTGGATGACGTCACTGACGAGACCAAGAAGCAGCGCCTGTATATCCTGCAGGAGCGCATTAATCAGCAGGCGATGCAATACAGCCGTCGCATGCAGGGCACGGTTCAGCGGATCCTGGTCGAGGGCACCTCCAAGAAGAACGTGATGGAGCTGCGTGGCCGCACCGAGAACAACCGGGTGGTCAACTTCGAAGGTCAACCTGAGCTGATCGGCAGCTTTGTCGATGTGGAGATCACCGATGTGTTCCCCAACTCCCTGCGTGGTACGCTGATCCGTACCGAAGCCGAGATGGATCTGCGGCGCGAACTGCGTCCGAGTGATATCCTCAAGAATCGCCCGAACAATATGCCCGACGAACTGGGTGTGGCGACTTTTCAACCTTAACAGGGACGCTGCGCGGCTCAATAGCCGGTGCTAGGATCGCTGCGCGGCCAGGTTCTAACAGCAAAAGCGCGCGGCGCAAGAGCAGGTTCTAGGATCGCTGCGCTACTGGGTTCTAGTTCCTACAATCAAGAGCCTAGGCTCGATAACCTAGAACCTAGAAACCTAGTGCCTAGAACCTAGAACCTAGTGCCTAGAAACCTAAGGAAAGAGATTGAGTAACAAACTGCTGACCCTCGAGGTCTATCTGGAGCCTGCACAAAACCAGCGCGTCGCTGCCCTGTGCGGGCCTTTTGACGATAACCTGAAGCAGATCGAGCGCCGCCTGGGTGTGGAGATCAGCTACCAGAACAACCACTTTATCGTGGTGGGCCAGCCCGCTCAGGCCAAGAGCGTGATCGATCTGCTCAAGACCCTGTATGTGGAGACCGCCGCGGTCAAGGGCCAACTGCCTGATCTGGATCCGGAGCAGGTGCACCTGGCGATCCAGGAAACCGTACGCCTCGAGGCCGAGGACACCAGCGCCCTGGGCGATGAGGTGTTCCTCAAGACCAAGAAGGGGGTGCTCAAGCCACGCAACCCCAACCAGGCCCAGTACATTCGCAACATCATCGCCCACGATATCTGCTTCGGCGTCGGCCCTGCTGGCACAGGTAAAACCTACCTGGCGGTGGCCGCTGCGGTGGATGCCCTGGAGCGCCAGGAGATCCGTCGCATCCTGCTGACCCGTCCTGCGGTGGAAGCGGGCGAGAAACTGGGCTTTTTGCCCGGTGATCTGAGCCAGAAGGTCGATCCCTACCTGCGTCCGCTGTATGACGCCCTGTTTGAGATGCTGGGTTTCGAGCGGGTCGAGCGCCTGATCGAGCGCAATATCATTGAGGTCGCCCCACTGGCCTACATGCGTGGCCGTACCCTCAATGACGCCTTCATCATCCTGGATGAGAGCCAGAACACCACGGTGGAGCAGATGAAGATGTTCCTGACCCGTATCGGCTTCAACAGCCGGGCGGTGATCACCGGTGACATTACCCAGGTGGACTTGCCCCGCGGTACCCGCTCTGGCCTGCGCCACGCCATCGAGGTGCTGCGCGATGTTGAAAGCATCAGCTTCAACTTCTTCCAGTCTCAGGACGTGGTACGGCACCCAGTCGTCGCCCGTGTGGTCGAAGCCTACGAGAGCTTCGAGCGCAAGGAGCAGACCAAGAAGGCGCTGCAAGAGAAAGAGCGTCGAGCCGAGCGGGAAGCCCTGGCCGCCGCTGCGTCCACCCCTCAGGCACACATCAAACCGGAGAGCAACGATGGCCAATGAATTGGATCTGCAGATCGCCGTGGAAGACTCCAGGCTACCCAGCGAGGCCCAGTTCCAGCAATGGGTCGATACTGCCCTGCAGGGCCGTGAGGTCGACGGCGAGCTGACCATCCGGATCTGCGACAATGCCGAGAGCCAGCAGCTCAACCACGACTATCGTGGCAAAGACAAACCCACTAATGTGCTCTCCTTCCCGTTCGAGGCACCTCCGGGGATCGAGCTGCCCCTGCTGGGTGATCTGGTGATCTGTGCAGATGTCGTAGCCCGCGAAGCGGACGAGCAAGAGAAGGCGTTAATGGATCACTGGGCCCACATGGTGATCCACGGGTGCCTGCACCTGATCGGCTTCGATCATATCGACGATGACGACGCCGAGCAGATGGAAGCCCTAGAGCGCCAATTGTTGGCCCAACTGGGCATTGCCGATCCCTACCAAGAGCGGTAATCTGACCCTGAAGACCCCAAGCCCAAGAGAGACTATGAACGAAGACCAACCTCCCTCGAGTAGCGCAACCAAGGGAAAAACCGGCCTGCTGGAGCGCATCACTCAACTGTTTGCCGGTGAACCTCAGAATCGACAGGAATTGGTGGACGTCATTCAAGACGCCCAGGAGCGTCACCTGATCGACTCAGATACCAAAGAGATGATCAATGGTGTCCTGGATGTCGCCGAGTTGCGTGTTCGGGATCTGATGATCCCCCGCTCGGCGATCATCGCCATCGAGAAAAATCAAACGGTTGAAGAGTTTCTTCCCATCGTCATCGACTCGGCCCACAGCCGTTTCCCGGTGATCGATCGGGACAAGGATCATATCGAAGGGATCCTGCTGGCCAAGGACCTTCTGGCCTGGGGCTTTGGCAATCAGGACGAACTGACTCTGGAGAAGATCCTGCGCCCTGCTGTGGTGGTTCCCGAAAGCAAGCGCGTGGATGTGCTGCTCAAGGAGTTTCGCTCAGAACGTTACCATATGGCCATGGTGGTGGATGAATACGGCGGTGTCTCCGGCCTGATCACCATCGAAGATATCCTCGAAGCCATCGTCGGCGATATCGAAGATGAAACCGATCTGGAAGAGGATACTCAGGAGCATATTCGCAGGATCAGCCGCCAGGTCTGGTCTGTCGCCGCCCTGACGCCCATCGAGGAGTTCAATGAACACTTCGATAGCCGCTTCTCCGATGAGGAATATGACACGGTCGGCGGCCTGATCAGCCACGCCTTCGGTCACCTGCCGGAGCGGGGTGAGAGCATCGAACTGGGTGAGTTTGAATTCAAAGTCGTCAGCGCCGATACCCGCCGCCTGGTACAACTGCAGGTACGCAGTACTAATTCAGCAAGCTTTAAGGATCATTCCGCCGCGTGAAGCCAAAGCAACACACCAGTGCGGGGCTTATCAGCCCCGCTTTTCATTACCTAGCCGCCATCGCCTCGGGTGCCCTCGCTCACCTGGCCTTCGCCCCGTTCAACCTCTGGCCTCTGCTGCCCCTCACCCTGGCCCTGCTGCTGTGGCAAACCGAAGGTAAAACAGCACGCCAAGCGGCCAAACTGGGACTGGCCTGGGGCTTTGGCCTGTTCGCCGCTGGCATTCGCTGGGTCCATGTTAGCATCGACAGCTTTGGCGGCATGCCACTGGTGGTCTCCCTCGGCCTGATGGCCGGGCTATCATTCTATCTGGCGCTTTACCCCGCCCTGGCGCTTTATACCCTCAACCGCTGGTTCAGCCGCAGCCTTCTGGCCCGTACCTTGGCGTTTCCCGCCCTCTGGCTGATCAGTGAGTGGATGCGCGGTCGCATGCTCACCGGGTTCCCCTGGCTCTGGTCCGGCTACAGCCAACTGGAAGGCCCCTTATCTGCCCTCGCCCCGCTGATCGGTGTGCTCGGGATCGGCCTGCTGGTCAGCCTGCTGGCCGCCAGCCTGGTGCCCCTGGCACGACGTCAGTGGAACTACCTGGCGATCCCCTCGCTGCTCGCGGTGCTGACGCTATTGGCCGTTCAGGTACCCGGTGTGACGCGTGACGGTCGCAGCCTGGACGTAGCCCTGGTTCAGGGCAACATCGCCCAGAGCATCAAGTGGGAGCCACAAAACCTCTGGCCCACCCTGATCAAGTACCAGGATCTCTCCAAACCCCACTTCGATGCCGATCTGATCGTTTGGCCCGAAGCCGCGGTGCCGGCCCCCGAAGCCATGGTGCAGGAGTTTCTGGTCCAGTTGGATCACGGCGTCGCCGAAGCGCAGACCCGACTGATCACTGGGATCATCTCGATGGATCCCATGCAAACCTTCTATAACTCACTGATGACCTTGGGTGAATCTGATAACGGTGCGCCGCTGCTGCCCACGGATCCCGGCCGCTACCACAAGCATCAACTGCTGCCCATCGGGGAGTTTGTCCCCCTGGAGTCGCTCCTTCGTCCCCTGGCGCCGCTGTTTAACCTGCCCATGTCCTCCTTCGCCCGGGGCGATGCGGTACAAGAAAACCTCATGGCCAACGGGGCCAGCCTGGCACCGGCCATCTGCTATGAGATCGCCTTCCCCGAACTGGTGCGAAGCAACGTCCACGCCGATACGGATCTGCTGCTGACCGTCTCCAACGACGCCTGGTTCGGGGACTCCATCGGTCCCCATCAGCATATGGCCATCGCCCAGATGCGCGCCCTGGAGCTGGGCCGCCCGCTGCTACGCGTCACCAACAACGGCATTACCGCCGTGGTGGATGAAAAAGGCCGGATCACCGAGCAATTGCCCCAGTTTACCGAAGGCGTGTTGCGCACCGAAGTGGCGCTGACAAATGGACAGACCTGGTTTAACCGAGTCGGCCAGTGGCCTTTGTACCTGCTCAGTCTGCTGTTGCTGGCTGTTGCCTGGCGCATTCGAGACTAAGCCAAGGGATTTGGCTCAAAGAAAGCGGCAGCCGAAAGGCTGCCGCTTTACTCTGCCGAGATCGTTGTTAGGCATTGGCCTTCATTAGATAGACTCCTAAAACCGCACACCTCGACCTATCGGGCAAGCAGGAGGCGGAGCCCCAACGTCGGCAAAGGTGCTTGGCAGAGTCTCGCTGTGGAAGACCCCTGTTTTTCACAGCCGTCACTGGGATCCTTTTCAATGACTCTTATCCTTGGGCCATGCCTATCCTTTCAACTCATTGGCCGTATCAATAAAGATCCCTTGCATATCCTTAGCCTCACGCTCGGTCTGGCCACCATGCTTAAGAAAGGTATTGATGATCGTCTGTGTTTTCTCTTCTTTCGCTCGCTCAAGAAAATAGCGCAGTTCGAGTTCCGCTCCGGCACTTTCATCCCTGATTGAGACAGAAACAATCTCCTTATACATAAGGATATCCCGCACTTCCCAGCCACCGACGATAGCCAGAAGTTGGGCGAGAAAAGTCTCCATCTCCGCTTTGGGTACATACTGGGTAATGATGTTGAGTGCTTCGGCTTGCTCCGCACTGTAGTCCGCCCCGGTCAGCAATGCTTGCAGCGCCTTATTTTTGCCCATGCGCCGAGCAAACTGCACCGCTCCCTGGCCACCGGTCGGAATATTGATATACAGCTCAGGTTGAGCAAAAGCCGCATTTTCTGTGCCATAGGCCAAGTCACAGGCCATCACGAACTCATTACCACCACCACGGGCGACACCGTCAATCACGGCGATAGATAGCTGCTTCATCGACTTGATGTTGTTGATCATGTGGCTGAATTCTATGCTGCCCGCCTGGCCACCAGGAGTCCCATTGATCAGAGTAATATCCAGATGCGCCAGGAAGAAAGCAGGATGATTAGATCTGAAAACCACTGCCTTGGTGTCGCGATCATCTTTCAATGACAAAATGAACGCATTCAGTTCATTGATGAGATCAAGTGTTAATAGGTTGATCGGGGCGTTGTCGATACAAACATGGGCGATCCCGTCGGTTTTACTTACAGTTAGCTTGCTCATCATAACTCTCCTCATCGGATATTGGGTTTAGGCTTCTGACACATCATGTCCGACACCATGGGAGCAATATTAGGCGCGAATTGTAGGTTGATAAATGCACTATAGGGCATCATATAGGTGCCATATGGGCAACAATCAATGAAGTGGAGGACGAATGGAGTTTGCAGATCGCTTGCTTTTACTGCTCGACGTTACAGAGTCAGGTTCCTTTGTCGGTGCCTCGGAGCATCGCCGAATCAATCGTTCGGTCGTCTCTAAACAGATAAGCAAACTCGAGGCCGAACTGGGAGTAAGACTGCTAAACAGGACGACCCGCTCCCTGTCATTAACAGCGGCTGGTCACGAAGTCTCTCAGCAGGCCCGACGCCTGCGCACCCTTCTCGACGAAACCCGCAGGCTCGCGGAACATTTTCATTCAGAACCACAAGGCTCTTTGAGGATCGCCAGCACCATTGATTTTGGCAGACGTTATGTGCAGAAAGCCGTTATTGCCTTTCAACATCGATACCCGGCCATCGACATTGAACTTCGACTGGACGATCGCATGCAGGACCTTGTCGCAGGCGGTTTTGATCTCGGTTTTCGCACTGGCGTACCAAAAGATTCAAGCCTGATTGCCAGAAAGCTGGCCAGAAATAGACTTCTGATCGTGGCGTCACCGGGTTTTCTACAAAGGCATGGTGAACCCAAAACCATCGCCGAGCTCGAGCGACTGCCTGCGGCGGTCTATGCATCCGATAGCCTGAAGATAGACAAAATTAAATTCCATGATCCTCAAGGAAAAGAAGCGCATATTCGCCTCAATGTGGTCTATAAGGCTAACGAACTGGATATGCTGAAATACGCTGCGACAGAGGGAGATATGATATCCGTCGTGACGGCGCAGACGATCGGTAACGAGATACTCGAAGGCAAACTGATCCCTATCATGACACATCTGCATTTAGCCGATTTTGGCACTTTCTATGCGGTTTATCCCCATAGAGACTTGCCATCCAAGACCCGATTATTTCTTGAAGTGCTCAAAGAATTTATTGGTGAAGAAACGCCGATATGGGAGCAGCGGATCCCAAATTTTGAAACTATGTATCAAAGCACTTTGGGTTCTAGGAGCTAGACTCATTGAAGCTGTTAAGAAGGGTCCAAGAGATCAACAAGGTAGATACATCGAGATCTTAGGGCTCAGCAACAGAATACGCATCGAATGAGTCATTAGCCCTGTCTCAATCGGCCAGCTCACGTGCCCACAGCACGAGGAAAGATCTGTCGAAATAGGGCTTGTCGGGATATCGATGCTTGCTCGGTTTGCTCGGTTCAGATGGGCCAAGCAAGCATAAAAAGGTGGACGCTTACTCTAAGACGCCTACTGTTCAAGCTTGATCTCATCGAAGACCACATCCAGTGTACCGCCGGTTCCATTGACCGAGAAAAAACCCACCTCAACGGGCTCCGTCGCTTCATCCGTCAGGCGGAACCCCTGATGGCGTTGCCAGATTTGCCCATCACTGCTGGAGTAAAAGGCAAAGTGCTTGCCTACCCGATCAACCCGCATAAAGTACTGCTCCTCATCCACCGGGACTTGCTCCCAGGTGACGGGATGACCGTCCCGAAACAACTCAAACCAGAAACTGGCGGGATCCGACGCCATCCGCTCGAATCGGGCAAAATCATCGGGACTGTGCCAAACCGTCACCCCTCCGGTGGCAAAGCGCAACCGATTACTGTCGGGATCCTGTGCCTTTTCACGCTGAATTTCGACGTGTGCCTGCAGGGAAAAATTGCCTTCAACCGAGCGCATGACGCGCGGGGCATTCAGCACAGGTCCGCTTGGAGTCAAGGTGAAGTCGTGTTTGTGAGCGCCAACGTGTAACTTAACGACCCCCGCTTCTTGGGAAACCAGGCAGTCATCATCAAGACTGATCGGCTCTCCAAACTGCCAGCGCGGATCGGCGGCGACCCTGGCTATTGAGACCAGCATCAAGAGAAGGGGAAGAAACCAACAGAGTATCTTTTTCATAAGAAGCGCATGCCACCCGAGCGTTTACAGAATAGGACGCCCACCAATACTGCCGTGCATCAAAGTCACATTCGGAAGGCCATTCCCTAACCTACAAGCAAACGGCAAAGAACGAAAGTGTATAAAAGGATTAAAGAAACCCTATGGCTCAAGGAGTTAGGTCTGATGAATGCCATCACATTTAAAAGGTCGAGCCGCTATCCTCATCACCATTTGGTTTTCCCCTGTGCTTCCACTCTCGAACCACTTGGCTCGAACAAAAACGGCAACCCTTGGGCTGCCGTTTCACATCAACTATCTCGGACTTACATCGCATCCAACGCGTCGGCCAGTTTGCTAACCGCCGTCACCTCCATCCCCTCGATGGGCTGACGGGGCGCATTGCCCTGAGGCACGATGGCGCGTTTGAAACCGTGCTTGGCCGCCTCGGAGAGGCGCTCCTGGCCGTTGGGTACCGGGCGGATCTCCCCGGATAGGCCCACCTCACCAAACACCACCAGATCCTGGGACAACACCACGTCCTTGAAGCTGGACACCATGGCCAGCAACAGGGCCAGATCGGCCCCGGTCTCGGCCACCTTGACCCCACCGACGACGTTGGCAAAGACATCCTGATCGGACATCAGCAAGCCCCCATGACGATGCAGCACCGCCAGCAGCAGGGCCAGACGATTGTGATCCAACCCCACCGCCACCCGGCGGGGATTGGACAGTGGACTGTGATCCACCAGGGCCTGCAACTCGACCAGCAAGGGCCGCGAGCCCTCCCATACCACCATCACCACAGATCCCGCCGAGGGCGTGGCGCTGCGGGAGAGGAAGATCGCCGAAGGATTGGTGACCTCCTTAAGTCCCTGCCCTGTCATGGCGAACACACCCAGCTCGTTGATGGCGCCAAAACGGTTCTTGTGGCTGCGCATGGTGCGATAGCGGCTATCCCCCATGCTGTCGAGCATCACCGAGCAGTCGATGCAGTGCTCCAGCACCTTGGGGCCAGCCAGGGTGCCGTCCTTGGTGACATGTCCCACCATCAGGATGGCCACGTTATTCTGCTTGGCGAACCGGGTGAGGTAAGCGGCGCTCTCTCGTACCTGAGCCACACTGCCCGGCGCCGACTGGATATCCGCCATGTGCATCACCTGGATGGAGTCGATCACCATGATGGCGGGCTTCTCCTTCTCAGCCACCAGGCAGATCTGCTCCACCGAGGTCTCCGACAGCATCTTCAGCTTATCGGTTGGTAGAGACAGGCGATTGGCCCGCATCGCCACCTGCTGCAGAGACTCCTCGCCGGTGATGTACAGCGCGTTCATTTGCTGGGACAGACGGCACATCACCTGCAACAGCAAGGTGGATTTACCGGCACCCGGGTTACCGCCGATCAGGATCGCCGCCCCCGGCACGATGCCACCGCCCAGCACCCGATCAAGCTCCGAGTAACCGCTGGAGAAGCGCGGCACCTCGGTCAAGTCGATCTGATCCAGAGTCTGCACCGCACTGGAGCCTGCACCGGCATAACCGCTGTAGCGCTCCGCTCCTCGGCTGGCCTTGGCGGCCCCCAGGCGTACCTCCGTCAGGGTGTTCCAGGCACCACAGGCGTTACACTGCCCCTGCCAACGGGGATGATCGGCGCCACAGTCGTTACAGACGTAGGCGGACTTTGCTTTTGCCATGTTCAGACCAATGATTTTCAATAAGATTGCAGCATTATCACCGATGCAGGATCCCGGTTACAATGAAACCTAGCGAATATCAGGTGAGCTAGGTATGGATCACAGCGCCTTTATCGAACAACTCAAGCCCTTGATGCAGAGGCCAGACTTCGAGCAGATGATGGAGCAGTTATGCGCCGACCTGTCTCGCTCGGACCGCTTCCTGCTTAAGATGGAGCTCAACCGCCTTAACCAGGCCACCCATCAAGTGCTGGATCTGCGAGGTCATAGCAGTGAGCCCTGTCACGAGGTGGAGATCGGAGGCTGTCACCACTTCCTGCCTCGCCATAAAGCCGAAAAGCTGGAAGAGTTGGTTCGCCTCTATGGTAACCGCTTGACGGTGGGCGCCATCGAAGCATTGCAGTCCGAAACACCGACCCCACCTCCGCGTGGCCTACCCAACACGACCCAACTGCTCGAAGGCCAATGCCGAACACTGGCCCTGGGGCACTATGTCACCCGCCAAGAGCCGCGCCGGACCTTCTCCACCGAGATCAGTCTCAGTCAGGGTGGGGAACCCGTTGCCGGCCTGACCCTGGATCTCTCGGTAGGTGGTAGCAAGGTGCGCACCGATCCTCAGGCACGGCTAGATCCCAAGGAGCCAGTACGGGTTCATTTTGATGCCATCTGCAAAGAGTTCCTCGCCAGTGCACTGGAGCAGGGAGTGGCCTACCAGATCTTGGAGAATACTCATGAAAAGGGTTATCTCTACCTGAGACTCAAACGTCTCAATCCGGACATGACGCAAAGCCGGGAGTTGGCCCGAGTCCTTCAGGCCAGCACGCTGCGCTCCAAGCTGGACCTCAATCACCTGATCGCCACGGCGCGCAGTCATGGCTATGAACGTCACCTGCTGCCGAATCTGACCACCCTGCCCATCACCCTGGAACACCGTGATGGACAGTGGTATCCCAGCGCGGTCCTGCTCACCGAAGCCAATCAGCAACACTGGGAACACTGGGTCAATGAGCAAGGTGTAAGTCAGCTATCGGCCGTGATCAGCAACTCACGCATCAGTCGCCTGCAAAGCGATCCCAATAACGGGGCCCACGCCCTGCTCTACAGCTTCAGCATTGACCAAAGGGATCAACGCCTGTTTTTCAGTGCCACACTCAGTGAACTGATGCACAGCGGCCATGTCGACACCTTCCTGCACCTGGCCGCACAGCAACCCAGCTTCCGTATCCATCGGCTGAGCTTGCAGCCTCTGGAGAATACGGATCGACGCCGCGCCTTGCGGGATCCCCTGAGCAATACCGCCTTTGAACCCCTGGTATGCCAACAGTTTCAGGCCACGGCCATGCTACTGACCCTGCAAGCGCTGGCCAATGACACCCCTGCGCTGTATGTCAGCCGCCCCCTGACACAAGATCCCAACGTCCTGCGCCGTTACGGTATGAGCCGGGTCGGCCAGGATCCTATCCGGCCCCATCTGATGAAGTTTCAGGATCGTCGAAGAGAGCCCAGGTTTCAGTTGGCCTCTCAGGTGATCATCAGCCAGGGACGAAAAAGCTGGTCCGGTCTGACACTGGACATCGCGCCCAGAGGGATCCGACTCAAAGTCAACGAACAGACGCCTCTGACCACGGGGGATCGTGTGATGCTGGCCCTGCCGAGGCTGCAATCCCTAGCGGGCAAACTCAAACTCAGTGGCATGGCCTATGAGGTGGTCGGCGTACTGCCGGACGAACGCACCCTAAGGCTCAAAGTCTGTAACAGCCAGAACCACACCGGGGTGCTGTTCCTATCCCACCTGATCAGTAAAAATCGCAGTAAACTGCCGGAATTGGGATCGGCAGGGCAGCATCATCAATTGATCGAGGGGATGAAGAACTTCACCTTGAGGCAACTCCAGGCCCTGCCCCTGTTTGTCCACCAGCACAAGGGCCGATGGATCATCGATCTGGTCGGTTGCAGTGCCCAACCCGGTCCACTCCAACGTCGGCTGATCCAGCCCGAACAGGACGTTCAAGATCTGAGCTGGTTACTGGGCCACACTGAGATCGGTAATGCCTTGGCCAGGTTAAAATCCAGCCCAGACCAATCCCCCCGGCTCGAATTGGCCATTAAGCTGCCACAGGATGACGAGCCAGCCCAGTGCCTAACACTGACCGAGGACACACAAGCCCTGCGGGGCTTCATTCTCGATGCCATGGTGCGTCGACGCTTCCTCGGCCTGAGGATCGAGATGCGCGCCGCCAGCAAACCCGATCTGGATTATCTTCAGCAAGATCTGGCGGCGATCAGCGGTCACGCCCTCCACCGAGCGCGAGAGCTGGAAGAGGTGTTATGGCAGGTGCGAGGCTGTGTCCAGCTCTACGAGACCAGCCATGAAATGATGGTGCGAGCCGGACTGGAGAGCCTGGTTCCCTCACTGTATGACCACCAAAGCACAGACTGAAACAACGAATATCTAGGGGCGAAGCATGCCCAACACTGCGTCCAGCCCCAGGGTCCCCAGGTGCGCATCTACCTGGGCAGCGACTGCGGGCTTGGCCCGAAAACCGACGCCAAGCCGGGCCTGGGCCAGCATCGGAAGATCGTTGGCCCCATCACCCAGCGCAACCCACTGACTTTGAGGGATCCCAAATCGCTGCCCCAGCTCCGCGAGGATCGCCGCCTTACGCGCCGCATCCACGATGGCACCATCCACTTGCCCTGTCAGGATCCCATCCTGTTCAGCCAGGTCATTGGCCTCGAAATAATCCAGTTCCAATTGCTCAGCCAATACCGAAGCGATCCGATTAAAACCACCGGAAGCCAATGCCAGCCTCCAACCTCGGGCTTTTAAGGTTCGACAGAGGGTTTCCAATCCTGGATTGATCGGCAATTCGGCGGCAATCTCTTCGAGAATGGACGCGGGCACCCCCTGGAGCATGGCGACACGACGTCGCAGTGATTCGGCAAAATCCAATCCACCCTGCATCGCCAACTCGGTGATCTCGGCAACCTGCTCATACACACCGCCTCGCCGGGCGATCTCATCGATACACTCGATGGCAATGGCGGTTGAATCCATGTCCATCAGCAGTAGTCCCGGAACGCTCAGCTGAGGGACATGCGCAGGCAGCTCCAACAGTTCACAGCCCTTGGGTGCCATCGATGGTACTTCGCCGAGATCCCCTTGCCAGCCAACCCGCTCCAGCCCACCATCCAGGGTATCGGCCACGACAGACGTTACCACGCCCGAACCTGGCAGCGCATGCTGCCCCTGTGCTACCGTCAGAGCCGAGCCCAACAGGATACGGATCGGCTGGGCTGGCTCCCAGGGCAGGAGATCGGCACCCAACTGGGCAATCAAAGAAGCGTTAGGCTCAGCCTGAGAAGGCAACATAGCATGTCCTTGTTTTGATTCTGTTGCTAAACGGGCTCATTATAAGATCAGCTCACACGAAAGGAACCGATAAAACAGGATGTTGTGGAAACATCGGCTTCGCCTTATCAGACTATTCCAGATCGCCATCGCCCTGGCGTTGATCATAGCCGTGCACCTGCTCTGGCGGGCACAGCAGCATGACAGCCAAGCCCTGCTGGCCGCACAGAGCCAGGATCTGGCTGTCAACATGATCTCCCACGCCGCGCACAGCAGTGCCGTCGCTCTGAAACTCGATGACGACGATCTCATGCAATGGGTGGTGGAACGACTGGTGGCCGATCCCAAGGTGATCTCCGCCTCCCTCTTCAACTATCAGGGCCATCGTCTGGCCTTTGCCCAGAGTCTGTTTCCCGAAGAGCAACTGCCTGAGGAAAGCACCCTCAACAGCGCCCTGCGACACTTTGCCCCCATGACCACACCGGTATTGCACCGGGACGAAGCCCTGGGTTACCTGCGGATGCGAGTCAATCGTCAGCTATTCTTCCGGCCCCATAAAGCCTTGCAACGAGCTCAACAACGCCAATTTGGCCTGCTGATCCTGATGAGCGGCCTGGTAGGCTGGCTGCTGGCACGAACTCTCTCCTTTAAGCGAGCCAGTTACAGTCATCATCTCAGGCAAAAAAAACGGGCACCGTCCGAAGAGGTGCCCGTGACAAAAACCAGCAAGCGTCGCCTTACAGCAGAGACTCCAGAGTCATGACCAGCATCTCATTGAAGGTGGTCTGACGCTCGTCAGAGGTGGTCGCCTCCCCGGTGCGGATATGGTCGGACACGGTCACAACGCACAGGGCGTTGGCACCGTATTCCGCTGCCACACCGTACAGGCCAGCCGCTTCCATCTCGACGCCCAGGATCCCCATCTTCTCCATGACGTCGAACATCTCAGGATCCGGCGTGTAGAACAGATCAGCGGAGAAAATATTGCCGATCCGCACCTGGATACCGGCTTTATCGGCGGCATCAACCACATTGCGAAGCAGACCGTAGTCGGCAATCGCAGCAAAATCGTTATCTTTGAAACGCAAACGGTTGACCTTGGAATCGGTGCAGGCACCCATACCGATGATCACGTCGCGCACCTTCACGTCGGTGGAAACCGCGCCGCAGCTGCCCACGCGGATCAGGTTCTTCACACCATATTCGGTGATCAGTTCCTTCGCATAGATGGAGCAGGACGGAATTCCCATCCCTGAGCCCATCACGGAAACGCGCTTACCTTTATAGGTACCGGTGAATCCCAGCATGTTGCGAACGTCGGTGACCTGTACGACGTCTTCCAGGAAAGTTTCAGCAATATATTTGGCACGCAGCGGATCACCGGGAAACAGTACCGTTTCGGCGAACGCACCGGCAGGTGCATTAATGTGAGGAGTTGCCATCAATAGACCCCATTTGTTGATGTTTTACAAAAAGGAAGTACCGTACGACATCGGTGCCAGGCCCAAATGTTTGGCCAGGCTTTGACCGATATCGGCAAAGGTTTCCCGCTTACCCAGATTTCGGGCCTTGATACCTGGCCCAAACAAGATCACCGGAACATGCTCTCGAGTATGGTCCGTCCCAGTCCAGGTCGGATCACACCCGTGATCGGCGGTAATAATGACAATGTCATCGGCCTGCAACCGTTCAAACAGTTCCGGTAAACGGGTATCAAAATACTCCAGCGCTTGCGCATAGCCATTCAAATCACGGCGATGCCCATAGGCGGAGTCAAAATCGACGAAATTGGTGAACACCAGGCTACGATCGCCTGCCTCATCAACCGCGTTCAAAGTCGCATCCCACAAAGCCTCCAGGCCCGTGGCCTTGAGCTTTTTACTGATCCCCCGGTGGGCATAGATGTCCGCGATCTTACCAACGGAAACCACCTCGCCCCCCGCCTCCACCAAGCGATCGAGCACCGTTGGAGCCGGCGGCTCAACCGCATAGTCTTTGCGATTGCCGGTGCGGGCGAAATCCATGGCACTGGAGCCGACAAACGGACGAGCAATCACCCGACCGATGTTGTAAGGCTCAAGCTCCTCGCGGGCGATCCGGCATAGCTCATACAAGCGTTCCAGGCCGAAGGTCTCTTCATGGCAGGCGATCTGAAACACGCTGTCCGCTGAGGTATAGAAGATGGGCGCGCCACTGCGCATATGCTCTTCGCCCAACCGCTCAAGGATTGTGGTCCCGGACGCATGGCAGTTGCCCAGGAAACTCTCCAGACCTGCACGCTTGAGGATCTTGTCGGTTAACTCTTTTGGAAAGCTGTTCTGCTTATCAGAGAAATACCCCCAATCAAACAGCACAGGTACCCCAGCCATCTCCCAATGACCGCTGGGAGTATCTTTACCGGACGACAATTCTGCGGCAAACCCATACGCACCAGTGACCTCGGCTTCCACATTGAAGCCCGACGGCACCTGGCCCGTGCTATCAAAGGCCAGGCGAGCCAAACCCAGACGAGTCAGGTTTGGCAAAACCAGGGGACCGGAGCGCCCTACCTCGGCACCGCCTTCTGCACATACCCGGGCAATGCTGCCAAAGGTATCGGCTCCGACGTCACCAAATTTGTCCGCATCGTCAGCGGCACCGACGCCAAACGAATCCATCATCAACACAATGGCACGAGCCATAGTGACCTCCTCGTTGTTCAGTTTCGGATCACTCGGTACACCTCGCGGGACGGAGCCGGCGAACTGTCGGTGATCACGATGGCCTGACGCAGCGCATCCGCAGCGTCTTGCCATTGTTGTTCGTCCTGTGCGTGCAGTACAGCCAACACAGACTCTGGGGTCACGGCCTGACCCAGGGTACAAAAAGCCTCGAAACCGACACTGTGATCAATGTCGTCACTGGCAACCTTACGGCCTCCCCCAAGGTTGACCACCGCCATGCCGATGGCACGAGTATCCATGGATGAAACATAGCCAGATTGCTGGGCCAGAACCGGTTTTATGACGTTCGCCTTGGGCAGATAGATCTCGTAATTGTCGACGAAATCACCTGGGCCCCCCAGGCCTTTGACCATCAGGCCGAAGCGTTCGAGTGCGGTACCACTGTCCAGTGCCTGCTGAAGTTTTTCACGGCCCTGCTCCGGCGTCTCCACCAGCTTGCCCAGCACAAGAAGCTCAGCCCCCAGAGCCAGGGTGATCTCATGCAGACGAGGGTTACGATACTCCCCGTTGAGATAGCGAACCGCTTCACGGATCTCCACCGCATTCCCCGCACTGGAGGAGAGCACCTGGTTCATATCCGTTAGCAGGGCAGAGGTTGGTACACCGGCGCCATTGGCCACCTCCACGATGCTTTGTGCCAGCTCCTCGGACGCTTCATAGGTGGGCATAAAGGCACCGCTGCCCACCTTGACATCCATCACCAGGGCATCCAGTCCGGAGGCCAGTTTTTTGGAAAGGATGGAGGAGGTGATCAAGGAGATGGAGTCGACCGTGGCGGTCACGTCACGGGTCGCATACATGCGTTTGTCCGCGGGAGCCAGATCACCGGTTTGGCCAATGATGGCAACGCCCGCCTCTTTAACCACTCGGCGGAAGGTATCGTTATCCGGCACAATGTTATAGCCGGGAATGGACTCCAACTTATCCAGGGTGCCGCCAGTATGGCCCAGGCCTCGCCCGGAGATCATGGGCACGTAGGCACCACAGGCGGCGATCATCGGCCCCAGCATCAAAGAGACGCCGTCGCCCACCCCGCCGGTAGAGTGTTTATCCAGTACCGGGCCGTCAAATTGCATGTCGTCCCAGTTCAGTACCATGCCGGAGTCGCGCATCCCTTCGGTCAGCGCCACACGCTCAGGCATGGTCATATCATTAAAGTACACCGCCATGGCGAAGGCAGCGATCTGCCCTTCACTGATCTGGCCCGTGGCGATCCCCTGGCAGAAGAAATGGATCTCCTCGGCGCTCAGAGGCTGATTATCCCGCTTTTTGCGGATGATCTCTTGCGGTAAAAACATCGAATCCCTCCCGAATGCTAAAGCCTGGGGCGGCGAGCCGCCCCAGGCTGTCGCTCAGTAACCCTGGCCTTCGGCCGGCTTCTCACCGTGCCCCAGCGTCGCCAGCAGGCTGGCCAACAGGCTGGATGCGCCAAAGCGGAAAGTACGCGGGCTAACCCAGTCATCCCCAAGGATGGAGGCAGCCAGATCCAGGAACTCTTTGGCCTGTTCTGCATTGCGCACGCCACCGGCCGGCTTAAAGCCTACCTTGGTGTCTTTAGCCTTGATCACTTCCATCATGATGCGAGCCGATTCCAGGGTCGCATTGACCGGAACCTTGCCGGTGGAGGTCTTAATAAAGTCGGCACCGGCATCGATGCTGATCTCGGACGCCTTGCGGATCAACGCTTCCTCTTTCAGCTCACCACTTTCGATGATCACTTTCAACAGTACGTCGCCACAGGCTTCTTTACACGCCTTGACCAGCTCAAAACCCACCTCCTCATTACCGGCCATCAGGGCACGGTAGGGGAAGACCACGTCCACTTCGTCCGCACCATAAGCCACGGCAGCTTTGGTCTCGGCAACCGCGATCTCGATGTCATCGTTGCCGTGAGGGAAGTTGGTCACTGTTGCGATCTGCACCTGTTCGGCGCCGATCTCACGGAGGGTCTTTCGAGCAATAGGAATAAAGCGAGGATAGATGCAGATGGCGGCGGTATTACCGGCCGGGGACTTGGCCTTATGACACAAGTCAATAACCTTCTGATCGGTATCGTCATCGTTCAGAGTGGTCAGGTCCATCAAGGTCAGTGCACGAAGTGCCGCCGCGTTCAGTTCGCTCATGGTGATCTCCAATATCCGGGAGTAGTAGCAGTATAGATAAGTTCACCCGCCACGACCGCGATAATCAGAGATGCTGTAGGTATTTAGGCACAGCAAGCCCGTCTCGTCACGGCTAGGCGACGCGGACTTGGTTCCTTGAAGATCTAAGGTGGAAACTCGAATGAGCACCAATCCTCGCGAAAAATCCTTTTCCCCGCAAAAATCGCGTTCAGCATAGCAAAAGGGTCTGCCAATTGGCAGACCCTTTTTCAACTCGCTAACGATTTTTGATCAAAAGTTGTACTTGACCGTGTAGATCACACCATCCTGGTACTGGGAGTTACCCAGTTTGTGGTCAGCATAGCGGTACTGCAGACCGGCAGTCAGGCTGTCTGTGGCGTGCCACCACAAAGCGACGGCGCCCTGGTGACCTGTGTTAGAGCCGTGTACACCCTCTTTACCGTAAGCGTCATCACGAGCAAATTCGGTTTCGTGCCACTGGGACAGGGAGAACTTCTGGCCACCAGCCTGGAAGTCATAACCCAGGACATAACCCGCCATGCCACCGTTCCAATCCGCAAAACCGAAGTTGTTCGCGGCATAGTGAACACCAACGAACGGCTTCATCCACAGACCAAAGTCGGTAAAGATGTTGTAACGCACACCGTAGACCTGGTTGTTCTCGTAGAAGCCTGAGCTGTCCATGATGGAGTAGTTCTGCACGTACAGCTGCACGTTCTCAATACCGGTATTGATCCCCATGGTGCCCTTCAGCGCAACACGGGTGGCATCACCACTGTTGGATTTATCGGAGCCGGCAAACGGGTTTTCCAGATCGATAAAGCCGTAAACGTCGCCCCAGCTAAAGCCGGCGCCGCCTTCCGCTTCCAGGAACAGGAAGTCGGTTTTGGTATAGCCACCAAACTCATCATGGTAGTTACGATCTTCGGTTTTACTGGTCCAATCCAGGTAGTTCACGGAAACAGAGCCAAAACCGTACAGGTATTCAGCAGAAGCGGGAGTGGATAAGGTCAGGGCAGCAACACCAGCAGCAACCAGGGTTTTCATTTTATTCATCATTAACCTAATTCAAAGACAGTTCGTTTTCTACTCAATGCCGTCGTCCCTGCTGGCGGAACCGAATTGTATGGCCATGTGAAACTGAGGCAATCCCGAATGTGAATTTGCGTTAGGATTTGTGCGCACCTTCGCATTTTTCTCACCAGCGACTCACTCTACTGCCGAAAATACAGCCAGTAACGCATTGAGAGGCAGTTTGAAAAAATGGGAAACATGAAAATGGGAAACATGAAAAAGCCGTCACTCGCGAGGAGCAACGGCTTTACAGATAGCGAACGATTGCGGGTGTACTAGAAGTTGTACTTCATCGTGTAGATCAGCGCATCACCATAGTTGGCATCACCCAGCTTCTGATCGTAGTAACGATATTGGAGACCTGCCGTCAGCTGACTGTTAGGCAGGTGCCACCACAAGGCCACTGCACCGTTTTGACCATAGCTATCGAGTTGACGGCCATCTGCGCCGCCACGGAACTGGTCCTTACGGGCGAATTCGGTTTCATGCCACTGGGACAGGGAGAGTTTCTGACCCGCCATCTCGAAGTCATAACCCAGCACCCAGCCCGCCATAAAGCCGTTGAAGCCATTGCCGGCAAAGGTCTGGTTCTCAATATGAGCACCAATGAAAGGCTTCATCCAGAAACCGGACTCAGTGAAGATGTCATAACTGGTGCCGAGCACGATGTTGGTGTCTGAGAAGCCTGTATCTTCGAAATGATACACATGGCTGTACAAGTTCCAGCTCGACTCCCCCAGGTTCACAGCAACCGATCCTTTGGTCGCGATACGGAACCCTCGACCATCGGCATCCTCATCTCCCAGGCTATGCGGGTTTTCGATATCGAAGAAACCGTAAACATCACCCCAGGAGAAACCGGCTCCCCCTTCCGCTTCGATGAAGTAGAAGTCCTTCTTGCCGCCGAAGGAAGCGCGATCTTCAGCTTTATCAGTCCAATCCAAGTAATTCACGGACACTGAGCTGAAGCCGTAAAGATAGTCTGCAGAAACCGGAGCTGACAGGGCGAGAGCGGCGGCGCCAGCAACGGCCAGGGTTTTCATTTTTTTCATCATTAACCTACTAAAAAGACAATTTTTACAATCCTTCATGCCGTCATCCCTGCTGGCATGATGGATTGTATTCAAATGCCCCCGCGAAACAATTGCAGAAGTGACTGCATGTGACGAGTTGTGCACTCACTCACACTTTTTTTTTACAAGCGCTCAACCTGACAACCTTGCCATTAACGGGTTAAGCAGGTCGACGAACGCCCCGAGCTGCTCTCAAAAACAAAAAAACCGGCCATTTTGGCCGGTTTTTCTGCTCAAGGAGCGCTGCTCAGAAATTGTACTTCGCGGTGTAAATCACCGCGTCGCCATAGTTGGCATCGCCCAGTTTGTTATCAAAGTAGCGGTACTGGATACCAGTCGTGACTTGGCTATTGGGAAGGTGCCACCACAAGGCAACCGCGCCATTTTGCCCATAGCTGTCGAGTTTGCGCCCATCGGCACCGGAGCGGAACTGATCCTTACGGGCAAACTCGGTTTCATGCCATTGAGATACAGAAAACCTCTGACCCGCCATCTCAAAATCATAGCCAAGCACCCAGCCGGCCATGTAGCCGTTGAAGCCGTTACCGGCAAAGGTCTGATTCTCGATATGCACGCCAATAAAGGGCTTCATCCAGAAGCCAGCTTCGGTAAAGATGTCATAGCTGGTGCCAAGCACTATGTTGGTATCGAAAAAGCCAACATTCCCATTGCCACCATTCCCATCTTCAAAGTGGTATACGTGACTATAAAGGTTCCAGCTGGATGCGCCCAGATTGACCGCAACAGATCCCTTCGTCGCAATACGGAATCCCCGGGCGCCCGCATCGTCGTCACCGACATTATGCGGGTTTTCAAGGTCGAAGAAGCCATAGACATCCCCCCAGGAGAAGCCGGCCCCCCCTTCCACTTCTAGGTAAAAGAAATCTTTCTTACCGCTGAACGAGGCGCGGTCCTCCGCTTTGCTGGTCCAGTCTAGATAGTTAATGCTGACGTCTGCAAAACCGTACAGGTACTCGGCCTGAACGGGCATGGATAGGGCGGCCGCAGCCAATGCGATGGGTACTAACCTCATGTCTCACTCCTGCTCAACAGAACGTGGCCACGAAGAAGGACAGGCAGTGGTGGCCACTAACTTGATAAACCCTAGTAAAAAATCAGACATTTTCCATAAAAAATCGGATATTAGCCTCCCTACCCCTTTCGCACCCTGAGCCACGAGCAACCACAGCCCCACCATAGCTATCGGCTCCCCCGTCCCGGCTTCCCCCGAAAAAAGCCGATTCCTCCATACCGCAGAACTTACCCAACAAAAAAGGCCGCCCGAAGGCGGCCTTTTCACAACACAGAAGTGCGATTACATGTTCAGACCCAGGAACAGGCCGGCCAAGGTGGCACTCATCAGGTTGGAGAGGGAGCCTGCCACAACAGCACGCAGACCCAGTTGCGCCAGATCGTGACGACGGTTGGGTGCCATGGCGCCCAGGCCGCCCAGCAGAATGGCGATGGAGCTCAAGTTGGCAAAACCACACAAGGCAAAAGCCAGGATTGCCTGAGTACGAGGCGTCATCTCTGCACCGTTGATCAGCATTTCACCACTGAGGTACGGCGCCAGGTTGATGTAGGCCACAAACTCATTCACCACGATCTTCTGGCCAATGAAGGAGCCAGCAGTCAAGGCCTCTTCCCATGGCACACCCATGACAAACGCCAATGGTGAGAAGATGTAGCCCAGAATGATCTCCAGGCTCAGGTTTTCAAAGCCTACCAGGCCACCAGCCCAACCGATGATACCGTTGATCATGGCGATCAGACCGATGAAAGCCAGCAACATGGCACCCACGTTCAAGGCCAGCTGCATACCGGAGGAAGCACCGGCCGCAGCAGCGTCCAGCACGTTGGCAGGCTTGTCTTCTGGCTCGGCCAGCTCTTCAACGTCCTGCTTGGCGTGTTCGGTTTCCGGCTGCATCAGCTTGGCCATCAACAGACCACCCGGAGCAGCCATAAAGGAGGCGGCAATCAGGTATTCCAGAGGGACACCCAAACCGGCATAACCGGCCAGAACAGAACCGGCAACGGAAGCCAGACCACCGGTCATGATGGCGAACAGCTCGGACTTGGTCATGGTGGCGATAAAGGGACGCACAACCAGCGGTGCTTCCGTTTGACCAACGAAGATGTTCGCGGTTGCAGACATGGACTCAGGGCGAGACGTGCCCAGTGCCTTCTGCAGGGCACCCCCGATCACGCGGATGATCCACTGCATAACACCGATGTAGTACAAAACGGCGATCAGAGAGGAGAAGAAAACGATGATTGGCAGTACGTTAATGGCAAAAATAAAGCCAACTTTGAATGCCGCCAGGTCGCCAAACAGGAAGCCGATACCGTCATTGGCATAGCCGATGACCGAAGATACCGCTTCAGAGATCTTACCCAGCACGTCGCGCCCAAACGGGACGTACAAAACGAAGGCACCCAGAGATGCCTGGATGGCAAAAGCACCACCCACGGTGCGCCAGTTAATCGCACTGCGATCTGAAGACAGACCGTAGGCGATCGCCAGCAGGGTCACGATCCCTACCAGACTCATCAAAATACTCATTGACCCATTATCCTCTTTATATGGATGTTATTGACGCGTAGAGCACATCAACCTAAAAAAACGGCCGAATTATACTGTTCGCCCCGGTAAATTACCTCCGTTGCACAGCAATAATTGTGACTCATGTAGAAGTTTTAACTCGCGAGAGACTGCTTTTTTTGGCAATTCATTCACATTTTGTCTCACACATCACAGTCCACTCATGAAAATCACTCAGGATCGCTACACAGCCTCCCAGTGAGCCGTGTGTTTTTCATACAGGAAACGGTGTAACCATAGCAGTTTTGGGGACAGGTAAAGTTAGAGGGCTTCCCAGAGAGGAAAAAGTTCGCGGCAATTCTTGTGCAACTGCGCCTGCAACTGTGTCTCGGACTCTCCCCTGAGCTGGGCGAGGGACGACAACACCCGGGGCAATTGAGCCGGTTCATTGACCTGGCCCTGAAAGCCAGAGAGGGGCATGTCCGGGCTGTCGGTTTCCAAAAGCAGGGCTTTAGCAGGCAACTGGGCGATCGTCTCACGGGTCTTGCCCGCTCTTGGATAGGTGATGGTGCCGCCGATCCCCAATTTAAGGCCCCGGCGCACATACTCGGCCGCCAGGGCCGGACTGCCACTGAAGCCATGCAGAACACCGCCTTGTGGGATCGGGTTGCGGTTGAGCAGAGCCAGCATTTCATTGTGAGCCTTACGCACATGCAGGATCACCGGCAAGTTATGTTGACAGGCCAGACGCAACTGTTCTTCGCACAGTCGGATCTGCTGTTCCATGGATGCCAGCCCTCCGACCGAATCCAGGCCACACTCACCGATGGCCACATAGGGATGGGGGTTGGCCAGCCGCCGTGCCATTGCCGCCAAATCGCCCTCTTCATGCTCGAAGCAAGGGTGTAACCCGATGGCAGCCGCAACTTGGCCGTTATCGGCCAAGGTTTCGAGTCCCGCCCAGTGCGCCCGATCCACCGCAGGTACCAGGAAGTGCTGCACCCCCACCTGCCGGGCCCGATGCAGCACCGCAGGAAGTTGAGCCGCCAAGGGGGGCAGATCAAGGTGGCAATGGCTATCAATCAACACGAGAGTCCTGCTCATCCCCCCGCTTAATGGCCTTCTGAGCACGCTCAGACAGCGGCACACAGCAACGTCGACTCTCCACGGTCAGGCCCAAGCTGTCTAGAAACGCGCAGTATCTCTGCCACAGTCGTTTTATCCACACCATCCAAGATCCTCCTTATATTTGGCTTGGCATTCTATCAAGACCAGCGCAATGCTTCGATGCTCGGATCGAGTCACCCCTGGGATCCCGGGGCATCACTCTGATGATCTGGATGAGCCCGAACAAATGCCGGCAGCTGTTCGCAAGCCTGATCACAGGCAACAAGGGTCGGATAAGAAGCCATGTCCACCCCAAAGCGGCGCGCATTGTAGATCTGGGGGATCAGATACAGGTGCAGCCAGCTAGGTCTTTGGCAGTCAAACTCATCATTACCGGCCAACTCGCTCTCCAGGGCGCTAAACCCCTGGCCAATCCAATGCCGGACCCAGGCTATTTTATCGGCTTCGTTTACCGCCAGCTTCCCGGTAAGGTATTGAAGCACGCGTAGATTGCAGATGGGATGAATATCACAGGCAATGCTCTGACTCCAACCTCTCATCTTGGCAGCAGCGAGTGCCGATGAGGGCAACAAGGCTGGTTGCGGAAAGCGCTGCTCTAAGTATTCCAGGATCGCACCGGACTGGGTCAGACAAACCCCGTTATCCAGCACCAGAGTCGGCACCAGGTGCTGAGGGTTGATGCGGCCATAATCCGCCTTCCTATGCTCTCCTTGCAACAGGTTGAGGGCCACACTCTGATATGTCACTCCTTTGAGATTCAGGGCAAGGCGAACTCGATAGGTGGCGGAGGAGCGATAGTAACCATAGAGTTTCATCGCATCTCCTCAGGTTCGCACCGGTAATACCGTGCTGCTGACTTCACCAAAACCGATCCGAGCGGCACCGTCCGCACTGCAGTAGCCCTTCATCACCACGGTATCGCCATCTTCCAGAAAAGTTCTCTGCTCACCCGTATCCAGAGTCAGTGCGCACTTTCCTCCCTGAGTCAGCTCCAGCAGTGAGCCCGCCTCCTCAGGCTGCGGTCCTGACTGAGTCCCTGTGCCCAAAAGATCCCCGGGCTGGAGATTGCAACCATTCACCGTGTGGTGGGTCACCATCTGCGCCACGGTCCAGTAAGCGTGGCGGAAATTAGATCGGGACAGACGTTGCGCCGCCCTGCCTTGCGTGGCCATCTGTGCCGTTTGCAGATAGCATTCAAGCTCAATATCCAGGGCCCCCAGTGCCCGGTTTTGCTCCGAGTCCAGATAGGGTAATGGGAGAGGATCCCCTTCGGGCCTAACGAACTCACGGCGATAGGGCGCCAGCGCCTCCAGGGTCACGATCCAGGGCGATAGGGTCGAGGCAAAACTCTTAGCCAGGAAGGGGCCCAGTGGCTGATATTCCCAGGCTTGCAGATCTCGCGCCGACCAGTCGTTCAGCAGGCACAGACCGAAGATCTGAGCCTCGGCCTGTGCCATGGTTACCGGGACGCCCAGATCATTGCCCCCACCGATCACGACCCCAACCTCCAATTCATAATCCAGCCTCCGGCTCGGTCCAAGGGCTGGCTCAGCCGCACCGGGCATCAGGATCTGTCCTTGAGGGCGATGGAACCGCTGACCGGTCACCCGGATGGAAGAGGCTCGACCGTGGTAAGCAATGGGCACCCATTTATAATTCGGCAACAAAGGATTGTCCGGCCTAAACAGACTCCCAACCGCTGTCGCGTGATAAATGGAAGAGTAGAAATCCGTGTAATCCCCTATCACACAAGGAAGGCTGTACTCTGCTTCGCTCATTGGCACCAGGCATTGGGCAAACGCGTCCTGCCCACCTGAGCCCTCCCTAAGGGCTCGAGACAATGCCTGGCGCAATGCCGACCAAGCCGAGGGACCCATCGCCATCAACTCGTTGAGCCACGGCAAACTGGCTGCCTCCAATGCTTCGGCGGCCAGGCCAATAAAGGGGCGAAGCTGCTGCATGGCCTCCAGATCCAGGATCTGATCCCCGATGGCGACGCCGCCTCGAAAGGCTTCATCGCTGTGCTGCGTGCGAAAAACGGCAAAGGGCAGATTCTGAATAGGAAAGTCACTGTCGCTGCGGTTGGCGCTTTGAACCCAGCTTTTCAGTGCCGGATCATGGGTTTCGTTCAAACTGATCATGGATATTCCCTCAGATCTGACCATCAAAATGTTTCTTTAAACCGTCCCAACAGGCCTGATAATCCGCCTGGCGCTGCTCAGCCTCCAGGGCAAACAGGGTTGGCTCCATGACATAGCGGGACTCAAACATAAAGGCCAGGGTGTCCTGATAACGTTGCGGCAGCAATTCAGCGCGGCTGGCCTGATCGAACACTGCCGCCTCCGGCCCGTGGGGAGTCATGCAATTGTGCAAACTCATGCCACCGGGCTCAAATCCTGTCTCCTTGGCATCATAGCGCCCCTCCACCAGGCCCATAAACTCGCTCATCACGTTGCGGTGATACCAGGGTGGACGAAAGCTATGCTCAGCCACCATCCATCTGGGGGGAAAGATCACGAAGTCGACATTGGCCCATCCCTCCGTATCACTGGGGGAGGTCAGCACAGTAAAGATTGAAGGGTCCGGGTGATCAAAGCTGACTGTCCCCATGACATTAAAGCGGGACAGATCGTACTTATAGGGCGCACTGTTGCCGGTCCAGGCCACCACATCAAAGGGCGAGTGAGCCAGGGGCGCCTGGAAAAAGCCGCCGGCGAACTTGGTCACCAGAGTATGGGGCTTCTCACTGTCCTCAAACCAGGCCACCGGATACTGAAAATCCCGGTCATTGGCGTAGCCGTTGGCCCCCACAGGGCCGCGCTCCGGCAGGATCAGCGCGGCGCCGTAGTTCTCGCAAACGTAACCGCGGATCGGCCCCTCCAAAGGGGTAACTTTGAATTTCATGCCCCGGGGCACCACGGCGATCTCACCGGGCGCCAGGTCCAGCAACCCCAGCTCCGTCGTCAACCGCAGCCGCCCCTGCTGCGGCACCAGCAGCAGCTCGCCATCGGCATTGTAAAAGGCACGCTGGGTCATATCGGCATTGGCACAATACACGTGAATGGCGATCCCCAGCTGGGCCTTGGCATCGCCATTGACCGCCATGGTCACCATGCCGTCGATAAAGTCGGTATCGCCTTGCGGCAGGGGCAGCGGATCCCAGCGCATGGGATCCGGCGGCAGCGGCACGCCCTGCTGTGGGGCAGTCGTCCAGCCCGCCTGTCGGTAGGGCGTAAACTCCCCCATGGCCACGGAGGGGCGCAGGCGGTAGGTCCAGCTGCGCCGGTTGCTGGCTCGTGGGGCAGTAAACGCGGTGGAAGTAAACTGCTCGGCATACAGCTTGTAAGGACAATGCTGGGGGCTGAACTGCCCCTGTGGCAAGGCACCGGGCAAGGCCTCGGTTTCATGTTCATTGCCGAAACCGTGCAGATAATTCAAGGATCGGACATCCATTTTGTCTCACTCTTTCAATAGCCGATCCCTCGAACCTAGTGATAAGCCCGGATCCGATCAAGCACCCAGGGCACTTTTGCTAATCACCAATGTCATTCTGGCCTGCCATCGTCTGTTCTACCGATGCCAGCGTGCCCCCTTCTGGGATTAGATTGAATACCTGTTGCCTCACCCAGAGTCATTACCATGGGACGTAAACTGATACTCGGCACCCTCTCCCTGCTCTTCTTACTCCTGTTTGGCACCTTGTGCCTCGGACTCCTGCTCTACCGCTGGACCCCGGAGCCACCCCACTCCCAGTTGTTCTTCAATGGGCAGATCCTCACCATGGATCCCGACCGGCCCCGAGTCGAGGCGGTGCGGATCGAAGATCAGCGGATCGTCGCCGTAGGCAGCCTGGAGGAGCTGAGCAAAACGCCTGCGACCGTGTTGCACGATCTCCAGGGCAAGACCCTGCTGCCGGGATTTATCGACGCGCACAGCCACTTTCCCGGGATCACCGACACCGATCTCACCGTCGATCTCAATCAGCCTCCCATCGGCCAGATCCGCAGCATCAAGCAGGCCTTGGAGAAACTTCGGCAAGTGGAAGCCCGGCTGCCGGACGGGCACTGGTTGGTGGGGTTTGGCTATGACGACACCCTGTTGGAGGAGATGCGCCACTTTACCCGGGACGATCTGGATCAGATCAGCCAGGAACGTCCGATCTACCTGATGCATATCTCGGGTCACCTGGGCGTGGCCAACAGTGCCGCCCTGGCCAAGGCGGGGATCGACGCATTCACCCCCGATCCGCCCGGCGGCGTGATCCGGCGTGATCCCCAGGGCCGGGCCACCGGCCTGCTCGAGGAGAACGCGCATAAGGACGCCTTCAAGCATGCCATGGATCTGTCCCTGCTGCAGTTTCTCGAGATGCTGGATCAGGGGGCGCAACGCTATGCCGCCGCAGGGATCACCACGGCGCAAAGCGGCCTGACCAACCAGCAACTGCTGCAGGGACTGCAACTGGCCTATGGCCTCAACCGCCTGCCGATCCGCATGCAGATCTGGCCGGATCAGGCGTTGGGACTGAGCCTGCTGGAAGAGGGACGCCTGCCTCAACCGTTTCGGTCCGATAGCCTGCTGCGCCTGGGGGCGGTGAAACTGGTGGCGGACGGATCGATCCAGGGCTACACCGGCCTGCTCAGCCACCCCTATCACCACACCGGCCCCCATCCCAGTGATCACAACGGCTACCCGACCCTGTCGCAACCACAACTCGATGAGCTGGTCAGCCAGTTACACCGAAACGGGGTACAGGTGGCGATCCACGGCAATGGCGATCTGGCGATCAGCAACATCCTGCAGGCGATCAGCCGGGCCCAGCAGGCGGATCCCCGCCCGGATCCCCGTCACATCCTTATCCATGCGCAAATGGCCACCGAATCCCAACTGGTGCAGATGAAACAACTGGGGGTGACCCCCAGCTTCTTCTCCCCCCACACCTATTATTGGGGGGATCGCCACCAGCAGATCTTCCTCGGCCCTCAGCGGGCACGGCGGATCAGCCCCACCGCGTCCGCCCAGGCCCTGTCCCTGCCCTTCAGTGTGCACCTGGACAGCCCCGTGGTGCCGATGGATCCCATGATGCTGCTGTGGTCCACGGTCAACCGCGAAACCGCCTCCGGCCAGGTTCTGGGCCCGGAACAACGCATCGATGTGATGAGTGCACTGCAGGCCATGACGCGGATCCCGGCCTACCAGATCTTTGCCGACGCGGAGCTTGGCTCCATCGAGATGGGCAAACTGGCCGATCTGGTGGTGCTGTCCGGCGATCCCCTGGCGGATCCCAAGCGCATTCGGGATCTGAAGGTCGAACGCACCTTTGTCGGCGGCGTCCAGATCTTCCCCCGGGATTAAGCCAGACGGGGATCAAAAAAGGACAGCCGAAGCTGTCCTTTTTCCCTCGCCGCTGGAGCTTAATGCTCGCGGGTCTTGTGGAACACCACGTCCGGGTAGCGCTCCATGGTCAGATTAAGGTTGACCATGGTCGGGGCGATGTAGGTGAGGTTGTCGCCGCCATCCAGCGCCAGGTTGGTGGACGCCTTGCGACGGAACTCATCTTCCTTCTTCGCATCGTCACAGGTTACCCAGCGGGCAGTCGCCACGTTGATCGGCTCGTAGATCGCCTCCACCTTGTACTCGGTGCGCAGACGGGCCACTACCACGTCAAACTGCAGGACACCGACGGCACCGACGATCAGATCGTTGTTGTCGATGGGACGGAATACCTGCACCGCGCCCTCTTCCGACAGCTGAACCAAACCCTTGAGTAGCTGCTTCTGCTTGAGGGGATCCTTCAGGCGGATGCGGCGGAACATCTCCGGGGCAAAGTTCGGAATGCCGGTGAACTTCATCACCTCACCCTGGGAGAAGGTGTCGCCGATCTGGATGGTGCCGTGGTTGTGCAGGCCGATGATATCCCCCGGGTAGGCTTCCTCGGCGTGGCTGCGATCGCCCGCCATAAAGGTCACCGCATCGGAGATGCTCACGTCTTTGCCCAGACGCACGTGGCGCATCTTCATGCCCTTGGAGTACTTGCCGGAACAGATCCGCATAAAGGCGATACGATCCCGGTGTTTGGGATCCATGTTGGCCTGGATCTTAAAGATGAAGCCGGAAAACTTCTCATCGCCCGCTTCCACGGTACGCACATCAGTTTTCCGCGGTTGTGGAGCCGGTGCCCACTCGGTCAGGCCGTCGAGCATGTGGTCAACGCCGAAGTTACCCAGGGCGGTACCGAAATAGACCGGGGTCAGCTCGCCGGACAAAAACAGTTCCAGATCGAACTCGTTGGAGGCGCCGATCACCAGCTCCAGCTCTTCGCGCAACTGCTCAGCCAGCTCTTCACCGATCTCGGCATCCAGCTCTGGATTATCCAGGCCCTTGATGATGCGCTTTTCCTGAATGGTGTGGCCCATGCCGCTCTGGTACAAAATCGTCTCATCACGATGCAGGTGGTAAACGCCTTTGAACTCCTTACCACAGCCAATCGGCCAGGTAATGGGCGCACACATGATGTTCAGCTCATTCTCCACCTCATCCATCACCTCCATAGGATCACGAATGTCACGGTCGAGCTTGTTCATAAAGGTGACGATCGGCGTGTCGCGCAGACGGGTCACTTCCATCAGCTTACGGGTCCGGTCTTCCACCCCCTTGGCCGTATCGATCACCATCAGGCAGGAATCTACCGCGGTCAGGGTCCGGTAGGTATCCTCAGAGAAGTCTTCGTGTCCCGGGGTATCCAGCAGGTTCACCAAGGCATCGTTGTAGGGGAACTGCATCACCGAGGTGGTCACGGAGATCCCACGTTCTTTTTCCATCTCCATCCAGTCGGACTTGGCGTGCTGGCCACTGCCACCTCGACCTTTCACCGTACCGGCTTTTTGCAGCGCCTGCCCGAACAGCAGCACCTTCTCGGTGATGGTGGTTTTACCCGCATCGGGGTGACTGATGATCGCGAAGGTACGGCGACGCGCCACTTCAGAATTTTGGTTACTCATAGATCTCGACCGGAATAGGATGGAATACGGCGAACGGGCCGCAAGGCTGGCGCATTATAGCCGCTGCGCCGCACCAGCAAAAGGGGCTGGGGAGAGGTCACTGGGCAACGCCCGGGGAAACGTTCGTATGTTCAGCTTGACTCCGTCTCCAGCTTCGATGGTGTTGCTCGCCTGGGCTGCAACCACCCCAGGTAAGTCATCAGCATAAATCCTCCCACCAGATAGAGGGTCGCTACCGCCACTTGAGTCAGGCGCACAATAAACTTGGCATCGGTCTCGCCACCACTGGATCCTGTGGTCGAGCACACCAGTACCAGCATTGTGGTAAACGCCGAGGCATACAGCTTGCCGTAAGGTGAGGTAAACATAGCACTGGCAAACAGGGTACTGCTCAGAGCCATCAGGGCGACGAAAAATAGCCAAATAGGCACGGCCACCAGCAATTCATAAAAGATCACCGCAGCAACACCCCCCAGAAGATTTGCCAGCAGCACCACGGCACTGGCTTTGATCCCGCCTTGCAGATCCGGATCCTGAGCCAGGATGGCGACAAAGGCCAACACCAGCAGATCACTAGTCTTATCAAACAGGTAGATGTAAAACAGTAGCGGTAAGAGCAGCAACGTACTGAGCATGGCCCGCCGAGCGGCTTCTGTCGGAACCAGGGCCTCAGGCTTAGGCGGCAACGCCAGCGGCCCAAGTTGGGGGATCCAGCTATACATCAAAGCCGTCAATAACAGACCGATCCCCAGGGAGCTCAGAAAGCCCCAGGCAAAGTCGATGGCAAGAGGTCGGCTTAACAGACCGATGGCGGGAAACATCAGCAGGGCAATTAGCAGCATCAATACCACCATAGGGTTCATCCCAAGGCCCGCCTTATAGAAGGTCAGGAACAACAGCCAGGTCATGACGATCAGGGTTACCGTCATATTGGGCAAGAGAAACACCACCACCGCCAGGGCAACGGAGAATGCTAGGGCGATCCCCAGCAATAGCTGAATGTACACCTTGCCCGGCAAGGGCAACGCTGGCGGACCGAGAAACAGGCCGACGAAGATGGGGGCTACCATGGCCAGGGGCCACTCTATGGTCATCGCCAGCGTCACCGCCAGCGTCACTCCCAGAGCAAAGCGCCCTATCCGTCGCTCTGTGTCTTGGAACGACAAGGCCCGTTCAGTAGACATAGCTGATCAAGCTGACCAATCGGATCCAGAGCTTGCCGATCCAACGGGTCAGCAGGCTCGGCTGAGTGTAAACGATCACATCGGCCTGTCCCCCCTCCCGGCGAAAACCCACGGCGGACTCATCAAGGAAACGGATCACCACGGGGAAACGCTGCGCATCCCTGAGCCAGCCGGAGGTTTCCAGTGGATCCTGCAGTCCCCCCACCTTGGTGCCCGACTCAAACTGGACACCCGCACTGATGGATACGATCTCTCCCTGAAAGATCCGTCCCGGCGCAGAGTCCAGTACCATCTCGACCCGATCACCGGGCTGAATATGCTCCAGATTATTTTCCCGCAGATAGGCCTCGAGCCAGACATCCTTGGTGGAAATAAAGGTCATCAGGGGGGTTCCGGGATTGGCGTAAAAGCCAGCGTCATAGCGAATATTGGTGACCAGCCCAAAGCGGGGAGCCTTGATCACCGTGTTCTCCAGATCGAGTCTGGCCTGCCCCAACACCGCCAAGGCCTTTTGTAACTTGGGGTTATCCTCCCCCACCAAACCCAGCTGCTGCTTAGCCATCTCCAACTGGGCCTTGGCCTGCTCAACCCCGGCTTCGGCGCTGGCCAGCTGGGCCTTGGCCCGATCCACATCGGCCTTGGAGATGTAGCCTTGATTCGCCACCGCCAGGATCCGGGCGGTATCCGCCTTGATGTTATTCAAGGTAGAGATAGACTCAAGCACGCCAGCCTGGGCGGAGGCTACATTGGCGGTACCGGCACCGATATCCTGCCCTGCCAACTCCAACTCGGCCTTGGCCCTATTTACCGCCAATTGGTACTGCTCGGGATCGATCCGTGCCACCACCTGACCCGGCTCCACCACCTCATTGGTATCCACCGGGATCTCGGTCAGACGACCGGCCACCTGACTGGACAGGGGCAGCACAAAGCCCCGCACCCGGGCATTGTCAGTATGGGGAGTGAAGCGCTGGGCAGCCACGTACCAGACAAAAAGCAGCACGCACAGCGCCGCGACCACTAACGAGGTCCGCTTGATCCGCTGCGGGGTCGGATCGTCCTTTGAATTAATCTCGGCCGGGATCGGCGGTTCTGTTGCATCACTCATGGCTCACTCCCCTGGGGCTTTGTCTTCGCCTTCGCCCTCATCCCCATCGGGCGTGAGCCAGGCCATAAACAGGGTATAGCCCAGGGCCAATACCACAGCGCCAGCAAACAGGCCGACGATGCCGGACATCATCATGCCACCGATAGCCCCCAGTAGGATCACGAGCATCGGGACGTCCATCCCGCGACCGAGGAACAGGGGCTTAAGAAATCCATCACTGCCGCTCACGATCAGGCACCAGACCAAAAACAGGGTTGCAGACATCCCATCGGCCACCGAGTACATGTAGGCGGCAATGGGGCCAAGGATGATAATGGGCGGTAGCTGAGCAATGGCTAAGACCAAAATCAGCACGCTCCAGACTCCGGCGGCCGGTACCCCCATCAACACCATACCAATGCAGGAGGCGACGGCCTGGATCAGCGCAACCCCGAGTACCCCCTTGGCCACGCTACGCACAGTCTCGGCGGCCAACTTCGGCAGTTCGGAGCCGGCCGTGAGCCGACTGGCCACCCGCTCTACAGCTTGATGGCAGGCCTCACCCGTGGTCAAAAAGACTCCGGCAATGATCATCGACAAGGCGAAGACCGCAACGCCGCCAAAGATGGATCCCAGCATGCCAAGCAGGCCAGAAAGGGCGTCCTCCACCGACTCTTTATGCATTGCCAAGAAACCACTGAGATTTTGTGAAGCGGTCAACCAGCCATCGTAGAGAGGCTCACCGATCAGGGGCCAGGCACGGACCTTATCGGTTGGGGGCGGGACGGTCAGGGAACCCGCTTGCAGTTGTTCGGTAAACCTGCTGACATTCTCGACAATACTACCGCCGAGACTGAATGCCGGGATCAACAGCAAAGCCAGGCCAGTCAGGGTGATCAGCGTGGCCGAAAGCCCCTGTCGGCCGCTCAGTCGGGCAGTGAGACCAAGGTGCATGGGATAGAGGGAGACCGCCAAAATTGTGCCCCAGATCACCGGCACCAGGAAAGGGCGGATCAGCTGAAAACACCAGCTAAGCAGAATGAAGATCAGCAACAGTTTGATCGCCGCCTCGATCACCGAACGTTCAATATCGACAACAGGGGGTTGGGGGGAAGGGGCCATAACACACTCCAACATCAGCGCGGCTCGGCCAATGCGGACCGAAACCGATACCGACCAACTGGGTTAGGCTGTTAACTATAACAAAGCAGAAAAATGTTGCCGGGAAACAAAAGGGGCCCCTTGCGGGCCCCTCATCAAGCAAATATGCATTGGCTTACTCGTCGCCGCTAACCTGTTCTTCGGCCATGGCACCTTCTGCGACTTGCCGCATCTCCAGCAAGGCATAACGGTGCTCAACAAACTCATACACGTTCGTCGCCAGCGCCAACTTAAACAGGTTCATCGCCTTACCGCTGTCTCCTTGCAAGCGGGCTTGTTTACCAAGGTAGAAGTAAGCTTCACACAAACGCTCAGCCAATTCACCCTGCTTGCTCAGCCCATCTCTACTGGACACCAGCAACTCTCCGGCACTGATCCGCCCCAGAAAGAGATCCGCAAGACCGGTGGACCAGTTGGTGTCATCCATACGGGTTCGATGATCCGCCAACTGTACCAGAGCCTGCTCTGGATCCAGCTCATGCAAAGCCAGATAGAGCCAGATGGCGCGATAGGGATCCGACGGTTCATCCAGCAGGAAGGTGGTGAGATCCTGCACCGCTAACTCGGGGCGGCCACCGTAATAGAGCGCAATACCACGGTTGAGATAGGCAAAACTGAAATTCGAGTCCAACTCCAGTACCGCATCAAACGCCTGGTAGGCCTGATCAAACTCCATCGCCTGGGTCGCGTAGATCCCGACAAAGTTATAAACATCGGTGTAGTCAGGCTGCAATTGCAAGGCCTGGTTAAAATCAATCCGGGCCAGGGTACGAAGCCCCACCGCATCATAGCGAACGCCACGATCATAAAGGAATCGGGCCCGCTGAATATCGGTGAGATCCGGCACCTGCAGTAACTCGCCCAACTTGACCAGTTGAATCTCAATCTGTGGATCCGCCTGTTGTGGCGTGGCGAGCAAAAGCTGAGGCTCCAGTTGAGCCTGCTCTCCGCCAGGGGCCGCACACCCGCCCAACAATAAGCCGCTGATCACCGCCGGCAGCAAATACTTTCTCATAGTCATTCCGGTTCCTAACGACTTAGCAATAGTACAGCCCTTAAAGAAAAAGGAGAGCTGATGCTCTCCTTTTTACCACAGTCCAGCCTTATTCGGCAGCCGGTTTGGTCGCCGCTTCCTTCATGGACAGGCGGATACGGCCCTGACGGTCAACTTCTACGACCTTCACGTCGACTTCCTGACCCATCGCCAGGTGATCGGCGACGTTGTTCACGCGCTCCTCACAGATCTGAGAGATGTGTACCAGGCCATCTTTGCCTGGCAGGATGTTGACGAAGGCACCGAAGTCGACGATGCGAACCACTTTACCCTTGTAGACACGACCCTCTTCCACGTCTGCGGTGATCGCTTCGATGCGTGCAATCGCATCCTTAGCAGCAGCACCATCGGTAGAAGCAACCTTTACGGTACCATCGTCTTCGATCTCGATGGTGGTGCCGGTCTCTTCGGTCAGGGCACGGATCACGGCGCCACCTTTACCAATCACGTCACGGATCTTGTCCGGGTTGATCTTGATAGTGGTGATGCGTGGCGCGTGGATAGACAGCTCGCTGCGATGCGTCGGCAACGCCTGATCCATCACACCCAAGATGTGGTTACGGGCTTCGTTGGCCTGCTTCAGGGCGATCTGCATGATCTCCTGAGTGATGCCTTCGATCTTGATGTCCATCTGCAGTGCAGTGATACCACCAGTAGTACCAGCCACTTTGAAGTCCATGTCGCCCAAGTGATCTTCGTCACCCAGAATATCGGTCAGAACCGCGAACTTTTCGCCGTCCATCACCAGACCCATGGCGATACCGGCAACGGAGGCCTTGATCGGCACACCGGCATCCATCAGCGCCAGGGAAGTACCACACACGGACGCCATGGAGGAGGAACCGTTGGATTCGGTGATCTCAGAAACCACACGAACGGTGTACGGGAACTCTTCCGCAGAAGGCATAACCGCCTGAACACCACGCTTAGCCAGCTTACCGTGGCCGATCTCGCGGCGCTTAGGGGAGCCCATAAAGCCGGTCTCACCCACACAGTATGGAGGGAAGTTGTAGTGCAGCATAAAGCGATCGGTACGCTCACCGATCAGCTCATCGATGATCTGACCATCGCGCTCGGTACCCAGAGTGGCGGCAACCAGTGCCTGAGTCTCACCACGGGTAAACAGCGCAGAACCGTGAGTACGCGGCAGTACACCAGGCAGTACAGACAAGGCACGAACCATCTTGGTGTCACGGCCGTCGATACGAGGCTCACCGGCGATGATGCGAGAGCGAACCACCTTCTTCTCCAGGCTGCTCAACATACCGCCGATCTCGGATTCGTCCTGCTCTGGGTTTTCCGCCAGGATCGCCTCTTTGGCCGCGGTCTTCACAGCGTTGATCTTCTCGATCCGCGCCATCTTGTCGATGGTGGTGTACGCATCGCGCATGCCATCGGTGGCCAGTTCGGCTACCTTGGCTTCCAGATCCAGATTCTTCTCAGGAGCAGTCCAGTCCCAAACAGGCTTACCCGCTTCAGCCTTCAACTCGTTGATCGCGTTGATCACGGTTTGTTGTGCCTGATGACCGTAAACCACGGCACCCAGCATCACCTCTTCGGACAGCACTTCGGCTTCGGATTCCACCATCAGAACCGCGCCTTCGGTACCCGCAACCACCAGGTCCAGCTTAGACTCTTTGAGTTCTTCAACAGACGGGTTAAGCAGGTACTCACCGTTTAGGTAACCAACACGGGCACAGCCGATTGGGCCGTTAAATGGAACGCCAGACAGAGATAGGGCGGCAGAGGTACCAATCATGGCAACCACGTCTGGAGATACGGCAGGCTCAACAGAAACCACGGTGGCAACCACCTGGACTTCGTTCATAAAGCCTTTCGGGAACAGCGGGCGGATCGGACGGTCAATCAAGCGGGCAGTCAGGGTCTCGCTCTCCGCGGGACGACCTTCACGCTTAAAGAAGCCACCAGGGATCTTACCGGCCGCATAAGTCTTTTCCTGGTAGTTCACGGTCAGAGGGAAGAAATCTTGACCCGGCTGAACCTTTTTCTTACCCACAACGGTAACCAGAACAGTGGTATCGCCCATGCTGGCCAGAACGGCCGCGTCGGCTTGACGAGCAATAACACCGGTTTCCAAAGTTACGGTGTGCTTGCCGTAGGGAAAGCTCTTAATGACAGGATTCACTAGCTGTTTCCTTTAATCTATTTTCGTCTTGAAATTCGCCCGTTAGTATACTGCAAAGCGCATCGAAAGACAGACCATGCCAGTGAATAGTTGCCTGCAAGAGTGCAGAAATCGCAACGAAAAAGCGCCATTTATTCGCTTAATCAGGCCAAGGATAAGACGGAAATTCTGTGCTTAGCCGGACTCACTCAGCGATGCCATTGCCATGCATTCAATTTCCACGCACTAACAAGGTTCCACTATGAAGTCTGCTCCTCAAAAGATGCTCAAAAAGCACCGGCAGCTTACCCATTCCGAAGGCCTCAAGGTGCTCTCCCATACCCAAAGAGAACACAACGACTGGGTCCTGCACACCCTGATGATCGAAGGCTATGAGGTGCCATTTCAATTTCGCCGACCGAGAAACTATCACTCACTCAAGGGCCAAAGGGTTAACCTGACCTACTATCCAATAACCGAGACCATTGCCGGATTGGTCATCGAGACCATGAGGGTCGTTCGCGTTAAGCGCTATTAATGCGGTAAAACGAAAAAAGGGAGCCATAAGGCTCCCTCTTTCAAAACTTGGTGCGACTTAGCGACGCAGACCCAGCTTGGCGATCAGCTCTTGGTAACGAGCTACATCTTTACGCTTCAGGTAATCCAGCAGCTTACGACGCTGGGCAACCATACGCAGCAGACCGCGACGGCTGTGGTGGTCGTGGATGTGCTGCTTGAAGTGGCCTTGCAGGTGGTTGATCTGAGCGGTGTGCAGGGCAACCTGAACTTCCGGGGAACCGGTATCGTTTTCGCCCTGGCCAAACTCAGCAACGATCTTCGCTTTTACTTCTGCGCTTAGTGACATAGTCATCTCTCCAAAATAAGTAATACAAGCCTAAAGCCAATCACTAACTCAGCTTTAGGGGCGGGCATTGTAGCGGCTAATCGCCGCCCACTCAACCCTGGTGAATGTTGATCAGTCGCTTAGGAGCCACCAAGCCATCATCATCGATCTGACCCAGGCCAACAAACACCCGCTGCTCGCCCACGGTCAGGCGCACGGTTCCCTCGGTCGGGCTCCCTGGCACCTGAACTGGCTGGCCGTGCATCAGGTAACCCGCTACCACATCGGTCATGTTAACTTCCGGCAGGGTTGCTACTGCGGTATCCATCGGCAGCAGTAGTGGATCCAGCAGCTCCTTCGGCTGACGCTCTTGGCCCAAGGCTTCTTCCAAAAGGTTTTCGATCTGCTCAAGCTTGACCATGCGCTCGTAAGGATAGCCAGCGACCTGGGTGCGACGCAGTACAGTCACGTGCGCACCACAGCCCAGAACCTCGCCCAGATCGTCGGTGATGGTGCGGATGTAGGTGCCCTTTGAGCAATGTATATCCAGCTCCACCTCGTCGCCTTCGAAGCGATTGAGGATCAGTTCATGAACGGTAATAGGCCGTGCCTCACGGGGCACTTCAATCCCTTCCCGGGCATACTTGTACAGGGGTTGGCCCTGGTACTTGAGTGCCGAATACATGGACGGCACCTGCATGGTGGTCCCACGGAACCCCTCCAGCGCCTCATTGAGCTGTTCCAGGGTCACATTGATCGGACGCTCGGACACCACTTCGCCATCGGCGTCACTGGTGGTGGTTCGCACCCCCAGCTTCATCACCACGGTGTAACGCTTATCCGCATCCAGCAAAAACTGGGAAAACTTGGTCGCCTCACCCAGGCAGATAGGCAACATGCCGGTGGCCAGGGGATCCAGTGCGCCGGTATGCCCGGCCTTGGCGGCGTTATAGATGCGCTTGACCTTTTGCAGCGCATCATTGGAGGAGATCCCTGCCGGCTTGTCCAGCAGCAGTACGCCGTCAATCAGACGACCACGGTTACGACGACGGCCCATTACTGCTGACCCTCCTCGTTCTCCTCGTTGGTACCGTTGGCTTCGGCCTTGGCATCATCCTCGGCACGGACCTTGGAGACCAAGCTGGCCATCCGGATCCCCTCAACCAGGGACTTATCGTATTGGAAACGGATCTCCGGCATTACCCGCAGCTTTAATCGGGAAGCCAGCAGGGTACGGATCATCGGAGCCAGTTCGATCAACGCATCGAGCTGCTTCTTTACTTCGTCCGCATCGTCATTCAAAAAGGTCACGAACACCTTGGCATAGCCCATATCGCGGGATACCTCGACTTCGTTGACCGTCACCATGCCGAGCCGATCGTCACGAATTTCGCGCATCAGCACCATCGCCAATTCACGCTGCAACTGTTGCCCGACACGTTTGCTTCGACTGAATTCTCTAGCCATATTCTTCTCTACCAAAAAGAGGGGCCGCAGCCCCTCTTGATATCAGTGGTGCTCAATCACCTTTGGACCGAGTGCCACCGTTATTCTATGTTCCGCTGCGATTACAGGGAGCGTTTCACTTCAACGGTTTCGAACACTTCGATCTGGTCACCGACCTTCACATCGTTGTAGTTCTTCACGCCGATACCACACTCCATGCCATTACGCACTTCTTGCAGATCGTCCTTGAAGCGACGCAGGGATTCCAGCTCACCTTCGTAGATCACCACGTTGTCACGCAGAACACGGATAGGCGCGTTACGCTTAACCACACCCTCGGTAACCATACAGCCAGCGACTGCACCAATCTTCGGCGACTTGAACACTTCACGTACCTGAGCCAGACCGATGATCTCCTGCTTGAACTCAGGTGCCAGCATGCCGCTCATGGCCTGCTTCACTTCGTCAATCAGATCATAGATCACGCTGTAGTAACGCAGATCCAAGTTTTCATTATCGACCATGCGGCGCGCAACGGCGTCAGCACGAACGTTAAAGCCAACCAGGATGGCGTTGGAAGCGGCAGCCAGAGACGCATCGGTCTCGGTCAGACCGCCCACACCGCGACCAATGATGTTCACTTTCACTTCGTCGGTGGACAGCTTGGTCAGGGAGTCGGCAATCGCCTCCAGGGAGCCTTGTACGTCGGCCTTCAGGACTACGTTCAGCTCGGAGATGTCGCCAGCGGTCATATTGGTGAACATGTTCTCCAACTTGGCCTTCTGCTGACGCGCCAGTTTAACCTCACGGAACTTACCTTGACGATGCAGGGCAACTTCACGGGCTTTCTTCTCGTCACGCACAACGGTGGCTTCATCACCGGCTGCCGGTACACCAGACAGACCCAGGATCTCCACAGGGATGGACGGACCAGCCTCTTCGATGTCCTGACCGTTCTCATCACGCATGGCGCGAACACGACCGTACTCCAAACCACACAGGACGATGTCACCCTTACGCAGGGTACCTTCCTGAACCAGGATGGAAGCAACCGGGCCGCGACCTTTGTCCAGACGGGATTCGATCACCACGCCGTGGGCCATGCCCTCTTTGCGTGCGGTCAGCTCCAGTACTTCGGATTGCAAGATGATGCCTTCCAGCAGTTCATCAACGCCCATACCGGTTTTCGCCGAAACGTGAGCAAACATATGCTCGCCGCCCCAGTCTTCCGGGATCACGCCGTGCTGAGACAGCTCGTTCTTAACACGGTCCGGATCAACGTCTTCCTTATCCATCTTGTTCACAGCAATCACCAGAGGCACTTCGGCGGCTTTGGCGTGCTGGATCGCTTCGACGGTCTGTGGCATCACGCCATCGTCCGCAGCAACAACCAGAACTACGATATCGGTAGCCTTGGCACCACGGGCACGCATGCTGGTAAAGGCGGCGTGACCTGGAGTATCCAGGAAAGTGATGCTGCCATCACCCACTTCAACGTGGTAGGCACCGATGTGCTGGGTAATACCACCGGCTTCACCGGAGGCCACTTTAGCGCGACGGATGTAATCCAGCAGCGAGGTCTTGCCGTGGTCAACGTGACCCATGATGGTCACAACCGGCGCACGGTGAACGGTTTCCGCTGTGGTGTCACGATCGGACATCACCGCATCTTCCATCTCGTTGTCGTTACGCAGAACCACCTTGTGGCCCAGCTCTTCGGCAACCAGTTGAGCGGTTTCCTGATCGATCACCTGGTTGATGGTCACCATGGAGCCCATCTTCATCATCGCTTTGATGATCTCAGTAGCTTTGATGGCCATCTTGTTGGCCAGCTCTGCCACTGTGATGGTCTCACCGATCACCACATCACGAACCACCTTCTCTGCCGGTTTCTGGAAACCGTGCTGCATGGAAGATGGCGCATTCACACCGCGCTTACCACGCTGATTGCGGCCGCCACGACGGTCGTTACGACCACCACGGGCGTTACGATCGTTTGCACCTGCCGGCTTCTTCTTACGACGAGGGCCGCTGCGCTCGGCCTTGGCATCCTGCTGATCTTCAGCAGCACGGGCCGTAACAGAAGTGGTCACGTGGTAGTCGGCGTTCTTTTCCTGTTCCTTACGCTTGGCATCTTCTTCAGCCCAGCGCTGGGCATTTTCTTCGGCCAGCTTCTTGGCCTCTTCGGCCTTCTCAATGGCCAACTGTTCCGCTTTCCGTGCCGCTTCTGCTTCTTGCGCTTTTAACAATGCTTCTGCCTCTTCTTTGGCTTTCTGTTCCTGCGCAACGGTAACCGGATCTTTCTCCGCTTCGGCTTTACGTGCAGCTACTTGTGCAGCTTCACGCTTGGCTTTCTCTTCCGCCGCACGCTTGGCCTTCTCTTCGGCTTCGCGGCGAGCTTGCTCATCAGCCTGACGCTTGGCTTCTTCCGCCTCACGATTGACTGCCTCTTCGGCCTCACGGCGAGCTTGCTCTTCCGCTTCCTGCTTGGCCTGATCCTCTGCCACACTTCGTTTTACATAAGTGCGTTTTTTCCGTACTTCAACTTGCACGGACTTACTCTTGCCGCCTGTGCTGGACACGCTCAAGGTAGAGCGGGTCTTGCGCTGCAGCGTCATGCGGGTCGGCTCAGCCTTACCGCCATGTTGCTCCGCCAGATGACTGAGCAGAGTCTGTTGCTCTGCCTGAGTCACGCTGTCATTAGCAGTTTTCTTGATACCGGCTTCTTCAAATTGAGCCAGCAGCCGGTCAACGGGTTTGCCAACTTCCTCAGCAAGCGATTGAATCGTTTTCTCTGACATTATCCTTATATCCTCTGTTGACCGGTATTTAGGCTTCGTCGCCGAACCAGCAGATGTTACGTGCCGCCATAATCAATTCGCCGGCTTTTTCGTCGTTCAGCTCTTCGATGTCGGTCAGATCGTCAATACCTTGATCCGCCAAATCTTCCAGAGTCACAACACCACGGCTAGCCAACACAAACGCCAGGTGACGCTCTAGACCTTCCAGGCTCAGCAGGTCTTCCGCTGGCTCAGCACCATCGAGTGCCTCCTCGGAAGCCAACGCCTTGGTGGTCAGCGCCGTTTTGGCACGATCACGCAGCTCTTCGACCGTATCTTCATCCAGACCCTCGATTTCGAGGAGTTCAGCTACTGGTACGTAAGCCACTTCTTCCAGGCTGGTGAACCCTTCGTCAACCAGTACGGAAGCAAACTCTTCGTCAATATCCAGGCCTTCGACGAATACAGAAAGCATCTTGGCGGCTTCAGCCTGGTGCTTCTCCTGCATCTCTTCGGTGGTCATGACATTCAAGTCCCAACCGGAAACCTGAGAGGCCAAACGCACGTTTTGACCTGCGCGGCCGATAGCCTGAGCTAGGCTGTCTTTCTCAACGGCCACATCCATGGACTTGGCATCTTCATCCACCACAATGGAGGAAACATCCGCTGGCGCCATGGCATTGATCACATACTGTGCATTGTTATCATTCCACAGCACGATATCGATGCGTTCACCACCGAGTTCACCGGAAACGGCTTGAACTCGTGCGCCACGCATGCCGACACAGGCACCGACAGGATCGATGCGCTTGTCGTTAGTCTTCACAGCGATCTTCGCGCGAGACCCAGGATCACGGGCAGCACCCATGATCTCAATCATCTCTTCACCAATCTCCGGCACCTCGATGCGGAACAGTTCAATCAGCATTTCAGGACGTGAGCGGCTGAGGAACAGCTGAGAACCACGAGCCTCCAGCCGGACAGAGTGCAGCAAGGCACGAATACGATCACCCGGACGGAAGTTTTCCCGCGGTAGCATCTCTTCACGGAACAGGATGGCGTCCGCATTGTTACCCAGATCGACGATGACAGAGTCGCGGTTGACCTTTTTCACCACACCGGTGACCAGTTCACCTTCACGATCTTTGAACTGCTCAACCACCTGGGCACGTTCGGCTTCGCGTACCTTCTGTACGATCACCTGCTTCGCAGTCTGAGTCGTGATGCGATCGAAGACCACAGATTCGATCTGTTCCTCAACAAAATCGCCGACCTGGATGCTCTCATCTTCTTCCATCGCGCGTGCAGCGGACAGGTAGACCTGACGAGTAGGTACTTCCATTTCAGCATCATCTTCGATCACTTCCCAACGACGGAAGGTCTCGTACTCACCAGTTTTATGATCAATGCACACACGTGCGTCAATCTCCAGCTCCTGCTTCTTCTTAGTTGCAGTCGCCAGTGCAAATTCCAGCGCCTCAAAAATCTTTTCACGCGGTACCGCTTTTTCGTTGGATACCGCCTCGGCTACCGCCAGGATCTCTTTGCTCATTATCAGCCTCGTTTCACCCTGAAACTTAAAATTTCGGAACCAGATTGGATTTCTGCACGTTCGACAGCATCACCATCTGCTCTTGACCATCGCAACGCAGGGTGACCACGTCACCGTCGACGGCCACGATTTCACCACGCCACTTACGTTTTCCTTCCATTGGCATATTCAGCACCAGTATCACTTCGGAGCCGAGGTATTTTTCATAATGCCGGGCAGTGAACAACGGACGATCCATCCCAGGGGACGAGACTTCCAAGTTGTATTCTGTACTGATCGGGTCTTCCACATCCAAAACTGCACTGGCCTGGCGACTGGCTTCGGCACAATCGTCAACGGTAATGCCGTTTTCGTGGTCAATAAACAGGCGTAATACTGAATGGTTACCGGCACGTATGTACTGAAGGCCCCAGAGCTCGTAGCCCAGAGCTTCAACCGGCTCGGTCAACATTTCAGTCAGGCGTTGTTCTATCGTCGCCATGGGTTCACCCCTACAAACAAAAAAAGGGCATAACGCCCATTCACCCGACTATCTAGGATAGTCAAACCCAAGGATAGAAGCCTTCAATCACAGACTCTGTAACTGAAATAACAAAAAGCCCCGTAATCTAAACGGGGCTCAAAGTTTGCTATACCCTGTTTGAAGCCATTGGCTTCGACAGGTTTCCCTGTCACCACCTTCGCCGTGGTTTTTGACCATTGCTAGTCGGCACGTGTGCCACGAAGCGATAACCTGCTCGGCATGTAGACAAGTCATCGGAAATTGGTTGCGGGGGCCGGATTTGAACCGACGACCTTCGGGTTATGAGCCCGACGAGCTACCAGGCTGCTCCACCCCGCGTCCGTCTTCCCAATTTTACTTCCGGGAGAGAAGTGCAAGCACTCTACCACTTGGGCCAAGCATTCGCAACTAATGGTGCCGTGGGCGGGACTTGAACCCGCACGAGCATAGCTCACCACCCCCTCAAGATGGCGTGTCTACCAATTCCACCACCACGGCATAAATTCTTATCGTCTTTTTAAAGCCTGACTTTGGGCTATCAGTTCGGTACGTCGCTCACGGCGGGTACGTCACTTGGTTGAACTTGCTCAACCACAGGAACATCGATCTCGTTCCAATCTTCGCTAGGCGCTGTGGTGTGGGCAGTCATACGACCCAACAACAAACTCACCACGAAGAACACGGTTGCCAACACGGCAGTCGTGCGGGTCAGGAAGTTACCTGAACCAGAGGAGCCAAACAATGTTGCAGAAGCACCGGCACCAAAAGAGGCCCCCATGCCCGCTCCTTTACCTTGCTGAATCAACACCAGGCCAATAATTGCCAGGGCAACCAACAAGTAAACAACCATCAAAACTTCAAACATCTTTCACTTATTCCGCTTGTGAGGCGATGCGGCACAGCGTAACAAACTCGCTGGCATTTAAACTCGCACCGCCGACCAAACCACCATCGACATCCGGTTGGGTAAACAGGTCTGCCGCATTACTGGGCTTCACACTGCCACCATACAGGATGCGGATCTTTTCGCCTTCATAAGGCGACAGGTCCGACAACCGTTGACGAAGGAAGGCATGTACCTCCTGAGCCTGCTCAGGAGTCGCGCTCTTGCCGGTACCAATGGCCCATAAAGGCTCATAGGCAAGGACCGCATTATCAAACGCCATGATCCCACACTTATCCAGCACGGCATCCAGCTCACCGGTCAAAACTTCAAAAGTTCGGTTAGCCTGCCTTGCTGCCAGGGACTCACCGACACATAAGATGGGCGTTAAACCGCACTTCTGTGCCATGGCGAATTTCTCTGCCACCATGTCGCTGGTCTCTCCGTACATACGACGGCGCTCGGAGTGACCGATGATAACATAGTTGCAGCCAAATTCTTTCAGCATCGAGCCAGAGATCTCGCCAGTATAGGCGCCAAACTCCTGGTGACTCATATTCTGGCCACCTAAGTGTATTGACTTCCCAGCCAACACCTTGCTCGCTGCCTTGAGCTTCCGCTGCAAGTTATCCAGATAAACGCTTGGCGGACATAGCACTACGTCCGGGGAAAAGTCCGAAAGCTGCGAGAACTTTTGAATCAACTCCTGAGCTAACTGGGGGCTGCCTGCCATTTTCCAGTTTGCTGCGACCAGCGGGCGTCGTGTCGCCATAAGCGTCTCCTGTGAAAGCGAGCGAGATAATATCTAACTGACTTTCCTCTGACAAGGGGCAAAGCTACTCTAACACACTGACCGGTGATTCTTTACCCAATCAGGGTAAATATCCCACAAGTCGAGTGCGAGGAAAGCCTTTGAGAACGGCAGCGCTGCTCTATTTCACGCAGAGCAAGGGCAATACCAGTCGTCACTGCTGTATATCCTATTCTGGCTAGGTATAGCCCGGCCTATCCCATAGGGTGAAGCTCAAGCCAGCACCATCAAGCCCCAGTGCCCATTGGGCATCACTCTCGTTAAACAGGGCGAATGGATAAGGGGACGCGGGGGCTGAGAGTGAAACCATCGGGTGTCACTCGGCTATACCTCATCCGTGCACCGAGCCCCTCAAAGACCTTAAGCGCGATCTGGACGGTGGCACTACTGACGCAATCAAGTGCCAACCTGATCCCCTCCAGATCTTCTCCTAAGCCAAGGCGGTGTTTGTGGCGTTTAATGTACCGCCCAGCCACATCATGGAGGCCCGTAGCAGCTCCTAGCAGATGGGAAAACACACACAATACCGACTCATCCCATGGCTCACTCGATGACTGAGAAGACCACAAAGCGCGCAGCGTTCCCCATTTGCCATACAAGCACAAACCATTGCATGGGTGCATACCGCAAGCACTGCCAATCATAGCCCGGTCCCGGCCCGACAGGCATTCACTCGGTGTCATCGCCCTGGCGCAGGCACGGAGCCTGCCACTAGCACATCACAGGGAAAGGCGAAGCAAGGCTGCCCCCAGGCGCTTCGCGCTGAAAGGACCCAACCTATCCGCTTGAACCTGCTCTTTCACCTTAGCTCCTAATCATCCCGTAACCCGGAAACCGCCAACCCAGGATCAACTCAGAGGCAGGGCTCCTGCACTGGCCTGCCAAACCAGCAGGGCATCGCGGGTCGCCGCCACATCATGCACCCTTAAGATCTCAGCGCCTTGCTGGGCTGCCATTAACGCCCCGACCACACTGCCGACCAGTCGTTCTCCAACCGGGCGACCAAGCAGGTTACCAATCATGCTTTTACGTGATAATCCAATCAACAGGGGCAGTCCATGTCCTCTCAATGCCCCCAGTTCTCCCAATAAACGGTAGTTGTGCTCCAATGTCTTACCAAACCCAAAGCCGGGATCCAGTATCAGCCTACTGGAAGCAATCCCCGCCTGTTGACAGGCCCGGACCCGCTCGGCGAAAAATCCATTGATCTGGGCAAAAAGATCATCGTAATGGGGGGCATTTTGCATGCTCCTTGGCTGGCCCTGCATGTGCATCAAGCAGATCGCCGCGTCCGATTGTGCCGCTGCCTCCAACGCCCCCGGCTCGCGCAGGGCACGTACATCGTTGATCAAGCCCGCACCGACACTCACTGCCTCACGCATTACCTGTGGCTTGGAGGTATCGATTGAGATCACCACATCCAGCTCACCAGCGATCCGCTCAATCAGGGGAATGGTTCGCTCCAGTTCCTGCTCCAAGGCCACATCGGCCGCACCTGGGCGCGTCGACTCGCCACCGATATCCAAAATAGTCGCTCCCTCGGCCACCATCCGCCTTGCCTGAGTTAGAGCAGCTTCCAGACTATTGTGACGACCACCGTCAGAGAACGAATCTGGCGTGACATTCAAGATCCCCATGATCTGGGGTGAAGAGAGATCCAGCATTCGCTGGCCGCAAGGTAATTTCATCGTTGGTGTCCTCTACAGAAGAAAAAACCCCGCAAGGCGGGGTTTATTTTCAAGACGAGCTGCGCCTTTATTTAGCGGGCGCTTCTTCGCTCTCGCCGGCTGGGCGCTCCTCAGTGCTGGCATCGGCATCGGCTTCAGCCTTGACACCGCCATCACTACCACCGGAAGTGGGTCGATCGGTATCTGACCAATCAGCCGGTGGACGGACGTCACGACGCTCCATCAGATCGTCTATCTGCTGGGCATCGATGGTCTCATACTTCATCAAGGCATCCGTCATGGTGTGCAGGATATCCTGATTATCCACCAGGATCTGACGGGCACGACCATAGTTACGATCGATGAACTCTTTCACCTCTTCATCGATCATCTGCGCCGTATCATCAGACATATGACTGGCCTTGGCCATAGAGCGGCCGAGGAACACTTCACCATCATCTTCGGCGTAGTTCATTGGGCCCAGCTTTTCGGACAAGCCCCACTGAGTCACCATCTTACGAGCGATATCTGTGGCACGCTCAATGTCGTTGGAAGCCCCTGTCGTGACCTTTTCATCACCATAGATCAACTGCTCGGCAATACGACCACCGTACAGGCTGGAGATCATGGACTCCAGATGTTGCTTGGAGTGGCTCCAGCGATCCTGCTCCGGCAGGTACATGGTCACGCCCAATGCACGGCCACGAGGAATGATGGACACCTTATAAACAGGGTCATGCTCTGGCACCATCCGACCCACAATGGCGTGACCCGCTTCGTGGTAGGCGGTCATCCGCTTCTCGTCCTCAGACATCACCATGGAGCGGCGCTCGGCCCCCATCATGATCTTGTCCTTGGCCTTTTCGAACTCCTCCATCGCGACAACACGCTTGGAGCCTCGAGCAGCAAACAGAGCGGCTTCGTTAACCAGGTTGGCCAACTCGGCACCGGAGAACCCTGGGGTACCCCGTGCGATCAGGGCAGCATCCACCCCTTCGGCCAACGGCACTTTACGCATGTGGACTTTCAAGATCTGCTCACGACCCCGTACGTCTGGCAGACCGACGGTAACTTGTCGATCGAAGCGTCCCGGACGCAACAAGGCGGGATCCAGTACGTCTGGACGGTTGGTCGCGGCGATCACAATGATCCCCTCGTTACCTTCGAAACCGTCCATCTCCACCAGCATCTGGTTCAGGGTCTGCTCACGCTCATCGTGACCACCGCCCAAACCGGCACCACGCTGACGACCCACCGCATCGATCTCATCGATAAAGATGATACAGGGTGCGGATTTCTTAGCTTGTTCAAACATGTCACGGACACGGGAAGCACCCACCCCGACGAACATCTCAACAAAATCGGAACCCGAAATGGTGAAAAACGGCACCTTGGCTTCGCCGGCAATGGCCTTGGCCAGCAAGGTTTTACCGGTTCCTGGTGGACCCACCAACAGGACGCCCGTCGGGATCTTACCGCCCAACTTCTGGAACTTGGTGGGATCCTTGAGGTAATCCACCAGCTCTTCCACCTCTTCCTTCGCCTCATCGCAACCGGCGACATCGGCAAAAGTGGTCTTGATCTGATCTTCGCCCATCAGGCGCGCCTTGCTCTTGCCGAAGGACATGGCACCTTTACCGCCACCGCCTTGCATCTGACGCATGAAGAAGATCCACACACCGATCAGCAACAGCATCGGGAACCAAGACACGAAGATCTGCGCCAGCATGCTGGGCTTCTCTGGCGGCAAACGAGAGATCTGCACATCGTTGCGCAGCAGCTCGTTGATCAACGCCTCATCGTAGGCCGGCATGTAAGTCACGAACTTCTCGCCGTTGTTGGTGTTGCCGGTAATGGTGATCCCATCCTGCTGGAACTCGACACTGCCGACACGCCCATTTTCATAGGCCTGAACGAAGGTGTTGTAGTTCATGGCATTACTTTTACGAGCACTCGGCGAGTAGCTCTGGAACACCGTCATCAACACTACGGCAATCACCAGCCATAGGATCAAATTTTTCGCCATATCACTCAAGGTATGGAACCTCTCATATTCCTTGGTTTATTGGAGCTAGCTTAACCTTTGTAACCGCTTGCCACAATGTAGACTTCCCGCGAACGGGCCCTGGAACTATCCGGCTTGCGGATTTTTACGCTGGTAAAGCGATTACGCACTTCCTGCAGATAGGGATCAAACCCCTCCCCTTGGAATACTTTGACCACAAAAGCCCCTTTCGGTGCCAAAACCTGATCACACATATCCAGCGCCAACTCCACCAGATACATGGCTCGAGGCTGGTCAACTGCACCGGCTCCGGAGAAGTTGGGTGCCATATCGGACATCACAACATCCACCTTGGCATCTCCGACCCTTCCCATCAAGGCATTAAGCACCGCTTCTTCGCGGAAATCGCCTTGAAGGAAATCGACACCGGCGATTGGGTCCATCGGCAAAATATCACAAGCGATCACCACGCCCTCAAGCCCAACCTGCTCCACAGCGAATTGGGACCAGCCTCCCGGCGCGGCCCCCAAGTCCACCACAGTCATACCAGGCTTGAGCAATTTGTCCTTTCCCTGGATCTCTTCCAACTTAAAGATGGCACGAGAGCGCAGCCCCTTCTTCTGGGCCTGCTTGACATAATGATCGTCAAAATGTTCGGTCAGCCAGCGCTTCGAGCTGGCAGAATGTTTTTTCTTGGTCATGCCCTAAGTTTTTCCGTCCAGGCGGCTTAAGTATCTGAAGGTTGTCTACCCTCAGTATGGTAAGAATTAGTAATAAGGTAGAGATGCGGCTAGAATACGCCGTTTTCAAGTCCACCAAGCCAAATAAAGAGTGCCTGATGAGTCAACTGACCACCAAACAAAAGCAGTACCTGAAAGGACTGGCCCACGGCCTGAAGCCTGTGGTGATCCTCGGTGCTAATGGCCTGACCGAAGGGGTCCTCGCCGAGATCGAGCAGGCGCTGGAACACCATGAGTTAATCAAGATAAAAGCCGCCGGCGAAGATCGCGAGATGAAACGCGCCATTATGGATGCCATTGTCCGCGAAACCGGTGCCCAAGAGGTGCAGACCATCGGCCACATCCAGGTGCTGTTCCGTCCGTCCGAGAAGAAAAAGATCGACGTGCCAAAAGCACGCTGATCCGAACTCGGCCTGACAACAAAAAGCCGCCCCGGTCTCCCTCGGGCGGCTTTTTTGTACCCGAACAGCCTGATTAAAGGTAATCGACCTTAATCACTTCGTACTCAATATCGCCGGCCGGGGCCTTCACGATCACTACATCGTCCAGCTCCTTGCCCACCATCGCACGGGCAATGGGTGAGTTCACGGAGATCAGGTTGTTTTTCAGATCCGCTTCATCATCACCCACGATGCGGTAGGTTACCTCGGCATCGGTATCCACGTTCACCAGGGTCACGGTAGCACCGAAGATCACCTTGCCGTTATTGGTCATCTTGGTCACATCGATCACCTGCGCCACGGACAACTTGCCTTCGATATCACGCACTCGCGCTTCCACCAACCCCTGCTCTTCACGGGCGGCGTGGTATTCGGCGTTCTCTTTCAGATCACCCAGTTCGCGGGCCGAAGCGATCGCCTCGGTAATGGCCGGACGACGGGTGTGCTTCAGGTGATCCAGTTCTTCGCGCAGCATCTCGGCGCCACGCACTGTCATAGGGACTTGTGCCATAGGTTTCTCTTTTCTCCAGCAAAAACCCGCCCCACCCGGCTATTGCTGGGCGCTGGTGGCGAGTTTGGGGACTGGGGTTTATCCAAATGTTGGGACAGATTGTAATAGCAAAACGCCGGCGGGTCATCCCGTCCGGCGTTTTGTTAGGTTCCATTCAGGCCCAAACCGGGCCCGGGCTTACGCCAGGCTGCGCTTATGCAACTCCTGAACGGAAGCCACCTTCTCACGATCATCCGCCTTGTTGGCCAGGCAGGTGGCAAACGCCGCGTTCATGGTGGTGGTGTAGTTCACCTTGTAACGCAGGGCGCCACGGCGCAACTGACGGGAATCCTCAATCGCCTGACGACCTTCGGTGGTGTTGACGATGTAGGTGTATTCACCGTTTTTGATGCGGTCAAGGATGTGAGGACGACCTTCGTGCACCTTGTTGACCAGGCGCGGGTTGATACCCGCTTCGCCCAGTGCAACCGCGGTGCCGTGAGTGGCATCCAGCTCGTAACCCAGCTCAATCAGCTTGAGGGCCAGATCCGCCACACGGCGCTTGTCGCCTTTACGCACGGACAGCAGCGCGCGGCCGTTCTTAGGTACATCCTTGATGGCCCCCAACTGAGCCTTGGCATAGGCTTCGGCGAAGGTATCACCCACGCCCATCACCTCACCGGTAGAGCGCATTTCAGGACCCAGCAGCGGATCAACACCCGGGAACTTGTTGAACGGCAACACCACTTCCTTAACGGAGTAGTAAGGTGGGATGATCTCCTTGTTGAAGCCCTGCTCCTTCAAAGAGGTTCCCGCCATGACACGAGCGGCGATCTTGGCGATCGGTGCACCGGTGGCCTTGGAAACGAACGGTACGGTCCGGGCAGCACGCGGGTTCACCTCAATCAGATAAACCACATCATCCTTCACCGCGAACTGGATATTCATCAGGCCGACAACGCCCAGCTCCAGGGCCAGCTTGCGACACTGCTCACGCATCTCGTCCTGAATGGACTGGCTCAAGGTGTATGGAGGCAGGGAACAACCGGAGTCACCGGAGTGAACCCCAGCCTGCTCGATATGCTCCATGATCCCGCCGATCACCACGTCGGTACCGTCACAGATGGCGTCACAGTCCACCTCAATGGCGTCATCCAGGAAGCGATCCAGCAGAACCGGAGACTCGTTGGACACGCTCACCGCTTCGTTGAAGTAGCGACGCAGATCCTGTTCGTCATAGACGATCTCCATGGCGCGACCACCCAGTACGTAGGACGGACGAACCACCAGAGGGTAACCGATACGCTCGGCTTCACGAACCGCCTGCTCGACCGTGGTGACGGTGCTGTTTTCCGGCTGTTTCAGGCCCAGGCGTTCCACCGCCTGCTGGAAACGCTCGCGGTCTTCGGCGCGGTCAATGGCATCCGGGGAGGTACCGATGATAGGCACACCAGCGGCTTCCAGGGCACGAGCCAGTTTCAGCGGAGTCTGACCGCCGTACTGGACGATCACGCCCTTGGGCTGCTCGACACGAACGATCTCCAGCACGTCTTCCAGGGTGATGGACTCGAAGTACAGACGATCCGAGGTGTCGTAGTCGGTGGACACGGTTTCCGGGTTACAGTTGACCATGATGGTCTCGTAACCGTCTTCACGCATCGCCAGGGCGGCGTGCACACAGCAGTAATCGAACTCGATACCCTGACCGATACGGTTCGGGCCACCGCCGATCACCATGATCTTGTCCTTGTCGGACGGATTCGCCTCACACTCATCCTCGTAGGTGGAGTACATGTAGGCGGTATCGGTGGCAAACTCGGCAGCACAGGTGTCCACGCGCTTGTAGACCGGGAACAGCTCGTGCTTGTGACGCAGCTTACGCACTTCCGCCTCGGAGACGCCGATCAGGGTCGCCAGGCGAACGTCGGAGAAGCCCTTGCGCTTGAGGGTGCGCAGGAAATCGTAGGTCAGGCAGGTCATGCCGCCCTCTTTCACCTGCTCTTCCAGTTTCACCAACTCTTCGATCTGCACCAGGAACCAGGGGTCGATGTTGGTGATCTTGAAGATCCCTTCCATGGACAGGCCGGCGCGGAAGGCGTCGGCGATATACCAAGGGCGCTCAGGTCCACAGTCCTGCAGTTCGTAGCGGATCTTGGCCAGGGCGTCGTTGTCGTTGATATCAACAATCGGATCCAGGCCGGTCATGCCGGTTTCCAGGCCGCGCAACGCCTTCTGGAAAGACTCCTGGAAGGTACGGCCAATGGCCATCACTTCACCCACGGACTTCATCTGAGTGGTCAGGCGGTCGTTAGCACCGGCAAACTTCTCGAAGTTAAAGCGTGGGATCTTGGTCACGACATAGTCGATGGCGGGCTCGAAGGACGCCGGGGTCGCGCCGCCGGTGATGTCGTTTTGCAGCTCATCCAGGGTGAAGCCGACGGCCAGCTTGGCGGCGATCTTGGCGATGGGGAAGCCGGTCGCCTTGGAGGCCAGGGCAGAAGAGCGAGATACCCGTGGGTTCATCTCGATCAGCACCATGCGACCATCTTTCGGGTTAATACCGAACTGAACGTTGGAGCCGCCGGTTTCCACACCAATCTCACGCAGTACCGCCATGGAGGCGTTACGCATGAGCTGGTATTCCTTATCGGTCAGAGTCTGTGCCGGCGCCACGGTGATGGAATCGCCGGTGTGCACGCCCATGGGATCGAAGTTTTCAATCGCACAAACGATGATGCAGTTATCCGCCTTATCGCGGACCACTTCCATCTCGTACTCTTTCCAACCGATCAGAGATTCGTCGATCAGCAGCTCGTTGGTCGGAGACAGATCCAAACCACGGGTACAGATCTCTTCGAACTCCTCGCGGTTGTAGGCAATACCACCGCCGGAGCCGCCCATAGTGAAGGACGGACGGATGATGCAGGGGAAACCAACGTCTTCAAGGATGGCATTGGCATCCTCCATGGAGTGGGCGATCCCGGCGCGCGGACATTCCAGACCAATGGATTTCATCGCGGCGTCAAAGCGGGAGCGATCTTCCGCCTTGTCGATGGCATCGGCGGTGGCGCCGATCATCTCAACACCGAACTCTTCCAGCACACCCTTGGCTTCCAGCTCCAGGGCACAGTTCAGTGCGGTCTGACCGCCCATGGTGGGCAGGACCGCATCCGGACGCTCTTTGGCGATGATGTTACGAACCACTTCCCAGTGGATTGGCTCGATGTAGGTGGCGTCGGCCATCTCCGGATCGGTCATGATGGTGGCCGGGTTGGAGTTCACCAGGATGACTCGGTAACCCTCTTCACGCAGGGCCTTACAGGCCTGGGCGCCGGAGTAGTCAAACTCACAGGCTTGGCCGATCACGATTGGGCCTGCGCCCAGGATCAGAATACTTTTAATGTCAGTACGTTTTGGCATCGTCTTCTTCTCTGTGCGCTTATAGGGCCTTGAACTCGTCCATCAGTTCGATGAAATGATCGAACAGCGGCGCGGCATCGTGTGGACCCGGGCTCGCTTCCGGGTGCCCCTGGAAGGAAAATGCCGGCTTGTCAGTACGATGGATCCCCTGCAGGGTTCCGTCGAACAGACTCTTGTGAGTCCCGCGCAGGTTCGCTGGCAGGCTCTCTTCGTCCACGGCAAAACCGTGGTTCTGAGCGGTGATCATCACCACATCGCGATCCAGATCTTTCACCGGGTGGTTGCCACCGTGGTGACCGAACTTCATCTTCACGGTCTTGGCACCGGAAGCCAGGGCCAGCAACTGGTGACCCAGACAGATCCCAAACACGGGGATCTCGGTCTTGAGGATCTCGCTGATCGCCTCGATGGCGTAATCACAAGGCTGTGGATCACCCGGACCGTTGGAGAGGAACACCCCGTCCGGCTGCATCGCCAGCACTTCGGAAGCCGGGGTCTGGGCCGGCACCACGGTCACGTCACAGCCACGGTCCACCAGCATACGCAGGATATTTTGCTTAACGCCGTAGTCGTAGGCCACGACCTTGTACTTAAGCTCAGAAGCCGGGGTATCGGACGGCAGGCCACCCACCAGTTTCCAGGTCCCGCTGCGCCAGCTGTAGGGGCTGCTGACGGTCACTTCTTTCGCCAGATCCATGCCTTTGAGGCCCGGGAAGGCCTTAGCGGCTTCCAACGCCTTCTCCACATTCTCTTCACCCGCGATGATGGCGCCATTCTGAGCACCTTTCTCACGCAGAATACGGGTCAGCTTACGGGTATCGATATCGGCGATGCCAACGATGCCGTGACGCTTAAGGTATTCGGAGAGGGATTCTTCATTGCGGAAGTTGGACGCCAGGGCTGGGAGATCGCGGATCACCAAGCCTTGAGCATGGATCGCGCCGGATTCGACGTCTTCGGAATTGGCACCGGTGTTGCCAATATGGGGATAGGTCAGAGTGACGATCTGTCGGGAATAGGAGGGATCGGTCAGGATCTCTTGATAGCCGGTCATGGAAGTGTTAAAAACGACTTCTCCGGATGATAAACCGTTTGCACCTATGGATTTACCACGGAAAACAGTCCCATCCTGGAGCACTAACAGGGCAGTTTTGTTCAACTTGACCTCCCACCAGAAATAATTATAAGTTTTTGATTCTTTACCAAAGCTTATGCACAGAGAGTGCATGAATTTTGAATTTTTGGCAAATTCCGCGCATTATACCAGCCAAACCCTTATTTGACTATATCTCTTTAACGAAACCTTGTCATAAAAAAGGCCCGCAATTGCGAGCCCTTCATGGGTTACCCGATCAGACCGGCTTAAAGCCAAGCACCTGTTGCATGTCGTATAAACCGCTGGATTGAGCCGTCAGCCATTTGGACGCACGCATCGCGCCATTGGCAAAAGTCATACGGCTCGACGCCTTATGAGTGATCTCCAGGCGCTCACCCAGATCGGCAAACAGCGCCGTGTGATCACCCACGATGTCACCGGCACGTATGGTGGAGAATGCGATGGTGTCCCGCTCCCGCTCCCCGGTGATCCCCTCACGGCCATAGATGGCGCACTCTTTCAGATCCCGCCCCAGGGTTTCCGCGATCACTTCACCCATCTTCAATGCGGTTCCCGAAGGCGCATCCTTCTTGAACCTGTGATGACCTTCGATGATCTCAATGTCCGTGTAGCTGCCCATCACCTCGGCAGCCACTTCCAGCAGCTTGAACATCAGGTTCACCCCCACCGCCATATTGGGTGCCAGCACCACGGGGATGGACTTGGCCGCTTCGGCCACCTGAGCCTTCTGTGCCTCATCGAAGCCCGTAGTGCCAATCACCATCGGCTTCTTATGCTCGACACAATACTGCAAGAAACCCAGGCTGGACTCCGGAGAGGTAAAATCGACCAGCACATCGAAATCGTCACTCACCAGGGTCAACTCGCCCGCCAGCTTCACGCCATAATGACCCCGAGCCACCAGCTCACCGGCATCGCAGCCGATCAGGGTCGAACCGGGACGCTCGATGGCAGCCCCCAGCTCTACGCCCGGGTGTGCCAGGGCGGCTTCAATCAAGGTACGGCCCATTCGGCCACTGGCACCGGTTACGGCAACGCGGATAGCTTCCACTAGTAATCTCCCACTCCCTTAAAGCAATGGGGCAACTATATAGGGTTTGATCCGGACAAAAAAGGGAACCGCTGACGACATCAGCGCATTCGAGCTCTTTTTAACGAGCAGCGCTTATGAATTTGTTGATTTTGCCAATGATTAGGCCTTAACCACGCCACTCTTGGAATGCTGGCGAAGGCACTTTTAGGGCTGAGCAATGCGCTGAGCGGACTTCAACGATCTTTTGTCATATCAGGGCTGGGATCCGCTGCCCTGTTGTCGTTAGGATCGAACCACAACTGATTTGCTGGGAAGCGCCCCTTTCCAGCCCCTAGCTCAAGGACTGTGCTGATGATCTTTTCTTTGTTTCCCCGCTGGCTTTGTGCTGTGTCTTTTCCCCTGCTCCTCAGCGGCTGTATCTACCTTCAGATCGACGCTGCGGGCAGCGGTGATGCACCTTATGGTGACACCAAGATCTTGTCGCTGGCTCCTCTTGCCGATATGGGCCTGGATGTGGAAACCCGCAACGGCGCCATCGAGGTGAAGCGCGCAGACGTGTCCCAAGTGGAGATCCGCGCTCATGTGCGCGCCGCCACGGAGGAACGTTTGGAGCAGATCCAGCTGCAAACCCAGGTTCGTGATGGTCGGATCCTGATACTCCGAGCTGCCTGGCCTAACGACGAGCGGCTGAATAATGAAGGTGTGGGGTTTGAGATCCTGCTCCCCACTGCCCGCGACGTGCGACTGCAAAGCCGCAATGGCAAGCTGACGATCGAAGGGCTCTCGGGTAACGCTGAGCTGAGCACCCGTAACGGCGCCATTGGGATCCACGACCACCTTGGCCCTATCCAGGCGCAAACCCGCAATGGTCGGATCGATCTGATCCGAGTATCGGCGCCTTTCAAGGCCGACACTCGCAACGGAGCCGTCAACGTCATCCTGACAGCCGATTTTGCCGGGATCTTTTCCCTCTCCACCAGCAATGGAAAGCTCAATGTGGATGGCCTCAAAGGCGCCACGCTGATCTCACTGGACAAAAACCAGGCACAGTTGTCCATCGCGGCGGGGACAGAGCGATCCTCGGTTCAAACCCGCAATGGCAATGTCGTGGTCAAGCAACTGGAGCTGCACAAAGGCTCCTAAGCCAGGCGTTTGCCTCATCAGCCAAGACAGCAACAAAAAAGGGGAAAGCCTGTGCTTTCCCCTTCGTGTTTGAGCCGCGAAAGACCTTACAGGATCTCCAGCAGCTCCACTTCGAATACCAGGGCGGCAAACGGTGGGATGGCGCCACCGGCACCCTGCTCGCCGTAGGCCAGGTTGTGCGGGATGTACAGCTTCACCTTGGTGCCAACAGGCATGGTCTGCAGGGCTTCGGTCCAGCCGGCGATCACGCCGCCCACTGGGAAGTCAGCTGGCTGGCCACGCTCTACGGAGCTGTCAAAGACACGACCATCGGTAAAGGTACCGTGGTAGTGACAACGAACGGTGGACTCGGCAGTCGGCTTCTCACCTTCGCCCTGAGTCAGTACTTCGATCTGCAGGCCAGACTCGGTTACGGTCACTTCGTCACGCTTGGCATTTTCAGCCAGGAAGGCTTCGCCTTCTGCAGCGGCTTCTTTGGCCTTGGCTGCAGCTTCTTCCTGCATGCGCTGGGAGATCACGGCAAAAGCGGCTTGCAGCTCTTCTTGAGCTACCTGGCTGTCAACGCCGTTCAGCGCATCGGCCAGACCGGCCTGTACCGCGGCAACGTCAACGCCTTCAAAGCTCTGGCTCGCCAGTTGCTCACCCATCTGACGGCCAACGCCGTAGCTTACTTTCTGTTCTACAGACTCAAAAGTCATGGATATTTCCCGTTATCTGGAAAGAGTAAAGGCCGCAGTGTAACAGCTTTATCGGGGCGTTTTTACCGTTTACGGTGAGATTTCCACCGGTCACAACCGGCCCCAGAGAAATTTTTTCTCACGCAACCAGCCCGCCCCCGCGGCCACTATCCCGGAGGCTGGCAATCCGGCCGACGCCCCTGCTCCCGGGCCTGCTGATACCAGGGCTGAGCCTTGCTTTGCAGAGACTGCAAGCCATTGATCCGAGTGGTACTGGAGGGGTGAGTGGAGAGGAACTCCGGCGGCGCACCATTCGAGGCCTTGGCCATATTGCGCCACAGTTCGACGGCCGCTGCCGGATCGAAGCCGGCACGGGCCATCAGTTCCAGGCCGATCACATCGGACTCGGCTTCCTGCTGGCGGCCGAAAGGCAGCATGATCCCGACTTGAGCCCCCAGTCCCAGCCCCGCCATGATCAGATCTGAGTTCTGGGTGCCCGAAGCACCCAGTGCCACCTGGGCGATCTGCAAACCCGCGTTGGTCAACTGGCCGCGAGACACCTGCTCATTACCATGGTTGGCCAATACGTGACCTATCTCATGGCCCATCACGGCGGCGAGTTGATCCTGGGTTTGGGCCACCTTGAGCAAGCCGGTGTAGACGCCGATATGCCCTCCCGGCAGGGCAAAGGCGTTCGCCTGCTCCGAATCGAAAACCACCACCTCCCAGCTTTCCACCTGTTCGGGATCCACCGCCGCCAGGATCTGGGGGCGAGTCAAGGCATCGGCGATACACTGGACATAGCCAACTGTGGCAGGATCCGTCTCCACCGTCTCCTTCTCCTTGATCTGCTCAAACGACTGAGCCCCCAGTTGACGCATCTCGTCCGCCGAAAACATCAGCATCTGGCCTCGGCCAGTCGGTGACTGGCTGGTACAGGCCGACAACAAAAAGATCAGCAGAAAAACTGCACGTTTCATCCTATCTCCCCCATTGGATCATTTTCCCTTAAACCAATCTGCACAAGAGTTACCATCGCCTGTGGCCTTGGCCAAGCCTTCCGCTTTGTCGATCCCAATCACCTTACTGCCGTTCCCCATTCCTGTCACTGGCTAGAACGCGGCACGAGAAACTAAGAACAGGATATTCCCTGCAGCAAAGACCGGCACTTGCGGCACGCACAACCAAAAAAGCCGCCCTCCGGTAAACGGAGCGCGGCTTTATCAAGACCCAGGCCGGATCTTAGCTGGTCAGGTCGTCAAAGAATTTTTTCACGCCGTCGAAGAAGCCTTCCGCCTTGGGCTTGTGTCGCTTGGCTGATGCCGCACAGGACTCATCCAGCTCCCGCAGCAGCTCTTTCTGACGCTCTGTCAGGTTCACCGGGGTCTCGATCACCACCTTGCAGATCAGATCGCCCACCGCATGGCTACGAACGGATTTCACCCCTTTGCCACGCAGACGGAACATGCGACCGGACTGTGTCTCCGCAGGCACCTTGAGGGCAACACGACCGTCCAGGGTTGGAACTTCGATCTCACCACCAAGCGCCGCATTGGCAAAGGTGATCGGCACTTCACAATAGAGGTTGTTGCCATCACGGGTGAAGATCGGGTGCTCCTTAACATGCACCTGAACATAGAGATCCCCCGCAGGCGCGCCCATTTCACCGGCTTCACCTTCGCCCGCCAGACGGATGCGATCGCCGGTATCCACTCCGGCCGGGATGGTCACAGACAGCGTCTTGGTCTTCTCGACCCGACCCTGACCGTGACACTTGGTGCAGGGATCTTTGATCACCTTACCGCGACCGCCACAGGAGGGACAGGTCTGCGCCACGGCAAAGAATCCCTGGCGGATCTGCACCTGGCCCTGACCGTGACAGGTGCCACAGGTGGTGGCACTGCTGCCTTTCTTGGCACCGCTGCCGTCACAGCTGTCACAGCTGGACAGGGAGGGGATCTTCAACTCGCGCTTGCAGCCTTTCACCGCCTCTTCCAGGGACAGCTCCAGGTTATAACGCAGATCCGCGCCACCGCGCGCCTGCTGACGACCGCCACCGCGACGACCACCGAAAATATCACCGAACACGTCGCCGAAGATATCGCCGAAGTCGGCGCCACCGCCGCCCCCAAAACCGCCGGCACCGCGGTTTGGATCCACACCGGCATGACCAAACTGATCGTAAGCGGCGCGCTTCTGCTCGTCGGTAAGGATCTCGTACGCTTCCTTCACCTCTTTAAAAGCCGCTTCGGCTTTCTCATCTCCCGGATTTCGATCCGGGTGATACTTCATCGCCAGGCGCTTGTAGGCTTTCTTGATGTCGCGCTCGCTGGCATCGCGAGCCACGCCCAGCACTTCATAAAAATCGCGTTTTGACATTTGCTTGCCGTGATCCTTTGTTGGATAACAAAACGGGCGGCCGGGAAAGGCCGGTCGCCCGCTTAATTGGATTTAAGAAGAGTACGACAAAGGGTTACTTCTTGTCGTCTTTCACTTCTTCAAACTCGGCGTCAACCACGTCGTCGCCTGCAGGCTGAGCTTGCTGCTCAGCGCCGGCTTCAGGTTGAGCACCTTGAGCTTGTGCCTGCTGCTGGGCAATCTCCATCAGCTTGGCAGACGCCTGGATCAGCTCCTGAGTCTTGGCTTCCATCGCTTCTTTGTCGTCGCCTTTCACGGCTTCTTCAACCGCAGCCATGGCCGCTTCGATGTTGGCCTTGTCTTCCGCAGGCAGAGCTTCGCCAGCTTCTTCAACCTGCTTCTTGGTCGCGTGAACCAGACCGTCAGCTTGGTTACGAGCCTGTACCAGCTCTTCAAACTTCTTATCGGCCTCGGCGTTGGCTTCAGCGTCGTTCACCATGGCGTTGATCTCCTCCTCAGACAGACCGGAGGACGCCTGAATGGTGATCTTCTGCTCTTTCCCTGTGTTCTTATCCTTGGCAGATACGTGCAGGATCCCATCGGCATCGATATCGAAGGTCACTTCGATCTGCGGCATACCGCGCGGGGCTGCCTGAATACCTTCCAGGTTGAACTGACCCAGAGACTTGTTACCCGTGGCTTGCTTACGCTCACCCTGCAGCACGTGGATGGTTACTGCGGCCTGGTTGTCTTCGGCAGTAGAGAACACCTGAGACTTCTTGGTCGGGATGGTGGTGTTCTTCTCGATCAGAGCCGTCATCACGCCGCCCATGGTCTCAATGCCCAGAGACAGAGGAGATACGTCCAACAGCAGGACGTCTTTCACGTCACCGGCCAGTACGCCACCCTGAACGGCCGCGCCCATGGCAACCGCTTCGTCCGGGTTCACGTCCTTACGTGGCTCCTTACCGAAGAAGTCCGCAACGGCCTTTTGCACCATAGGCATACGGGTCTGACCACCCACCAGGATGATGTCGTTCACATCAGAGACAGACAGATCCGCATCCTGCAGAGCCACCTTCAGCGGCTCCAAGGAGCGCTGTACCAGATCTTCCACCAAAGATTCCAGCTTGGCGCGGGTTACCTTGATGTTCATGTGCTTAGGACCGGTGGCATCTGCAGTAATGTACGGCAGGTTAACGTCGGTCTGCTGAGCGGAAGAGAGTTCGATCTTGGCTTTTTCAGCGGCTTCTTTCAGACGCTGCATCGCCAGCGGATCGTTCTTCAGATCGATCCCCTGCTCTGCCTTGAAGGCATCGGCCAGGTAGTTGATCATGCGGTTATCGAAGTCTTCACCACCCAGGTGGGTGTCACCGTTGGTGGCCAGAACTTCGAAGGTGTGCTCGCCATCGACTTCGTCGATCTCGATGATGGAGATATCGAAGGTACCACCACCCAAGTCGTAGACCGCGATAACGTTATCGCCCTGCTTCTTGTCCATGCCGTAGGCCAGCGCGGCAGCAGTGGGTTCATTGATGATGCGCTTCACGTCCAGACCCGCGATGCGACCGGCATCTTTGGTGGCTTGACGCTGAGAATCGTTAAAGTAAGCCGGAACGGTGATCACCGCTTCGGTTACCTCTTCACCCAGGTAATCTTCCGCAGTCTTCTTCATCTTCTTGAGAACTTCTGCAGAGACCTGAGGGGCAGCCATCTTATTGCCATGGGCTTCTACCCAGGCATCACCGTTGTCGGCTTCGACGATCTTGAACGGCATGATATCGATGTCACGCTGAACCACTTCGTCTTTAAAGCGACGACCGATCAAACGCTTGATCGCATACATGGTGTTGTGTGGGTTGGTCACAGCCTGACGCTTCGCCGGCTGACCTACCAGAGTTTCGCCATCGGTGTACGCGATGACGGAAGGGGTAGTACGGTCGCCTTCGGCGTTTTCAATGACGCGCGGCTTGTCGCCGTCCAGAACAGACACACAGGAGTTAGTAGTGCCCAGATCGATACCGATGATCTTACCCATCGAGTGCCTCCAAAAATCTTCAAACAACGAGGTGCTTAACTGTTAAAGGGTATCTGGGGATAGTACCGACACCTTTCAAGCGTGTTGGCCATTTTTTCCAGTTACCCGGTGCTGACAAACAAGATGGGGCCATCCCAACGGCTTTCAAGGGGCGGGGACAAAAAAAATTGTCCGGGGAACCGCTTTGCCGCCAAAGCCCGGCAGGTATAATCCCGCCTTAAACGCCCATAACACACAGAAAAGACTCCCTACATGGTTAAAAACCAACGCCGAGCCCTGCAATTTGGCCTCGGAGCCGTACTCCTATGGTCCACGGTCGCCACCGCCTTTAAACTGTCCCTGGCCTATATGACCCCCCTGCAGTTGGTGCTCTTTGCCAGCCTCAGCTCTGCCACGGCCCTCAGCCTGATCCTCATGCTCCAGGGACGGCTTCATCTGGTGGCCAAACAGTGGCGGGCCACACCGATGCAGTTTATTAAAAGCGGCCTGCTCAACCCCTTCCTTTACTACCTGGTGTTGTTTGCCGCCTACGATCAACTGCCGGCACAACAAGCCCAGGCGCTTAACTATACCTGGGCCATCATGCTGAGCCTGCTGGCGGTTCCCATGTTGGGGCAAAAACTGCGAAGCTGGGATCTGATCGCGGCGCTGGCCGCCTACGGGGGCGTACTGGTGATCGCCACCGGGGGGGAATTGGCGGGACTCAAGTTCGATAATCCCCTAGGTGTCGGCCTGGCCCTGCTCTCCACCCTGTTCTGGTCGCTCTACTGGATCGTCAATACCAAGGATAAGGGCGATCCGGTCGCCAGCCTGCTACTGAGCTTCCTGGTCGCCCTGCCCTGTATCTTCGCCACCTGCCTGTGGCGCGGCGAATTGAGCCTTCCCGCCTGGCAAGGGCTGGCTGGTGCCGCCTACGTCGGGCTATTCGAGATGGGCTTGACCTTTGTGTTGTGGCTGACCGCGATGCGCAGCGCCGAGCGCACCGCACCATTGACCAATCTGGTGTTTCTCGGCCCCTTCCTGTCGCTGTTCTTTATCAGCCGGATCCTGGGAGAAACCATCGCCTCCTCCACCCTGCTGGGCCTGGGACTGATTATCTGTGGTCTGCTCGTGCAGCAATTCGGCCCGAGCCTGAGTTCAAAGCCCATGACAAACACACAGGATTGATAATAGCTCTCATTTGCATTAATTTGGTGATCCCATTCGTATCCCCGGAGGGATCACCTTGTCTGCACTCTGCCCAGGCCAAATGCCTCAGCGATCTCAACTGCTCTATGCCGCCAGCTTCAGCCTGGCCATACTGCTACTGCTCACCCCCTTGCTCCCCACCACAGCCATTGCCTGGCTAGTGCTCCCCACGCTGTTCATCAGTCAATTGGCCATGCTTCTCAGCCTGATGTGGGTGAGCTCCAGCCAGCCAAGTCGCCTGGCATGGCTGCTCCAGGGCTTGTGCTGGGTAGCCCTCCTGCCAGGGATCAGCTGACCGAGGTAAATCTCTGTGCGGCTTCCTGCAGTACCCGAGCCGCCGGCTCATTGGCAACGCAGGCAGGCACGCAAAGTCCGATCCGGCGAAACATTCTGGGTGCCACCAGAGGGACAGACACCAGGACGCTGCTCGACTCCAATACCCCACTGGGCAAAAACGAGATCCCCAAACCCGCCTCGACCAGGTGACGAACCTGGGTCTTGTGTGCCGCCTTGGCCACCAGATCCACTGCAAAGCCCCCGGCAGCCAACAGGCTTAAGGTCTGCTGGTGCGCCTCACAGGCCGCGCACTCGATAAAGGGGTAGTGATCCAACTGGGCCAGCTCAACGGATTCTTGCCTCGCCAGTTCATGAGAGCTGGGGACACACAAGAGATAGTCCTCTTCCCAAAGGGGGATAAACAGCTCATCGTCCTGTTTCAGGACATCCAGGGTGATCCGCCCGTCCACCTCATGCTCATCCTGATCACACAGCTCCAGCTCCAGGGCTTGCTCGCTCTGCCCGGTCGCGACCAGAAAGCCTCGCAGCTGCGTTGCACTGACATCATGAAAATTCGCCAGTCGAATTCGTAGCCGGCTCTGCCGCTCGGCGAAAAGATCCGGCAAAGTATCGGCTTGGCTCAGCAAACGAACCGCCAACGGATAGAGTTGATGGGCATCATCGGTCAAGTCGACACCGCGTTTATGACGCACAAACAGTGTTGCTCCCAACTCTTGCTCCAACTGTTTGATGGAGCTGGATAGCGAAGGCTGGGAAATAAAGCAACGCTGAGCGGCAAGCGTCATGTTGCGCTCCTCGAACACGGCAACGAAACAGCGCAGTCGGCGCAGATCCATAGGATTTACCTATCACAGACAAAGAAACAAAGTATTTTATCCCAATAATGGCTATCCCTATAGTAATTGCCATCACGACGGCCACTTCGGCCCAGTCGCTTAATAGGAGACATTCCAATGTCCAAGCCCTTGATCGTCATTACTGGTGCCAGCTCCGGGATCGGTGAAGCCACGGCTCGTGCCCTGTCCGCCGCAGGCCACCCGCTGCTACTGCTGGCCCGTCGAGTGGAGCGCCTCGAAGCCCTGGGTCTGCCCAACACCCTGGCCCGCAAGGTCGATGTCACCGACCGTACCGCCTTTGCTACCGCCATTAAAGAAGCCGAAGCCCAATACGGTCCTGTCGACTGCCTGATCAACAATGCCGGTGTTATGCTGCTGGGCCAGGCCGACAGCCAGGATCCGGCCGAATGGCAAAAAATGCTGGATGTAAACGTCATGGGCCTGCTCAATGGCATCCACTGCGTGCTGGCCGACATGCGTGAGCGCAAGACCGGCACCATCATCAACGTCAGCTCCATCGCCGGGCGTAAGACCTTCGACAACCATGCCGCCTACTGCGGAACCAAGTTTGCCGTGCATGCCATCTCGGAAAATATCCGGGAAGAGGTCGCACTGGATGATGTCCGGGTGATCACCATCGCCCCGGGTGCCGTGGAAACCGAACTTCTCAGCCATACCAGCAGCGATGAGATCAAAGCCGGTTACAACGACTGGAAAGAAAATGTGATGGGCGGCGTACTGGCCCCTCAGGATATCGCCAACGCCATCGCCTACGCCTATGGCCAGCCACAGAACGTTTGTGTTCGTGAGGTGGTTCTGGCCCCGACCCGCCAGCAACCCTAACGGGATCCGCCGCACAATTTATGCCGAAGGCATTTTGCCTAAGCCCGCGAGTTGCGGGCTTTTTTATTTTCCTCTTATGCTTAACGAATACACAGGGATTGATCGAGCATCGTGGGTATGGAAAATAGCCGCTCGATTGAAGAGATGAGGCGAGACGAGTGCGACATTGGGTATGGATAATGCTGGGGCTGTTGTCGGCTCAGGGACTGGCACAGGAACCGTCCCAGGGACGGTCCGTAGAGTCTGCTCTCACCCACTTTGGCCCCAATGCCAGGGCCCGTTTGGCCCTGCACTGGCAACACCTTCCAGAGCAGATGGAGATCCAAGCCGCCAAGTGGGTTGCCTTCAAGGCCGAGCAGCGGCTGGAGATCTGGCTGCAGGATCAAGACTTCCTATGGCACAAACTGCGCCACTATCCCATCGTCAAAACCAGTGGCAGCCTGAGACCCAAGATGCGCCAAGGGGATCTTCAAGTACCCGAAGGGGTCTATCGTCTTGACGCCGCCAACCCCAACAGCCAGTTCCATCTCTCTTTGCGGATCAACTACCCCAACTCCATGGATAGGCTCTATGGAGAACTGGAGCAGCGCCAAGATCTGGGCGGCAACATCTTTATTCATGGCCGAGACGTGTCCTGGGGCTGCCTGGCCATGGGGGATAAAGCGATCGAGGAGCTGTTTGTCCTGGCCCATGATATCGGCCTGGACAATATTGAGATGGTGATCAGCCCTCGGGATCCCCGCCAACATCAGTTGATCCGCCCACGAGGCCTGCCAGAATGGGTTGAGCTCAAATATCAGGAGATCGAGCAGAGCCTATCCGAACTTCAGGCTTCCGTCCCTCTGTTGCGCTATTAAAGCCCGAGATCCTTCGACTGCCCGGTCCGGAGAGAGAAGGTGCCCGCATTCTGTTCGCCGTAACGCCCCATCATCATGGCCAGTTCCGCAGCATTACTTACGCCCATCTTGCCAAACAGGTTGTGGCGGTGGATCTCTACCGTTCGCTGGGCAAGATGCAACTGGGCTGCAATCACCTTGTTGGCGTTGCCCAAGACCACCAGATCCAGTAGCTGCCGCTCTCTGGGCGTCAACAGTGCGAGTTTCGCTTCCACCTCTTCACGCTGCTGCCAAACCTTCTGTCGCTGTTGTGACCCGGCGATCCCTTGATCAATCAAGGCCATCAGCTTCACTCCATCCACCGGCTTCTCTAAAAAATCCAAGGCACCATACTGCAGTGCCTGGACGGCCTTGGGCACCGTTGCATAGCCCGTCAAAAAGATCTGGCTCAACATGCTGCCACGTTCATTCAAGGCCTGTTGCAGGGCCAGACCATCCATGCCGGGCATATTGATATCAATCACTGCCACACCGGTTAGCGAAGGCGTCAGCTCCGCCAGGAATGCCTCTGCCGATGAATAAACGCGGGCCTGATGATCACAGCCAGCCAGCATCCAGGACAGGGACTCCCGAACATCCGCATCGTCATCAATAATAAAAATGGTGCTCATGCTTTCTCTCCCGGCAGCCAAAAACTCACTTCCAGCCCAGGTTCACATCGCTGCGCCCGGATCCACCCCCTGTGTTCATCGATGATCCGTTTGCAGATCATCATCCCCAGACCCAGGCCATCGGACTTGGTGCTTTCAAAGGGCAAAAATAACCGATCCAACGCTTCGGCGGAGAGACCGACCCCCTGATCTCGAACACTCACCCGCCAGCCATCCTGATCAGGATACACTCCGATATCCAGTCGCCGACGAGAGGTTGGTACCGCCTCCATGGCATCAAGCCCATTACGGATTAAATTCACAATCACCTGCTGGATCAACACCCCATCTCCGGACACCTGAGGAGAGGATGACTCGGGCCAATGCAGATTGGGAACACAGCTAAAACGACGGAGATCCGGCCTCATCAGGATCAGGGTCTCCTCGAGCAGGGGCACTAATGACACCTGCCCGGGGGCGATGGGACGTGCACAAAAACTCTTGAGTCGAGTAATGATCTCCTGAGCCCTTTGAGTTTGCCCCTGGATCCTGTCCAGACCTTCCAGCAGCGCCTCCCGCTCGATCCGTTCCCCCTGCAAACGGAAGACACAGCCCTGGCTCAAGTAACCGATGCTGGCCAGGGGCTGATTCAATTCATGGGCGATACCCGCTGCCATCTCGCCGGTCAGCAACACCCGTTGAGCCTTGTAAAAGGCTCGCTGCTGTTCGCTGAGATGCTTCTGAGTCTGACGATGCTGCTCCATCTCCGATTGCAGATCGAGGGTACGCCTGGCCACCAGCGCCCTGACCCTCAAGTGGTGCCAGTACCCCAGCAAGAGGATCACACCCACCAATAGCGCATAGGGAAACGCCCTACCGGCCAGGTAGCGCCAGTCCGTAACAAAGGGCCACAAACGGATCACCCGCAGCAGACCGTAGATCTCACTGTCATCCACCGGAATGGTCCAACCCAGGTAACGACCGCTCTGCGCTTCCACACTGTCCGCTTCCAGATCCAGCAGCAAGCGCGCCACCTGCCGGGCCAGGGGCGTCGGTACATGCCCCAACTTCGACAAGGTATGGCCCGGATAAAGCCGGGTGCTGACACCACAGGGAAAGTCCTCCGCTGGCTGAGCCAGTGCCACGGTGAGACCGGACACCTGGCCCTTTTCGGTCAGGCGCTCCATCAGGCAGCTCGGTACGATCGCGGCATCCGCCTCACCACGGGCTACCAGCTCCAGCAAGCGGGACTGGGGATAGCCCTCGAAACTGAGGTTAGGGAAGTAGCCAAAGGGATCCAACCCCCGCTCCGCCAACTCCCGCCAAAGCGCCTGAAAGCCGCCAAATGCCTGTTGACCCACAGAGACGATCTGTAACGGCTGGAGATCCTCGATTCGATCGATCCGTATCCCCTTGCGAGTGACGATAGCCGAACCGATTGCCCGGGCGGGATCGGCTCCCGATAACGGCCGCAGGGTCAACAGTTGGCTGGCCCCATAGTGAGCCTTGAATTGCACCGATTTGAGTGCACTGCCCAACACAAAATCGACCCGCTGACGCTCAACCAGGCGTTCAAGCTGATGCGGTTTAAGGGTGAGCAGACGAACATCGTGATCCGGCAGGTGTTGATCCAGATAGGCCACCGTCGGGCTCCAGCGGGCCCGCACCTCGCTGGGGCTGTCAAACGCCAGCACAGCCAGCCGTACCTCGGCAGCCCTGCCAGGGCAGGTTAAAAACAATAAAAACAGGATCAAATAGCGCAATTTGGCGATGGTCATAGAGCCCCCGGGAGCGAACCCGAAACAGTTTACTCAACCGCTCCATCAGGAGTGTGATCCAGCTCCCCATCCCATCAGCATTGCGTAAAACCACTATAGGACCGAGCCGGTGCCCGGGGCGAAAGTGTGGCCGACATCATCCACTGAGCACGGGCCAGCACTCACCTGGCTCCCCGAGAACTATCGACAAGGATATCTAATGAATGCACGCCGCCTGACCGCACTGAGCGGGACAGCTCTTTGCTTGACTAGCCTGATGACTGCACCGGCACTGGCCGACAGCCCCGAGTTCTATGGCCGCATCGATTACTCCCTGACCCACAGCGATCAGGGCCTGGCGACCCACGAAGGCAAATCCGGCACCATTTTGGAGAATAACTTCACCCGTCTTGGGGTACGCGGTAACGTGGCCATGAGCGAACAGCTCAGCTTCTTCTATCGCCTCGAAGTGGGCGTCAACGGGGAGTCCAACGATAAAGGCGGTTCCCCCTTTAGCAGCCGTCCCACCTTCGCCGGGATCAAACACGAGCAGATCGGTGCCCTGGCTTTCGGTCGCATCGATCCCGTGTTCAAGATGGTTAAAGGCAGCGCGGATGCCTTCGATGGCTACAGCCTCAAACATGACCGCCTGATCCCGGGTGACAAGCGCCACGGCGATTCTCTGGAGTACAAGAGCCCGGTGTGGGGCGGCGTGCAACTGGGCGCCAGCTACCTGCTGGAGGACGACTACTTCCCAGAAAACGATCCCCGCCGCGACAACGGCAACTACCAACTCGCGGTAAGCTACGGCGACAGAACGTTTAAGCAAGGCAACCTCTACCTTGCCGCCGCCTACAACGATGGGATCCAGGACATCGAAGCCTGGCGCGGCGTTGCCCAGCTGAAGATGGGCAACTTGACCCTGGGAACTTTGCTCCAGGACAGCAAATTGGTCAACGAAGCACTGACTGCCCACCAGGATCGCCAGGGGTTCGGCTTTATCCTGAGCACCACCTACCAACTGGACAACTGGAAGCTCAAGGCACAGATCGGCCAGGATGACTCAGGAACCGGCCTGATCGCCGAGCGCCTGTATAAAAACCACAGCGATGAACTGCTCGACACACCGACCGTCAGCCAATGGGCTGTCGGCGCCGAGTACCGTTTTACCAAACAATTGCGTCTGCACACCGAAGCGGGCCAGTTCCTGGTGAAAGATCACAGCGAGTTTGATGATACGGTCACCAGTGTGGGTCTGCGTTACGACTTCTAAACCTCAGCTAACCGCTCCCTGCACAGTAAAAAAGCAGCCCTGGGCTGCTTTTTTTTCAAGTGGCAAAAACACCCGGGTCTCTGCACGGGAGGCACCGCCTCTCATTCTCGGAAGCAAGACACCGTGATCGCCCCCCTCCCTTATGAACACAAAATGGTCGCAGCAGATAAGCGTACCGGACCCGACCAATACCCTGTTGGTCACAACAGCGAATACGACAATAACATCGTCATGCTTAACCATACCTAACTGTTTCAAAGCCTTCCAAAGAAATATCAGACCAGCTCAATCCTGGTTTTTCCCCGATAAACCATGAAGGCATTCATTTCGACTGCTTCGCCTTCCGTTAATCACGGTTAGACCGATACTTTTCAAATCCACTGGTTGTCAACTTGTTCCCCGACTCATCCAAATACCAAACCGCTTCCAGATAAGGCAGTTCTTCCGCCATCCCGATCGCTTCTTTCATGGGCATCAAAAACAATGTCGTCGAGAGGATATCCGCATATATATGTTGTTCACTCATGACTACGGATACCGAAACCCCCTCTGTTTTAGGCGCGCCTGTATTGGGATCGATAATATGATGATACTCTTTGTCACCAACACGATAATAATTCAAGTAGTTACCACTGGAGACGATGGTGAGGTTTTCTCCAGAAACAATTTCATGAAACTGACCGGCGATCTCATCGCATCCTGGACTCAGAAAGTCATGCTTCTTACAGATGGGATCCTCAATGGCCGTGACAAACGTTCGCCCCGCTGGATGCAACCCAAAGTGTCGAATGTTGCCTCCGGCATTGATAACAAAAGAGCGCATCCCCGCCGCCACCAGATGATCCAGCACCTTCTCCGTCATCCAGCCCTTGGCGATCCCGCCAAGATCCAGGCTCATCCCCTCGGCCATGGTAATGGTGCCAGCCTCAACATCGAGACTTACCTTGCTGATATCTATTAGTTTTGAGGCTTCTTCCAAGGCCGCTTCACTGGGCAAACGGCAACCATTGTCCGCTTCTGTGGGGGCCGAACAGGCATTGCGTTGACGCCGCCAGGCCTGGACCAGGGGCCCCACTGCAATATTGAAATAGCCATTGGATATTTCATGCCAGTCAATGCCAGCCTGGATCAGCTCTACCAATTCCGAATCGATGTGGTGATGCTCTGTCGGGGCATTATTGATGGAGCGGACATTCACCACCCCTTCATAAGTATTATAATCAGACCCCTGTTGATGCAGCTGTTTGATAACGCCAAGACTCTCACACAATGCCTGCTCAACATCCCCGTCACCGGCATCATATATGTTAATGGAAATGGACGTACCAAAATATTTCAGCGTGGTAAGGCTGCTGTATTCGTCGCCAACATGAATGATCCCATCCTGCTGACACCAACTGTCCAGAGCATTGGTCGGGTCCACTCTAACGGGCAGTCTGTCGGCAACTCCATCCATACTAGAGAATGCGGAAAAACTGGGAAAAAGTAGCGCCATGGCACAGGCGGTCATTTTCATTTTCATAAAAGTAGTCTTTAACAAAATTTCGGCGACTCATTTTATCACAAGTAATAAAGAACCATGTCAAAAATCACGCCACAACCGAGATCGCAAAAGTAAAATAAAGTCACGCATATAGTGGTTTTCCGCAATTGCCTCTGGCGCAAAGTTCCCTATCCTCACTTATAAAAAATCACCAAGGAATACCCATGAGTGAGAACATGAAACACTTTAATCGCATTAAGTTGAGCCTGGTAGGCTCCGCTGTGGCTCTGGTTATCGCCGGTTGCGCCGCAACCCCTCCCGCTGGAAAATACATAGATGGCACTCACGAAGTGTCAGCCAGAGGGAAAAAAAGCGACATCGTCCTGACCGTTGCCGTCGAACAGGGCAACATCAAGGAGATCAAAACCAAGTCCCACAATGAGACCGAGTCTCTGTTCCTCAACGCTGAACGCCTGCTGCCCAAGATCGTCGCCAATAACGGCCATGAAGGCATCGATGCCGTCTCCGGTGCCACCTTCTCATCCAATGGAATTCTGCGTGCGGTAAACGATCTGCCCCGCGCCGATGGCTTCCAGCCTGAGTTCCAGAGTGTCGGCGCCAAGAAAAGCGATGATGATGAGTTCAAACTGAAGTGGTCCATTCAGCCTCAACTGGGCCTGATCAAAGGTGACTACTACTACGAGGAAGCACGTTTCCGTCAGGGCCACATGGGCTCCATGGCTGTGGTTGTCGACAGCAACTCCCCAAGTAATGTGCTCTTCGCGGAATTCAACGAAGACGGCCGGCCAAACTACTACACCCGTCTTTACCAGGGTGTGCCAAAACGGATGTCCGAGTACAACTTCTCCATGGGCAAGAAGAAAGGCACCGCCTGGGTTCAGTCCTCTTTGACCATGGAGCGACTGATGGTGGAAGAGAATAAACTGACCTTTGAATCCAACCCTGACTGGGATCCCAAACTGGCCAACAAGCTCAAAGAGCCGAACCGCCTCAAGTACCTGGGATTGGATATCGTTGCCGGTGCTTCCAACTCCATTCAGCAGTCCATGGTGCCGCTGACCGCCAAGATCCATAACCGTATCCATGCCGAAGGCACCACCACAAAGTTCTACCAGCAGGCTGAAAAGTTGCTGGATGAAAAGGGTAAATGGACCGGTCTGACGGCAATGCTGCGCTTTGTCGTGGACACAGACACTCAGCAGATCGTTGACGTCTACTACGACGAGATCTTCGCGGATGAGCAGGCTCAAATCTCCGACGCCTCCCTGAAGAAGTTCTACCGTCAGTCCAAGTACCAGTCCATCGGTTACGAGGAGCCGTCCCGTATCGGCTTTAACGTGATGTTCGATGCCCTTCAAGCGCACATCGTGGATGGCGGTTCCATGTTCGACATTCAGGATCTGCCCGCCACCGGTGACACCGGCAGCTACGCCGCGACCGGCTTCACCCGGCTCTCCAGCAGCTGGGCCAACTACTTGAAACTGGCCGACACCCTCTACAACGAGATGCGTACAGACGGTGTGATTAACGAGCACAAAAAAGGGTGAGCGTTCTCTCTTTTGTCTGATTATTCATCCTGCACAGCCTCCCATCCGGGAGGCTTTTTTAGCGCTTATCACCAGATCCCGGCGCAAAAAAAACCGCCCCGTGGGCGGCTTTTTCATGGCAATGAGACTCAGGCCTGGGTATCGACACTTTGAGTGCCACCGCCCTGGGAGACCATCACCATCGCCGGACGCAACAGACGCCCGTTAAGGGTATAACCCTTTTGCATCACGGCCATCACTGTGTTGGCCGGGTGCTCTGGGCTGGGCACCATGGAGATCGCCTGGTGCAGATCTGGATTGAAGGTTTCACCCTGAGGATCCACCAACTCCACACCGAACTTGGCGACGCTGGCCAAGAAGCTCTTCTGGGTCAGCTCAACGCCTTCCAGCACAGCCTTGACAGCTTCCTCTTCTTTATTAGGCACTTCCAAGGCACGTTCCAGGTTGTCCAGGATAGGCAGCAACTCGTTGGCAAACTTCTCCAAGGCAAACTTACGCGCCTTCTCCACATCCTGAGCACTGCGACGACGTACGTTGTCCACCTCCGCTGCCGCCCGGATCACACTGTCCTTCTGACCGGCGATCTCTGCCTTGGCTGCCGCCAATTCGGTCTCCAATTCGGCGATGCGCTGCTCCCGCGGATCGATTTCAGTTTGCTCAGCGGCGCCCTGCTCGGCTTCGACCGGCTCTTGTTTCTCGGTCGCAATCTCTTCTTGATCAACTACTTTTTGCTGTTCGTCGCTCATCACAACTCCGCCAAACCACTTTATTCACGATAACACTGAGCCTATTATGGGGACGAAATTTGCCACTTCAAGGCCGAGAGACAACGGAAAACTCATGTCAAAGCACTTCCATACCATTGGCCTGATTGGCAAACCCAACCATGCCGGCGCCAACCAGACCATCACAAGCTTGCTGCACTGGCTGCAAGATCAAGGATACGAAGTCCTGATAGAGCAGCGGGTAGCCCGTCAGTTGCCGCCCCACCACGCCGAAACCCTGACCCTCAACGAGTTGGGCGAACGCTGCGATCTGGCCATCGTAGTGGGCGGGGATGGCAACATGCTCGGTGCCGCACGGGTCCTGTCCCGCTATGACGTCGCGGTGATCGGCGTCAACCGAGGCAACCTGGGCTTTCTAACTGACCTGCCTCCCGAGGGATTCGAGGCACCATTGGCTAAGGTGCTCGAAGGGGAATTTGACACCGAGCATCGCTTCCTGCTCCAGGCCGAAGTGTATCGTCATGGTGCCCTCAAAGCCTCCAACAGCGCAGTTAACGAAGCCGTATTGCACCCGGGACGGGTCGCTAACATGATTGAGTTCGAGGTGTATATCGACGGACAATTCATGTACAGCCAGCGGGCCGACGGCATGATTGTCTCCACCCCGACAGGCTCGACGGCCTATGCATTGTCTGCCGGTGGCGCGATCCTCACGCCCAACCTCAATGCCAATATCCTGGTGCCCATGTTCCCCCACTCCCTGTCTGGCCGTCCCATTGTTGTCGATGGCAACAGTGAGGTGAAACTGATCGCATCGCCGGATATGGCCGACCGTCCCCTGGAGGTCAGCTGTGATGGTCACGTTACCCTGTCGGCCCAGCCCGGGGATGAGATCATCATACGAAAGGCCGACCATGCTCTTCGACTGATCCACCCCAAGGGGCGCAACTACTTCGAAGTGCTGCGCAGTAAGCTGGGGTGGGGAAGTAAGCTGTTTTAGCCGACTTCGGTGGCGCTCGGTAGGTTAGCTTAGCGACGCAGTCACGTAAGCCGACAAAACGCCCGGTTTGATCTCCCCCTACCCGGCAGGTTACGCTCGCTTCGCAGCTAACCTGCCCTACGAGACTCCCTATCCGAACTGCCACTCTGTCGATTGCCGGTGACGCAGAAACGGACCGGACGGCCCATTCGCTGGCACAGTGGTGGCCCACCCACACCTTCCACCGCGACTTCTGGCGCCCTAGCCTCATCAACGCCTCCCATATCAGTGCGAACCCAGCCGGGACACGGATTTAACTTTGATATCAAGATCTACCATCACGGTGGCCTTCACCCGAGTCAGCGCAGTCAGCTCCGCCTTGGCGATCCAATAAGTCGCGCTCTTGCCCCTCCTTCCCTGCAGTGTCCCATAACCGGAAACAGCAATGACCTCCCGGCCATAGCCCAGCTTCATCATGCCAGGCAGCACCGCCCGGCACAGGTAGATTGGCCCGTACAGGTTGGTCCCTATGGGTTGTGCAACATGGAATCATCCAACTCAAACAGCGTCAGTGAGGCATCCACAAATACGCGGCATTATTGATCAGCGGCTCCATAGGGCGGTGGGCCTTAATGATCTGTGCCAACGCCGTATCCAGCCAAGTTGACGAACGCACATCCAACACCCAGCCCCCCGAATGGACCATCCGTTTCAATCGCTCAGCCCCCTGAACGGCTGAATCTCGACAATGGGCTGCACAGATCACCATCATGCGCCGATGCGCCAGTTGCTGACTGACATGCAGTCAGTTCCACGATTTGCCCGGTGACCAGGGCGATGCGTTGTGGCGGACTCATGCCACGCTCCTCACAGATCCCGCGCCCATCCAAAAATTTTCACCCATCACACTTTACTGCGCACTTTTTCCACATATACTGTACCCACATACAGTGTTTATCTATACAGTATTTTAGCCACAGGGATGCACCATGCTCACACAACTGACGGTCAGTAACTTCGCCATCGTTAAGTTTTTGGAGTTGGAGTTTCACTCCGGGATGACCACCATCACAGGTGAGACCGGCGCCGGAAAATCCATCGCCATTGATGCCCTGGGACTCTGCCTCGGTAGCCGGGGAGAAGCCAGCATGGTGCGACCGGGAGCTGAGCGGACTGAACTGTCTGCACGCTTTGATCTCGAAGCCATTCCGCTGGCACGTCAATGGCTCAAGGAGAATGCGCTTGAGGATGAAGAGGAGTGCATCCTGCGACGGGCCATCAGCAGTGAAGGGCGCTCCCGCGCCTGGATCAATGGCCATCCGGTTCCCCTGGCCCAGCTAAAAACACTTGGGGAACTCCTGATCAGCATCCATGGCCAACATGCCCATCACAGCATGCTGCATCCGGATGTCCAGCTAAGCCTGCTTGACCAGTACGCCGGTCACCAACGCCTGTTAGACCACTGCCGCCGAGCCTACCAGCAATGGAAAGATCTCGATCACGCCATTCGCCGACTGCAACAAGATCAAGAGCAGCGCCGGGCCCGAGCTCAGTTGCTGGAGTACCAGGTCCAGGAGCTGGACGAGTTCAACCTGCAGCCCGGCGAATTTGAACAGATTGAGGCGGAACACAAGCGGCTGGCCAACTGCGGTAACCTGCTGGAGCAAAGCCAACGTGCCCTCTTCCTGCTCAGCGAAGGGGACGATGCATCGGTGCAAAGCCTGCTGCAGCAAGCGATCAACGAAGTCGAAGCCCTTCATGGCGACGATCCAGCCATGGGCAACGTCCTCACCATGCTCCACGACGGCCTGATCCAGGTTCAGGAGAGCAGCAGCGAGCTGGATAGCTACCGCAGCACACTGGAGATGGATCCCCAACGCTTTACCGAGTTGGAGCAGCGCCTCTCTCGAGCCATGACCCTGGCGCGCAAACATATGGTGGCGCCAGCAGAGCTGGCGATGCACCACCAGCAGCTGGTCGATGAACTTAGCCAGATCGCCGGGGACGACAGTCAGCTTGAGCAGCTTCAGCTCGAACGAGAGCACGCCAGGGAGCAGGCTGCTGAGCAGGCACTGCGTCTGCACAAGAGCCGTTGCCGCTATGCCCGGGAACTGGATAAGCTGGTTACGGCCAATATGAAAGAGCTGGCCATGCCCCACGCCAAGTTCACCATCGAGGTGGAGCATCACCCCCAAAGCCTCAGCCCTGAAGGAGCGGACAAGGTGCAATATCTGGTCTGCACCAACCCGGGCCAGCCCATGCAGCCCATCGCCAAGAGTGCCTCTGGTGGTGAACTCTCCCGCATCGGCCTGGCCATCCAGGTGATCACTGCCCGTAAAGTGGCAACACCGACCCTGATCTTCGATGAGGTGGACGTGGGGATCTCCGGCCCTACCGCTGCCGTTGTCGGGAGAATGCTGCGCCAGCTAGGCCAGTCGACTCAGGTATTTTGCGTGACTCACCTACCCCAGGTCGCTGGCAATGGTCATAACCATATGTTTGTCTCCAAGCAAAGCCAGGGCCGCAGCACCGAAACCCAAATGACGCCTCTGCTTGGGGAAGCGCGGATCCAAGAACTAGCTCGCCTGCTCGGTGGTGATACCATCACCGAAAACACCCTTGCCAATGCATGCGAACTGCTTGTTCAGTAAGTCTAAAGTCCCATATCCCAGGACCGGCTCCTTCACTAGTCTCAGGGACTTGAATGAGCAATGCCCGAAACCACGGTGAGGGCATTGCCTGACTCCCAGAGGAGAGGCCTATGTTAACCAGTAGACTTCCGGGCATCGGCAAGCTGCCTGACAACCAGCAGCAACTGCTCAACCACCTGTCTGAAATAGGCCACAGTAAGGCTGTGCTCCTGTGTACCCAACAAAACCAACTTGCCGAAAATCGCCTGACAAGCACCTTGCATACACTGGACTTTGATGTCGTTTCACTGCCGATCTTGCCTGCCAACTGTGGCGCCGAACATATCGAAATGGTCGTGACGGCCTACCGTCAGCAAGGCTGTGACCTGCTGATCAGTCAGGGAATCTCCCACGGGCACCAGTGCATACGGGCAGCTGCCATGCTGCTGAGCCGAACCGGAATAGAGAGCGAAGTGGCATGCCTTCACCTCCCACACGACAACCACAAAGATCCGGTTTTCGAGGTGCACCACACTCCCAACCTGACCGGGCAAACGGCTCAGCTACTGCAGTCGAGGTCTCCCCGAGACAACGTCCTTGACGCCATCCAATGCCTGGTCCTGGCCCTCACCCCTCTCTTTCAGCCCCACTGCTCTATCGTTAGCGAGGCATTGGCACTCCGGGCCTTGGGGATGGCAACAAGCTACCTGCTTTCCAGTCCCAGTTCCCGACAACAACTGACCGCACGGGAGCAACTGCTACACGCAACCCAGCTTGCTCAGTTCGCGGCGCATCAACGCCGAGAGCAGACATTCACGCCACCGACCGAGCCTGTCGGTTTTTGTGTCGGGCATCCTAAAGCCCCGCTGTCAATCCTACTTCTGCTCCCCAAACTGGCCCGTCTCCCCAGGCATCAACTCAAAGGGATCGCCAAAGCGATGGCTATCAAGGAGCCCACTGCTGATGCCATTCAAAACCGAGTTGATCAACTGTTAGAGTTTAATCAATTACCTAGCAACCTTGAGCAAGTCAGCGTCAACCAGCCCACCGGCGCTGTACCAGCCTAGTACACTCTCCTTTGGCTGCGCTCCGACTCAGCCAAAAGGCAACTCAAACTCAAGCCTGATCGCAAAAACCAGTGCTCTTACGGGGCTCGCAGCAGACTCCAACGATCCGTGGTCACGATTGACCAGATCTGCAGGGCATTGGAAAGTAAGAGGTAAGCGAATGTGCAGAGCGGTAAGAGAAACGGGGAACCCTCGGCCTTTTTTTACGTCCAACGCTTAGGTTATGATGCGCCTCTACGACAAAGGTACTAAGAGAACACAATGAAGCCGATCCGCTCACTGGCCCTTGCCACTGCTCTCACCGCCGCCCTCTCCGGCTGCTCTGTTTTTGACTGGATGGTGTACAAGATTGACATCCCCCAAGGCAACTTTATCGAGCAGGTGCAAGTCGACAAGCTGCGTATCGGCATGAACCGTGAGCAGGTGGAGTTCGTTTTAGGTCGACCGGTATTGAGAGACAGCTTCGCATCCGACACTTGGAGCTACGTCTATCAATTCAAGAATGGCCGCACTAACGAGCTAACCAGTAAAAAGCTGATCGTTACCTTCCACGATGATGTGGTAAGCCGTGTTGAGGGTGACTACGAACTGAGTGAGCAGTTCTACACTCCCTTGAGTGCGAGCCGTCCCTAAATAGGCTTCTTAAGTACAGAAAAAACGCAGCCCAAAGGCTGCGTTTTTTACTCTTTCGAACGGAGGGGGTTGGGCCTTCCCCCGGTCACCTTATCGGCACGACCCGCCAACTTAGCTTGCTCGGCTCTGCGTTTTCGCACCTCTCGTGGGTCGGCCAGCAATGGCCGGTAGATCTCGACTCTGTCTCCTGACTGCACCGACTCAGTGAGCTTGACGGTGCGGCTGAAGATCCCCACTTTCTGTTTCGTTAAATCGATCTCAGGAAAACGCTCCAGCACTCCGGAGTGCTCAATAACCTGCTCCACCGTCGTGCCTTCTGACACAAACAACGTTTTCAAAAAAACTTTGTCCGGCAGAGCATACACGAGCTCAACCTGGCAGTTCTCAGCCACGATAAACCTCCTTCGCACGCTCGGAAAACGACTGCACCATGGAGTGAGCCAGTTCGTTAAACACCTTACCAAACGCTTTCTCCGCCAGCCCATTGGAGAATTCAAACTCCAGCGCCAGTTCCACCTTACAGGCGTCGTCCCGAAGCGGAGTAAAACGCCAGATCCCCTGCAAGCGGCTAAACGGTCCCTCTTTCAGACGCATTCTTATGGTGCTGTTGGCTTCCAGTGTATTTTCCGTAGTAAAGGTCTGAGCGATCCCCACCTTGCGTACAGAGACCGAAGCCACCATCTTCTGTTCGCATCGATGATGTACCTCACTACCAACACAGCCGGGTAGGAATTGTGGATAGGCTGCCACATCATTGATCAGCGCATACATCTGTGCCGCACTAAAGCGCACCAGTGCGCTGCGGTTAAACTCAGGCATTGATGCCCTCCCATGATCACGAATGCACTATTTTGCCATACGAGAGACGATACCAAAATGGTACAAGCCAGGTATAATGCTCCGCCTATGGCTAAGAAAAACGCAAAGAAATCCCAGTCCACTTCCTCCACCATCGCGCTGAACAAAAAAGCGAAGCACGAATACAAGTTTTTGGAGAAGCTTGAGGCGGGTCTTTCCCTGCAAGGCTGGGAAGTCAAATCCATGCGGGCAGGTAAAGTAAACCTGACCGACACCTATGTCATCATCCAACGGGGTGAGGCCTACCTAGTGGCCTGTAACATCACTCCATTGAATACGGCGTCCACCCACGTCGTATGCGAACCGATGCGACCACGCAAACTGTTGCTCAAGCGCAAAGAGCTGGATCGTCTGATCGGCCAGGTTGAGCAAAAAGGTCTGACTCTGGTACCGGTCGCCCTGTACTGGAGCAAGTCCTTCGCCAAGCTGGAGATCGCCCTGGCCCAGGGTAAACAGCAGCACGACAAACGTCAGGACAGCAAAGAGCGTGACTGGCAGCGTGAAAAAGCCCGCGTAATGAAGGGATCCATGCGCTAACCGCTGTGGATTTGTACAGGCAACCTTGCCTTTAGGGTCATTTGCTGGTAGCCTGTTTCTCGTACTTGGGGTCGATTTAGGATTCGACGGGATATTTGAAACCCTAGGAGCATGCCGTGGGGCGGTTGGCCACGTAAAAAGCCGCAAAAAAATAGTCGCAAACGACGAAAACTACGCACTAGCAGCCTAATAAGCTGTGTAGTGCCTACCTCCGAAGCCCCGCTTACTGGCTGAAGATCATAGGTAGTCAAACCCTGTAAGATCGCGTGGACCCTTTGTCCGTAGGGAAAGCGTTAAAACTAATCGGACTCACCCGATAGAACCCTGTCTCTGGGGGTCTTGAAAGGTTAAATAAATCAGTGACTAAGCATGTAGTGCCGACGGCGTAGATGTTTCGGACGCGGGTTCAAATCCCGCCGACTCCACCAAACGCGTTTGATAAAGCCCATCTGAGTTAACCACTTAGATGGGCTTTGTTGTATCTGGCTTCCGTCAACAACCTAGCTGTCACCCTGGTGCACTAATACCAGTCGCACTAAGTATTTAATCTGTTCAGAAGCACACAGCGGTGCAGGATCTAGGCGTGATGATGAAGGAATGGTGGGCCCCTTTTGAGTCATCACAACAACGAGCCTGTGCCGCTGAGCACTTCCCAAAGGGCTGACGTAAAAAGGCTTTATGCTGCGTTAGCCAATCTCACTTTAGAGCCACTAGAGTTTCGCTTGACTGCCTTGCCTAAAGCCTTTTTCCTGTCAGCTGAATGACTAAATACTTAATGTGATTGGTATAAATAGTCCACCATCTCATTGAGTGTTCTGACTTTTTGATAATCGGCATCGGGTATGCTGATCCCGGTTTGCCGCTTGATCGCTACTATCAGGTGGACAAAATCCATCGAGTCCAGATCCAGCGCTTCACACAGATCCTCCGCCTCAGGTACCTCTTGTGCGCCGATCTCCGGGGCAATCTTGGTCAACTCCTCGATCACTATCTGCTTTAACCGCTGGTGCTCCATAGTGCCTCCGGTTGCTGTAATCGCTTGTCTAACGCCTGGAGAAAACGTGCACCATAGTGCCCGTCGCTGACCCTGTGATCCGCCGATAAGGTGGCGGTGATCAAACTATGGATCTGCACGGCTCCATCCACCACGACGGGCTGCTGCCTGGATCGTCCAAAGCCCAGGATGGCGACTTGAGGCGGAAAGATCACCCCCCAGACGGCATCACACCCCCGCTCCCCCAGGCTGGTAACACTGATGCTAGCCCCAATGAGATCCGAAGCCCGTAGCGCGCCACGTTTTGCTCGGCCAGTGACCTGTTCAAGCGCCTGCATCATCTCGATGGCGGACAGGCTCTGGGCCTGCTGAACAACCGGCATCATCAGTCCTCCCCCCCGCAGCTGCACGGCATTGGCCAGGTTCACGCCCGCTTGCTGTACGAATCTCTCCTGAAAATGGCCATTTAGTCTGGGATAATGAACCAGGGTGCGGGCCACGGCACAGAGCAAGGGAGCCACCAGCAGCAAACGCTGCTCGGGCTCAGCACTGTCATTGTGCCGCTGCAGTTCCGCTTCTAATCGACGGATGTCTAGGGCATGGCTCAGGTAGTAGTGGGGGATCTCCCGTTTGGCCCGGCTTACCGTGGCCCCGATCGCCTCGCGCATGGCGTCTTGATCAAAAGCCTCGACTGAAGGGCTCTTGGGCAGATCGGACAGCCGAATGGCTCCGCCGGGGCCAGTGCCCGTAAGCGTCGCCAGGTTGACTCCCCGCTCAGCAGCCAAGTGCCGGGCAGCCGGTGAGGCAGCGATAAAACTGCCTGTGGACGTCGAGAGGGGCAAGGGCGTTGGCAACACCGTGTCAGTCGTGGCCTCAGGCAGCGCGATTGACGCCGCGTGCGCGCCGGGTGCTTTTTCTGGCTGGCCAGGGGCGATTCCCTTCTCATCCGGTTCATACAGCAGGGCAATGGCCTGACCCACAGGCGCGCTCTCCCCAACCCCGATCAACAGCTCAGCCACCGTCCCTTCATCAAACGCATCGAGCTCCAACGCCCCTTTATGGGCTTCAATTACCGCCAGCGTGTCGCCACGCCGCACCTTATCGCCCGGTTTGACCCGCCACTCGGTCAGGATCCCCTGCTCCATATCTGAGCCAAATGAGGGCATGGATACAGTGATCACTCAGCCCCCCTTGCCATCAGGCCCCGGGCCGCCTCAAGGATATTCTCCACCTGAGGCAAGGCGGCTTGCTCAAGGTGAGCCGGATAGGGAATGGGTACCTCCTCGCTGCAGACTCGAACGACCGGGGCATCGAGACTCCAGAAACCCTGCTCGGCGAGCAGAGCAGCCACCTCTGCCGCCATGCCGACACTCTTCCAGGACTCATCGACGATCACCGCCTTATGGGTTTGAGCCACCGCCGCCAGAAGGGTCGAGCTGTCTAAGGGACGCAAACAGCGCAGATCCAAAACCTGAGCCTCTATTCCCTGCTCAGCCAACTGCTCTGCCGCCGCCATCGCCTTGTACAGACTTCCTCCCCAGGCAATCAGGGTCAGATCGTTTCCTTCCCGCCTGAGAACAGCCTTCTCCATGGGCGCGATGCTGTCGGCCTCAGGCAAAGTTTCGGTGCGGTTATACAGCATCACATGTTCAAACAGGATCACAGGATCGGGATCATCCAGTGCCATCTGCAGCATATAGCGTGCATCGCCAACGGTACCGGGGCAAAGTACCTTCAGCCCGGGAATATGGGCATACCAGCCTTCGAAACTGTGAGAGTGCTGGGCAGCCAGCTGCTTGCCGGCGCCGCAAGCCATGCGGATCACCAGAGGGACGCCTATCTGACCACCGGACATATGGCGCAAGGTCGCAGCGTTATTGACGATCTGATCCAGTGCCAGTAGGCTGAAATTAACCGTCATCACCTCGACTATCGGCCGGACTCCTCCCATCGCCGCACCTATCCCGGCGCCGACAAAGCCGGACTCGGCCAGGGGCGTGTCAATCACCCTTTGCGGACCAAAACGTTCCAGCATCCCCTTAGATACGGCGTAACAGCCACCGTATCGCCCAACATCCTCGCCCATCAGGAACACCCTTTCATCCTGCTCCATGGCGACGACCATGGCGTCGTGGATAGCCTGACGGAAACTCAGTTCACTCATGACCCTGCTCCTCGCCGTAGACGTCCCTGAGCAGATCAGAAACGGGCTCAAACTCTGCCAGTTCAGCCTGCTCCACCGCCTGCTCGATCTCCTCGTCTATCTCCTGAGTCAGGCTGTAGAGCCTCTCATCCGTCAGCAGACCGTTGGTTTTCATCCAGTGACTGAGCTGTACTATGGGCCCCCGCTCTTTCCACTGCTCCACCTCCTCGGACCGCCGGTACAGCTGGGTATCAAACATGGAGTGACCGCGAAACCGGTAGGTCTGACACTCCAGAAACTGGGGGGCAGGCGACTGGCGCATCGCTCGACAGGCCAGCTGCGCCGCCGCCTCGACATCCACCACATTCATGCCATCCACCACCTGGGCACACAGGCCATAGCTGGCTGCTTTTTTGTGGAGCTGGGGCTCGGACTCCTCAAACTCCAGCGCCGTCCCCATGGCATAGCGATTGTTCTCACAGACAAAGAGCACCGGCAACTGCCAGAGTGTCGCCAGATTCAGGCTCTCATGAAACTCCCCCTCCGCAACCGCGCCCTCGCCAAAGAAGCAGACGGTGATCCGCTCAGTTCCAGCCATCCGATCGGCCAGTGCCAACCCCACCGCCAACGGTAGGGCACCGGCAACGATGGCATTGCCACCATAGAAGCGCCGTTTGACATCAAACAGATGCATTGAGCCCCCGCGGCCACGACTGCAGCCACTGGCCTTGCCGTACATCTCCGCCATCACGGCCGCCATCGGCACCCCTTTGGCCAGGGCATGGCCATGCTCCCGGTAGGTAGCGACCACGGCATCCTCGGCGGTCAGGGCCTGCATGATCCCCACTGCCACCGCCTCCTCACCGTCGTACAGATGAAGAAAACCGCGGATCTTCTCCTGCTGATACAGCTGAACACAGCGCTCCTCAAAGCGTCGGATCCGCAACATCTGGGCAAGCAGGTGGCTTAGGTGGGAGGTCGACAGTCGCACTTTTTCATCACTCATGAGCCATCACTCTCCAGGGTCGAGGTGTCCCCCTCCGGCAGCCCCAGGGCCCGGGCTTTCAACAGGCGACGCATGATCTTGCCGCTGCGGGTTTTCGGCAATTGGGGACAAAACAGGATCCGCCGTGGCGCCACGGCGGGACCCAAGCGTTTACGGGCGTGTCCCATCAGCTCCGCCTCCAGCGCCTCGTTGCCCGCCATACCGGGTTTCAGCGCGACATAAGCCTGTACCAGCTCACCGGCCAGTTCATCGGGGATCCCGATCACGCCCGCTTCCGCCACCGCCGAATGCTCCAGTAATACGCTCTCTACTTCAAAGGGACCGATCAGGTGGCCGGCAGATTTGATCAGATCATCCGCCCGGCCAACAAACCAGTAATACCCCTCCTCATCCCGACGGGCGAGATCACCGGTCAGGTACCAGCCATCGGCAAAGCATTTTTGGTACCTGGCCTCCTCCCCCAGGTACCCCCGGAACATGGAGGGCCAGCCGGGCCGCAGTGCCAGCTCACCGATCTGATCGGGCTGGCTCAACTCCCGGATCCGGCCATCGCTCTGGCGCTGGACAATGCCCGCCTGGATCCCGGGCAGGGGCTTGCCCATGGAGCCGGGCTTGACCGGCAGTCCGGCAACATTGGCGATCATGATCCCGCCGGTCTCACTCTGCCACCAGTTGTCGTGAAAGGGCTGACCAAAATGATGCTGGCTCCAGCGCACCGCTTCCGGGTTTAGCGGCTCCCCCACCGACGCCATAAAACGCAGCGCCGACAGATCGTGGCCAGCGATCAGCTCGCCACCGGCCTTCATCAACATGCGGATCGCCGTGGGCGCGGTATACCAGATCTCGACACGCTGCTGGGCCAGCATTTGATACCAACGCTGGGGCTCATACTCCTGCTCATCGACGATCAGTGTGGTGCGGTTGCATAGGGGCGCGATCACCCCGTAGGAGATCCCAGTGACCCAGCCAGGATCGGCGGTACACCAGAAGATGTCTCCCGGCCTCATATCGAGGGCGTAACGACCGGAGATCTTGTAGTACACCGCCGCATCATGAACATGCATGACCCCCTTGGGCTTGCCCGTCGTACCAGAGGTAAAGTGCAGTAGCGCCAGATCCTCCGGCTGGCAGGGGCGGGTGGTAAAGCGGGACGAGCTCTCGGCCAGGGCCTGATCCAGATCCAGGCAGCCCTTTGGCAGTGGCCCCTTGACGTCATAGAGCAACACCCACTCCAGCTTGGGAAACTGATCCCGCCAGGGGGCCACCTTCTTCCGGTACAGTGCTTCACTGGTGAGCAAAAGCCTGGCCTGCCCTATGATCATGCGAGAGTGGATCGGCTCGGGACCAAAAGCGGAAAACAGAGGCGAGAACACCGCGCCGAGCTTAAGGGTGCCCAGCACGGCGACATAGAGCTGAGGCACGCGATGACACAGGGCAAACAGGGTATCTCCCGGCTCAGTCCCCAGGTTCGCCAGCAGGGCGGCAAAACGATCGCTTTGCTGCTTTAACTGGTCATAACTGAGGTCAACCCTTGCGCCACTTTTACCAAACCAGCGCAGGGCCGTCTGCTGGCCCCAACCCTGTGCCACATGGGTGTCCACCGCCTCGTAGGCGATATTGACGCCCCCCTCCAGCCCTCCAACCGTCTGTCGGGCCTGCGCCCAGGAGAAGGCAGCACAGGCCTGATCATAAGTCAGCCCTGGCGGAGGATAGAGTCCGCTGTTGCCGGATCCGCTCATGATCCCTCTCCAGATCCAAACCCGCTGATACTGCAGACCACTCTCCAAAACATCGGTGCACTCCTGTTGCAGGGGCCGAATGATGCATTAAGTATTGAAGCCATGGGCAATGTTCGCCACCGCACCGCCAGGAATGAGACAAATGCCCTTGGGCTGAGCCGAATAAACGCCTCGGGCTTGTTGCGCCACGCAGCTTATGCCAGCATCCAGCCAACTAACGGTAAAAAGAGCGATACCATGGACGCCCTCTCTCAGCTTGAAAAAGAGTTTCTAGCCCTGATCAGCCACAACCCCAACGACTGTGTCCAGCTGGGCCTGTCGCAGCGGCTGGGCGATCTGCCCAACCCCTCCCTGGCTGATCAGCATGCCTGCATGGACAAGGCCGAGGCACTGCTCGCCGCCATCAACAAGGTGACGCCCAGTGACTTCAATCAACAGCAGGATCTGGAGCTGATGGCGCTGACCGCCAAGCAGATCCTGCTTCAGGGCAAGCTGAGCTACAACGACCGCCCTCACCTGGCCCAACTGCCCAAGGCCGGTGAGGAGATCAGCAGCGGGATCTTCCTGCTGGTGGTGGCCGATCCCCGCCCGGCGGTCGAACGCCTGGACGATATCCTCTCTCGGTTACAACAGGTTCCTGAGTTTCTCAGTGCCATGCTGGCCCGGCTGGATACACCGATCAAACGTTGGGTCGCGATCGATCTGGAAACCCTGGATGGGCTCCCCGAGTTCTTTGCCACCATCGTCGACTGGGCCACTGCCGAGCACTATGAAGCCCTGCCCGCACTCAAGCGAACCGTCGCCCAGGCCAACGACGCCATGGAACGCTATGCCTTGGCCCTCAAGGCCCTGCCCACTACCGATAACTTCACCATCGGTGGCGAGAACGCCGCGTCCTTGTTACGCACCCAGGGTATCGAGCAGGACTTGGACACCATTCACGGCTTTGCCTGTGACTTTGTCACCCGCACTCGCGACGAACTTGAGCAGCTGCGTCAAATCCTCATTGGCCGCTACCGACTGGCCGAGGAGACCTCAGTCGAGCAATTGCAGCAGTTTCTCAATCAAAAGTTCGCGGTCCAGGTGCCACAGGGAGATCTACAGGCGGTGATCACCCGCTACCAAAAAGAAGCCAACACCATCGCCGAGTTCATCGCACAAAGGGATCTCTTCCCCATGCCCGCCGAGCAGGAGATGAACATCATGCAAACCCCGGCCTTTATGGCGCCGATGATCCCGGCGGGTGCCATGATGCCACCTGCGGCTCTGCGTCCAGGGGTCAAGTGCTCACAGATCTACCTGACCCTAAGTAACGAACTGCTCGATGAGCACACTGAGCTGGGTATTCCGGTCATGATGGTGCATGAGGGGATCCCGGGTCACCACCTGCAGTTGGCCACCGCCAGCCAGCACCCTTCCCTGGCACGACGTGTCTTTTCCGCCAATGAACTGGCCGAGGGATGGACCACCATGCTGGAAGACTACATGCTGGATCAGGGTTTGATGGGAGAACGCACTGACGAGGGCCGCTTTATTGCCAAGCTGGATATCAGCCGGATCAGCGCCCGGGTAGCGATCGATCTCTACTTTATGACGGGAGAAGCTCATTACCTGGAGATCGGCTATGACGTCAACATCGACGGGAAGGACCCTTTCGAGAATGCCGGGCGCTTGCTCAAGGCCGTGACCGGGTTCAGTGATGGCCGAGTTCAGGCCGAGCTCAACTGGTACTCTCAGGAACGCGGCTACCCGCTCTCCTACCTGCTGGGTAACACCCTGACCTGGAAACTCAAACAGGATTTCGTTCGAGCCCACCCGGATCTGGAGAAACCGGAGCAGGATCGACAATTTCACCGTCACTTTCTGGAAGCCGGCAATATGCCCATGGCGATGCTGCGGGCCCGATTTGAACACCTGGGACTGCTCGGGGCGAACTAGTGCGGGAAGGCTCGGCCGCGCGCTGGCTGCGGCCAGAGTGTGCCGAAAGAGAGCAAAGCCTCCAAGTGGCGCACCACTTGGAGGCTTGATGCAAAATCTAACCGAAGACGCAAGCCAGCTGATCCGGATCCTTTAACGCCGCCAGCTGCTCACCGCTAAAGAGATTGATCCGCCCATCACGGTGGCACTCCAGGGTATCTATCCAGCAGCGGTTACCATAGCGGCGGGGATAGGCAGCCAGGCAGTGTCCATGCACCAGCAGATCCACCCCCTCCACCTGGGGGCACAGCCCGTCTGAAACCGTCTGGTTCCAAGCACAAAGCTGAGCCAACTGTTCACCGGTCTGGCACTGAGCCAGGGCCGCCAAAAACGCCTTCCAGCAGGATTGAAACACAGCGCCGTGAACCACCCCAACCTTGATGCCCGTCTCAGTGGTCACTTCAAGGGCCAGGGGAAGCTCAGCGACCCGTTGAGCGAGCCGTTGAAGACGCTCAAACTCCTCCGCAGAGAGGCTCAGCGCCCAACGCCCACCGTGTTCGAGCCAGTAGCTCACCTGGCGGCTGGTACACTCATCCACCGCCCGGGACAGCATAAAATCATGGTTGCCCATGACACTGGCAAACCAAGGTTGCTCCAGCAACGCCAGTGCCGCCAGGTTCTCCTGACCGTGATCGGTCAGATCCCCACAAGCCACCAGCAGATCACGCTCATAATCAAATCCCAGAGCCAACAGCTGAGACTGTAATTGAGCGGCCTGGCCATGCAGATCACCACAAAAATACACCCGTCCCTCGGGCGTCCTGGGCGCCAGAGTACGATAAAGGGGATCGTCCATTTTCCGTCCTTTCATTGGTAAAACGTATTTGGGTTATTCGAACCTGTGATAGTCCATCAAGATGACATCTATAAGAGCGGATCCCAAAGCCTGCAGCAAGTCCAGCAAGGGAATCACAGCATAAATGCTGCTTACGCTTGGATTGAGCCACTCCTGCTGGGGATCCTGCTCCACCCACTCACTATTTGCCCTTCACCTGATCCAGATCAAAACCCGCCCGGTGACGCCAGTAACGCCATTCTCTTAGGGTTTTAAAGGGGGATCGATCAGCGCTAATTCCTATACACCAGACAGAGTACTAGCCCGCTTACGCTCGCTCAGCCACACCACAACGAGATACAGAACACGCGATTGTAACCGATGACTTTCCTGTGATATCACAGAGGTTTGCATTGTTTTTCGACTGTTCAGGAGTACAGGATGTTCAAACTGAAATCGTTATTCACCATCCTCCTTTCCACCACCTTGTGTCTGCCGACAATGGCCAATAACTACACCATAGGCACCGGCAGCCAGAGCGGCACCTACTATCCCTACGGCGGCCTATTGGCCAAGATCTGGAGCGAGAAGATCGAAGGCTTCAACATGCGCGCAGAAGTCACCGCCGCGTCCGTTGAGAATGTTATCAAGGTCTCTGCCGATCAGCAGTTGGCCGGGATCGCCATGGGGAACGTGGTGCAGCAGGCCGTGGCAGGGGAAAAACCGTTCCCCAAACCCATGGACGTCAGCGTCTTGTTCGCCCTCTACCCCAATGTGGTTCAACTCATGGTCCCCGCCAAGTCAGAGATCCTGGGTGTCGAGGATCTCAAAGGTAAGCGGGTTTCCCTGGGCGCACCGGGCTCTGGCACCCGGGTCAGTGCGACCAATATTCTCCAGGCCCTGGGGGTGGATCTGTCCGACATGAAGAGCCAGAGCCTCAACTACACGGCAACCACCAATGCCCTGGCCAACGGTCAGATCGATGCCGGCTTTATCGTCGGCAGCCTGGGAGTGGGTGCCATTACCGAGCTGGCCCTGACCCGGGATATTCGCATCATCTCCTTTACCCCAGAGCAGATGGCCAAAATCATCAAAGCCAACCCCGCCTACTCCAGCCTGGATATCCCCCAGGACAGCTACAACAAGGTGCCGGCCTTTACCGCTCCTGCCGTGTGGAATGTGCTGGTGGCCAATAAGAACACGGACGCCGATCTGGCCTACCAGATGACCAAAGCCGCCTTTGAGAACATGGACAAGATCCGTGAAGTCCTCAATGTGGCCCACTTCACCACTTTGGAAAACATCGACAAACTCGACGGCGTCGAGTTGCACGAAGGTACCCGCCGCTACCTGGCCGAAGTCGCCGAGTGATCCCTTCCAAGAGAGTCACCCCAGGGTGACTCTCTGCCTCTCAAATAAATAAGGGATCACCATGACCGAGCAATTCTCCCGCAGCGCCGACACCATGATGAAGATCATCGCCCTGTTGGCCATTTCGCTGACCCTGTTCCAGCTATGGCAGGGTCTAAGTGCCGAGCTGTCGGCCCCGGCATTTCGCACCATTCACGTCAGCTGGATGCTGGTGCTGGCTTTCCTGATCTACCCCAGTTTACCCAAACACAGTCCCGCCCCCCTGTACCTGCTGGGTCGTGGCATCGATCTGTCCGTGAGTATCGCTGTGATCTGGGCTGGCTGGCACATCGCCCGCTTCGACTATAACGACATCATGTTTTTGATCGAAGGGCTAAAACCCGCCGATCTACTGGCCGGGCTCATCATCCTTATCGCCCTGCTGGAAGCGACACGTCGCACTGTCGGCCTGGTTATGTCCCTGATCGCCATTTTGTTTTTGGCCTATGCCATGTTTGGCGATCTGCTGCCAGCCATGCTCGCCAGCAAGGGGTTCGATAGCGGCGAGATCATCCGTTTCCATATCTACTCCACCAACGGGATCTACGGTGCACCTCTGGCCATCGCCGCCAGCGTGGTGTTTGTCTTTGTCCTGTTTGGTGCATTTCTTCAGATCACCGGCGCCGGAAAATTCTTTATCGATGCCGCCTTCGCCGTTGCCGGTAAGTACCGAGGCGGCCCAGCCAAGGCCAGCGTAGTGGCCTCTGCTGCCCTGGGTTCCATCTCTGGTTCGGCCATCGCCAACACGGTGACCACGGGGGCATTAACCATCCCCATGATGAAGAAGTTGGGTTATAAACCCGAGCAAGCCGCCGGGATCGAGGCAGCCGCCAGCACGGGGGGCCAGATCATGCCGCCAGTGATGGGTGCCGGAGCCTTTGTCATGGCCCAGTTTACCGGGATCCCCTACTCAGAGATCCTGCTGGTCTCCATCGCTCCGGCTATCCTCTACTTCTTCTGTACCCTGCTCTACGTCCACCTGATGGCCTGCAAGCTGGGCCTTAAAGGCATGACTGCAGTGGAAAAAATCCAGATCGTACTGATACGTGGCTGGCACTTTTTGCTACCTCTGGTGCTGATCACCGCCCTGCTGCTGATGAGCTACTCCCCCGAGTGGGTCGGGATCGCTGGCTGTGCCGCCATCCTGCTCGCCTCGCTGACACGCAAGCACAGTCGCATCAGGCTGTCACAACTGCTGCAGGGGATGAAGGATGGCGCCGTGATGGCGATGCCCATCTCTTTGGCCTGCGCCACCGCCGGGATCGTCGTTGGCGTCGTCGGCCAGACTGGGATCGGACTGCAGTTTACTCAGTTCCTACTGGCCCTTTCTGGGGGTTACCTCTGGTCAGCCCTGGCGCTGATCGCCCTCGCTGCGGTGATCCTCGGCATGGGTCTGCCGGTCACCGCCGCCTACATCGTGCTTTCGGTCATGGCTGTGCCCGCCCTGGGCGAATTTGGCCTAAGTGTCCTGGCCGCCAATATGATCTGCTTCTGGCTCTCCCAGACCTCCAACGTGACCCCACCTATCGCCTTGGCCGCGTTCGCCGGCGCCGGGGTCGCCAACGCCTCCCCCATGCGCTCAGCAGTACAGGCCTTCAAGCTGGCCCAGGGCTTTTTCCTGATCCCGGCCATGATGGCCTTCTCCCCATTGCTTTGGCAGGAGGGCGTCTCGGCATCGGCCTTCGGCCTGGCCCTGGGATCGACGGTGGCACTGATCATCGCCTTTGCCGGCAGCATCGAGGGGCGCCTGTTCAATCCGCTGGACCCCATCAGCCGATTGCTGCTGTTCCTTGCCGCTGCGGCTCTGCTGTTTGGCCAAGACCTGCTTCGTCTTGCCATGCTCACAGTGATCGCCGTTCTCCTTGTGCTCAATAGACGCAAAGGCAACGACCAGCTGAGCAGGACACTGACTACAGACTAAGCAACGCCCCGTCGATCCCTGTGGCATCGCCGGGGCGAACATTGTCATGGCTCTATCGGCTCCTGCCCTGGGGTAAGGAAAGCGGCGCCAAGCGATGGCCACGCACACCGGGAGACACGCGGCACAGATTAGCACCAGGGCAGGATCTTCTCACCCTGCACCAGCTCCCCCTGAGGGTGCAGGCTGCCAGCTTTTAGGCTGGCCAGCCTGAGAACCACATCAACGAACGCTTCCTGACCGTCCGCCTCCCCGGCTTTACCCCCAGGTGGGCAAGCCGCATTGATCAGGATCCGATCTTCGGGCCGCTCACTGGCCAACTGAGCCGCTGCGATCCGCACCAGGGCGCACAAGCCCAGCGACGCGACGATAAGCTCCGACGTCGGCCAACCTTTATTCTTTGCATCACCAACTCCACCGGCATCAAGATACTGATTTATCGCCCCATCGATATCGTCATAGTTTGCCCCGCTTGTCTCAAAACCGCCGCGCAACGGCTCGGCCAGCTGGCTCAGATGGGCGGCAATAGGCACCAGCACCACGGCGCGGCTACCTTTGAGCAAGACAGGAACAAAAGCCTCCAATGCAGCACGGATCCCAAGATAGGTATCCTTTAGCCAAGAATCTTCAGCCTTTGGGGTGCCAGAACAGGTACCTGGACCCAGACCACAACCGATCAGCAGATTGACCCCACCATGACGAACTTTCAAGGTGTGGGCGAGATCAGCCATACCCAGGGGATCACCCGGCTTGAGCACTTCGAGCACCAGTCTGGGACCAGTGTTTCCCATAGGAGGAAATGGCTGCGTTAACCTGGCATCGGCCGCCTCTCGCTCAGATACCAGTAAATATATCGTCGCCGTCTCGGGCAAGCACCGACACAAACCTTCAACCAGACTCAAACCCAGATCCGGCCCGGTACCTGTGACCACTGCAATCGTCGACATAGTGTCACTCCCAGCATCTGTGATTCCCACAAGTGTACGGCGCTATGAGCTATCCTGCCTGGCAGCTTTGCCTCACAAGCCAAGCCTGTTTAATGTAAAAGCTTCTAATGCTTAATATTTTCCCTGTACAAGATCGTAATAAGGGAGACAGACCAAAGCGGCAAGCCCACCACTGATCTTGTCCAGCGCCATTCCCTTGAGACTAGGACGCCCATAATTCCGCACCGTGACTCACTGCCACCGGGCATACTGGATCCGTCGGCGAATGATCAAGTCAGCGAGACCATACACCTCGATAATCGTGACAAACAGGGAATAATGGCCGAGCTACCCGCCGCGTTACCGCAATAACTCAAAGGGATCCAAGCGGCACTCACACAGTGACAATCGAAAGCAAAAAAAATGGAGGACCTAAGGTCCTCCAATTTTTTTTGTTTTTCGAGCATGATTATTTTTTTCACCGCGGCTCGTCGCCAGTGTCCAGGTTTACGATCTTGATGTCGCATCTCTCCTGGTAATGCTCCAGCAATCTTAACGTTGCATGGGGTACGGAGCGTGTCTTCTTTCTAAAAAGGACCCCGGCATATACCGGGGCTTAAAGTCCAGATGATGGTTCAAAACCATCCAGGCAATTGGCCCACTGAACCAAGGTGTCCAGCGTCCAAATACCCTGTCAAACGCTGCAGACCGGCTTGCTTTACCAGAGGGGTCAATTCCGCTAATGCATCACCATCGTTCGACGGGTGCCATTCTATCCGGTTCGTTCCCCCAGGCAAGCGAAGCCTGAAGTGAAGTTTACATCCTTATAACTAAAAGCTTTAACCGACAGCCCCTGAAAGGGAATAAAAAAACCTTTATATTCATGCCGTTGGTGGGTTTTGCCCGATCTTCATAGAGTCATTGTTCAATATCGCGAACAATGATTCTTTCACTTGTGACTCTTACTGCTGCTTATCGTACTCAGATCCCAGCGCTTGCTGTCGCCAAAGTGGGCACGGACAAAGTCGACGAAGGCTCGCACCTTGGGCGGCAAGTGCTGTCGACGGGGATAAACCGCCTGCAGGGCCAGCTGATGATTGAGCCCCCAGTCAGGCAATAACTGAACCAAAGAACCGCTTTGCAGCTCCTCTTCCAGCAAGTAGGTAGCCAGATAGACAATACCCAACCCCTGCTTGGCTGCGTCTTTTAATGCCGGAGCATCATCGACCCGGTAGTTGCCTTGGACCCGGATCTCACAATTCTCGTCACCACGGACAAACTCCCATACCTGGTGCTGATACCACTCGCTCTTGTAAACCAGGCAGTTGTGCTCGGCCAACTGCTCCGGATGATAGGGCACGCCATGTTTGGCCAGGTAATCCGGGGAGGCCACCAGGGCAAACTTACAGTTCATCACCGGCCGCGCCACCATGCCCAGAGGCAGCTGCTCTGACATGGTCAGCAGCAGATCCAAACCCTCGCTCACTACGTCAACCTTGTGATCCAGGAAGCTGATCTCCAGCTCCAGTTCCGGATGCTCGGCCATAAACTTAGGGATCAGCGGCATCAAGTGCAAAGAGCCGAACGCCTGGGTGATGCCGACGCGCAGCACACCGCGGATCTCCCGTTGCAGGCTCTGAACACTCGCCACGGCCTGATCCAGGTCTTTCAACAGACCCTCACCATGGCTATAGAGCAGTTCACCACTCTCGGTCAGGCTTAAGGATCGGGTGGTGCGCTGGACTAACTGCACCCCCAAATGCTGCTCAAGCTGGCTGATCTGGCTACTGACTTTTGATTTAGAAATACCCAATTTGCGGGCTGCCGCAGAGAAGCCCTGTGCCCTTACCACATGGGTAAAGATCACGATTGGTTCTAATAACTCACGCATATTCGTATATTCCTTTTGACCCGGGCATTATTGAACCCGTTAACGGCACAAAAGAAAAGCGGCGATACCACTCATCGCCGCTATCTTCTCGATCTTTTCTATAAAAGTTAGCGTAACCAGGCCAGATCTGGGTCTCCCTGGACGACAACATCCATTCCGTTGAGCTCGGGGATCATCCGCTGCAGCTTCCCCTCCAGCTCATCCAGGACCATCCAATCCTCGCACATCGCCTCGGCGCGACGCTCAATCGCCTCCGCCTGACTCTCCACCCGTGCTTCCAGACGCTCCCCCATCTGCTCCATGGAGCGGCCAAAACTCTCCATCTTCTGCTCGAAGCTGTCACCACTGTTATCCACCAGGGCACGGCCTAAAAACATCAGGACATTCCCCACGGATCCCGTAACCGCCCGCTCCAGCTCTTCGCTGAGCGCCTCCCCCATCTGGTCATCGAGGTTGTCCAAAGATTCGCTGTTGAGACGGTAGCCACCTCGTTCGGTCACCATGGATTGATTCACCTTTTTGCGCACCGAGCCCATGATCTCACCAGTCCTGTCATCCACTCCCAGAGCCGCCAACTCGGTGAAGACCTCATCCAATGCCTCGGCCGCCAACCCCAGAGCCTCATCGACCACTCCAACCAGTTGCTGGGCATTGTTGATCATCTGCAACTGGTACATGTCCAGATGCGCCCTCTGCTGGGGATTGAGGCTGATCTCCTTACCCGATACCCATAAGCGGCTGTCCTCGTAGCGGTACAGCTCACCATCGACATCGCTGATCAGCAGGCGCTGGGCGTCCACCTCGATACTGTGCTGCAGCGTCACATCACACTGAGCACCGCTTAGGCTCAATTCGTTGGCCGGGGAGCTAATACAAACCAATAACAGCGCAGCAGGCAGGAGAGAGCGAAACATGACGATGATCCTTATGAGACTGAGTTAGCAACATAAAGGCAAATGCCATGCCAAGGCAACAACGCCCCCTGTCATGGGGCTTCAGCCCTGGAGAAACGGGATAAAGTCGTCAACTTGACCGAAGGTTAGCGAAATCGGTCACTGCCGGGACCAAGATTTGGGGATGCGGGGCGCAGCCCTGTGCCCCACCCTACTGGCATTAGAAGATCGAACGGCCCAGTCGCTTGCCGAGTTGCTCCAGCATGGCGACCCCGGCCACCGAATTACCGCTGGCGTCCAGCTCCGGCGACCAGACACAGACGCTCATCTCGCCGGGCATCACAGCGACGATCCCGCCACCGACACCACTCTTGCCCGGTAAGCCAACCCGATAGGCAAACTCCCCCGAACCGTCGTACAGGCCCGAGGTCGCCAACAGGGCATTAACCTGGCGATTCTGCTTCTCGGACAAGCGGTTTTTCATATCCAGGCCGCTGCCCTTGTTACTCAGGAAGAAGAAGGCCCGGGCCAGATCGGCACAGCTCATGCGAATGGCACAGTGGCTGAAATAGGTTTGCAGCACGGTATCCACATCGTTGTCGAAGTTGCCAAAGGATTTCATCAGGTAGGCGATCGCCGCATTGCGCGCCGAGTGCTGATATTCAGACGCCGCCACCAGCTTGTCGGAAACGATATGGGGGTTGCCCGACATCTCCCGCACCATCTCCAGCATCCGCATCTTGGGGGCACTGAGCCGTGACTGAAGCATGTCCGTGATCACCAGGGCACCGGCATTGATAAAGGGATTTCGCGGCATCCCCCTTTCAAACTCCAGCTGAACCAGTGAGTTAAATGGATTCCCCGAGGGCTCCTTGCCCACACGACGCCACAGCTCTGGCTCATCGTACAACCCCATGGCCAGCACCAGGGCAAACACCTTGGAGATACTCTGGATGGAGAAGGCTTCCTCGAAGTCACCGGCTCCGACCACACCGCTATGGGTACAGACAGCGATGCCCAGCTTGGAGCTGGGCACCTTGGCCAGTTCGGGGATGTAATCGGCAACCTTGCCACCTCCCAGCAGAGGGGCCGCATCGGCGACCACCTCCAATAACAGGCGCTGGGTTGGCATCAGCCCCACCAGATATCGTACAGCTCGGTCACCTTGACGTCGGAAACCGGCTGCTTGGCAAAAAATGCCTCGACGGCCTGACGATTGTCCTCGGTGCACTTGCCGATCTGCTGGGTGCAGATCAAGCCTTCCCAGGCCTTGTGACCGCTGCCGGAAAAGCCCAGCTTGGCAGGTTCAACCACTTCATCGATAAACTGGTCGACAATGGCGTCGATCTGCTCTTCGCTTACTTCCGGGTTGAACGTCCAGAACAGGTCAAAACCCATCTCCTGGAAATCGCCAGTGCGCAGCTTCTTGTGGATCCGGGTGTTACGTTTTGCGTTGGTCTTGATAGCCATCTGTGTGCCTTCTTAGCTTTCGCGTTTGTAGATCAGATCCCACACACCGTGACCGAGACGGTGACCGCGGGCTTCAAATTTGGTCAGGGGACGGAAGTCCGGACGGGGAACGAAGTCACCGTCGGTGGCCGTATTCACAAAACCCGGGGCTTCGTTCATCTCTTCCACCATATGCTCGGCATAGTGCTCCCAGTCGGTCGCCATATGGAAGACACCGCCCAGCTTCAGCTTATTGCGGATCTGAGCAATGAAGGATTCCTTAACGATACGGCGCTTATGGTGACGCTTCTTATGCCAGGGATCCGGGAAGTAGAGCTGAACGCGATCCAGACTCTGATCGGCGATGCAATCTTCCAACACCTCGACGGCATCATGCTCGTAGACCTTGAGGTTCTTCACCCCCAGCTCTTCGGCATACAGCAGGCAGGCCCCCACGCCTGGACCGTGCACCTCAATGCCGACGAAGTTCTTGTCCGGCTCAGCCTGGGCCATCTCCACCAGGGATTTGCCCATACCAAAGCCGATCTCCAGCACCACGGGGGCACTGCGACCGAACTCTTTGTCCAGATCCACCGCGCCATCGGCGTGGTTCAGACCCATGGTCGGCCAGTACTCTTCCATGGCGCGGGCCTGACCCTTGGTCATACGGCCTTCGCGCTTCACAAAAGAGCGGATCTTACGCATGCGTTTGTCGTCTTGCTCGACAACCGGCTTTTGCTCTTGTGTCATCTGATCTTCTCGCTTACAGCTCTTCAAGCTAAGTGCGGTGGACGCTACACTGGCGCCCACAAAAACGCGTGATTGTATTTTAGGTTGCCCACCGATGGAAGCGAACCCGACTCCCTTTGCCACCCAGATCCTAGCTTGGTACCAAGAATATGGACGTAAAACCCTGCCTTGGCAGCTAAATCAAACGCCCTACCGGGTGTGGCTGAGCGAAGTGATGCTGCAGCAGACCCAAGTGGCCACCGTCATTCCCTACTTCGAACGCTTTACCGAACGTTTCCCCAGCCTGGTCGATCTGGCCAATGCCGAGGACGACGAGGTGATGCACCTGTGGACAGGCTTAGGCTATTACGCCCGGGCGCGCAATCTGCTCAAGGCCGCCCGACAGGTACGAGATCACTATCAGGGCGAATTTCCCACTGAAATCGATCAGGTGATGGCACTGCCCGGGATCGGCCGCTCCACCGCCGGGGCCATCCTCAGTCTCTCCCTTGGCCAGCCACATCCCATCCTAGATGGTAACGTCAAGCGTGTCCTGGCACGGCACAACGCGATAGCCGGGTGGCCGGGCCAAAGGGCCGTGGAGCTGAACCTGTGGCAATTGGCCGATGCCAATACGCCCCTCGAGGCGGTCCAGCAATATAACCAGGCGATGATGGATATGGGCGCGATGATCTGCACCCGCAGTCGGCCCAAATGCGAGAGCTGTCCGGTGGCCGAAGATTGCCAGGCCAAACGACTCGAGCGCCAAGCCGACTTTCCAGGTAAGAAGCCGAAAAAGGACAAGCCCATCAACGCCTGCTTCTTACTCCTGCTGCGCCACCAGGGAAAACTCTACCTGGAAAAGCGTCCCGGTGCCGGGATCTGGGGGGGGCTCTGGTGCCCGCCTCAACTGGCCGACAAAACGGCGCTGGACCATGCCCTCTCGCCCCTGAAGGCCGACAAGGCCCCCCAGCTGCTCGAGCCGTTTCGCCACACCTTCAGTCACTACCATCTGGACATTCAGCCGGTGCTGGTGGAACTGGCCCAGCGTCCGGCCCAGGTAGAGGATAAAACCGATGACTGGTTTTGCCTGGATACCGAACACACCATTGGCCTGGCCGCCCCCACGGAAAAACTGATAAAGCGGCTACGGCGGTTGGGCTGATCCCGGGGTTCTGGTATAACAGCAGCAGTACTTTTAAGAGGATACAGCAATGGCACGTACCGTTTTTTGCCAATACCTGAAAAAAGAGGCCGAAGGGCTGGATTTCCAACTAATCCCAGGTGAAGTGGGCAAGCGGGTGTTTGACAACATCTCCAAGGAAGCCTTTACCCTGTGGCAAAAAAAGCAAACCATGCTGATCAACGAACACAAGCTGAACATGATGAACCCTGAGCACCGCCAGATGCTGCAGGACAACATGGTTAAATTCCTGTTCGAAGGCGAAGATATCCATATCGAAGGCTACCGTCCGCCCGAAGCCTAATGGAGCCTGCGGCTTTGCCGCTTCCCCTTGCTCAAATGCCCCGGTTCCGGGGCATTTGTGTATCAAGAGCCTACTACCCGGTGCTTAGGGCACCAGCTTGGCGAGGCGGCGCTGGCAGCACCACAATAGCGCCATGAGCCACCCCAACAGAGACAGTGCCATCACCCCCGGGCCCAGCGCGGCATGGTGGAACAGGGAGAGGACGCCGGTAACCGAATCGTGTCCGCTGGCGATCAGATTCAGCAGACGGAACAGATCCACCGGGTTGAGCAGGATCAATCCCCGGATCCAGCCACCACCCCAAGGCCCGACCAACAGGGCCAGCAGGACAAGATCGTAAAGCAGGACAAAGACCAGCCAGAGGGAAAACAGCTTGGCCACCGCCTGCCCCTTGCTTTGCGCCCCGAGACTGATCCAGTAACCCAGCCCGATAAACACCCACCCCAGTAAGATGGCACTGGACACAAACACCAGGTAGGCGACGACCATCCCCTGGCGTAGCCCCTCCGGTGTGATCAGCAGATGAACCCACCCGCTGAGGCCAAACCCGAGCAATGCGGTACATGCCAGGATCCCCGCCTGGCCCATAAACTTGCCCAGCAGGAGTTCCCTGCGGTGCAGGGGGTAGGACAGCATCAGCAGCAGGGTGCCATCCTCCCGCTCCCCGACAAAGCGGTCGTAGCTGAGCAGGATGGCGATCAGGGGGATCAACACCGCCGCCAGGGTCGCCAGGCTGGAAAGGGACTCCTGCCATCGACCCTGTTGCAGGCTGCCAGTGGCGGCGCTGCCAAACAGGATCAGCACCAGTGACAACGCCAGGAAGCAACCCCCAAGGCAGAGCAGCCAGCGGCTGCGCAGCCCATCCGCGAACTCCTTGCGGGCGATAACAATCATCGGCTTCATTGCACTGCTCCCAACCGTGACTGATAGTGATGGTAGATCTGAGCCAGGCTCGGTGCCGCCACGGTAAAATCCAGTAAGCCATGGACACTGGCCAGGCGGGCGATGGCGCTGCGTTTTTGGCCGCTATTGACCAACAGGGAATGGGTCGCGGGATCCCACAGGGGCGCCAGCAACTCATCCCGCTCTATGCGGTCCTCGCCACCGCTAAGCTCAATGCGAGTCTTCAGGCCCGTCTCATGACGCAATGTATCCAGCGCTCCCTTGGCCACCACCTGTCCCTGGGACAAAAGCAGCGCCTGATCAAAATGGGGCTCGATCAGGGTCAGTTCGTGGGTACAGACGATCACCGCACAGCCGCGCGCCCGCTGTCTGGACAGGGCGTGATAGAGGTAGGCCGATGAGTCGGGATCAAGCCCTACGGTGGGCTCATCAAGCAATAACACCTTAGGCTGGCCCAACAATGCCTGAGCCAGTCCCAGACGTTGCCGCATCCCCTTGGAGTACTGGCCTACAGGCCGATGGGCAACACTGCTCAATTCAAGTTCGACCAGCAACTCCTGTGCCTGCCCGCGTTTCACCCCACGCAGATCGGCAAAGTAGTTCAGCAACGCCTGTCCACTCATCTGGGGATAGAGGCTCACCTGCTCGGGCAGATAACCGATGGCCAGTTGGCGCCGGTCTTCGAGCTGTGACGGCGTTTTTCCCAGCACGGACAGATGGCCACTGTCCGGGCTGAGCAGACCCAGGATCAACTTCATCAGGGTGCTTTTGCCCGCACCGTTATGTCCCAGCAAGGCCATCATCTCCCCGGAGTCCAGCGCAAAGCTGATCCCTTTCAGGGCACGGTGATTTTGATAGCTTTTATTCAGGTTTAGGGCGTGGATCGCCGGTACATTCATGGTGCATTCTCAAATTGAAGCTGTGGGGCATACAGCAGGGGGTGGGGATCAACCACTCCGCCGACACGGGGAGCGGGCTGACTCTGCAACAGGAAGCGGATCACTCGGACCAGCGGGCTATCGAGCAGGAAGCTGGCCTCTGGATAGAGCCAGAACAAACGGTCCAGATCGTCATTGGGCCAGTAGGGGGCATCGCCGATCCCATTTCCATTGAGATCCCAGCCCTGATAGGAGCTCCAGTAGTTGCCCTGGCCTTCATGGCTCCAGTTGACGGCTTCCTCCCCCAGATATTTCACCTGGGTGCGGTTATGGATAAAGGCGTTGCCAAACACCAGGTTGTCCTCGCCCCCCAGTGCCAACATCACCCCTATCTGACAGTTCTCAAAGCGGTTTTGGTACACACGGTTGTCGCTGGCACCATAGATATGGAGCCCCTTACCTTCGGCATCATAGGAGTCCGGGCTGTCGGGGTTGGCCACATCAACCACCAGATTATTCCAGATCCGAGCCCTCTGGGTGACGTTCAACAGCACACCAAACTCCCGGGCACGATGGAGCCGATTATCGTGCAGCGCCACGTCACTCGAATCCATCAGGGCCCAGCCCCCCAGCACATCTTCCGCCAGGTTATGCCAGGCACGAACCTGGCTGGAATACATCAGGTGGAGGGGATATTGCTGCCAGCGCATTCGGTTAGCCTGCACCTGGATCGCTTGACTGGACTCGAGATAGATCCCGTCACGAACCCGCTCGAGCCGATTCTGGCCCACGAGGGCGTGCTCAACGCGATTCAGGTGGATCCCGTCGCCGCGCAGCATCAGGGGCAGGCTGGGATCGCCGTCGATCCGGTTGTTCTCGATGACCAAATGGGTCGAGCGCTCGGCCAGGATCCCATGACCCCGGCCCTCGATGCGGTTCTGGATCAACACTATGTTGCTGTGCTCAGGCCGGATCAGGATCCCGGCATGCTTACTGAACAGCGCCTGCGCCGAACCCTGAATATCAAGATTTTCTATCCGGACCTCAGAAGTATCGATGATCAGTACGCTGCCCGAGCCATCTCCCAGCAGCCGGGCCCCCTCTTCCCCCACCAGGGTAATGGGTTTATCGAGGGTGAGCGGACCTGGGTAGTCCCCGGCCGATAACACCAGGATATCCCCAGGACTGGCCTGGAGCAGATGATCCGACAGGGTTTCCGGGGTAACCACCTGGCCCGCCGCCTGAACCGACAGCGCCAACAGCCAGAGCAGTACTATTCCCTGGAGGCGGATCATCATGGACTCAGTGAACCCCGTGACCACCATGATGCCCCATTTTGTGACTCAGCAGATCCAGGCTGATCTCGGTAAAGACAAAGACACGGCCGCCGAATTGATCGGCGAAACTCTGAGCCCCCTGCTCACTGGCGAAAGTCGCCAGTGAGGGGCCCATGGCCGCTTTGCGATCCGAGCCATAGACATACCAGGCTTCCCGGGCATCGATAAAGTGCTCATCCCCTGGGCGCTGCCAGTCGGTATCCCCCATGTCGTGCACCAGCAACTGGCTCACCTGACGGGTGTTGCCCGGTTGCAAATAGAACTCAAACAGATCTCGGGTTGAGCAAAACTTCAGCCGTTGCTCACTGAGCAGATCGGCCGTGCCCTTGGGGCCCGGCTGTTGGATCACCGCCATTCCACACAGGTGGCAGCGAGCATTCAGCTCAATATGAGCCGTCGCAGCCGCCGTCTCACTCCCACTCTCAGAGCAGGCCATCAATACCAGGCTGGTGAGAAGAATAACCATTTTACGCACAACAAACTCTCCGAAAACTTGCCGGGGTTACCCCCGGCTCAAACCACTCAGATGGTGTAGATCTGGCCTGCGTACAACAGAAACAGGCGAAGGCACATCATGCCGCAGACGACACTGGTGCAGGTCATGTAGAAGGCTTGCCCCGAGTGGGCAAAACGACGCCCCAGGCCAAAGTTGAGCAGCAACGGCATGATAAAGCCCAGGCCGACAACACCGCCCCAGAACAGGGCCCCCCAGGTTCCCTGAGAAAAGGCCGCTACCGCACTGGCGCCAGCACCTCCGAAGATCAAGCTGCTGACCAGCATAAAGATAAATAGCCCCTCAACGGCCATGATGGGCCACTCGACACCGTGCAACAGGTGCATCTCTTCGCTGTGGCTGTCTTCACCAAAGAAGCGAACCGCCACCATCTTGGCCACCGCTGTGCCGGCAGAGAGGCCGGAGACCACGAACAGTGCCGGCAGCACCGAGGTGTTGATGATCGGGAAGCGGATCAGCGCCGAGATCAGGAAGCCGGTGTAGGCGCAGACCGCCACCGCACAGATCAGTGCCAGCCACTGGCAGGGAACGCGCACTGCCGACAGACGATCAAGCCAGGGCAATAGGAAACGGATCTGAGGGATCCGTTCCAGCTCTTCACACAGGGCAAAGGCACTCATCACCAGAGTCAGGGGGATATAGACTGACAGCACGATCACCCCGAGAGACATCACGGAGTTGAAGTTGTAAAAAACCAGGATCTTCCAGAAGAACAAGGGGTTGGTCAGATCCAGCACTAGGCACAGCATGCCCAATGCGATGGTCACAAAGCTCACCAGGCTGGCGGCCTTGAGCAGCGGCGTGTTCTCCGTCTGCTTTTTGTAGATCCGCATCAGCAGGGCTACAGCCAATGAGCCACCGGAGATCCCGGCAAAAAACAGGTAGACCGCAATGGGCCAGGGCCAGGCAATGGTCTCTCCCAGGCCAGTAGTAAAATCGATACCGTTCATGCTCAAACCTCCGGCTTCAGAATGGCGACATATTGCAGGCTCGGCTCAGTCCCCAGATGAGGACGGATCCTCTGGGTATTCTTCACCGCCAGCAGGCGACTGATGTAACTGTTGGGATTGTTGGCATCACCAAACACCAGCGCCTGGTACTTGCAGGCCTGTACACACGCTGGCCTTTCCCCCTTGGCCAACTTGCTGTGCAGGCAGAAATCACAGTTATCCGCCACCTTGGTCTCTTGGTTGATCTGACGGACGTTGTAGGGACATGCAGCGATACAATACTTACAGCCTGCACACTTGCTGCCATCCATGGAGACGATCCCCGTTTCTTGATCGCGATAGGCCGCACCGGTCGGGCACACCATGACACAGGGAGCCTTCTGACATTGTTGGCAGGAGATCCGAACGTACTTGCGATCGCAGTTGCACTGGGTTTTGCCACACTGGGGGCACACAGCCCCTTCGACACGGTCGCTCTGGCGCTCCAGTGCCAGGCGAGACATCCCTTCGGGCAGATTATTGGCCTGATTACAGGCCTCTTTACAGCGACCACAGCCTGTGCACTTGCTCTGATCAAACATCATCACATAGTGAGGCTGAGCCCCCTGCGCATCTTCGTCTTGGTGACTGCTGCAGGCAGCCAGAGTCACGGCAGCAGTGCCCGCTCCCAACCCCTGCAGGAATCGGCGTCGGTGCAGCTTTAATTGGTCCACATCATCGTCCTCATGGTGATTGTTGGAATAAGTTCGTCAGGAAGCGTCCGCCAGCCGTGCTTTGGCAATGGCATTACCGATGGCAACTCGATTCACCTGGGCTTTGTCGCTGGCCAGCAAGGCGTTCCAGTGCCCGATCGCTTCCTGAAATTGGCCATTGAGATAGGCATGGTTTGCCAACAAGAGCCGGGTATTCACCTCGCTGGAGTCAAGCTCCAGGGCCTGATTAGTGAGTGCCACGACCGGATCGCTCAGGTAACGCCCATCTCGGTAATACTGATAGGTCGCGCTAAGACCAAGCCACGTCGGCTGGGGTTCGGCCTGCGCCAACAGTTGCGCCATCACCGACGCCGCTTCCTCGTATTGGCCAGCATCCGCCAGGTTGTTGGCCAGGCGCAGGTAACGTTGTGGCGCATGCGGTCCCTGCTCTATGGCCAGGCGATCCGTATTGATCTCTTGATGAATGAGGTAGCTAACCCGATGCTCGGTCTCGCCTGAGTCCCAGTCTGAATACCGTCCCAATTGGCCATACACTAACGTTGCAGGGAGGATGAGGGTGCATAACAGGAGGCATGAGATCAGAAGCTTTGGGGCATGGCCTGCCACCACGCATCGGCGATGCGCCCGTGCAAAGATCGCAACGACCCAACACAGCAGGCACGTCAGGGTTAATGCAAGTGGTTCCATAACTTCCTCAAACGTAAGCAAACAATCGGGTTAGCTGAAAAATAGAATTTATGGATGCCCGTTCATCGCCCCGTGCAGGCTCGTTCCGGCTCCGGGCTTGGCGTGGGACAACAGCTCAATTTCGAAGATCAGCGCAGTATGGGCAGGGATCTCTCCCATCTCCATGCCTGCATAGCCCAGCTCTGCGGGCATCACGAAGCGGTACTTGGCACCGGGGGACATCAGCTGCAGCCCCTCTTCCCAGCCAGCGACGGTGTTGATCAAGGCCACCTGCTTGGGACCGCCTTGGGTATAGGTGTTTTCAAACTGGGCACCGTCCATGGTCCACCCCTTAAAATTGACGGTAACCACGTCTTCACGGGCCGGCTTGGGACCTTCGCCGACTTCCAGTACCTGGTATTGCAGACCCGAAGGGGTTACCACGACGCCCTCTTTGCCAGCGTTCTCGGTCAAAAACAGGGTCGACGAGGCTTTCTGCAGTTCAATCTCCTTGTCCCGCTGCGCCTTGACCAAGAGGTTCAAACGTTCAGCCCGGGCATTGAGGTGGTCCACCAGGGCCTCGTTATCCAATTGCACCTCGTTGTTAAGGGCATCGCTCAGTCCCGCCAGCAGCGCGGAAAGCTCATAGCCCTCTCCCAACTGAGCCTGACTGGCCAATTGGCCCGCCAGGTATTTGCCAAAGGTGGCCCCCAGGCTATAGGACTCTTTCTCGGCATCGTTGCCCATGGCGCTGCTAGCCTGGGCGGGCAGGCAAAGAACAACCGCACCAAGGGTCAGGGCGGCCAAACAAGGTTTGCGAAACATCTTCATCATCTGATCTCTTAAGTAGCTCGAAGTTAGGGTCTTTCTGTGACACGACCGGACATGCGCCAGCCATATATCCCTTCCGGCATCTGGCGAACATTGGTGTAGCCCATGGACATGGCCGCGTGTGCTGCGATCTCGCTGGCATTGCATAGACGATTCGCGCAGTAAAAAATCATCTCGACATCCTTGTCTTCGGGCAGCAGCTCTTTCCAGTTATCGACAAAAAAATGAATAGCCCCTGGGATGTAGCCTTCGGCCCAGATCTCCAGAATATTGACGTCGTAGAACAGCACGCCGGGCTGACCAATCTTCTGCTCCGCTTCCAGCATGCTGATGTAGTTGAGCTGCGTCTCGTACACCTCGGCAGGGCGAAGCTCACCACCGGCACCGGCCAGGGCCGGGCAACACAGCAATGCCGCACACAGGGATAAAGCCTTTCTCATACACACTCCTCAATGGGGCCCCACAGGCTGGGGCCCCATACGGCATCACTCGCCGATGTAATCACCGGTATCGAGCATGGACTGAGCTTCCTGAACGTAGATCCAGGCGTCCTCGATGATCCGCTTGGAGTACTCGAAGCCGTGCACACCCCAGGAGCCGTCTTTCTCGATCTTGGCCACGGCATCGCGGGCCTTGTCGGTCAGCAGCAGCACCTTGGCCTTGTCGGAGGTGGTCAGGCGGGTCACGTTCATCAGCTGCTCAATGCGCTTGATGGAGTTCACCACCTTGCCGTGGGTCGCCTTGATCGGCTCCTGCCACTTCATCACCTCTCCGTAGATCTCCATCTGATCTACGAAGTGCAGGCCGACATCCAGTTCGGACTGGAACTGGCTGTGACAACCCTTGCCATTGACCACGTTGCGATCGGAAGCGGAGGTACGGGCACAGGACCACATCAGATCCAGGTAGGTGTAACCACTCTCATCCTTGGCCATGGTCCAGTCTTTACCCGTGCCATCGCGCGGCTGACCTTCAGCAGGGTTGAGTGTCTTGCGATTCGGATGGATATCGATGTTCCAGACGTGAGAAGCACGCACGTTGTCGAAACCGGCCATATCGGAGAACTGGATCGAGGTGAACTTCTCACAGCTACCCATGTTTGGCATGTGGCAGGAACTGCAGTCATTTTCACCGTGGGCCTTGGAGTTGGCGTGGATCTCCGCCTGAGCGTCGTGACAATCCGCACAGGCTTTTTTCTGTTTGGTCTTAGTCACACCAGACAGGTAGGTGCCGTCGGTCACTTCATGGGGATCGTGACAGGTTGTACAGCGCATCCCCTTGTCATAGTGAGCTGAGCCAAACATCTGGGAGCCTTCGGTACCACAGGAGGGGCAGGCGCCCTTCATCTTCACGCCAAAGGCATCTTCCGGCTTGGAGTCGGGACCCATAGCGATCTGTGGCTTGTAATCGAAGCGCTGATGGCAGCGTTCACAGTTGGATTGCATGTTGCCAACACCGCCATCCAGGTGAGCACCGGCGCCATGACACTCCTCACAGGCCACCCCTTTGGAGATGGTGTGCTCACGCAGTTTCTGTGGATCGCCCAGGGCATCGAAGAACTCATCTGAGGACTGGAAATCGAACTTGAAGGTATGGCACACCTCGCAGTAGGACGCGGCTGGCTGGAACAGCAGCTTATCCTGGTAGCTGGAGCCGTAGGAGTTCATCCCCCACACCTCGGAGCCCATCTTGCCGTGGTCTTCCATGTCCACCGGGAAATCCGGGATCACCTTATTGATCTTCTTGGCCATCTCGGGGGTCAGGAACTCCGCCCAGTTGCGAGAAAACTGGTTGCCACCAGCCACCAGGGTGCCCGTACCGTCCTTGAGCAGGCCATCCTTCACGTGATAAGTACCACGCACCAGGTAGGAATCGATAAAGCCATACTTGGTACGGGGTGTCCCCACCACGGCATAGATGGCGTCTTCGGTGATCCCCATTGGCAATACTGAAGCCTGAGTACCGAACAGGCCGGCGTTCAGATCGCCATTAGGCGCCTCGATGATCTCATCGGGGAAGCGGATGGTATTGGCGTGGCGAGAGCGCTTCCACTTCTCGTACTGAACCGCGTGGCATTCGCCACACTTCTCTGGGCCAATAAATTTGTTGGGATAGTCCAGAATCGACTTGGCACCCAAGCGGTACTGAACCGCAGAGGGCCGACCCTTTTCAGCACTGTAAGCCTCGGAGTTACCCGTATGCAGGTACTCCTCACCCCGGTCACTGATATGTGGGGTACCAAGCAACCGCCCTTCCGGTCCATAGGTTTTAAAGATTGGATGGTTCTCGAACAGGAAATCAAACAGGTCCTTCTCCTGCACAATATAATCGTGCAGGGTCTTCACTCCATTTTTATCCTCGGTGCCCTGAGGGTTATCCAAGATCAATTGAGCTTGCGGCGACATCTTGGGCTTAGGGCCTTTCGCTGCATCAGTTGCAGCATATGCCGCCACCGCGCTACAGCATACAAGTGCACCTAGTGTTGCCCGGAGTTTCCAGGTTTTCATCATCATCTCCTAATTTTCATCCCTCACCCAACAACCAACTTAAATATCCCATTTAAACTAACTGCCGGGCGCGGAATACCATTAGAGCACCAGCCATCCTGCACAAACCGCCTAGAGATCACATTTCATCCAGGCTTGAGGACTGATCAAGCAAAACCAAGAAAACAAAAATATAAACAGATATAAATTAAGGACTTATGTGCAAATTCCGCCATCTGAAAACAATCAAAAAAAGCAGTTATTAGATCTAAAAAAGACTAAAAGAGTGCGACTAGGTCAGAATGTTGCTTGACCCGACAAATACATTAAGGATTGGGGAAAATTATTCAAAATGACAACAGGGAGTGCATCAGGAGTTAATTGGAGCGAGTTCACAATTATACCACGCAATTCAAGACACTTTATTTCTCGATGATATGGTTGTTCTTCCTGCAGGGTTTCTCCTCGGAAAACAAAATTCATTCCAGTTGTTTTATTAAGAGGTAGCACGTGATACCAGAAGTTGGTCACTTCGCTTTCATTCTCAGTACAATCGCTGCCTTCCTGGTATTTACTCTTCCCGCGTTCCCCTGCCATAAAGAGTATCGGTGGCAGTTACAACGTGCCGGGGTTTTTATTATGACGGTTGGCAGCCTGCTCGCGGTCATGCTCCTTGTACTGAGCTTTCTTCGAAATGACTTCTCCGTCGCCTTTGTTGCCTATAACTCCAATAGCACACTGGCTTGGCCCTACAAGATCGCTGCTCTTTGGGGGGGGCATGAAGGCTCATTTCTGTTTTGGTCGGCTGCTCTGATCCTGGCCTGTGCTCATCAGGGGCGAAACCACGGTTCGACAGCGCAACTTCAAGGTCCCCTGATCACCGTCCTCAGTGGCGTGATCGCCGGTTTCAACACCATCATCCTGCTGACCTCAAACCCCTTTGTCCGGCTCCTGCCCCAGGTCCCCATCGAAGGGCGAGATCTCAATCCCCTGCTACAGGACATTGGGATGCTGCTGCACCCTCCCCTGATCTTCCTGGGTTACGTCGGCTTTACCGTACTCTTTGCCGGCGCTGTGGCCACCCTATGGCAGCGCCAGGAAGATCCCCAGCTGGCACGTTGGCTGCGACGCTGGACACTGTTTACCTGGCTTCTGCTAACCGGGGGCAACGCCTTTGGCTCCTGGTGGGCCTATCACGAGTTGGGCTGGGGGGGCTGGTGGTTCTGGGATCCCGTGGAAAACGCCTCCTTTATTCCCTGGCTGGTGGCCACAGCCTTACTCCATGTGCTGTACCTCAATCGTACGGACAGGAGCCTTAAAGCAACGACACTGTGTCTGTGTCTGCTGGGCTATGCCTTGAGTCTCATCGGCACCTTCTTGGTCCGTTCGGGTGTGATTGACTCGGTTCACGCATTTGCCTCCGATCCCAAGCGGGGCATCGCCATCCTACTTTTGCTCATCGCCACAGTCGGACCCGCCCTGGTACTGATAGCCTGGCGCGGTCTGCCCCGCAGTGAGCCCCTGGTGCTCAGTGGTCGGAGCGGCCTGACCGGCCTCGGCGTCATGCTGACGCTGGTGGCGTGCTTTGCCGTGCTGCTGGGCACCTGTTACCCCATCCTGTTCCGGATCTTGGGGCTGGGTGCCATCTCTGTTGGTCCCCCCTACTTCAATACCCTGTTTGTCCCCATCACCTGCCTGATCGCCCTACTGGCCACACTGACCCTGCTCCCGACACTGCCTCAAAAGAGGCGTGTCACCATAGGTATTCTTGTCGTGGCGGCGCTCTCAGCCGCGGGGATCCCCTGGCTCATGGAGGGGGATACCAGCCCCTACCTGTGGCCAGGATTGGCTGCGGGGATCGCCCTTTGCCTGACCCTACTTTTTCGCCTCGTCTATGAGCCCAGATCATTAACCGCTCCACCTACCTTGGGTGCCTTCCTCGCCCACCTGGGCCTGGCGATCGCCATACTGAGTGCCACCTTGGTATCGCACTTCGAAGAGAACGCCATGGTCCGAATGGGACCCGGTAAGGGCCGGATCATCGCCGGTTACACCCTGATCTACGAAGCCACAGAATCGATCACCGGCCGAGGCTATATTGGCACCGCCGCCCGGATCCGGGTCGAAGACAGTGAGGGGACAATGCTCACTACCCTTCGGCCGAAACGACGGACCTATCTGGACGACATGACCGAACTAACCGAGTCTGCATTGCTGAGACGCCCGCGGGGAGATCTCTACCTGTCGATGGGGCCCGAACTGGACTCGGGTGAATACCTGCTTCGCCTAAGCCATAAACCGGGGATCAACGGCCTCTGGCTCGGTGCCGCGTTAATGATGCTTGGGGCCCTGTTGTGCCTGTATGGATTAAGGAGACGAGCATGATCCGCCACTGCCTAACCTGGCTACTGCTGCTACTTGCCTTGCCCTGTATGGCTAACGGCCTCAACCCGGTGCAAAGGCAAGAGTTCGAGGCCATCGCCGCCGAGTTACGCTGCCCAGCCTCCATCAACCTGACGGTGCTGGAGTCACAAGCCCCCATCGCTTTCGAACTCAAGGCAAGGATCGCCGAACGTCTGTTGGCAGGTGCCAGCAAAAACGAGGTGATCGCCGAGCTTGAGGCTCGATACGGTATGCAGATCCGCTACCGTCCCCCCCTGCAGCCAAGCACGGCAGTGCTCTGGCTAGGCCCCTTAGTCCTGTTATTGATGATGGCGGTCGGTGTCGCACTGGCCAGTCGACGTATTCATCGAGGAGAAAAACAATGAGAGCCTTCACCCTGATGCTGGCAACCCTACTCTGCCTGCCCGCGTACGCGACGTCACAGCTTGAAAAGGCATACGATACCGGCACACCCCTTGCCAAACCTATGGTCCTCTCCCGCCTGATTGAGTTTTCTCAGGCCAGGCGCATGCCCGAACTGTCCTTTACCAATGATCTTGGTGAGCACGTGACTCTGGGCGAACATCAGGGCAAGATCGTACTGGTGAACCTGTGGGCCACCTGGTGCGGCCCCTGCCGAAAAGAGTTACCGGAGATGGAGCAGATCCGCCAGAACTATGCCGAGAAGGCACTGACCGTGGTCCCCCTGAACATAGATCAGGAGGGCGATCTGCCACAGTCCGTACGTAACATGCTGAGCAAAAACAACATGGAAGAACTAGCCACCTGGTACGATCCTGAGCACATCATAGGTACTGCTGTTCCCGTCAACGTGGTTCCAGCCACCTACCTGCTGGATGGCGAAGGGAACCTGATTGGCTTTGTCCGTGGTTATCTGGATTGGACCGATCAAGCCATTCCCGCCTATCTGGACCAGCTCATCGACAAATACGCTCAGCCTCATCCGGGCTAAACACAAAAATGGCGCCCATGGCGCCATTCTCACGCAAGTCACATTTTCAGTTCGGTGCGCTCCATCCATCCCAGCGTCTGCCCCATGAAAGGGATGATCCACAGGGCTGACCCTTCATCCTGATACAGGCGGTAAAAATAGATCTCTTGAGGATCCAAGCTACGGCGACGCAGATCACGATAGAAACCCAAGGCCGCCGGGCTGACACGCTCCGGCGTCAACATCTGCTTCTCGGTGATCTTCACCTGGAAAGCCTCGATTATGCCGGAATCAAACGGCACCTCATAACGTGAGAAGCGCCCCTCCATGCGGAACTTGATGGGCGAGGTCGCGCAGTCTTGGTCGGTCACACAGAAACTCACAGCCATCACACCATGATCTTCATTGCGGTAAACCAGTGAGATGCTGTGGTCAACCCGGATCAGGCGGCGATCGTTGGCGGGAAAGTAGAGATCGCCCTGATAGATCTGCTCCACCAGTTCGCCACTAAATTGAGAGGTATCAGGCAGTTGGATCCGGTTGTAACGGATCCGCCCCTCCATGGTATCGGCCAGCTCCATGAACGCCAGAAGATCCAAATCCACCTGCTGACCATGAGGAAACGTCAAGTTGAGCAAGTCCTTACCATCACAACGTCCCTTTCGATAATGCGGACACAACGCCAGTGAATGGCCATAATCACTCGCCAAACCCACCGAGAGGAAATGATTGAACCCCATGGAGACCAAAGGAGTCTGGGTAAAGTGACGCTGCCAACTGGCCGGAAGGGGTGCCTCTTGATCCGAGCGCAACAGTAATCGCAATGGGCCGCGAGCACTGCCAATGATCAAACTCCGATTGACACTTCCACTCCAGGCATGACTGTTTTTCAATGCTTTATGGTAATCACTGACATACCAGCTGGCAGCACTTAGCAAGAGTACAACGCCGAGCGTCACCAGGATCAGTCCCAATCGCTTTGACCGCTGAGGAGGGGCCACGTCTTCATCAAACACACGTAGGGATAACTGATAGCCTTTGCGCGCCACCGTCTTTAACTCTATCTCGGGGTAAGGCTGCAATTTTTTACGAAGCAGACTGATGCACTGCAGCAAGGAGGAAGACGCTACGACGCGCTCGGGCCACCCCGCTGCCAACAAGGCCTCTTTACTACAAACCTCATCACGGTGAGCAATCAATGCCGCTAACACCGACGACTCAGAAAGCGTCAGTACAATGCGTTCGCCTGAACGTTTATCGATCAGGCAAACCTCTTCCGGGTCAAAATCCACCGACTTTGAAAGGTTCAGCATTGAATATTATTCTTTTTTATCATCAACTTGAGTTGCGAGATAAGCATGTTGTCATGCTACCAATAAACCCCTTCTCCCCCTGTGATAAAAATCTCACTACGCTGGCAAATATCTCATCAATAAACACACTCGGTCTGAACACTTAACGCTTTCGTCCGCCTCAGGATAAAAACCTTCACCCACAGGGAAATAACGACTCACGCGAACCGATTTTTATCCGGATCAAAAAAGCCGGTGCACAACAGCACCGGCCCTCCAAACCCACTAAACGACTTTGATCAGGCGCCACCTTTTTTGGGTAATGCCTTGATAAGGTTACCGCTGGCATCCCCTAGCTGACACCCACCATCCACATCCAGAATCGTTCCCGTTATATAACGGCCCAGTTCACTGCACAGATATACGGCCGCATTGGCAATATCCTCCTTATCACCGAAGCGTCCCAAGGAGATCCGTGCCTTCATCGCCTGTTCAATCTCTGCCGTGGGTGCCAAGCGCCGCATCCCTTCTGTATCCTCGATAGGTCCGGGACAGATCCCATTAACCCGGATCCCCTCCCGGCCCCACTCGAAAGCCAGATCCTTGATCAGCATGTTGATCCCGGCCTTGGCCGCTCCCACATGAGCCTGAAATGGTGTGGCCTTGACCGCCTGCTCCGCCGTAATGGCAATAAAACTGGCGCCCGGCTTTTTGCAATGCTCATAGGCGGCTCGGAAGACATTGAAAGTGCCCAACAGATCGATATCGACCACGGTTTTGAAACCATTGGCACTGATCCCCGAAGCCGGTGCCGGGAAATTGCCAGCAGCACCGGCAATCACTATGTCAGGCTCACCAAACTGCTCCCTTGTCTGCTCCAGCGTAGCCATCACCGCATCGTAGTCCCGCACATCGGCAGAAAAAGCCAGGGCAGGGCCACCAGCATGCTGACGGATCGCCTCCGCCGCGGCCTGAGCCTTCTCCTCGTTACGTCCAATCACCACCACCTTGGCACCGTACGCCGACAGGCCCTTCGCGATCCCCAGATTAATGCCACTGGTGCCGCCAGACAGATAGGCCACTCGTCCCTGTAATATATCTTTCTGATACATGCATGCTCCTCATTCCATCCCGCCACAGCCGGTTCTCGCATCAATCCTGATGGAGCTTCCACAGCACGACCAAACCCATCACTGCCTCTCCCTACAGCAGGGTTTTAGCAATCATCTCCACCGAGCAACTGGCCGATCGCCTCGGCGTCCAAACCCAGCTCTGCCAGCAGATCCGGACCATCTTCCCCAACACCGGGCGCCGCCTGCGGTACCTGAGGTACCGTCCGGCTGAATCTGGGCGTTGGTGCCGGCTGAACAACTCCATCGATCTCCACGAAACTGTTTCGAGCCTTAGCATGCGGGTGTTCATGCGCCTGCCAGAACGGCAAGACTGGTGTGACACACGCATCCGTTCCATCAAACAGCGATGCCCAATGACTTTGGGGCTGGCTAACAAACAGAGCCGTCAAGGCTTGGCGAAGTTCAAACCACTTACGTGGATTGCTATGCCACGTCAGCCATTCTGGATCACCTTCAACTAACTCGACAAACTGAGCAAAAAAAGGCGGTTCTATCGGCCCCATTGCAACAAAAGCCCCATCGGCACAGGCAAAGCTACCGTAATAGCCGCAACCACCATCAAACAAGTTAATCCCACGCTGAGCCTGCCAGACCCCGGAAGCTTTTAACGAAAACATCAGCGACATCAAAGCTGCTGAGCCCTCAGTCATGGCCGCATCAATCACCTGCCCCTCTCCGCTCCCCTTGCTCTCAAGCAAGCCACAGACCAACCCAAACGCCAGCATCATGCCGCCGCCACCATAGTCCCCAACCAGGTTCAAGGCCGGGCTTGGTGGCCGGTCGCCTGGGCCGTTGGAGTACAAGGCACCAGATAGAGCGATATAGTTAATGTCATGTCCAGCCGTATTGGCCAGCGGCCCCTCTTGCCCCCATCCAGTCATCCGCCCGTAGACCAGCTTCGAATTGCGAGCCAGGCACTCCTCGGGCCCCAGTCCCAACTTTTCCATGACACCAGGGCGAAACCCTTCAAACAGGCCGTCGGCACTCTCCACCAACTTCAGCAACGCTTCACGTCCCGGCTTCGACTTGAGATCGAGCACGATCGAACGTTTACCCCGTCGATTGATGTCCACCGGTAACTGGGGCGCTCCTCCCTTCACCTTTCGCTCAACGGCGATCACCTCTGCGCCCATATCAGCCAGCATCATGCCAGCAAATGGGCCAGGGCCTATCCCCACCATTTCAATGATCCGGTATCCGGTTAACGGCCCCATGCTCATATCCTTATCATCTGTTAATCGTCCCCATCATCAAGGACCCCCGCAGGTTGAAAATGCGCTTAACCCGTTAGCGCAATCTTTCGCTTGGCCACCGGACCTTTCAACCTACTGGTGGGATTTTGGGCTCGCCTCGGCCATTTAGGGGATGACAGCAAGGGAGCAAGCATCCTCCCTGAGCCTTGCCAGAAAATTACCCAGACAAATTGTCGCTCCCTCCCCCTCCACAAAGACTTCAGGACCAAATATTTTGCCCCGATGAGCGATATTCGGCCAATATGTAACCGGCGCACCAGTGACGAGACAAAAACACGACACGCTCAACACACGCCGAGGCGGACAAAAATCATTCACCCAGGAGGCTTGAAGGCCCCATTCCGTCTAAACTTCGCCCACTTGACGCATCAATGCGCATCTTTCACCCAAACGGCAAAAATCGTGTTGACTTGAACAGGCAAAATCCGTTTAATAGCGCCCCGTCGCCTCGATAGCTCAGTTGGTAGAGCAGCGGATTGAAAATCCGCGTGTCCCTGGTTCGATTCCGGGTCGAGGCACCATATTCCTGAGACGTCAGACGAAACACGTAACAATCTGTTCCCCCTTAGTTCAGTCGGTACAAAACAGCGGACTGTACTCTTGTAAGAAACAGCGTATGTCGCTGGTTCAAGTCCAACAGGACTTAAGGGAGCATCCTGAGATGTCAGGCTAAACACATAACAATCTGTTCCCCCTTAGTTCAGTCGGTAGAACGGCGGACTGTTAATCCGTATGTCGCTGGTTCAAGTCCAGCAGGGGGAGCCACTTTCGCCTCGTTAGCTCAGTTGGTAGAGCAGCGGATTGAAAATCCGCGTGTCCCTGGTTCGATTCCGGGACGAGGCACCATATTCTGAGACGTCAGGCTAAACACGTAACAATCTGTTCCCCTTTAGTTCAGTCGGTAGAACGGCGGACTGTTAATCCGTATGTCGCTGGTTCAAGTCCAGCAAGGGGAGCCACTTTTGCCTCGTTAGCTCAGTTGGTAGAGCAGCGGATTGAAAATCCGCGTGTCCCTGGTTCGATTCCGGGACGAGGCACCATTTTTGTTCCCCCTTAGTTCAGTCGGTAGAACGGCGGACTGTTAATCCGTATGTCGCTGGTTCAAGTCCAGCAGGGGGAGCCACTTTCGAAGCCCTGATCGCAAGATCGGGGCTTTTTCGTATCCGCTCCCTAAGTTCAGTCGGTAGAACGGCGGACCGGCTCTTATTAAGAGCGCGTATGTCGCGCAGCTCGTAGAAAGAGCAGTCCAGCAGGGGGAGCCACTTTCGAAGCCCTGATCGCAAGATCGGGGCTTTTTCGTATCCGCTCCCTAAGTTCAGTCGGTAGAACGGCGGACCGGCTCTTATTAAGAGCGCGTATGTCGCGCAGCTCGTAGAAAGAGCAGTCCAGCAGGGGGAGCCACTTTTGAAGCCCTGATCGCAAGATCGGGGCTTTTTCGTATCCGCTCCCTAAGTTCAGTCGACCGGCTCTGACTGAGCTGTCATACAAGCGCGCATATGTCGCTGCCGCTGTTCAACAGCGCAGTCGTGGCGGGGGAGCCTCTTTGCTGGTTCGGCTCGCCAACGCCACGCTTTGTATTCCTATCCGTTTAGCGATGACGCTGCCAGATCACCATCGCGATCCCTCCCAGGACCATCATGCTGACGATCAGCAGGCGTAGGCTGGGGATCTCGCCGATCCAGATCAGCCCACCGAGGACGGCCAGCAAAGGCACCGCCAGTTGCACCACCGCGGCAATGGCGGTGGGCAGCCTAGGCAGAACCCGATACCAAAGAGCGTACCCCAGGGCCGATGTGAAAGCGCCGGAGCTGATCGCCAGAACCACACCCGTGACCGGCCACTGCCCCCACAGCAGTGCCGGAACGAACAGTGGGAAAGCCAGCAGCGAGGCACGCATAAAATTGCCAGCGGTATCCCGCAGCGGCGTCGCACTGCCCTTGCCATTCAGGGTGTAACCCGCCCAGCCAGCCCCGGCCAGGGCCATCAATAACAAACCGGCCGGTGCCGGTGAGCGGACGTTCGGCAGAAAGAGCAGCACCAGACCAGCAAAGGCCAGGGCAACCCCCAGCCAGGCCAACGAGCTGAGCCGCTCCCCCCGCCTGAACGCCACCATCAGCATCACCAACTGCACCACGGCAAACAACACCAGAGCCCCGGTACCGGTATCAAGGAAACGGTAGGCGTAGGAAAAGCCAACAGCGTAGAGCAACAGCAGCCCACCCGACAGCCAACTGCCACGATCTGTCAACCTGAGCACCGGCCGTCGATCGACCAACAGGGCCAGCAGCAGCGCCCCACTCCCCAGACGCAACAAGGTGAAACTGGCCGGATCCATTCCCTGCTGCTCCAGCGCCAGACGGCATAGCACGGAGTTACCGGCAAAGGCCAGCAAAGTCAAACAGGTCAAAATGACGGTGGAGCCAGATCTGGGCATGGTTCGACGCGCAGCCCCTGGAGAGTTCAAGCCAGGACCTCAGTGTAGGCTTACCCCAACTGAGGCACCGCCATCAACACCAGATCGCGCTGCCAGTGGGCCAGCAGACGGGTAATATCGAGCGGGGACAACACCCAGGTCTGGGTATTATCCAGGGGATGGCACTGCAGCGGACCGCCGTTCCATAGCTCCCGATCTATCCACAACTGAACCTGCTGCTCGGGATCGTTGATCAACGCCAACAAGGAGACGTGGCCGGGCTTGACCCCCAGATAACGCGCCAGACGCTCAGCGGAGGCAAAACCCAGGCGGGCGATCTTATGCTCACGGGACAGCGCCTTGAGGTCCACCGCCTTATCGGGCCGGGTGATCAGCAGATAGTGGCGTTTCCCATAGTTATCCCTAAGAAAAAGGGACTTGGTCCTTTGACCGGAGCGCACCAGGGCCAGACGGTCGGCTTCCTGACAATTGTGGAGCGGGGGGTGTTGGTAGGTGTGGTAACCAATCCCCAGCTCAGACAGCAAGGATTCAAGCATGGTCGTAGGTCGAGGCGAAAATACTGAGGTCACCTTACCCCAGGGTAAGGTGACCACTCAATGGCAAAGGCGAAACTCAGGCGGTCACGTTCAATGCCAGTTGCCACATATAGCCAGTAAAGAGCACCAGGAGCACACCGCCACCGATCCGGCTCACCTGATACCCCCCGCCCGTCAGTGCCAGGCGGCGCTTACGCTGTACGGCTGCAAAGAACATGATCCCAACAACGGCCGTGAGGATCGCCATCGCAGGCAGATCTCTCGCCAGGACCTGCCCGGGCAGTTGCAGACCGTCTCCCAACAGTGCCGGAAACGCGATCACCCCCAACAGATTAAAGATGTTGGAACCAATCACGGTGGCAAAAGCGATATCGTGCAGGCCACGACGCACGCCAGCCACCGCCGCCGCCAGTTCAGGCAGGCTGGTGCCAAAAGCGATCACCGTCAGGCCAATCACCAGCTCGCTGATCCCCATGGCCCGGGCCAGCTCCACCGCCCCCCACACCATCACCTGAGACGATCCCAGCAACAGCAGCAACATGATGAGACTCTCAACCGCCGCCCGCAGCTTAGAAACCGGCAAAAACTCCAGCTCCTCAGGCTCTGCGTCACCATTTTTGACACTGCGCCCCAGGTAAAGGCAGTAAGCCAGCAGGGCGGAAAGCAAAATGATCCCGTCCCACCCCGCCAGTTCACCATTGGCCATCAAGAGGGCGCACAAAGCCAGGGACAACACCAAAATAGGGAACTCACGGCGAATAAAGCGACTGTGGACCATCAGGGGCGCCACCAGGGCACACAAGCCCAGCACCAAGCCAACATTAATGATATTGGAGCCGATCCCATTCCCCACGGAGAGTCCTTCGGCACCATTGATGGCAGCCACGGCAGAAACCAGCAACTCGGGAGCCGAGGTACCGAACGCCACAACGGTCATACCGATAAAAACCAGGGAGACACCACTGTGTTTGGCAAACGTCGCTGCACTGGCAATTAAGCGGTCGGCACTAAAGGAAAGCACGACAAATCCGGCCAGCAATGCCAGGAGAGGCAACAAGAGAGAGATCATAATTGGAGACACCGAGGCGAGGGCTGAAACAACACGAATGATCCCACGCCCAGCCCTCGCAATTGGCGCGTTATCACTCGAGTCTCGCCAGGCCGTGATACTGCGTGTTGCAGCTCACCGGCTGAATGTGCCACGGCCGAATGGCCAATGATGTTGACACACCCTCCCGCTTTTTCGGCGCAGGACGGCTACTCCCTCAAATGGAGGCCGCATTATACCCACTCCCGAGCGGCCTGCAACCACCCCATAGGTGGAGTAAGGGCCACTCCCCTATTTCACGACGTTCAGGCCTGCTAGGGTAAACACGTTAGGAAGATGATGGAGATAAGGATGATCACCCTGTTTGGCTACCCCAAAACCCGCACAACACGGATCAGCTGGCTGCTGGAAGAGCTCGGCCTCGACTGGCAGATGCAACTGGTCGACCTCAAGCAAGGCGGCCAGCGCCACGATGACTTCCTGGCGCTCAATCCCAGGGGACGGGTCCCGGCACTCAAGGATGGCGATCTACTGATCACCGAATCGGCCGCCATCGCTCTCTACCTGGCGGAGAGATACGGCCAGGGCAAGTGGATACCCATGCCGGGCAGTGCGGCTTCGGCACGTCATCATCAGTGGATAAGCCTGATCATCAGCGAGCTGGAACAACCGCTTTGGTTGCTGGGTAAACACAAATTTGTGCTGCCCAAGGCGCAGCGCATCGCCGCCAACGTTAATTTTGCCGCCTTTGAATTTGCCAAGATCTTACACGAAGTGGAGGGTGAACTGCCCCAAAGTGGCTACCTGCTCGGCGAGCAGCCAACCGTCGCCGATATTCTGCTGGGCCAAACCCTGAACTGGGCCAAGGCATTTAACCTTCCCCTGACCGACAGCGCCGAGGCTTTTCGCCAACGAATGACGCATCGCCCGGCCCTAGCCAGAGCCAGGCAAAAGGAGAGTGCTTCGTTGCCAACATAAGAGCCCAGCCGGTCCTAAGGGGGTATTAAGGATCACGCCCCAGCCAGTCATTGAGACGAGACAGATCCCGATTCAAGGCATGCTGGAGGGACAGGCTGTCCTGCTGATCCCCTCCACGTTCAAGCACTTCAGCCATACGGGCCGTTGCACGCAGCCCCAAGGCTCCACAAGCACCTTTGAGCTGGTGTGCCAGCTCGCTCCACTGCGCTTGCGGTGCCTGGGCAAAACGTTGACTCAGAGACTCTAATGCTCCCACCATCTGCATCATGCGCTGTCGCCCCAATACCGCCTCATCCCGTGCCAGGGCTGGCCAGTCGATCTCGCCCGGTTCAGGGGCTGAGGCTGCATCAAGTGATGCTTCATGCCCCTCTCCAGACAGGGCTCGAGCCACACTGTCGAGGCTCATGGGCTTACCAATAAACCCATCGAAGCCGGCCTGCAGATAGCCTGAGATCTGGCTATCAAGCACATGGGCGGACATCGCCAGGGCTAAGGGGCGACCGCCATGCCTCTGTTGATGCGTTCGCATAAGCTCAGGCAACAGCTGCTCTCCCCCCATATCCGGCAAATTGATATCCAGCATGAGTCGGTCGAACGCCTCCTTTTCCACCGCAAGCAGGGCGCTGGCACCACTGTCCACCCGCACTGCGGTCTGGCCCAGCCGCTCAAGGTACCCTTCCAGCACTAGGGCATTGGTATCATTGTCCTCCACCACTAATATCTTGCACTTGGCCAACCGGGGAAGAACCGCGGGTTTGACACGTCGTGGCACTGAGGCAACCGGGGATAAAACCAGACTCAGACTAAAGCTGCTGCCCTCACCCGGCTCTGAGCGCAGCGTTAACTTCCCTGCCATGGCGTCCGCCAGCTTACGACAGATCGCCAACCCAAGACCCACCCCCTCCTGGCCCATCTGAAGCTGGGTAAAGGGCTCGAACACCTTGGCCTGCTGGGCCGGCGTTAGCCCAGGCCCGGAATCCGAGATCACAAACTGCCAACGCTCCCCCTCGCCCTCGCGTCCCAGGCAGGCAACGGAGAGATCCACCCAACCCGAAGAGGTGAACTTGATCGCATTCGCCAGCAGGTTGAGCAGGATCTGCCGAAGCTTATGGCAATCTGCCAAATAGCCAGGGGCTGGTATTTCGGCCAGTTCATGGGAGAATGCCAAGCCCTTTTGCGCCGCCCTGGGGCCCATCAACTCGACCACTTCGGTCACCAAGGCGTCCAACTCAAATGGCTCGGGATTTAGCACACTCTCCCCCGAGCCAATCTTGGAGTAATCAAGCACCTGGTTGAGCAACTCCATCAACCAGGTGCCGCATCGACGTATCACCTTGAGATAATCCTGCTGCTTCGGCCCCAAGGCGCCATCATCCAACAACTCGGCACTGCCTAGGATCCCATTCATAGGCGTACGGATCTCGTGACTGACGGTCGCCAGGAATAGGTCTTTGGCTTGGTTAGCCTGTTCAGCCTGGCGTCTGGCCGAGGCACTGGCGGCGATCTCCCGCTCTAACCTGGCATTACTCGAAGCGAGCGCCTCGGTCCGAGCGGCCACTGTTTGCTCCAATTGCTGCTGATGGGCCAACAACGCCAACTCCGCCTCATGTTTAGCCCGAGTCGTGGCTTTAAACCGCTTCAAGGCAGTGGCCAACTCGGCCAGCTCATCCTCACCGGATGCGTCAATCTGTGCCGACAGGTCGCCCCGACTCAGGGCCACCAAGGCATCGGTAGAGGCGACGATCCGTCGCACCACATCCCGGTAGACCCTTCGCCATACCACATACAGGGCCAGCGACATCGCCAACAGACCAATCAACACCAGGGCCCAGCGAGCCATGCTGTGGGCTCGCCCGGAGCGAAGCAGTGCCTGCTGCCGAGCCGAGTCCGCCAGGGCCAACTGCTGTGCCAGCCCTAGGTTCAGCGCGTCGAACTGAGTGCCGATCCCGGCCTGGAGCTGTTCGATCCGAACCTTCACCGCTGCCCTTTGTTCCAGCCAGTCAAACAGCTCGGAGCTCTCTTGCAGGGAGCGCAGCAACTGCGCCATGACCGCCGCCCGCTGAGGATCCGGCACCGCCTCGATCAGCAAAGGCAGATAGTCCAGCCGTGACCGATAATCCTGGGCACGGGCCGCCAGCGTCTCGGTTGGCGCCGATAACAGCAACCGCTGCAACATCGCCTGCCCATTGGCATGCAACTCCTGCATCCTCTGCAATTGAGCCAGATCTTCAGTCAGCAGCGCCTTTACTGCGCCCCGACGCTCGGGCCCCTCCAGCGCACCGCCACGTGCCACCAGGCCTGTGTGAGCATTGTCGATCTGGCTTTGGGCCAGCTCGGCCAGTTGGGCGGCATCTCTCGACCAGCGCTGTCGCCCCAATACCAGTTGCTCCGACAAGCTGTCCCGAACGATCACCGCCTCAGCCAGGGCCGACAGGGCATTGGGCAGGCTACTGGCCAGTACCGACAACTCCGCTTCCGCTTCGAGCAGATTGAGCTGCTGTCGCAGCTCCCGCCCCAATTGCCGTAACTGCACCTGCAGTCGGCGTGCCTCTTCGACGCTGTCCCCCTCCAGCAGCAACTGGCTATTGAGACGGATCTGGATCTGCAACTGACTTAGCCTCTGCGCCCGCTCCAGCAAGGGCAAAGCCCGCTCAGTCAGTAACCGTTCACTCTCTCCGACCTGGCGGATCCCGAACCAGCCGACAGCGGCCGCCAACGCCGACAACAGCGCCAGCACCAGAAACGCCAGCATCAGCTTGCCCGCAAGGCGGCGGGGAGAGAGAAAATGGGGTAACCAGGTCAAAGAAAAGATCCGCTATGATGGAGTAACTCTATTGTATGCGATTGAATACCCAACCGTGTTGACTTCTCTTCTGCTGGCCGCCACGCTGACGACCCCACTACAGCAGTGGAGTGCCGATGGCACCACTGACTACCACTGGCAGCCACTGAATCGGGCTGAGCGCCGTTTCCGCCTGTGTGCCCTCTACCCCCACCTCAAAGACTCCTACTGGCTCAGCATCAACGAGGGGATGGTGAGCCAGGCTAGAGCCCTGGATCTGGAACTGCTGGCGCTGGACGCCGGGGGGTATGATGGCACTGAGCAACAGCTTGAGCAGCTAGAGCACTGCCTGAACGAGGGCAGTGACGCCATCCTGCTGGGCAGCGTCAGTTATCAGTTACCCGAGGCGATCCGTGAGGTGGCCCGGAAGATCCCAGTGCTGGCACTGGTAAATCAGGTCGAACCCGGGTTCCTCGCCAGTACGGTGGGCGTTCCCTGGCAGCAGATGGGACACAACCTGGGCGAAACCCTCAACACCCTGGCCGAGTCCGCGCCGATGAAGGTTTTGGTCATGCTCGGCCCCGCAGGCCAGGGAGGAAACCGCTTTATCGAGCAGGGGTTGCACAAAGCGCTGGATCCCGACCGGATCACTCTGGTTGCTACCCGTTACGGCGACAACAGCCTGGCGGAGCAGCGCCGCCTGCTACTGCAATACCTGGCGACGGCCCCCGCTCCCGATGCGATCGTATGTGGCGCCATCTGCGCCGAGATCGCCATGGCCGAGTTGCCCCGCCGGGGACTGAATATTCCCGTGCTGGCCAGCTACTACAGCCATGCTGTGGCACTTGGGCTGCAACGGGGCGATCTGGCCATGGCCAACAGCGATCAGATGCGCCTGCAGGGACAGATCGCAGTGGATATGGCTGTACGCTTGCTGCAGGGGGAGCCGGTTCCCGAAGCTGTCGGCCCCAAGGTACTCAAATTGCTGTCCGGTGCCCAACCCCACCCGCAGAGCCTCTCCGCACCGGACTTTCGAGCCATCTATACCCTGTCCTACCCCTAAGTCATCGTGCCGAATGGTGCGCCCCCGACGAACGGCGAGGATCCCCAGATCTGGGGGGCTGGGCTATTAGGAGCCAGGAGCACGACCCCCTTACCGCTTCACCGCGGCCCGTCAAAAGTGGCGTAGAGCAAAGCGCAGCGATCCAGGTTGGTCTGCCGCCTGGGGAAATGAGACAGGCTCAGGCCACGGCCGCGGCAAACAGATACCCTTCACCGTGCACCGTCACAAACAGCTTGGGCCAGTCCGGCTCCCCCTCCATCTTGGCCCGAAGACGACGCACCAGAACATCAATGGTCCGGGGATCCGGCGCATCAACCCGGTGGGACACCAGGCCCAGTAAACGCTCCCGGGGCAGCACCTGCTGGGGATGCCGGACAAACGCCTGCAGCAGTTCATATTCCGCCGTGGTCAGGGCCAGGGGGATCCCGTCCCGACTCAGGCGTCTGGCCATCGGTTCAAACAACCACCCGGCAAAACGGACACGTTCCGACTCCTCGGCCGCATCCTGCCTGGCCAGGGCAATCCGCCACAGCAGATTCTTCACCCGCACCAGCAACTCACGCATCTCCACAGGCTTGGTGACATAGTCATCGGCCCCCATCTCCAGGCCAACGATCTTATCCACCGCGTCATCACGACCGGTCACCAGGATGATCCCCACGGTCGAGCGACTGCGCAGCTCCCGGGTCAGCAGCAGACCATCTTCATCGGGCAAATTCACATCCAGCAGGATCAGTTCAAACTCCTGCTGAGCCAGCTGGGCACGCATGGCCGCGGCACTGTCGGCACTGTGTACCCGGTACCCCGCCTGTTCGAAATAGCCCTGGTGACGCAGCCGGGTGGCCTCGTCGTCGTCCACCACCAGTAAGCGTGCGGCAGGCTCGATCTGCATAGGACCCACGATTCACGCCTCCCTAAATAGCGCCAACAGCGCCTCACTGCTGTCCAGTTCAACCAACCCATCTTCAAGATCGGCGGCTCCATACATACCATCGGCCAAGGCCTGCTTTCGCTGTTGCATCTCCAAAACCCGCTCCTCGATGGTCTGTTCACAGATCAGCTTATAGACAAAAACCGGTTTGTCCTGGCCAATTCGGTAGGCCCGATCGGTCGCCTGCAGCTCGGCAGCCGGGTTCCACCAGGGATCCACATGGATCACCGTATCCGCCGCCGTCAGGTTCAACCCTGTCCCCCCCGCTTTCAGAGAGATCAGAAAAACCGGAACCTCTCCCTGCTGAAACGCCTCGATGGCCGCTTCCCGGCGACGGGTCTGGCCGGTCAGCTTGCTGTAGCCGATCCCGGCCTCCTTGAGACGCTCTTCGATCAAGCCCAGCATCTGGGTAAACTGGGAAAACACCAACACCCGCCGGCCCTCCTCCAGCATCTGTGGCAATTCATCCATCAGGAAATCCAGCTTGGCCGCCCCCTCAACCTGCTGTGCCTGCTCCAGCTTAAGCAATTTGGGATCACAACAGATCTGCCTCAGCTTCAGCAGCGCATCGAGGAATTCGATGCGACTCTTGGCCACCCCCTTGCGAGTCAACAGTTCGCGCATCCGCTCCTCCATCGCCAGGCGCACCGTTTCATACAGGGTACGCTGCGCATTAGGCAGGGTGATCCTCTGGATGATCTCCGTCTTGGCCGGCAACTCGGTGGCCACCTGATCTTTGGTTCGACGCAGCATAAAGGGACGGATCTTGGCCTGCAGCCGGGCCCGCGCCGCCAAGTCCTGCTGGCGCTCAATGGGGTGACGATAGAGGCGATTAAACTCCGCCTGATTGCCCAGAAACCCCGGCATCAGGAAATCAAACAGGGACCACAGCTCCCCGAGGTGATTTTCCATCGGTGTCCCGGTTAATCCGAGCCGTACCGGGGCGTTAAGACGCTTGATCGCCTGGGTCATCTTGGCCGTGGGGGTCTTGATGATCTGGGCCTCATCCAGTACCGCCAGGCTAAAACGATTCACCTCCATTTGCTCAATATCCCTGTGGATCAGGGGGTAGGTGGTGATCACCAGATCGGACTCGGGGATCTGCTCAAAGGCGCCATGGCGCTGGCTGCCATGCAACACCAGTACCTTAAGATCCGGGGTAAAGCGTGCCGCCTCCCGGCGCCAGTTGCCCACCAATGACGTCGGACACACCAGGATCGCCGGCTCGGAAAGCTCTTCTCGCTCCTTGAGACGCTGCAGGTGGGCCAGAGTCTGGATTGTCTTTCCCAGTCCCATATCATCCGCCAACACGCCGCCAAAACCATAGCCATGCAAAAAGCCCAGCCAGGCCAAGCCCCTTTGCTGATAATCTCGCAGTGTCGCATTCAGCCCCTGTGGGACTTCCACTGCCTCTATGCCGTGGAAATCCCGGAGTTTGTGGGCCAGGGCCCGGATCTGCTCGCCCCCAATCCAACGATTGATCTCCGGCAGCTGGGCCAGCATGCCGGCGTCCCGCTTATTGAGCCGGATCCGCTCGTTGTCGTCGCCGGTCAGCTCCGCCAACAGATCCAGTATGGGTTTCACGCTGGCATGGCGGATCAGCAGCGGCGCCCCCTCGATACGTTCCAGCTCCAGCTCGGTGCGCTCAGAGCGCCAGTCTGGCGTGTGTCGCAACCATTGCATCAACAAAGGCAGCAATGACACCGTCTGGCCCTCCAACTCGACGCTCAGCCCCAGATCAAACCAGTGATCCTGAGCCTCGATCTGCAGATCCAAGGCGCTGAGGGGGATCGGCTCCGCCATCAGGGCCGGATCCAGAGTCACCGACCAGCCCAATGCCTCCAGGTGTTCGGGCCATAACTCACAGAAACGCCGCCAGAAACCACGTCCCGGCTGCTGTGCCACCAGGCGAAGGGGCGAGTAACGATCTTCATCATGAGCCAAGGGTTCGAGGGAGAACTCCTGCGACTTTGCCCAGGCAGCCTGCTCTCCCACCAGATCCCGATCCAGCCACAAGCTGGTTCCCTCTCGACTCACCCTGCGCCGGCGTGGCTCCTGTACCCACTCGGGAGACAGGCACAGGCCCCCATAATCAAACCAGAATTCGGCCACACCGACACCGTCCTGCCACTTGACCGCCAGGTGAGGCACCAGAGGGTAACTCCACTCCTGCTCGGAACGGGGGATCGGCGGTGGTAATGCTCGGCTGGGTATGGCGTCCAGCACCTCATTGGTAAAATGTCGGGCAGACGCAAGGTCCAGCTCGGGCAGTTGCGCCAGCATCGTGATAAAAGAGGTTTCCAACCCCGTATCCACCGGCCCCAGGGTGCCGGCCCGCTCATCCAGATACCAGGGCCGGGAAAAGGGCAGAAGCTGCCAGTCCGGCCGCCCATCGAGAGACAGATCCAGCTCAAAATGCTCATCAACATGCAGCCAGCGGGCCTGCAAGGGCAGTGCCTCCCCCGCCATCAAGGGAGTTTTGTTGTCCTGCCAGAATCCCAGGCCCTGGGCCAGCATCCGTTCAAGCGCCAGGCGATGCAGATCCGAATGGATAAACAGCTCGCCCTCATAATAGCTCGGCGTTCCCGTCAACAGCAGCTCCAGGATCTCCCGGGCCCCATCGGGAAGAGGCACTGTGCTGTAGCCGCTGAGGAACGCACGGATCGGCTTGACCGAGATCTTGCTCCAGCCCCCTTTTTTCAGTGCACGGCGCACCCCGATCTGAGCGTAGATCCGCCGCGCAGGATCCGCCTGATGCTTGCGGGACAGTCGAAACACCACTTGCTGCTCACTCGCCTTGGCAACCGGCTGCGCCATCACTTCGTTCAGGCGGCGCAACCAGGCCTGGTATTGCCGTGACTCCTTCTCATCCTGATACAAAGCGGCCAGCAGAGTCGCCACCACATGCTTACAGTTAAACCCCACCGGGCAGCTGCAGTGGCCCATAAACTTGCGCCGGGTCCGACGATCGAACTCCACCGCGACCTCGTAGTGCGCCTCACCCCGTCCCTGGACTCGAGCAAAGATCTGCTTCCCTGACGGCTCCACGCGCAGTTCCATCACCCGCTCCTGCTCGAAATACCCCAGCCCCCTGGCAAAGGTCGCCTCAGGAAACTGCTTGCGGATCATGGCATCATCGAACGGAAAGGAAACAGGCATAAGAGTACGACTTTACAAACTACAAACTCACTATGTTACTGACATTGATGGAGACAAGGGAAGAGGCGAAAGCCGGGTCTGAAAAACAAATTGCCCACGCGCGCGCCCTACCCGGCTAAGAATGTCGACAGACGCCCCTGTCCGCTTCCTGCTCTCAGAGCCAGGCGCAGCCGTAAACTTGGTAAGAGAAGGCAATTTAATCACTGGCAGCCCACAGCACTTAGGGTATATTGGCCGCCAAGGAACTATGCGACGGAACAGCCCAATTGAGTAAGAACAAAGCCACCTCCTTTGATATCGCCCACCTGGCCGGTGTTTCCCAGTCCACCGTGTCCCGCGCCCTGCGCAACAGTCCACTGGTTAAAGCGGAAACCGTCGAGCTGGTCCAGCGGATCGCCCGTGAGCTGAATTACAAGGTGGATAAGCACGCCAGTAGCCTGCGCTCCCAACACAGTACGACACTGGCCCTGCTACTGTTTGAAGATCCCACCAGTGACGACTCGCTGATCAACCCCTTCTTTCATGCCATGCTCGGCTCCATCACCCGGGCGTGTGCCCGTCAGGGCTACGATCTCCTGATCTCCTTCCAGCAACTTTCCGATGACTGGACCGCCGACTATGGAGACAGCCACAAGGCCGATGGACTGATCCTGCTGGGCTATGGAGACGCCATCGACTACCAGCCCAAACTGCAACAGCTGGAAGCCCAAGGCACCCCCTTTGTCCGCTGGGGGCCACAGCAGGCCTCCACCTGTGGTGTCTCGGTCGGCTGCAATAATCATCAGGGTGGCTTCGACGCCACCCAACACCTGCTCAAACAGGGGCGCCGTCGCATCGCCTTTATCGGCACCGCATCCAACCATTACCCTGAGTTTTTTCAACGTTACCAGGGCTATGTACAGGCCCAGGTGCAGTCCGGTGTGGCGATCGATCCGACCTTGCAGCGAGACGCCATCACCAACGAAGACGCCGGTTATCAGGCCACTTTGTCCCTGCTGGATCGGGTCAATGATCTGGATGCCATCTTCACCGCCAGTGATCTGATCGCCATCGGTGCCATGCGGGCCCTGCAGGAGCGTGGTGTTCGAGTGCCTCAGGAGATCGCCCTGGTGGGCTTTGATGACATTCCGGTAGCCAGCTTCACCTCTCCCCCCCTGACAACGGTGCGACAGGACACTCGACTGGCTGGCGAGATCCTGGTCGACAGCCTGATCCGCCAACTCAACCAGGAGGAGCAGGGGCCCACCACCATCAAAACCGAATTGGTGATCCGGCAGAGTTGCGGAGCCAAACAGCCCGGCTAAGACCAAAAAAAGCCGACGCAGGGCGTCGGCTCTTCAGGACTCAGTCCCAGGCCAACTCGCGAAAATGCTTACGGCACATGGAAACATAACTGTCATTGCCTCCGATCTGGACCTGGGCACCATCCCGAACCGGGTTACCCGCACCATCCAACCGCACCACCATATTGGCCTTACGACCACAATGACAGATGGTCTTGAGCTCTACCAGCTTGTCGGCCCAGGCCAGCAGATAATGGGCCCCTTCAAACAGCTCCCCGCGAAAATCGGTACGCAGGCCATAACACAGCACAGGAATATCATGCCGATCGACGATCTGGGTCAGCTGACGCACCTGGAGCTTGGACATGAACTGGCTCTCATCCACCAGCACACAGTCCACCGGCCCTTTGGCCAGCTGGGCTTCCACCAGAGCGACAATGTTATCGCTGCCATTGAAGATCAGGGCATCAGACTCCAGGCCGATCCGCGAAGTCACCTTACCAACACCGTAGCGGTCATCCAGCGCCGCCGTCAGCACCAACGGGACCATGCCCCGCTCACGATAGTTGTAGGCCGACTGCAGCAAGGAAGTCGATTTGCCGGCATTCATGGCCGAGTAGTAGAAATAGAGCTGAGCCAAAGGTGGGTCCCCCGATAGTGAAGGTGCGATCCTATAAAAAACCGGCGGTGGAGACCACCGCCGGTTGGCATTAGCGTTAGCTGTTTGGCGTTTTCGCCATCACGCCTTGGCCAGGACTTGACGGGCACTCACGCCACGCAGCACCACGACGGCGGCGATCAGGGCCACGCTACTGACCACGAAGCCCACGGTCGCAGAGCCGGTGATCCCGATAGCCAGGTAACCCAGTGCAGCGATCAGGGCCACGGTCACCGCATAGGGCAGTTGAGTGGTCACGTGATCGATGTGGTGACAGCCAGCACCGGTACCGGAGAGTACAGTGGTATCGGAGATTGGCGAGCAGTGATCACCGAAGACCGCACCGGCCAACACTGCGGCCATCATCGGCAGCAACATGGCGATATCGGCGGCAATCGCCATGTCCGCAGCGATGGGCAGCATGATGGCAAAGGTGCCCCAGCTGGAGCCGGTGGAGAAGGCGCAGATCCCCGCCAGCAGGAAGATCAATACCGGCAGCAGCCACAGAGGCGTAGTGCTTCCCACCAGTGAGGCCAGGAAGGTCCCGGTTTCCAGATCACCGATCACGCCGGCAATGGTCCAGGCAAACACCAGAATGTAGACCGCTGGCAACATGGACTTGGTGCCGCTCAACAGCGCCTGACCCACGACCTTGGCTCGGATCCCCTGGCTCAGGGACATCATCAAAGCCACCACCAGGCTCACCAGGGAGGCCATAAACAGGGCAATGGTGGTTTCGGTCTCTTCCAGGGCGCGCATGACGGAGAAGGCTTCACCCTCATCCAGACCGGCAGCACCGGTGGACAGGATGAAGTAGATGGAAGCGATGATCAGCGCCAGGATCGGCAGCAGCAGACCCCAGACTGAGCCATTGTCGGCGATCGCCAGCTTCTCATCCACGCCCGGCGGGTTGCCCTTGCGGCTGTCCCACAGTTGGCCGTCTTCGCGGGCGCGCTTGGCGGCACCGGCCATTGGGCCAATACGGATATCGAAGGCGATCACACAGGCCAACATCACCAGGGCGAAGATGGCATAGAGGTTCATCGGGATCATCTGCAGGAAGCTGGTCAGGGCCCCCAGCTCCAGCCCGCGAGCCGCGAAGATGGTACCGATCAGGCCGACAATGTAGGCCCCCCAGGAGGAGAGCGGTGCCATGACACAGACAGGGGCTGCGGTGGAGTCCACCCCGTAGGACAGCTCTTCGCGGGAGATATTGTGATCATCCGCCACCGGCTTGGCCACAGAGCCCACGGTCAGGGTGTTGAAATAGTCATCAATAAAGATCACAAAACCCAACGCCATGGTCATCAGCCGCGCCTGCTTGCGGGTGCGGATCCGGGTACGAGCCCAGGTCGCAAAGGCCTTGGCGGCGCCGGAGGTATTGATCAGGGCAATGGTCATGCCCAATACCACCAGGAAACCCAGCAGCGGCACGTTCCAATCGTCGATGGCGCCGTCGGACCAGAACTGGCCAATGGCACGGGAAAACAGATCCGTCACGCTATCCAGGGGAGAAAAGCCGTTGGCCATCAGGACACCGACCAGGATCCCTAGACCCAGGGAGAGCAGAACACGGCGGGTCATGACCGCCAGCACAATCGCCACTAGCGGCGGCAGCAGGGAAAATACCGAATTGGCAAAATCGAAAGAAACCATCTTTTATCTAATCGTCGTTATTTAAGATGGAGGCAACTGACACGGCACGAGCCGCGGGGGGAAATCATGGATGATGATCCACCGTCCTTTCAGTAGCGCTCCATAGATAATCTGGACCTGTCATCCTTAACAGAGATCACTATGGCAGTGTTGCACCTGTTCGATACAACCCCAGCAGCCGGGAGCGACCCCCCTAACCACTTCGGCACTAACTCCTTTGGCCCAGCGTTATCGGTTCTCCACCTCGACTGGGTTACTGATAGGCAGTGCGCCTCTACCTGACTTAGGCAGTGATTAATCCTATGGGGACTAATCAACGGCGACATTCTAACCATATTTAAAGGGGGATTAGCCAGAAGGTACCGCCATTTTGGGATCCTTGTCTCGTTATTTTTCCAGTTCAGCCAGTAGGGCAGGCAACACCTGGTTGAGATCCCCCTGCAGGGCATAGTCCGCCTGTTGCATCAAGGGCGCCTGCTCATCAAGATCGATGGCCACTATGACGCCCGCCTCCTTGATCCCCGCCAGGTGTTGCGTCGCCCCCGAGATCCCGATGGCAATATAGAGATCCGGAGCGATGATCTTGCCGGTCTGACCGATTTGGTACTCATTATCAATCAAACCCAGATCCACCAAGGCCCGGGAGCCACCAATCGCGGCCCCCAATCGGTCGGCGAGCCGTTCAACCAGAGCAAACTGCTCCGCATTCTCGATGCCTCGCCCTGCACCAATCACTACCCTGGCCTGCTCCAAGGCCGGTCGTTCACTGTCGATCGTCTGGCAGGACAAGAGTCGTGCCAAGGAGGGGGCCAGGGCCAACGTCACCGGCAAGATCGCCACAGGAGGTGCTGCATTCACCGGAGTAAACCCACCGGTGCGTACGCTGCAAAGGACAGGCGTAACCAGAGTCTGTACCGTCTCGAGCACAGCACCGGCATAGATCGGCCGAACAAACTGGTCGGCGGCTTTAATGGCGACCACCTCGGACACCATGGGGCCATCGAGCAGGGCCGCGATCCGGGGCAGGAGATCCTTGCCGGCGGAATTGGCCGCCATCAGGAGATGGCTGTACCCTTGCTGACGGACCCATTGACTCAATGGCTCGGCCAACGATTGAGCCAACGGCAGTCGTGTTTCATCGACCCAATGGACTCTCTCCACCCCCGCTAACCTGGCCAACTGGCTGGCCAGGGGGTCGCCACCAAACACCATCAGGTGGCAGGGGCCAGGCAACTTGGCCGCGGCGGATACCAGGCGAGATACCTCATCACAATCGGCCGCCACTGGGCCGGTTAAGATCAATGTGCTCATCACAATACCTTTGCACGATTTCGTAAATGGTCGACCAAGCTGGCCACGCTGTCCACCCGGCAGCCTAAACGCTCACCGCGACTGGCATGACGTGCCAGGCTGCGCCATTGAGGACGAACCTCGATAGCGAGCTGTTCCGGTGTCCAGCAGACAATCTGGGCTTTTCGCGCCTTAAGCAGCGCCGGCAACTTGGCAAACCTGGGCTCCGCCAGGCGCAGATCGCAACTGATCACCGCTGGCGTGCTCAGGGCCAGGGTGTGCCAGGCCCGCCCTTGCTCCACACGAACCCGCAGTTGTGAGTCCTCAATCGACAGCAGGCTGACGGCACTGGCCTGGGGCCAACCCAGCAGCCCGGCGAGCCTTTGAGCCACTTGGTGATGATCGCCATCCTCCGATTGCTTGCCCAGCAGCAGCAGGTCCGCTCCCTGCCGCGCTGCCCAGGCCGCCAGCAGCTTAGCCACCACTTCCGGGTGCCCGGCATCGGCTGAGATCCGAACGGCCTGGTCCGCCCCCATTGCCAATGCCGTGCGTAATACGGATTCCGCATCCTCATCCGCCACGGAGATCGCGACCACCTCGGTCACACACCCCAACTCCTGCAATTGAAGCGCCCGCTCCAATGCCACGGCACTGAAAGGATCCATGACTATTTCACTATGAGTCAGCGTATCCTTGTCGATTTGTGCAAGCCCCCTCACCGGCTTTATCGCCACCACCACTTTCATTGCTTACACCTTATTTAATTTCCGTGCAGTTTGAGTTCAGCAAGATGAACTGACTGCCTTCCTTTCAATGCCAGCATTATTACATCAGAGTTATTACAGCGCAGCTTGCAGCTACGGTAGAACGAGTCCGATCACAGATTTGTGCTGGAACCAATGGCTCTAGCCAACACGCTCAACCGGGTACTGCCACATGTCACGATGGGAATAATCATCGGAAATAATTAAAGACGGGTTTGCATTTCAAAAAAAAAGATTTATTCTTTTACCAAACATTTAATACTTTCCTCGAAAGCATCATCATTTTAAGGATAACTCCAATGGCAGATTTTCTGGAAATCTTGACGCACGGTCGCCGCCTGAAGGCTCAATTGAAAGGCTTGACCCTGGACGAACTGCAAGAAGTCATCGGCAAAATGCAAGCCATTGCCGATGAGCGCGAAGATGAACTCAAAGCCGAACAAGAAGCCAATGCTGAGCGCCTGGCTAAAATTGAAGCGATCCGCCAGCAACTGGCTCAAGATGGGATCAGCCTGGACGAACTCGGCGCCTTAGCCGAAGCCGCTCCTCGCAAGAAGCGCGCACCACGCCCGGCCAAATATGAGATCACCGTAGACGGTGAACATATTACCTGGACCGGCCAAGGCCGCACTCCAAAGGCAATCAAGGAGCGCCTGGATGCCGGTGCTTCTCTGGAAGATTTCCTGATCAAGTAAATCATTCCACACTTAGATAAACGGCCGCCTCCTGCGGCCGTTTTTGTTACATATTGTCCATCAACATCTCTGATAAGAGCTTAACCAGTCCCCCACAGCCGACCTTCTTTTTGCTAACATGGCAACCTGAAACCCTTTATTACAACAGGATGTCGTAATGCGATGTTGGGGAAAATGGCTCACCCTGCTCCTGCTTGGCCTCGTACAGTTCAATCTCGTCATCGCCGTTCCGCTGCAATACGAATTGACGATCCGCGATAAAACACCTCGGCTCACCGCTTTTACCCATGCAAATCTGGTGATAGCACCCGGGGAGATCCTTCATAATGCCGCCTTGATTGTTAAAGGTGAGCGGATCCTGGCCATCGCCGACAATAATAAGATCCCTCCCGGGGCGACCGAGATCAATCTTCAGGATCATTGGATATATCCGGGCTTTATTGACAGCTATACCCAATACGGCATCCACAGCGAATTTGACTATCCCGATAGCAGTCAGCCGATATACCAATATCAACGCCCTGGGGCATTTCACCCCAATCCCGCCATTCACAGTGAACAAAACTGGTCTGAACATTTCCTGGCCGACCCTCAGCAAGCACAGGACTGGCTCGACAATGGCTTTACCTCGGTACATAGCGGCGGTCAGGATGGCCTGTTTCGAGGGCAGGGGTTTGTCACCTCACTTGCCCCCGTCGATCCCCAGCGTCTCATCTACCAAAATCTCAGTGGCCATTGGCTCTCCTTCGACAAGGGCAGTTCACCGGTCGAATACCCCAAGTCGCTGATGGGCAGCATCGCCCTCATACGCCAAACCTTGAACGATGCCCGCTGGCACCAGCAGCAAAGCCAGAAACCAGGCCATCGCCAACAGCCCGGCCTGACACCATTGGCGGACTTCGACGAGCAGCCTCTCTGGTTTGCCAGCCAGAGTCTGCTGGATCATCACAGGGCCCTGACCCTGTTTGACGAGTTTGGTGCCAAGCCCATCTTGCTGGGCACTGGCCTGGAGTTTGAGCGGCTCGCCCCCCTGCAAGCCCATCAAGCCCAGTTGATCCTGCCCCTCTACTTTGCAACCAAGCCTCAGCTAGACAACCCGGATGACGCACTGGACCTTACCCTGACTCAACTTCGTCATTGGGAACGCAGCCCAGGCAATGCCGCCGCCGTGGCCGAGGCCGGGCTGAGTTTTGCCCTGACCCAACACGGGATAGACGCCAAGGAGTTCTGGCCAAGGCTGCGCACCGCCATGCACCACGGCCTCAGCCCCGAGCAAGCGCTGGCCGCCCTGACGACCACGCCAGCAAGGATGCTGGGACTGGAGCAGGAACTGGGCCGTCTGGCGCCAGGCCTTCGCGCCGATCTGGTGATCAGCCGAGGTGATCTCTTCACCGATGGCACCCTCAAGGGCCTGGTACTGCAGGGTCGGTATCATCCATCGAATGATGCCAGACCCGATCCGCTCAGTGGTGAGTACGCCCTCACTCTGGAGGAGCATCAACCACTGCTGGTGCTGTTTGAAGAGGAGGGAGAGCTGGTAGGCGCCCTGGAGCAGGGCGAAGCGCGCCTGCCTCTGCAGCGTTTGACCACAGATGCCGACGGCCTGCAGTTTTTGGCCCAAATGGATGCTTTAGGTTACTCAGGGATCAGCCAGTTTCGACTGAGGCGACAGGGTGACGACCTGGTCGGTGAAGTTCACCTGCCCGACGGCAGGGTGCTGCCCCAACGTGCCCGCTACCAAGGTCAAACAGAGACGCCAGTGACCCAGACCGAGTCCACTCCCCGCCCTTATCGGTCTCGGCTCACCCGGCCCAATGTCGCTTTCGGCCTGATGGAGCAGCCCAAGGCGAAAACCCAGATGATCCGCAACGCCACAGTGTGGACATCAAGCGATGCCGGGATCCTGGAGAACACCGACGTACTGCTCCAAGAGGGACAGATCCAGGCGATAGGCACCGATCTTCCCCTCCCACTGGCGGCCGAGGAGATAGACGCCAGCGGCCTGCACCTGACAGCAGGGATCGTCGACGAGCACTCCCATATCGCCCTACAGGGGGGCGTTAACGAGGCCAGTGATAACATCACCTCAGAGGTGCGCCTCGGCGACGTGCTGGATCCCAATGATATCCATATCTACCGGGCCCTGACCGGTGGGGTAACCACGGTCCAGCTGCTGCACGGCAGTGCCAACCCCATCGGCGGCCAATCGCAGATCATTAAGCTGCGCTGGGGCGAAGATCCCGAAGGGCTCAAGTTCCGCGAGGCACCAGCCACCATCAAGTTTGCCCTGGGGGAAAACGTCAAACAATCCAACTGGGGAGACCATTTCACCGAGCGTTTTCCCCAGACCCGTATGGGCGTTGAAGCCCTCTATGGTGACGCCTTTCAGGCGGCACGGGAGTATCGTCAGGCACAGACGAATTACCAGCAACTGCGTCGCAGTCAAAAACGCACGACCCTGGCTCCTCGCCCCAACCTGCGGCTGGACGCGCTGGCCGAGATCCTCGAAGGAAAACGCCATATTCATGTCCACTCCTATGTGCAATCGGAGATCCTGGCCCTGCTCGATCTGGCCCAGGCACTGGATTTTAAGATTCAAACCTTCACCCATGTGCTAGAGGGCTACAAGGTCGCCCCCGAGTTGGCCCTGGCTGGCACGACGGCCTCCACCTTTGCCGACTGGTGGGCCTATAAGTTTGAGGTCTATGATGCCATCCCGCAGAACGCCTGCCTGATGACCGAGCAGGGGATCCTGACCAGCATCAATTCCGACAGCCGGGATCTGATCCGCAAACTGAATCAGGAGGCCGCCAAATCCATGATGTACTGCAATATGCCAGCAAAGCAGGCCTGGGACATGGTCACCATCAATCCGGCCAAACAACTGAAGGTGGATCATCTGATCGGCTCCATCGAAGTGGGCAAGCAGGCAGATCTGGTACTCTGGGACGCCAACCCTCTCTCGGTCTACGCGCGCGCGCGAACCACCTGGGTGGACGGCAAGATCTATTTCTCCCGTATTCGGGATCAGCAAGAGCGCCTGGCCACCGCCGCCGAGCGAGCAGCGTTGATCCAGAAAGTGCTCGAGGATGACTCTCCGATCGTTCAAGGAGAGTCTCTGAGTCCCCCGCCGACCCCGGCCTGGCATTGTGACAGCCTCGCCCACCGCCACTGATCAAGGAGGATCACCATGCGATGCCTATTCACCCTGCTGTTTGGCTTAATAACCGCGACCGTCCAGGCCGACTCCCTCATGCTGCGCAACGCTACGGTCCACACCGGCGAACAGATCCTGGCGCAGACCGATGTGCTGATCCAGGGCGACACCATTATGGCCGTAGGCAGAGAGCTGCCCCTGCCCGATAACGTCCCGATCGAAGATCTCAGCGGTCAGCACCTTTACCCCAGCCTGATTGCCCTGACCGTCCAACTGGGCCTGGCGGAGATCGATATGGTACGTAGCACGGTGGACAGTGCCGAAACCGGTGCTATCAACCCACAGCTGCGCGCAGCCACCGCCTTCAACCCCGATTCTGAGATCCTGCCCACCCTCAAGGCCAACGGCATCGGCTATGCCCAGATCACCCCGGTAGGAACGCAACTGGCAGGCCAATCCGCCCTGCTGGCGCTCACGGGCTGGAACCTGAGGGACATGCTGCGCGAGGCCGACACCGGCATACACCTCTACTGGCCAGATCCCAGGCGGCCCCAGGGCAACGCACAAGATCCAAAGGAGATACGCGACGGCTACTTGCAGGCGCGCAGGGATCTGGAGGCCATCTTTGCCGATGCCCAGCGTTATCGACAAGCACTGACGGCGGATCCCACCACGCTCCGCGACAGTCGCTGGCACGCCATGCTGCCCCTGCTTCGGGGCGATATGCCCCTGTATGTTCATGCCCAGGACAAGCGTCAAATTCAGGATGCCTTGATCCTAACCGAACAACAGGGGCTGAAAATGATATTGGTAGGTGGCTACGATGCCTATCTGTTAACCGCAGCCCTGAATGATGCCGGCGTCAGCGTGATCTATACCCACACCACGGATCTGCCCAGGCGTCAGGATGATCCCTATGATCTGCCGTTTCGGATCCCCGCCATGCTGCATCAGGCAGGGGTGCCATTCGCCCTGGCCTGGCCTGGAAGTTGGGAAAGCCGTAACCTCTCCTTCGCCGCAGGACAGGCGGTGGCCTACGGCCTTCCCAAAGAGATCGCCGAAGCCGCCATCACCCGGATCCCGGCACAGCTACTGGGGCATAACGAACTGGGACGAATCGAGCCCGGTGCCAGGGCCAGCCTGATCGTCAGCCGAGGGGATCTGCTGGACATGAGCCAGGCCGGGGTAACCCGCATGTGGCAAGATGGCGTTGAAGTGGATCTGCAAAATCGCCACAGCCGCCTCTACCGCAAGTACCGGGGACGCCTTCGGCCACAGCAGTAAAGCATAAAGGCTGGTACAATCTGACTATTATTCCAAGCTTGATAGATCCTTATGCGCCTGCTTCCCATAGTGCTCCTGCTGCTGACCGGCTGCAGCAACAACTTCAGTGTCTCCAGTAACCTGGATCCGGACAACTTCGATGGCTATTTTGCCGCAGGAAGGGTCAAACTGCTGGACGAGATACCGGCCAATGCCACACTGCTGGGCCTGGTCGAAGGGCAAAGCTGTCAGGCCGGGCCACAGTACCCCACCCCAACCCCAGAGGAAGCGCGCACGGACATGCGCCGAAAGGCGGCACAAAAGGGTGCCAATGGCGTCTACCTTGAGCTGTGTACCGAGTTGGAGCCCGGCGATCAGGGCTGCCTCGCCCTGATGGTGTGTTACGGTCAGGCCCTGGAGTTACCCCAATGACCCTGGCGATTGAGCCGATAGCCCTGTGCCGCTCCCCTTACAAACAGAAATTTGCCATCCCCCGCCAACCCAACCTGGTACCCGCTGCCATTGGTCGGCTCGAACTGCTGGGGGAGTGCAACCGGGCCGAATGTCTGCGCGGCCTGGAGCAGTTTTCGCACCTCTGGCTCCTGTTTGCTTTCCACGAAAACCTGGCACAAGGTTGGAAACCCACGGTGCGTCCTCCGCGTCTCGGCGGTAATACCCGCATTGGTGTCTTTGCCAGCCGGGCCACCTTCCGTCCCAACGGACTGGGCATGTCCGTCGTAAAACTTCATCGGATCGGACAGGAGGGCAAACAGCATTTCGTTGAGGTGGCCGGATTGGATCTGCTCGACGGTACCCCGATCTACGATATCAAACCCTATATTCCCTATTCAGATTCGGTCCCCGAAGCCATAGGTGGTTACGCCGCCGAGGCCCCGGCTCCTATGCCAATGCGGGTGCTTGCCCGGGCCGAAGAGGCCATGGCGTCAGCGGAACGCGCCCATCCCGGCTTCACCGCTCTGGCCGAGCAGGTGCTGGCCCAGGATCCGCGCCCGGCCTACCAAAAGGAAGCCGGACGCGAATACGGGGTGCAACTGCACGACAGGGATCTGCGCTGGCAGGTGATCGACGACTGCAACTGTGTCACTGACGTGGCTAAGCTCTGACGGGAACCCGATGGTGAGTGACGACACACTGCAGCGTTACCGCGCTCAGCACCAGAAGCGCCTGGCCTGGATGCCCTGGCTTTACTACCGATTGAAGGCCAAACACCTCAGTTGGGCCAAACCCTGGCAACAGAGCTTGCAGGCAGAATTGTGCGCCCTGGAAACCGTGCAATTTGGCACCGACTGCTTTATTGCTCCGGATCTGGCCCTGTTCGCCGAGCCCGGCCGGGACATCACCTTTGGTGATCGCTGCATGATCGCCGCGGGCTGCTTTATCCACGGTCCCATCCGCTGTGGCAATGAAGTCAGTATTAACCATGGATGCAGCCTGGATGGCGGACGGGCAGGGATAGAGATCGGCGATCAAACCCGTATCGCCCATGAGGTTTCCATCTACGCCTTTAATCACGGCATGGCCCTGGATAAACCCCTCTATCAGCAAGGGGTCGATTCAAAAGGCGTACGGATCGGCAGGGATGTCTGGATCGGGGCCCGAGTCGGGATCGTCGACGGTGTCACCATCGGGGACCATGCGGTGATCGGCATGGGCAGCGTGGTCACCCGGGATATCCCCGCCTACGCCAAGGTCGCGGGCAATCCCGCTCGGATCATCGGCGACCGACGGGACGAGCCGGGCTAAGGCTGCGACGCTCTGGCGATCGGCAAGGCTCGCCCGTTATATCTCCTGTGGTTCCACAACCTTCAGGCTGGGCTTGTCGCCATAACACACCACCCGGTTGCGTCCATCGGCCTTGGCCCGATACAGGGCTTGATCCGCCAGCTCAACGAGATGCTGCCGCTCTCCCTTTCCCCCAGGGATCAAGGTGGCGACGCCAATGCTGATGCTCACGATCCCAAGCTCCCCGCCAAATTCGTGCCGGATCTGTTGAGACAGCACCGCCTCACACAGGGCACCGCCGAGCACCGCCATGTTTTCCGTGCATTCTGGCAGAAGCACAGCAAACTCCTCACCACCATACCTGGCCAGCAGATCCTTGGGCCGATTCAACCTCTGACGCAGTGCTTGGGCGATGCTGCGCAATGCCTGATCCCCTGCCCGATGACCATAGTTGTCGTTGTAAGCCTTGAAGTGATCCACATCCAGTAACATCAGGCACAGCGGCCTGCCAGAGCGACAGCCCGCCTCCCACTCATGTTTAAGCCACTCATCAAACTGCCGCCGATTGGCGACCTCGGTCAACCCATCGGTCAGCGACAGATGCACCAGCTGCCGATTGGCCTCATTCAACTCCTCGGTACGTGCTTCCACCAGTTGGCTGATCGCCTCCTGACGACGCACCAAACTCAAGACAATGAAAGTGATCAGCACAGTGGCCAGGCAGCCGCCAATCCCGAGGATGTAGGCCATATAACTGATCTGCTCGCTGTAGAAGTGGGGTTGTGGGCGCGCTTTCAGACGCCAATGGCGGCCACCGATCGCCGGCAGGGAGACATCCACCTCATGGGCACGCATGCTCTCGTCAAAAGCCCCGATGGTCATCAATTCATTGCCATCGGCCGAGTCATCCAGCAGACGATAGTCCACCAAACTTTGCTCCCGGCTAAAAAAGCTCGATGCCAACATATCCTCGATACGAAAAACGCCAAGGACAAATCCTTTGAGCAGAGAGCGGCGCTGCTCCAGAGTGCTAGGTTGCTCCCCATAGATAGGGACCAGTACCAGTACGGCATTTTGCACGGCCAGATCCTGCACCAGCTGTATTGACTCGCTGACCACGATCTCCCCCCCGTCCCGACCCCGCAGCAAGGCCGCCAAGCGGCGGGGCTCCGATCCCAGATCAAAGCCAAACGCCTGCTCATTGGTGGCCATCGGCGCAACATAATAGACGGGGAAATACCACTTGCGGGCTCGGGCACGAACCAGGGCATCATGCTGCAGTTCGGTAAAGACAAAGGATGGGTATTGGCCGTGCCACGCCTGCTCCATCGCCTGACGCTGCTCATGGCCAATTTTCGGCACCCACTCCAGCGCTTTAATCTCGCGCTTGCGAGCCAGGATCCCTTCGGCCACTCGGCCAAACTCTTCCGCGGTCACCTCATCGGAGCCCTGAAACAGTGCGGAGATCTGATAGAGCGAATTGAACGCACTGGTGATCCGCCAGCCCAACACATCCGCCTGGGAGTGGACCAGTTGATCGAGCTCTTCATCCAGCATGCTGTGCTCGGTGAGGTAGATCCGCTGTGCCAGGGCGAGGACTAATCCCCATCCCAGTACGACAGCGAGAATAAAAAGAACCAGACGACGCATCGCTTCCTTGCCCGCAGAATCTCGTAACTATCGTCAAAGCCTAGCTATTTTAACAATTAACCGCCAATTGTTTGTCCAGGGAAAAGCCCGCCCCCGGCGCTGTTTCGGCATAGACTTGTGTTTCTGGGCTGATAAAATAGTCGGCTGAATTTTTTCCCTAGGTGAATGACAGCAAATGCGTACCAGTCAAACCCTGGTCTCCACTTTGAAAGAGACCCCTTCCGACGCCGAGATCGTCAGCCACCAGCTGATGCTGCGCGCCGGCATGATCCGCAAACTGGCCTCCGGCCTCTACTCCTGGCTGCCCTCCGGCCTGCGCGTCTTGCGCAAGGTGGAGAACATCGTGCGCGAAGAGATGGATCGCGCCGGTGCGGTGGAAACCCTGATGCCTGTCGTTCAGCCTGCGGATCTGTGGCAGGAGACCGGCCGTTGGGATGACATGGGGGCAGAAATGCTGCGCCTCAAAGACCGTCACCAACGTGATTTCGTGCTGGGTCCAACCCACGAGGAAGTGATCACCGACATCGTGCGCAATGAGGTGAAGTCATACAAACAGTTGCCGATCAACCTGTATCAGATCCAGACCAAGTTCCGCGACGAGCGCCGTCCCCGCTTTGGTGTGATGCGCGCCCGGGAATTCACCATGAAGGACGCCTACTCCTTCCACCTGGATCAGGCCACCATGGACGTGACCTACCAGTCCATGTACGCCGCCTACTGCCAGATCATCGAGCGCATGGGGCTGGCCTACCGTCCGGTACTGGCCGACACGGGTGCCATCGGTGGTAGCCATAGTCACGAGTTCCAGGTATTGGCTCAAAGTGGCGAAGACGCCATCGCCTACAGCACAGAGAGCGACTACGCCGCCAACATCGAGAAGGCCGAAGCGCTGGCCCTGGGTGAGCGCGGTGAGCCGACCATCGAGATGACCCTGGTGGACACGCCGAACGCCAAGACCATCGATGAGCTGGTCGAGCAACACGGTATCGCCATCGACAAGACCGTCAAAACCCTGATCGTCAAGGCCTCCGATGAGATCGAGGCCGATCTGGTGGCCCTGATGGTGCGTGGCGATCACGAGCTCAACGAAGTGAAGGCGGAAAACCTGCCGCAAGTGGCCAAGCCGCTGACCTTCGCCACCGAGGAAGAGATCCGCGCCGCCATCGGTGCCGGCCCTGGCTCCCTGGGCCCGGTCGAACTGAAGCTGCCCTTGATCGTCGATCGCTCTGTGGAAACCCTGAGCGACTTCGGTGCCGGTGCCAACATCGATGGCAAGCACCACTTCGGCATCAACTGGGAGCGCGATGTGGCACTGCCAGAAGTCGCCGATCTGCGTAATGTGATCGCCGGTGACAAGAGCCCCTGTGGCCAGGGCACCCTGGAGATCGCCCGCGGCATCGAAGTGGGCCACATCTTCCAGCTGGGCACCAAGTACTCCGAGTCCATGAACGCAACCGTGCTCAACGAGCAGGGTAAAGCCACTCCGCTGATCATGGGCTGCTACGGCATTGGGGTGTCCCGCCTGGTGGCTGCCGCCATCGAGCAGAACCACGACGATCGCGGGATCATCTGGCCGGATGCGATCGCCCCTTACCAGGTGTCCATCATCCCAATGAACATGCACAAGTCCCATCGCGTGGCTGAGCTGGCCGAGAAGCTGTACACCGAGCTGAGCGCCGCCGGCATCGAAGTGCTGTTTGACGATCGCAAGGAGCGCCCGGGCGTCATGTTTGCCGATCACGAACTGATCGGCATTCCCCACAACATTGTCATCGGCGAGCGCGGTATCGACGCCGGCAACATCGAGTACAAGTCCCGCCGCAGTGGTGAGAAGTCCGATGTCGCCATCGATGACGTGGTGAGCTTCATCCAGCAGCAACTGGGCGCCTAAAGCACCGACTTGCCCGCATCAACCGGCCCTCGTGGCCGGTTTTTTTATATGCCTTCCCCGGCTTGGGTTCCTCCCGTCCCTGCCCGTTCTCTTTTCTTCTGCGTGGAACTTGCCCATACTCAAAGAAAATCAGTTGCTTGAGCAGGAGCACAGAGAACCATGGAGCAACAGGAGCGCAACCGGTTTGGCCTGCAACTGAGCGGCGGTGGGGCCCGCGCCGCCTACCAGGTTGGTGTATTGAAAGCGGTGGCCCGTTTCTATCCGCGCAACCACGGGCTACCCTTCCCCATCCTCTGTGGCACATCGGCCGGTGCCATCAACGCCGCTTCTCTGGCCTGCTACGCCAGCTGTTTTCACCTTGGCGTCCGCAAGCTTGAATATATCTGGCGCCACTTTCGCACCGAGCAGGTTTACCGGGCCGATCCCGGCGGGATCAGCCGCCAGCTGTTACGCCTGGTCCGGCGGCACCCGCAGCAGCCACCCAGCCTGTTTGATAACCGTCCGTTGAGGCAGCTACTAGAGACGATCATTCCCCTGGAGCGGATCGACAATCACATCGAGCAGGGCTACCTGAGGGCCATCACGGTCTCCGCTACCCGCTACTACCAGCCCAGCTCCGTGAGTTTCTACCAGGGAATGCCTGCCATCGTGCCCTGGCAACGCGCCCGACGCTTTGGTCAACCCTGTCAGCTCAGCATCGATCACCTGCTCGCCTCCTCCGCCATTCCCTTTATCTTCCCCTCGGTTCGCCTGGCCAACGACCATTATGGTGATGGCTCGGTGCTGCAGATGTCTCCCTTGAGTCCCCCCATTCATCTGGGGGCGGAGAAGATCCTGGTGATCAATCTGGACAGCCCGCACCGGACCTTGCCCCTGGAGGTACGACGTCGTGCCCCGGACAGCAGCGATCTAGCGGGTCATATGCTCGATACCATCTTTTCCGATACCCTCAATTCCGATCTGGAACGGCTGGAGCGGATCAACCGCAGCCTGACCCTGATCCCGGAAAAACAGCGTCGCAGTCAACCCTTGAAACTGATCGAGACCCTGGTGCTCAAGCCTTCCAAGGATATTGATGTCATCGCCCGTCGGCACTATGCCCAACTGCCTCTGGCGGTGCGCTGGATGATGAAGGGGATTGGGGTCGATGGGGAGAGCGAGTCCAGCCTGCTCAGCTACATGATGTTTGAGTCCAGCTACTGCCAGGAGCTGATCGAACTGGGTTATCAGGACACCCTGGCACGTCAGGGCGAACTCTTGCACTTCTTTAGGCTGAACTAGGCGATGCTCCGACGCCATCGCCCTACGCCTTCAATCTCCTTCTAGGAGACGCCGCTCCGCCCGCTCCATTTTAGTCGGCGGCCCCTGTAACAGCAGCACATCACCGGCCCGTAACTGCAGCTCCTCACTCAACTCCAGGCGGTGCTCATCCCGGCGCACCGCTTCGATGCTGATCTGCCAGTGGCCCAGGGAGATCTGCTGTAGGGGGCGTCCCACGGCCCAGGCTTCGGTGGTCAGGACCACGGCATGCAACTGCTCCGGTGTGAACTCTTCTCCACTGAAGAAGCCATGCAGCGTCCGGTAGTGGCGGCGACGCTCCCGCTCCAACCGCTTGAGGATAATGGGCAGGGGAACATTGAGTCGATGCAGCACCTGAGAGACCAGCATCAGGCTGCCCTCCAGAGATTCGGGGATCACCTGATCTGCACCGGCACTGCGCAACGCCTCAAGCGTGGTGTCATCCCGGGTACGCACCAGCACCGGCAGGTCCGGTGCCAGGTTTCGAATGCAATCGAGCTGGTTGAAGATGGTGCGACGGTTGTCATAGGTGATCACCGCCATCTTGGCCCTTAGGATCCCGGCATCCTTAAGGATCTCCCCCCGGCGCCCGTCACCAAAGATCACGGGCTCTCCCCCGCCCCGGGCTTCTCGCACCCGTACCGGATCCAGATCCACCGCCTGGTAGGCGATCCCCTCCCGCCGCAGGAAACGGGCCAGGGTCTGCCCCACCCGACCATAGCCCAGCAGCAGGACGTGATCCCCCAGGGTGGTCGGCTCGTGCACCTGGCCATTGCCCGTCATGCGCTCCCCCCCACCGAGCACGCCCTTGGCCAGATCGATGCAGCGATTGATCAGGGTCGGAGCCAACGCCATGGAGAGCACCCCCACCACCACCAGCAAATTGGCCAGCGTGGGATCCAGCACCTGCCAGGTCAGTGCCAGGCCGATCAGGATAAAACTGAACTCGCCGATCTGGGCCAGGCAAAACCCGGTGGCCAGCGCATCCTTACTCTTCTCACCGATCCACATCGCCATCAGTGCTACCAGCACCGCCTTGGCGAGCATAATGCACGGCAACAAGATCAGCAGCAGCCCCCAGTGTTGGGCCACCAGAGAGAGATCCAGCAACATCCCCACGGAGACAAAAAAGACCCCCATCAGTAGATCGCGAAACGGTCGAATATCTGCCTCCAGCTGCTGGCGATACTGACTCTCCCCCAACAGCATGCCTGCCAGAAATGCGCCCAGTGCCATGGAAAGACCGAGCCACAGGGTGATAAAACCGGTGGACAGGGCCACCACCAGAGTGGTCAGCACAAACAGTTCATCGGAGCGAGTGCTGGCGATCTGATCGAAGATCCTGGGCAGCAGGTAGCCACCGGCCCACAACAGGGCGGTAAACACCGCCCCGGCTTTGAACAGGGCCCAGCCCAGCTCCAGCAGCAGGGCACCGCCCTCCTTGTCCGAACCCAGCAAAGGGATGGCGATCAGCAGGGGGATCACCGCGAGATCCTGAAACAGCAAAACGGAAACCGAGAGCTCCCCATGGCGGCGGTTAAGCCAACCCAACTCATCCAGTTGTTTCAGGACGATGGCCGTCGATGAGAGGGCAATGGCAGCCCCCACCACGATGGCAGCGCGCAGTTCAACCCCCAGTGCCAGGGCGATAAGGCCCGCCAATGTCCCTGTGATCAACACCTGGGCCGATCCTAGACCAAATACCCGGCTGCGCATCGCCCAGAGCCTGGGCAGGGAGAACTCCAGGCCCAGGGAAAACATCAAAAATACGATCCCAAGCTCAGCCACCAGGTGGATCTGATCCGTCGTCAACCAAGCCAGCCCCTGGGGACCAGCCAGCAAGCCCAGGCCCAACCAGGCCAGGATCACCGGCAGGCCCAGCCGCCGCGTGACCCACAGAGCCACAATGGCCATCACCGCCAGCAACAACCCCAAACCTAACCAGCTATCCAGCATTCAGGGATCCTCTTCCTTGATCATCAATGCGCTCAGGCAACCAGCCCACGCCCTGCTCCGTCACCGCCGACTGCTCCAGCCACAGCCCCAATGCTGCGACGACGGTGTCATCGTAACAAAGCAGCGCAACCCGATCCCGCTGCCAGGGCGGGATCCCGTATTCCTGCCACAACTTCTTCAAACTGCGCGACCCGCTGCGCCCGGCCGGTTGCAACCGCGTACTGCCGGGCAAACCATAGCGCACCCATACCCTCTGCCCGGGTTCGGGCAATGCGATCCTGGGGCCCTGCTGACACGTTCGCATTTGCCAATGCTCGCCGTTGGCCAATGGTTGAGCGCCCCACTCCTCCCGGGGCGGTAACCCGGGACGCTGCGCCGCCAGCAGATAGATCCCATCCCGGTAACGCCGCAGACGATGAGAGGCCCAGTCGATCTGCGGTGCCCCATCTTCCCGGGCACTCCACAGCTGGGCCATCTGTACCAGCTGGGCCCGGCTGGGCATCAGGGCCCCCTGGCTGGCCAACCAGAAACGCAACAGGTTGTTGCGCCGGGCCAGGCTCAGGGAGGCACTCGCACTCACACTCAGGCCACCACAGGGCAACCGAGCCCGGCTCAGATCCGTTTGTGCCAGCTCATCACACAACTGCTGCTGCTCGGCACACAGCTCGGCACTGCGGGCCACATTGGCCTTAAAACCGGGCCATCGCGCCTGTAACTGGGGCAATACTTGATGGCGCAGAAAATTGCGATCGAAACGGGGATCCCGATTGCTCTCATCCTCGACATGCTCCAACGCCAGGGCGTGTGCCGCCGCCTCGATCTCGGCGCGTTCGAAGCCGAGCCAGGGGCGCAGCAGGGTACCGGTTGCAAAAGGCGTGGCGCTGGGCATGGCAGAGAGCCCCTTGGGCCCGCTGCCCCGCTTAAGCGCCAGCAGCAGGGTCTCCGCCTGATCATCCAGATGGTGCCCGGTCAAAAGCAGATCCTTTGGACCCATATGCTGGGCAAAGATCCGGTAGCGGGCGGTGCGCGCCGCTGCTTCGATGCTGATCCTGGGGCCGCTCTCCAGGGTCGCCCGCACCACGGTCAGGGGCAAACCCAGCCGCTCGGCGCTACGGTGACAGTGTGCCACCCACTCATCGGCCCGCTCCGACAAGCCGTGATGCACATGGAGCAGTCGACAGGAGTTTTCAGGGTGAGCGTGCTGCCAACGCACCAGCAGGGTCGCCAGCAACTGAGAGTCCACCCCACCCGAATAGGCTAACCATACTCGAACGCCGTGGTTCCCATTGAATGCCGTATCGAGGGCAGAAAAAAGCGCGGCCTCTAGCCGCGCTGTTTCGTTACTCATCGGCAGTAGCCGTAACCCATCAGGCGCTCATAGCGCTGGGCCAGCAGGGTATCGATGTCCATCCCCTGTAGCACGCCCAGGTCATCCTCGAGGCGGGCCTTGAGATTTGCCGCCATCCCCTGAGGATCCCGGTGCGCGCCCCCCATGGGCTCACTGATGACATTATCCACCAGACCCAGCTCGTGCAGACGGGCTGCGGTGATCCCCATCGCCTCGGCAGCCAGTGGCGCCTTGGCGGAGTCCTTCCACAGGATGGAGGCACAGCCTTCCGGTGAGATCACCGAGTAGGTGGAATACTGCAGCATGTTCACCCGATCACCGACGCCGATGGCCAGGGCGCCGCCAGAGCCACCTTCACCGATCACGGTACAGATGGTCGGCACCTTCAAACCGGACATCACCAGCAGGTTCTTGGCGATCGCCTCGGACTGACCGCGCTCCTCGGCACCGACGCCCGGGTAGGCCCCTGGGGTGTCGATAAAGGTGAAGATCGGCAGCTTGAAGCGCTCGGCCATCTCCATCAGGCGCAGCGCCTTACGATAACCTTCCGGGCGCGGCATGCCGAAGTTACGACGGATCTTCTCCTTGGTATCGCGACCTTTTTGCTGGCCGAGCACCATTACGGGCTGACCGTTGAACCGGGCGGTACCGCCGACAATGGCTTCATCGTTGGCGTAGGCGCGATCCCCGGCAAACTCATCGAACTCGGTAAACAGCAGATCGATGTAGTCCTGGGTATAGGGACGCTGCGGGTGGCGAGCCATCTGCGATACCTGCCAGGGCTCCAGATCGGAAAACACTTTGCGGGTCAGCGCTTCGCGCTTCTCTTCCAGTGCTTGGATCTCCTTGGCCAGATCCATATCCAGATCGCCGTTCTCGGAGACGTTACGCAACTCCTCGATCTTCGCCTGCAGCTCAGCTATCGGCTGCTCAAATTCCAAAAAATCCAGACTCATGTTCCTACTCGCAGCTTAGGGGCTGGCCTGCCCCTTTAAAATGTTAATGTGATCCGATCCTGCCCCAGCAGCTTCTCCAGCCCCTGCAGCAGGTCATCGCCGGGCACCACCCGGTAACGATCACCCAATTCGAAGACACCGTGTGCACCCGGTCGCTGATACTGCACCTGTACCGGGCAGCCACCATTGCCGTGTTCACCTATCAGCGACTTCAGCTCAGCCAAAATCTCCGGCTGAGCCTTAGATTGATCCAGTTTCAATACCAGGGCTTTGGCATATCGCTCTCGCGCCTGGCCGATATCCAGCACCTCTTTGGCAGACATTTTATTGCCGCCGCTGAACTGATCAAAGCTGACCTCTCCCTCAACCACCAGAATATTGTCTGTTCCGATAAGATCCTGATATTTTTCCACCCCTTCGGAGAATAACATGACTTCCAGGCGGCCGGACTTATCGTCGATGGTGAAGATCCCCATCTTACTGCCGCGCTTGGTGATCATGATGCGCGAGGCGATCACCAGACCGGCGGCACGAATACTCTTGCCGCGTCCCGTGGGGCTTACATCCTTAAGGCGGCTGGATGTGAATTTCTTTAACTCTTTAAGGTATTGATTGATCGGATGACCGGTCAGATAGAGGCCCAGGGTCTCCTTCTCTCCATCCAGCCATTGCTTGTCCGGCCAGGCTGGCACCTTAACGAAGGAGTGATGCGCCTCATCCGCATCGGGCGTCAGAGAGCCAAACAGGTCATCCATACCCTGGGCAGCATTACGGGCGTTCTGGGCTGCGGCCTTGATCGCCTCTCCCAGGGTCGCCATCAAGGTCGCTCGATGGGGCGCACCATCGGGCAGGCGCGGCCCGAGATTGTCCAGAGCACCCGCCAGGATCAACTTCTCGATGGTGCGACGGTTCACCTTCTTGAGATCAACGCGATCGCAGAAGTCGAACAGATCGGTGAAGTTGCCGCCCTGCTCCCGGGCTGCCAGGATCTCCTCCACCGGGCCTTCACCCACGCCCTTGATGGCACCAATGCCGTAAACGATCTCCTCCGCCTCGTTAACGTTGAACTTATACAGACCCTGGTTCACATCCGGCGGCAGCACCGGCAGTCCCATGCGGTTGCACTCATCGACCAGGGTCACCACCTTATCGGTGTTGTCCATATCTGCCGACATCACCGCCGCCATGAAATAGGCCGGGTAGTGAGTCTTCATCCACAGGGTCTGATAGGAGACCAGGGCGTAGGCGGCGGAGTGGGATTTGTTAAAGCCGTACCCGGCAAACTTTTCCACCAGATCGAAGATCTTCATCGCCAACTCGCCGTCGATGCCGTTATCGACGGCCCCCTGCTCGAAGGTGGCCCGCTGCTTCTCCATCTCCTCGGGTTTCTTTTTACCCATGGCCCGGCGCAACATGTCGGCGCCCCCAAGGGTGTAACCGGACAGGACCTGGGCGATCTGCATCACCTGCTCCTGATAGAGGATAATCCCGTAAGTCGGCTCCAGGATCGGCTTGAGAGATTCGTGCTGCCAGGTGGCATCCGGGTAGGAGACCTCCTCCCGGCCATGTTTACGGTCGATAAAGTTATCCACCATGCCCGACTGCAACGGCCCCGGCCGGAACAGGGCCACCAGGGCGATCATGTCCTCGAAGCAGTCCGGCTTGAGCCGGCTGATCAGCTCTTTCATGCCGCGGGATTCGAGCTGGAACACCGCCGTGGTTTCCGAGCGCTGCAGCAGATCGAAACACTTCTGATCCACCAGGTTGATACTCTCGATCCGCACCGGCTTCTTGCCCGCCTTCTCCAGCGCCGGATTGAGCATATCCAGTGCCCACTGAATGATGGTCAGGGTTCGCAGCCCGAGGAAGTCAAACTTCACCAGACCGGCGGTTTCCACGTCGTTTTTATCGAACTGGGTCACCGGGTTCTTGCCTTCGTCATCGCAATAGAGCGGGGCAAAGTCGGTGATCTTGGTGGGCGCGATCACCACGCCCCCTGCGTGTTTGCCGGCGTTTCGCGTGGTGCCCTCGAGCTTGCGACAGATGTCGATCAGCGCCTTGACCTCCTCATCGCCGTCATAGCTCTCCTGCAGCTGAGGTTCAACGTCAAAGGCCTTTGCCAGGGTCATACCGGGATCCCCCGGCACCAGCTTGGAGATCCGATCGACGAAGCCAAAGGGATGACCCAGTACCCGACCCACATCGCGGATCACCGCCTTGGCCGCCATGGTGCCGAAGGTGATGATCTGAGACACCGCATCGCGGCCATACAGTTCGGCGGTGTGATCGATCACCTCATCCCGCCGATCCATACAGAAGTCCACATCGAAATCGGGCATGGAGACCCGCTCCGGGTTCAAGAAACGTTCGAACAGCAGATCGTATTCCAATGGATCCAGATCGGTGATCTTCAGTGCATAGGCCACCAGAGAGCCGGCCCCCGAGCCCCGCCCGGGTCCTACCGGAATGTTGTTGTCCTTGGACCACTGGATAAACTCCATTACGATCAAGAAGTAACCTGGGAATCCCATGTTGTTGATCACTTCCAGTTCGATCTTCAGGCGCTCGTCGTACTCGCCCCGCACCTCGGCCCGTTTGGCCTCGTCCGGGAAGAGGAACTCGAGGCGCTCTTCCAGCCCCTCCTCCGACACCTTGACCAGGTAATCCTCGATCTTCAGATCCCCGGTGGGGAAATCCGGCAGGAAGTATTCGCCCAAACGCACCTTGACGTTGCAGCGCTTGGCGATCTCCACGCTGTTTTCCAAGGCCTCGGGGATGTCCTCAAAGAGGATCTCCATCTCTTCGGCGCTGCGTAGATACTGTTGATTGGAGTAACGCCGTGGTCGGTTGGCATTATCCAGGGCAAAGCCATCGTGGATACAAACCCGGATCTCGTGGTTATCGAAATCCTCTGCCTCCTTGAACACCACCTCATTGGTGGCCACCAAAGGCAGATCCCGCTCGGTGGCCAGGGCCACGGCCTCATGGAGATAGGTTTCCTCATCGGGGCGGCCGGTGCGGATCAGCTCCAGGTAGTAGCGGTCGGCAAAGTGGGTCTCATAGAACCCCAGCATCTCTCTCGCCAGGGCATGGTTGCCCTTCACCAGCAGCTTACCCACGTCCCCCTCGCGACCGCCGGAGAGCAAGATCAAGCCTTCGTTGTACTTCTCGAGCCAGGCTTTATCCAGCACCGCCCGCCCGCCGACATGGCCACGAAGATAAGCCTCACTGATCAGCTCGGTAAGATTCGCGTATCCGGTATTGTTCATGGCCAAGGCGGTGATCCGGCACTGCTCATCCCCCAGCTCGGGCACCAGCATCCAGAAGTCGGCCCCGATGATCGGCTTGATCCCGCTCTTATGGGCGCCACCGAGAAACTTAACCAGGCCACAGAGGTTGGTCTGATCGGTCAGCGCCACCGCTGGCATCCCCAGCTCGGCGACCGCCTTAACCAGGGGACCTGTCTTCATCAGGCCATCCACCATGGAAAAGTCGGAGTGAACCCTGAGGTGAACAAATTTCGGATCGGTCATGAGTAACTCTTTTGGTTCCCCCCAGCCAGCACCGGCATGGGAAGGCAACAAAGGGCGCAGTGCGCCCTTAATCAATTCGATGTGATACTTGTACCTGTGTCAGGCAGCAAGATCACGGCACTATCGCCGGCTAAGCTTCCAGGCCCAGCGCCCGCCGCACCGGCTTAAAGCTGGTTCGATGCTCGGCAATGGCACCGTGTTCAGCCAAGGCGGCCAGGTGATCTTTGGTGGGGTAGCCCTTGTGTTTGGCAAACCCATACTGAGGGTAACGACCATCCAGCGCCACCATCTCGGCATCCCGCACCACCTTGGCCAGGATGGAAGCGGCGCTGATCGCCGGCTCCTTGTCATCCCCCTTGATCAGCGCCTCGGCGTCAATCCCACCAAAATCGGGACAACGGTTACCATCCACCCGAACCAGGGTCGGCGTCAACCCCAGCCCGGCGACCGCGCGCTGCATCGCCAGCATGGTGGCGTGGAGGATATTCAGCTCGTCGATCTCCGCGACACTGGCCCGTGCCACGCACCAGGCCAGCGCCTTCTCCTGGATCTCTCCATAGAGCGCATTGCGTTTTTTTTCCGACAACTTCTTCGAATCCGCCAAGCCCTCGATGGGATTATTGGGATCCAGGATCACCGCCGCAGTGACCACATCGCCAACCAGGGGACCACGGCCCACCTCGTCGACACCGGCAATCAGTTGAGTCATGCTTCGCCTTTCTTAGATTCAAGGCCGTCCTGGCCATTGGGATCGGTACTGCTCCCTGCCTGATCAGCGTCTACCGGGCACAGAGCCAGGACGGCGTCGGCGGCACGCTCGGATGCATTACAGCGGATCTGCTCATGCAGCTGAGAGAAACGCTCAACCAGCGCGCTGGGATCCAACGTCAATTTCTGTTCGACCTCGGCCACCACCTTATCGACGGTGCAATCATACTGCAGCAGCTCTGGCACCAGATCTTCACCGGACAGCAGGTTCGGCAGTGCGACCCGATCAACCGACATCATCGCCTTGGCAATATGATAGGTCAGGGTCGACACCTTGTAGGCCACCACCATGGGCCGTTTCACCAGCATCGCTTCCAGGGTCGCCGTGCCGGAGGCCAGCAGGATCGCATCGGACGCCGCCATCACCTCCCGGGAGCGGCCATCCACCAGCACCAGCTCCGGCGGCTCACTCATATCATCCAGCAAGGCCTGCCACTGACTGCGCCTGTGCTCGTTGGCCAGGGGCACCACTATGGTCAGATCCGGCAGGCGCCGCTTGAGCTCGGCAGCCGCCTCGAGAAAGACCGGGCCGATACGGCTCATCTCCCCCCCGCGACTGCCCGGCAGCATGGCCAGCACCTTGCCTGCCGCTGCCAGCCCCAGTGCCTGGCGAGCGGCCTTCGCATCGCTCACCATGGGGATCTCATCAGCCAGGGTATGGCCGACGAACTCACAGCTGACCTGGTAACGATCGTAAAAAGCCTTCTCAAACGGCAACAACGCCAAGACCTGGTCCGTCGCCGCATCGATCTTAAAGATCCGTTTCGGCCGCCAGGCCCACACCGAGGGACTGACATAATGCACCGTGGGAATGCCAGCGTCTTTGAGATCCTTCTCCACCCGCAAGTTGAAGTCCGGCGCATCAACGCCGACAAAGACATCCGGCTTGAGTGCCGTCAGGCGCTCAACCAGTTGTTTCTTGATCGACAGCAGCCGGGGCAAACGGCCCAGTACCTCCACCAGGCCCATCACCGCCAGTTCCTCCATGGGGAACCAGGAATCGAGCCCCTGCTCGATCATCAGGGGACCGCCGATCCCCACCAACTGGGCATCCGGGTAGCGGGCACGGATCGCCTTGAGCAAACCGGCACCTAAAATATCGCCGGAGATCTCTCCGGCGACGATGGCAATGGTCAATGGGCGCTTAGCCAGTGGCAGACCATCCACCTTAACGCACGATCCCACGACTGGATTGCTCAACGAAATCAGCCATTAGGGAGACTTCCGGATGCTCGGCCGCCATCGCCTTGAGCTGTGGCAAGGCCTCAGCCGTGGTCAGGCCGCTGCGGTACAGCACCTTATAGGCCCGGCGAACCGCTAAAACGGCCTCCTTGGAGAAGTTGCGTCGCTTAAGACCCTCACTGTTGATGGCCCGAGGTGCCGCACTCTGGCCGGACACCATCACATAAGGTGGCACGTCTTGCAGCACCAAAGAGCAGCCTGCGGTAAAGGCATGGGCGCCAATATGCACAAACTGGTGAACCCCGGTCATGCCGCCAAGAATGGCATAATCATCCACCTTCACATGACCTGCGATGGAGGCGTTATTGGCCAGGATCACATGGTCGCCAACAACACAGTCATGGGCCACATGGGTGTAGGCCATAAACAGGTTATCGGATCCGATCTTGGTCAAACCTTCATCCTGTACCGTGCCCCGGTGAACGGTACAGCACTCGCGAAACACGTTGTTGTCACCGATCTCAACTCGAGTGGGTTCACCCTTGTACTTTTTATCCTGGCACTCCTCACCGATGGAGGAGAACTGGAAAAATTTGTTGCCCTTGCCAATTTTACAGGGGCCCTTGATCACCACATGAGAGGCAATCCAGGTATCGTCCCCGATCTCGACATCGGCACCGATGTAGGAAAAGGGCCCAACCGTCACGTTGTTTCCCAGCTTGGCATCCGGGTGGATCACAGCATTGGCATCAATCACGTCGTCAGATCTCTCGTTTGGCACACATCAGATCGGCACTGCAAACCACCTTGCCATCCACCAAAGCACGGGCAGCAAAGAAGCCAATACCACGGCGTTCTTTCACCGCTTCGACTTCCAGCACCAGGGTATCCCCGGGTACTACTGGAGATTTGAAACGGGCATTATCGATCCCGGCGAACAGGTACAGGCTGTTGTCGGACTTGCCATGGGTTTTAAACGCCAAAATGGCCGACGCTTGCGCCAAGGCTTCCAGGATCAATACACCCGGCATCACCGGCATATTTGGGAAGTGCCCCGGGAAGAAGGGTTCGTTGTAGGACACATTCTTCAACGCTGTCAGTTTTTCGCCCGGGGTATAGTCCAGCACGCGGTCCACCAGGACAAAGGGGTGGCGGTGTGGCAGGTAGTCCAGGATCTCCCGGATCTCCATGGTGTTCAGTTGCTCTGACAAAGCGGTTACCTCAGGCATCAATCAATCATCTTCGCTGGCCTGCTTAGCCAGCTGTTTTTCTAAAGTGCGAAGGCGACGGTACATGTCGTCAAGTTGACGCACTCGCACACTGTTCTTGCGCCACTGCTTGGCTTCCTGCAATGGCGGGGTTGAGGCATAAAGCCCCTTGTTTTTTAGGCTGCCGGTCACGCCGGACATGCCGGAGATATGGGTGCCATCGGCGATCTCGATATGGCCAGCAACGGCACTGTTGCCCCCCATGATGCAGTACTTACCTACCTTGGTACTGCCCGCGATCACGGTGGCACCGGCAATAGCGGTATGCGCACCCACCACGACGTTGTGGCCAATCTGCACCAGGTTGTCGAGGATCACGCCATCCTCGATGATGGTGTCATCCAGCGCCCCGCGATCGACACAGGTATTGGCACCGATCTCGGCGCCATCGCCAATGACCACACGGCCCACCTGGGGGATCTTGACCCAGCGCCCCTTATCATTGGCATAACCGAAGCCATCGGAACCAATAACGGCACCGGAGTGCAGGATGCAATCCTGGCCCAACACAACGCCATGGTAGAGAGTAACATTGGCCCACAAGCGGCAGTTGGCACCGATGCTAACACCCAGGCCGACAACACAACCTGAACCGATCTGCACGTTATCACCGATCACGGCTCCCGCCTCGATCACCGCATTGGCACCGATACTGACGTTGTCCCCCAACTGGGCGGACTCATGGATCACTGCACTGGGGTGGACCCCCTCAGCGGTGGCCGGTGTGGTATCCAGCAGGCGAGCAACCAGGGCAAATCCCATATAGGGGTTGTCCATGATCAGGGCATTGCCGTCGTAGCCTTCAGCATCCTGCTCAGACAGGATCACGGCTCCGGCCTGAGACTGGCCCAATTGGCTACGATATTTGCTGTTGGCCAGGAAAGCGATGTGATGCGTTTGGGCTTGTTCTAACGTCGCGACACCCTCGATGAGGGTGTCGCCATTGCCCTGCAGGCGGGCGCTCAAGGCGTCCGCCAACGTTGCCAGGGTCATGCTCATGAATTAGTTGCCTTTGGTCACTGCTTCAAGAACTTTAGCAGAGATGTTATGCGCTTCATCGGCAAACACCACGCTACGGGCTTCCAGGATAATGTCGTAACCGTCGGCTTCGGCCACGGCATTGATCGCATTTTGCACCTGCATCAGAATGTTACGCTGTTCGTCGTTCTGACGCTTCTGCATATCCTCTTCCAGCGCCTGCCCCTTCAGCTGCAGATCAGCCTGCAGGGACTGACCCTTACGCTCCATTTCGGTCTTCTGTGCATCGGTCATCAGGGCCGCATCTCTTTGCATCTTCTCGGCCAGTTCCTGCAACTCCTGCTGCAGTTTCTGGACGGAAGCGATGCGCTCGGCAAAGTCCTGCTCCATGCGCTGGCCAATCGCTTCGCGCTCAGGGTGTTGAGCCAGGACGGCGCCCATGTCGATCACGGCAATTTTTTGCGCTGCGTGGGCTGCGGGTACCAGGGTCGCCAGCAACAAAGCGGCAGTCGCGATTACTTTTTTCAAGGTCTTGCTCCTATTGCAATTCATTTTTGTTCAGACGGACGGCGTTCGATCAGAAAGTCCGGCCGATATTAAAGGTAAAGACTTCAGTCCGGTCACCATCGTACTCCTTGAGCGGCCAGGCCAGGCTGAAGACCATAGGGCCCATCGGCGAGATCCACTGGATCGACAGGCCGTAAGAGGCACGGAATCGTCCTGGATCGGAGTAATCCTGCAGCTTATCAAATTGGTTTTCCGGCAGGAACCGATAGAAATCGTAATCAAACTCCGTGTCCCAAACATTACCGGCATCCACGAAGAAGGAGGTGCGTACCGTGTTGGCATAGGCCTCATCCAAGAATGGCGTCGGCACGATCAACTCGGCACTCAGGGTGCCAATGGCGTTGCCCCCCACGGAGCGAGCATTATCCACCGAGATGGTGTCCGGGTTTCCGGGCAAGCCACATCCGCCAATATCGCCCGGCAGAGGAATACAGGGAAGATCATCACTCACCAGATAGAAGGCTCGAGGGCCCACCGAGTTGGTGCGGAAACCACGCAGGATGGTGGAGCCACCGGCGTAGAAGTTCTCCCAAAACGGCATGATCTGATCGTGTTCAACCCCATTGTTATCGTAGGTGCCGTAGCCATTGCCATAACCCAGTCGCCCTCGGGTCAGGAACACCCAGCGATGGTTATTACTCAGCGGCATATAGAAACTGGTATCGAAATTCAGCTTGAAGTACTGGTTGTCACTGCCCGGTACCGTGGTCTTGCCGCTCAACCTCTGGTTATTCCCTGCGGTGGGGAACATTCCCCGGTTCAAGGTGCTGCGACTCCAGTTGGCATTGAACTCGAAATTATCGAACGCCAGGGTATCCGCCCCGTTGCCGCCATAGATATTCTGAAACTTCAGAACCTGCTGATATGGAGACACTTCGGACAGTTCGTTGTGGCGGTAACCGACACCGACGCCAAGGCGGTTGTATTCATTCAGCGGCCAGGAGAGATCGAACGCCACCCCGTAGGAATCGTTCTTATAGGATTCCAGGTAGTACTGATCCGCATCAAAGGCCGACCAGTAGACGCTGCCACCGGCGCTCACCCCATGCTTGGTAAAGTAGGGATCATGGTAAGAGAGGTTAACGTTCTTGGAATAGGAGTTGGTATTAACGTTGATGCCAACATTGTTACCACTGCCCAGGAAGTTGGACTGAGACAGGCCCAACTGCAGACTCAGCTTGCTTTCGGTACCGTACCCCACACCAAAGGTAAAGGAGCCGGAAGGCTGCTCTTTCACCTGGTAGGCCACATCCACCAAGTCATCCGAGCCAGGTACCGGTGTCGTCGTAGACTCGACGGTTTCAAAGAAACCCAACCGGTTGAGACGCTCCTTGGAGAGCTCGACGTTACGGCTGTTGAGCCAGGTCCCCTCCATTTGGCGCATCTCTCGACGCAGGACCTGATCTTTGGTCACATGGTTACCGCTGAAGTCTACCTTGCGTACATAGATACGCTTGCCCGGATCGACATTGATGTTGAGGGTCACCTCGTTGGTCTCATCGTTGATGTCGGGGTAGGTCGTAACTTGTGGGTAGGCATAGCCAAAACGGCCCAGGAAGGTGCTGATCATCTCCTCGGAGAAGGTCACCTGGGCACCATTGTAGAGGGCACCCTCCTTTAACGGCACCAGACGCTCCAGGATCTCACGTTTGTCCAGCAGTTCACCGGTCAGGTTCACATCCTTGATGGTGTATTGCTCACCTTCATCAATGTTCACCGTAACGTACAGCCCCTTCTTATCCGGGGTCATGGCCACCTGAGTGGAGTCCACCCGGAAGCGGATGTAGCCGCGATCCTGATAGTAGGAGGTCAGGGTTTCCAGGTCCCCTTCCAGCTTCTGTTTCTGGTAACGACGATCCCCAAACAGATCCCACCAGGCCTTGTAATCTTTCAGCTCGAGACGGCCGATCAATTCGTCGTCCGGAAACACCGTATTACCGACAATGTTGATCTGCTGGATATCGGCCGCATCGCCCTCCTTGAACTGGAGCTTCAGCTCCACCCGGTTACGGGGAAGGTTGACGATCTGGGCCTCGACCTTGGCGTTGTATTTCCCAACGCCATAGTAGAAGTCCTGCAGACCCTTTTCGATCTCGGTCAGCAGGGTGCGATCCAGGGGTTCGCCCACCTTAACGCCGGAGCTGTTAAGGCTCTCCTGCAGCTGTTCGTCTTTGATGTCCTTGTTGCCATCGAGCACGATGTTGGAGATGGTCGGGCGCTCGCGCACCGTCACCATCAGGGTTCCACCGTCCCTGTGTACCTGGACGTCATCAAAGTTGGAGGAGCGGTACAGAGATTTGATCGCCTGCTGCAGAGAAACGGCATTGAGCTCGTCTCCGACCTTCACGGGCAAATTCAACAACGCGGCCCCTAAAGCAACCCGCTGCAATCCCTCAATTTTGATGTCTTCTACGACAAAAGGCTCGAAGCCTGCCGCCTGGCTTACCCCACTAAAGGTCGCCCCGACAAGCAGCATCGACGCCATGATTTTATTTAGTCTCATAGACGCGATTTTTTGTTTTTCCCTGAAGTCCCTAAAGTCGGGCAACATCGTTGACAATGGCGATGGACATCAACAACAGAAGCAGCGCCGAGCCGATCCGGAAACCGATCTCTTGTGCCTTTTCAGGCACGGGTTTACCGGTGAAAAGTTCAATAAAGTAATAGAGTAAGTGACCACCATCAAGTACCGGAAGCGGAAACAGGTTGATGATCCCCAAATTGACACTGAGTAAGGCCAAAAACCCGAGAAAATAGACCAGGCCGACCCCGGCACTGGCCCCGGCCCCCTGGGCGATGGCAATAGGCCCCCCAAGGTTGTTGAAAGAGAGGTCACCCGTGATCAGCTTACCAAAGGTTCCCAGGGTCAGGGTGGTCAACTCCCAGGTGCGGCTCACAGCCCGCACCAGAGATTCACCCACACCGTAATGCAGCTCAACCCTGTAGGCCTCAGGCCAAGGCTCCCGGAGCGGTGCCACCCCAAGCTTGCCCACCAGTTGCCCCTCTTCCAGCACGCTGCGTGGTGTCACCACCAGTTGCAAACGCTCTCCGTTGCGTTCGACCTCAAACTCCAAAGCTTGTTCCGGCGAGCCGGAAACTTTGCTGACAAAGTCATCCCACTCCAGTGCGACGCCATCCACTTGGGTGATGCGATCATCCACCCGCAAGCCGGCAGCGTAGCCAGCCCCTTCCTCATCGACATAGGCCAATTGGGTGGTGATCTTGGGCGTCCACAAATTCAATCCGAGACTGGTCGTCAGGGGTTCCTTGTCGGGATCGACCTGCCAATCCTGAGTGTCCAGGACCAACTGGGAGGCACGGCCCTGTAGTTCATAGGTCAGGGGGATCCGCTCGGCGCCAATCTCGGCCGCCAGGGCAAAATTCAACGCTTCCCAGTCCAGCGTCTCCCGACCATTGACCGAGGTGATCACCGCGCCACCAGGCAACCCGGCCTTGGCGGCAATAGAATCAACCTGAGGCGTCGACATGACAGGCTTAACCGAGGGAACCCCGGCCAGAAACATCACATAAAAGAGGACAATGGCCAAAGCAAAGTTGGCCAGTGGACCCGCCGCCACCACGGCGATACGTTGCCCAACCGGCTTGCGATCGAAGGCCTGCTCTTCCATGCCGGCAGGCAGATCGTCCACCCGCCCGTCAAGCATCTTAACGTAGCCCCCCAGGGGGATCATGGCGATCACATATTCGGTACCATCGGCCCCGACACGTCGCCAGATCGGCTTACCAAAGCCGATAGAGAAACGTTCTACCTTGACGCCACAGCGCCTGGCCACCCAGAAGTGACCAAACTCATGTACGGTAACCAGGAGCCCCAGGGCAACCAGAAAGGCCCCCAGGTTCCACAAAAATCCAAGCATTAACGTCCTCGCTTGACCCAATCGCTGGCGAGCGTTCGAGCCTGGGTATCCAGATCGGACAAGGCATCCAGTGCCGTCCTGGCGGACAAGTCCGCGTGGTCCAGACAGTACCCGTTTACCCGGGCAATGTCACTAAAGCCGATGCGTCGAGAGAGAAATGCCTCGACCGCTATCTCATTGGCCGCATTAAGCACTGTGGTGGCCTCCTGACCCTGATGGCAGGCTGCAATGGCCAGCTCCAGGCAGGGGTAACGGCGCAGATCCGGTGCTTCGAAGCTCAACTGTCCGACCTTGAAAAAGTCCAGAGGTTCCACGCCAGCCTGGATCCGCTGTGGATAGGAGAGTGAATGGGCAATCGGCGTTCGCATATCCGGCTGTCCCATCTGGGCCAATACCGAGCCGTCTTTGTACTGCACCATGGAGTGGATCACGCTTTGCGGATGGATCACCACCTGGATCTGCTCGGCGCTGGCATTGAACAGCCAGCGCGCTTCCACATACTCCAGCCCCTTGTTCATCATGGTGGCGGAATCGACGGAGATCTTACGCCCCATGGACCAATTGGGATGGGCGCAGGCCTGCTCCGGAGTAATGGTATCGAAACTGCTCAGATCCCGAGTACGAAACGGCCCGCCAGATCCCGTCAGTAGCAGATGGGAGATCCCGTGGCCAGCCAGATCACAGTGCCCCAGGTTCTGCTGTACCGACTCGGGCAGACTCTGAAAGATAGCATTATGTTCAGAGTCCACCGGCAACAGGGTGGCACCACTCCTTGCAACCGCATCCATAAACAGCTGACCGGAAACCACCAGGGCCTCCTTATTGGCCAACAGGATCCGTTTACCCAGTTTGACCGCGGCCAGGGTCGAGGCCAAACCTGCTGCACCCACAATGGCCGCCATGACGGTATCCACCTCGGGCAGCGAGGCCATCTCCACCAGGGCGGCTTCTCCGGCATGCACCTGGGTTGACACCTTGCCATGCAGGGCTTCCCGCAGCGCCAGGGCCGCCGACTCATCCACCATCACCGCATGATCCGGTGCCAAGTCCAGGCACAGCTTGGCCATCGCCTGATGGTTACTGTGTGCCGTCAGCACACAGGCTCGATAGAGATCGGGGTGCCGCCGCATCACATCCAGTGTGCTGGTGCCGATAGAGCCGGTGGCACCGAAGATCGCCACATTTTGCATCCGTTACATCCCAAACAGCAGGTAGAGGAGGGCAAAGACCGGCATTGCCGCCGTCACGCTGTCGATGCGATCCAACACACCACCGTGACCGGGCAACAGGCGACCACTGTCCTTGATGTTGGCCGCACGCTTGAACATGCTCTCTGCCAGATCGCCCAAGGCGGAGGCAAAAGCGGTCACCATTCCCAGGATAATGGCTTCTACCAGGCTCAAGGACTCCAGCATCTGCCAACCCACCAGGCTGAGCACGATACACACCAACATGCCACCCATCAGCCCTTCCCGGGTCTTACCCGGGCTTACCTGCGGGATCAGCTTGTTCTTGCCCACGGACTTACCGACGAAATAGGCACCGGTATCCGCCCCCCAAACCAGCAGCAACACAGCCATGACCAGCCAGGCACCGTCGATCCCGCCGCTCAGTTCGGCAGGCATCCCCTTAAGCGCCAGCAGGGCGGCAAAACAGGGCAGCAGAGTCAGCTGGCCAAACAGAGATTTGAGTGCCGGACTCTGTTGCCAGTAACGACTGCTGTGCGGGAAAGTCAGAACCAGCAGCAAGGCCAGCAGCCACCAGATCCCACCAAGGGCCAACAGGCCAAAATAGAGTGGATGCAACTGGGTGCCTACCCAAACCATCTCGCTGGGAACCAGCAAAAGCAGGGCGACAAGCAACACGGCCATGGCCGCACCATACACCCATTTTGCCTGGGCGATACCGGGCAGCACAAAGGCCCCCCACTCCCGTCCCGCCAGCACAATAACCAGCGCCAAAGCAATGGCAAATCCAGCCAGCGGCAGCATAAAGATCCCCGCCAGGGCCACAGGTAACAGCAGCAGTGCCGTCAGAATACGTTGCTTAAGCAAACAAAACCTCGATCATTCTCAATTGGGTAGGGGGCCCGCCGTTACAGTGTAGGGCGTTTCGGACCCGCCGTGATTCCATGATGTGTTGTAGTGTCAGTGCAGGCGCCCTGTTTTGACAACCTGCCTGTGATCCCAAACCGGATCACACACTAACCTGGGCACCGGTCTTCCCAAACCGGCGCTGGCGACTGGCATAGGCATCCAGCGCTTGGTTGAAGGCCTGATCGGAGAAATCCGGCCAGAGCACATCGGTAAAGTGAAGTTCACTGTAGGCGCACTGCCACAACAGGAAATTACTGATCCTTTGTTCGCCCCCGGTACGGATCAGCAGATCCACCTCGGGCAGTTCGGCCAAACACAGCAGACGCCGCATCATGGCTTCATCGATCTCATCGGCACGACAGTGACCTTGCTCGACCAATGAAGCCGCCTTTTGGGCCGCCTGCACCAGATCCCAACGGCCGCCATAATTGGCCGCGATGTTCAAGATCAGGCCATCACAGTCGGCGGTCGCCGCTTCGGCATCGCGGATCCGTTGCTGCAGTTTAGGCTCAAAGGCGCTGGTATCACCGATCACGCGCAAACGGACATTGTTGCTCTTAAGCAACTTCACTTCACGACGCAGTACGGTGGTAAACAGGCGCATCAGCAGGGCCACTTCCCGAGCAGGGCGTTGCCAGTTCTCGCTTGAGAAGGCAAACAAGGTCAGGGCTTCCACCTCAGACTCGCGACACAGGCGTACCACTTCCCGCACGGATTTGACTCCGGCACGGTGGCCTACGACCCGCAGTCGGCCCTTCGCCTCAGCCCAACGCCCGTTGCCATCCATAATGATGGCGATATGGCGGGGCCGTGCTCCCTCACTTTGTCCTGATCTCGTCTCAGACATGGATAGCGTCCCGCAAATCATCTTTTAAATACACAAACGCCGCGTAGGATACCACTACACGGCGTTTTTTCTAAGCGACAGGCTATGAATGATTAGACTTCCATCAGCTCTTTTTCTTTGTCTGCGGTGATCGCATCGATCTCTTTGACAAACTTGTCGGTCAGCTTCTGAATATCATCCTCGCCACGACGCGCATCGTCCTCAGAGATCTCTTTCTCTTTTTCCAAAGACTTGATGTCACCATTGGCATCACGACGGATGTTACGAACGGCTACACGACCATTTTCCGCTTCACCACGCACCACTTTCACCAACTGCTTACGACGTTCCTCAGTCAGCGGCGGCAGTGGGATGCGCAGAACCGCACCGGCAGAGGAGGGGTTCAGCCCCAGATCTGAGCTCATGATCGCCTTCTCGACGGCCTGGATCAGGGACTTGTCGAATACGGTCACTGCCAGGGTACGGGAATCTTCGGTGGTCACATTCGCCACCTGCTTCAGCGGGGTGTCGGCACCGTAGTAGGAAACGGAGATGCCATCCAGCAGGCTTGGGTGGGCACGACCGGTGCGCACCTTGGCCATCTGAGTACGAGTGGCTTCCACACTTTTCGCCATGCGGGTTTCTGCGTCTTTTTTGATCTCGTTAATCACGGGATATCGTCCTATAGCTTGATATGGGTCTTATTCGCTGATCAGGGTGCCAAGTTTTTCACCCATCACCACACGGCGCAAGGCGCCTGGCTCGTTCATGTTGAAGACCATGATCGGCATTTTGTGGTCGCGGGCCAGAGTGAAGGCGGACAAGTCCATCACTTTCAACTCTTTTTCCAGCACTTCTTGGTAGCTGAGCTTATCATATTTCACCGCTTCCGGGTTCTTAACCGGATCATCGGTGTACACCCCGTCTACCTTGGTCGCCTTGATCACGACATCGGCTTCAATCTCCACACCACGCAGACAGGCTGCGGAATCTGTAGTGAAGAAGGGATTTCCGGTACCGGCGGAGAAGATCACCACACGGCCGGACTTGAGCAGGCTGATCGCTTCCGCCCACTGGTAATTGTCACATACGCCGTTCAACGGAATGGCGGACATCAAACGGGCATTCACATAGGCACGGTGCAGCGCATCGCGCATCGCCAGGCCATTCATCACGGTGGCCAACATACCCATGTGATCGCCCACCACGCGGTTCATACCGGCTTCTGCCAAGCCTGCGCCACGGAACAGGTTACCACCACCAAGAACCAAACCTACTTGGACGCCCAGTTCGACCAGCTCTTTGACTTCCTGAGCCATACGGTCAAGGACCTTGGGATCGATTCCGAACCCTTCTTCGCCCATCAGGGCCTCACCGCTGAGTTTCAGCAAAATTCGACGAAATGCAGGTTTTGGATTGGTGCTCATAATATTTAAATCCTGGTGCTAAAAGACCGCAGCGGCTGCTGCGGTCTGAATTTTGGAACAAGTCAGCAATTATTGCTTAGCCGCGGCTACCTGGGCAGCAACTTCAGCAGCGAAATCGACTTCTTCTTTCTCGATGCCTTCACCCACTTCCAGACGTACGAAGTTGATGACGTCAGCGCCTTTCTCTTTCAGCAGCTGACCAACGGTCTTGGACGGATCCTTAACGAAAGGCTGGCCGGTCAGGGAAACCTCACCGGTGAACTTGCGCATACGGCCTTCAACCATCTTCTCGGCAATCTCTTTTGGCTTGCCGGAGTTCATGGCGATCTCAACCTGGATCTCACGCTCTTTGGCAACCACCTCTTCGGAAACGTCTTCTGGCTTCACGAACTGAGGGGAGCACGCAGCAACGTGCATGGCGATGTCTTTAGCCAGCTCTTCGTCACCACCGTTCAGTACGGCAACAACACCGATTTTGCGACCGTGGATGTATGCACCCAGGTTGTCGCCTTTCACGATCTCGGAGCGACGAACGTTCATGTTCTCACCGATCTTGGCAACCAGTTCGGCACGAACGGTGTCAACGGTGGAGTCGTTCATCGGGGCGGCACGCAGCACTTCGATGTCGGTGATCTCACCGGCCAGAGCGATATCGGCAACGCCGTTCGCCAGCGCGTTGAAAGACGCATCCATGGCTACGAAATCAGTTTCGCAGTTCACTTCAACCATCGCAGCAACACCGTCGTTTTGCTTGATGATGATCACGCCTTCAGCGGCAACACGGCCCGCTTTCTTGGCGGCTTTAGCCAGACCAGACTTACGCATGTTCTCGATGGCCAGCTCGATATCACCGTTGGTTTCTACCAGGGCTTTCTTACAATCCATCATGCCAGCGCCAGTGCGCTCGCGCAGTTCTTTTACCAGGGAAGCAGTTACTGCCATTGTCATATTCCTCAAGACAAATGTCTGATTTAGAAAAAGGGGCCCTTGGGCCCCAATTTAACCAAAAAATCTTGGTACTCTGGGGGGATAAACCCGGCCCAAATTACTCGGCTTCTACGAAACCGTCTTGCTCAGCTTGAACAACCAGATCTTGACCACGGCCGTCTTTAACCGCTTGAGCCACTGCACCGGTGTACAGTTGGATCGCGCGGATGGCGTCGTCGTTACCCGGTACGATGTAGTTCACACCGTCTGGGTTGGTGTTGGTATCAACGATAGCAACAACTGGGATACCCAGGTTGTTGGCTTCTTTGATGGCGATGTGCTCGTGGTCAGCACCGATCACGAACATTACGTCCGGCAGACCGCCCATGTCCTTGATACCACCCAGGGACTTGTCCAGCTTGGTCATTTCACGAGTGCGCATCAGCGCCTCTTTCTTGGTCAGCTTTTCAAAGGTGCCGTCCTGAGACTGAGCTTCCAGATCTTTCAGACGCTTGATGGACTGACGAACGGTTTTCCAGTTGGTCAGCATGCCGCCCAACCAACGGTTGTCAACGAAGAACTGGTCACAGCTCTGAGCCGCTTCTTTAACCGCCAGGCCTGCTGCGCGCTTGGTACCAACAAACAGAACTTTACCGTTCTTGGAGGCAACGTTGCTGATGAAAGCCAGGGCTTCGTTCATCATAGGAACGGTGTGTTCCAGGTTGATGATGTGAACCTTGTTACGAGCACCGAAGATGAACGGCTTCATCTTTGGGTTCCAGTAACGGGTTTGGTGACCGAAGTGCACACCGGCCTTCAGCATGTCGCGCATGGAAACAGTAGCCATGATAATTCTCTCTTAAATTTGGGGTTAAGCCTCCACGTACTCCATAGTCCGACCCCGAAGGGCACCCCGCACTATGTGCCGGTACGTGTGTGGTTTATGAGTTAACTTTAACGATATAATGACGCTCATTACGTCAAGCCAGACCGGACGAGCAACGCCGCCTGGAATGTGCCGGACACAGAGAGTCGGCGCGCTTTATACCATAATGCGCCGACGAGCTCAAATCCCCAGAGCACGGCAACGTCCATCGAACTGAAAGAGTAGACCAATGAGTATCGTCATCAAGACCCCAGAGCAGATCGAAAAAATGCGTGTGGCGGGCCGCCTGGCCGCCGAAGTCCTTGAGCTGATCGCACCGCACGTGCAAAAAGGGATCAGCACCGAGGAGCTCAATCAGATCTGTCATGACCACATCACCAAGGTGCAGGGGGCCATTCCAGCCCCGCTCAACTACCACGGTTTTCCCAAGTCCACCTGCATCTCCATCAACGAGGTGGTGTGTCACGGCATTCCGGGGCACAAGAAGCTCAAGGAAGGGGACATCGTCAACATTGACATTACGGTGATCAAAGATGGCTACCACGGTGACACCTCTAAGATGTTCATCGTCGGCAACACCTCACCCCGTAACAAAAAACTGGTCGAGATCACCCAGCAAGCCCTCTACGCAGCCATTAACACTGTCAAGCCCGGCGCTTGCCTGAGCGAAATTGGCGCCGCCATTCATCCCATTGCGGATCAAAACGGTTTCTCCGTGGTTCGTGACTTTTGCGGCCACGGGATCGGAGCCGAGTTCCACGAGGAGCCGCAGATCGTCCACTACCGCAATAAGGCCACGCTGGAGCTGAAGGCGGGCATGTGCTTCACCATCGAGCCGATGATCAATGCCGGCGACTACCGCTGCAAAGTCAGCAAGAAAGACGGTTGGACCGCGACCACCAAAGATGGCCAGCCTTCCGCCCAGTATGAACACACCCTGCTGGTCACGGAGGATGGCTGTGAAGTCCTGACCTGGCGTGCCGAGGAAGAGGGAAAACTGCCCCAGATCATTCGTCACGCTTAATCCGAGTTTTGTCTGCAGTTCGAGGTCTAAGGATGGACAATCAACAACTAGTCACCCACAGCAAGGCACAACTGGCCTCGCTGGATCAGCAACAGCTGAGTCAGTATTACGATGGCGAAGCAATTGGCGTCCTGCTGGGCGCCCGAGCCAGTGCCATTGATGCCCTGTTGCAGAGTCTTTGGCAACAGTTGGGGCTGGATCGCCTCCCGCTGACCCTGCTCGCCGTCGGCGGCTATGGTCGGGGGGAACTGCATCCGCGCTCCGATATCGATCTGCTGATCCTCACCGCCGAGCAACTGACGGCGAGCGAGGAGGAGCGACTGGTGCAATGGCTTACCCTGCTGTGGGATGCCAGACTGGAGATCGGCCACAGCGTCCGTACCGTCGATGAAACCCTGACTCAGGCCTTGGGAGATATCACCATCGCCACCAACCTGCTGGAATCCAGGTTGTTGTGTGGTGATGTCCACCTCTACCAAGATCTGCAGCAACGCCTTCAGCAACCAGAGTTCTGGCCCAGTGCCGAATTTTTCCAGGCTAAGTACGATGAGCAGAAGGCGCGTCATGACAAGGCCACTCCGTTTGATCTGGAGCCCAACCTCAAGTCCTGCCCGGGAGGACTGCGGGATATCCAGACCATCACCTGGGTCGCACTGCGCCACTTTAAGGCGAGTTGCCTGGCAGAGCTGGTCAGCCACGGCTATCTGACCCCCGAAGAGCTGGAAGAGCTCAATACCTGCCGGGACTTCCTCTGGCGGTTGCGTTTCGCGTTGCATACGGTGGCCGGTCGAGCGGAGGATCGTCTGTTGTTTGATTACCAACGGGACGTTGCTGGCCTGATGGGTTATAACGACGCCACCCAGTTGGCGGTCGAACAGTTGATGAAGCGCTACTACCGCACAGTACGGGCAGTGCGTGAGCTCAATCAGATGCTCCTGCTGCTGTTCAAACAGGCTACCCTCGGCCGGGGTGCCCTGCCCGATCGCCAGCGCCATACCGAGCTATTTGACCGCCGCGGCCACTATATCGAGGCGCGGCACGATGCGGTTTTTGCCCAACCCGAGCATATTCTGCAGCTGTTTCTGGATGCGACTCAGCACCCGGAGATCGACACCATCTCCGCCTCCACCCTGCGACTGCTGCGAACGGCACGTCGAGCACAGGTCAGACCCCTGGCGGACCTGCCCGAGTGCCGTAAACGCTTTATGGCAATCCTGCGTCACCCCCATGGTTTTAAGGCACTGTCCCTGATGCACCGTCATGGCATTTTGGGCGCCTACCTCAAACCCTGGCAGCAGATCACCGGTCAGATGCAGTTTGATCTGTTTCACGCCTACACGGTGGATGAGCATACCCATCGCCTGCTGCAGTTTATCGAGCGCTTCTCCAGTCCAGAGCATAAAACCATCTTCCCCTTGGGCAGTGTGCTGATCGATCAGCTTCCCAAGAAGGGCCTGCTGGTGCTGGCCGCCATCTTCCATGATATCGGTAAAGGGCGAGGAGGCGATCACAGCGAATTGGGGGCCGAAGAAGCCCTGCGATTCTGCCAGCAACATGAGATGAACGAACACGATGGCCGTCTGGTTGCCTGGCTGGTCGAACAGCATCTATTGATGTCGGTGACCGCGCAACGGCGGGACATCACGGATCCCCAAGTGATCGAGACCTTTGCCGACAAGGTCAAAGACCAGATCCAACTGGCCTATCTCTACTGTCTGACGGTGGCGGATATCTGCGCCACCAACGATTCACTGTGGAACAACTGGAAAGGCTCCCTGCTACGGGAACTCTATCACGCCACCCGGGAGCGTCTGCTCAACGGCATGGTGGTGCCGGTCGATAGCCGGGCCCGGATCCGCGAACATCAGGCTAAGGCCCGTAATCAGCTATTGCGCCAAGGCTTCGACCCTGATCAGATCGGTGCCCTCTGGCAACGCCTGTCCGCGGACTACTTCCTGCGCTTTACCCCGGCACAGATCCAGTGGCACAGCGAGCACCTACTGTGTCAGCCAAACGAGCCCTATCAGGTACAGCTCTCGGTACATACCACCCGGGGCGGCACCGAGTTGTTCGTCTATGCCCCGGACAGCCCGGGTCTGTTTACCCGGGTAATGGCCGTTTTGGATGCAAAGAAGCTCTCGGTACATGATGCCCAGATCTTCACCACGCGAGACGGCCACGCCCTGGACAGCTTCGTGATCCTTGAACATGACGGCACCCCGGTGCAAAATCCCTCCCGCATTGCCAGCATCCGCAAAAGTTTGTTGCAAGCACTGCGAAGGGAATCCACTCCGAGCCGAGCCCTGCGCCCGCTGCCCCGTCGACTGCGCTCCTTTAGCGTACCGACCCGAGTGAAATTCCTCAGCAGCCAACGCAAGCGCAGCTCAATGGTCGAACTGGTCACACTGGATCGACCGGGCCTGCTGGCCCAGATCGGCCAGGTATTCGAACAATGTGGTATTGAGGTCCAGGCGGCGAAGATCACAACGGTCGGCGAGAAGGCGGAAGACTTTTTCCTGCTCACCACCGCATCAAGCCAGGCCCTCAGTCCCAACGAACAAGTCCAACTCCAGCGCGCCCTGTGCGATGCGCTGGAGCAGGCATAACCCTTTAAGGAGTCCTACATGACCGAACTGCAACAACGCATCGAAGCCGCATTTGAACAGCGTGCCGAGATCACCCCGGCCAACGCCGATGCCGCCCTGGTGGCCGACGTCCAGCGTGCTCTAGCCCTGCTGGACAGCGGTGAAGCCCGTGTCGCCGAGAAAGTCGACGGTCAGTGGGTCGTCAATCAGTGGCTAAAAAAAGCCGTACTGCTCTACTTCCGCCTGTTTGACAATCAGGTGATCGAAGGCGGTGAAACCCGCTTCTTCGACAAGGTCCCTATGAAGTTTGCCGGCTACGATGACGCCCGCTTCCGTGCCGAAGGGATGCGTGTTGTCCCACCAGCCTCCGTGCGCCAGGGTGCCTTTATTGGTAAAAACACCGTGTTGATGCCCTCCTACGTCAACATCGGTGCCTTTGTCGATGAAGGTACCATGGTCGATACCTGGGCCACCGTTGGCTCCTGCGCCCAGATCGGTAAAAATGTCCACCTGTCTGGCGGCGTTGGGATCGGTGGCGTTCTTGAGCCACTGCAGGCCAACCCCACCATCATCGAAGACAACTGCTTTATCGGTGCTCGCTCCGAAGTGGTTGAAGGGGTGATCGTCGAGGAGGGCAGCGTGATCTCCATGGGCGTGTACATCGGTCAGAGCACCCGGATCTTCGATCGCGAAACCGGCGAGATCCACTACGGCCGTGTACCTGCGGGCTCCGTAGTTGTTTCCGGTACCTTGCCCTCCAAGTGTGGTACCTGTGATCTGTACGCAGCCATCATCGTTAAGAAGGTGGATGCCAAGACCCGTGGCAAGGTCGGCATTAACGAGTTGCTGCGCAGCGCCGAATAAACCGGGATCCCAAAAAAACGCCTCCAGATCTGGAGGCGTTTTTTTTGCTTTCACAGCCCAACTGCCCCGCTCCCTCGGCTCAAACGGGATTCTTAGCGATCGCCTGTTGCAACCTGGCTCGCAGGGTATCAGCCTGAGGGCCCACCACCAGTTGTACGCCCTCCCCATGGCGGATCACCGCCTTGGCCCCCAGTCGCTTGAGCAAGCCAGGATCCAGTCGTTCAGGATGGTACAGCGACAGACGCAACCGGGTCAGGCAGGCATCCAGTGTTTTCAAGTTATCGCCCCCTCCCAGTGCAGCAAGCACGCTCTCCAAAGGGGCCCGGGCAAAGCGTGCCTTATGTTTACGACTCCGGCCTGGTGTTAGCAGGCCATAACGAACGATGGCCCAACGAAACAGCAGGAAATACCCCAAGGCGTAGAACGGACCGAGCCACAAGAGGTGTTCCGCCTCGCGGCTCAGATGCCAATAGAGGGTGAAATCGATCATTCCCTGGGAGAACACCATGCCATGATGCACTCCCACCGCCATGGTCAGGAGATAGGCCAGCCCGGTTAACAGCGCATGGAGCAGAAACAGCACTGGCGCCACAAACAGGAAAGCAAACTCCACCGGTTCCGTCACGCCGGTCAACCAGCAGGTCAGTGCCGCCGACAGCATGATCCCCCCAGTCTGTCTCCGCTGCCTGGGCTCGGCGGTATGCCAGATCGCCAACGCCGCCGCAGGCAACCCCCACATCTTGATCAAATATCCGCCCGCCAGGTGCCCGGCATCCGGATCGCCCGCCAGGAATCGGGGGATCTCCCCCGTGACCAGATAATCACTGGCTGCCGAGTATTGCCCAACCTCGTAAAAGAAGGGCAAGTTCCAGATATGGTGCAGCCCCAAGGGGATCAATAATCTTTCCACCAGACCATACAGGCCCCAGGCCAACATGGGTTGCTGATACAAGGCCCAATCGGAGAAATGATCCAGCCCCGCCTGCAGCATCGGCCACAAGAGCGCAAGGAGACCTCCCACCCCCATTCCCGCCAGAACATTAAGCAGAGGCACTAACCTTCGGCCAGAAAAAAAGGCCAGGATCTCCGGCAACTCTGTGTCATGAAAACGCTTGTAGATCAGGCTTGTCACTAGGCCAATCAGCACGCCGCCCAGCACACCGGTATTAAGAGTCTCAAATCCCAACACCTGCTGAGTGGTCCAACCATAATGAGCCGCCAGTACCGCCATCGCCGCCAGCATGGCGCCATAGCCGGTCACCGATGCCAAGGCCGCCGTGCCATCCTGATGGCTGAAGGTCAAGGCTACCGCCACGGCAAACATCAGTGGCAGGAATTCAAAGACCGCAGCGCCGCTGTATAGAAAAAACTGACCCAGAAGGGGAGGAATAAAGGGGATGGGACTGGTCCCCAGGCCCACCAATAATCCGGCTACCGGCAGTACGGCAATAGGCACCATCAAGGCTTTACCAATCCGCTGCAGTCGGTGGAACCAGGGGGTATGCATTAATCCACCGAAACACTCAGTGGCGACAGTTGTTGCAGCCATTGGGGCAACCAGGTTAGAGCTACCCGCTCCGGCTCCATGGTTTCGATGGCATCGATCTGCAGTCGCTCACCGATCCGCTGTGCCCCTAATTCACTGAGGAGTTCATCAAACTGACGACCACCACCACAAAAAGTGTCGCCATAACTGCTGTCACCCAACGCAATCACCCCATACCTTAAACCCGGCATGTAGGGGGAACGTTGCCTAAGCTCCTCAAACTGGGTAGCAATATTATCCGGCAGATCACCGGCCCCTGTGGTCGAAGTCACCACCAGCAGAGGCCCTTCGGTCCATTTACTGAGCTGTGACACCCAGTCGTCAGTGAGCCAGCACACCTCGCAGCCCGCCGCCTTCAAAGCGACCTCGACTTCCTGTGCCACAGACTCGGCAGCACCATAAACACTGCCTACGATCAGCGCAATTGACAACATTCACACAACCCACTTGAAACTTTACTGCATCCAACTTACTGTAAGGTCCCAACGGACGCAATATGACTCTTGGGAACCCTCCGATGCAACAACGCAGCCTACGTCGCCGCCAGATCCATCGACAGGTCCATGTCCGACGTCGTGTACGTCGCAATCTCTTCTTTGTGACGGAACAGCGACAGGCCGCCCCGGTGCCACTTAATCGTCCAAAGCCCTGATCCGATACTTTTCAGGCTCCAAAGGCCAGCCAAACCGCTCCAGCAGCGGCTGCCACTGCGCCTCCAGTTCACACTCAATCCACATCGGCTCCCCGGTCACCGGGTGAGTAAAGCCCAGCGCTTTGGCCACAAGCCAAAGGCGTTGAAGCCCAAACTCATCCCGATACAGCTTGTTGTGATGGCGACAGCCGTGAGTAGTATCACCGATGATGGGGTGTCTCAGGTGTGCCATATGTCTGCGCAACTGGTGTTTACGCCCCGTTTGGGGTTCCAACCGTACCAGGGTGTAGCGAGCACTGGGATAACGGCTGACCGGAATGGGCAGTTCAGCGTAACGCAGCGGTTGATAATGACTTATCGCATCCTGGGCAGGCTTATCCTTATCGGCATGCTTGTCAGCAATGTCATCCAGCTCCTCTTTCAGAGGGTAGTCCAGCACCCCGCCCTCATTAAGGTACCCCCGGCACAATGCCAGATAGGTCTTCTTAACCTCATGGGCAGCAAATTGCTCTGATAGGGCCCGTGCCACCTCTGCACTCTTGGCAAACAGCAGCACTCCCGAGGTCGGCCGGTCCAGCCGGTGAACCGTAAAAACATGACAGCCAACCCGATCCCGAGTCATCTGCATGGCAAACTCCGTTTCCCTGCGAGCCAGCCAGGTTCGGTGAACCAGCAACCCCGATGGCTTATGCACCGCCACCAGATGTTCATCTTCATGCAGGATGGTGATCATGATCGTGTCCCTTGTGCCAATACTGAGTCCAACTCCGCGATCTTACCGATCACCGCTAAACACTCTGGGCGCTGGCCAAATACCTCTTCCGCCATAGGGAGGATACAGACCTGAGTCGGCAGAGCCTCTCCGGCCGCCATCATGGTCCGCAAACGGGGCAGGAGCACAAACTGCAACCACTGCTCAAAAGTGAGGGTATCAACGCAAAAGGGAAGACGACTGGCCAACGCCTTAGGACTCGGCTGACCCTCCTGCCACAGATCGGCATCCTGCATCAATTGCTCAAGATCCGACAGGATCCGGGCCACGGCACTGAGATCGTGCATAATTTCTCCGGTTGGAAATGCTGGGCCCGGGATCATACCATCGCGCTGCAGTCCCCCCTATAATGGTTTACCCCCGACATCCTGAGCCCCAAGGCCACTGAGTTCATGGAAAGCATCACCACATTAGATCAGTTTCTGGTCCAGGCTGGCACCCAATACCAAGTGTATGAACTGGGCCGCCGAGTTACCCCATTATCTTCCCAGCTTTTCCAACAATTTGAAGCCGGGACGCTGGCCTATCCTTACCCCAGAGCCAACCACGCCTGGCTGGGAGTGGTGTTCTGGCAGCCTGGAGAGCCGCACTTTGTCTGGTTTCTCAAACTGCCACTGGATGAGCAGGGATTAATCCGTCCGGCAGCTCGCAGCCAGTTTCTGCAGATGGTGATGGATGCCCTGGGACAAAACCCGGCAGCGCCATTAGGACAGGAACAGCAGGAGCGGCTGAACAACAACCCGTTCACCTTTACCCCGGCAGAAGAAAAAATGGCGGTGTTCCACGCTCTCACCCGTCAACATCTGGTCCAGCCCCCCAGCGCTCACTTCGACAGGGTACAGAGTTACCTTTGCGGCGAACGAGAGTGGGATCAGTGGCAAGATCTTGGGCTGCAGGGGATGGCCGATCAGGTCTGCCGCGCCCAACCGTCCGAAGGCCCTCAGATAGCAGGTGCAATCGCAGCGATGCCCTATGGCCCGCTGCAAGCACTGGCCAGCGTCACTGAACATACCACGCAGTCAGACGTCGTCGCCGATGCCTGGCTCAAACGTGCCCAAACCACCCCTAACCCTCAAGAGCGCCTGGTGGCCCTTCGGGCTTTGGCTGGCTGCCCACTGCAACGTCAACTGGGGCTCGACCTTCTGCTGAAACAGTCACACCTGGAACAAGAAGCTTTGATCGCCATTGCAGCACGCCTCTGGCAGGGCCTAGATCCACAACGGCTGAACCTTTTTCTTGAGCACCTGGCAAGCTACCCGGGCGAACTGTTCAACCGACTGTTTAGCGATCTGATCGCCATTCCCCAGCTGCGCCCGGCCTTGCTAACGAAGTTGCAAGCGGCCAAACACTCCCCTCAACTGACCCAAGCCATCGAGCTTTTGCGCCAAAGCCTGCGAGGATAACACCATGTTCAACCTGTTCGATCTCATGCTGTTACTGGCCTGTGGCCTGATCGGCATGCTGTTTTGGCAGCTCCGTCAGATCTCTGAAGCCGCTTTATTCCATGCCCAACGTCTGTGTCGACAGCGCCGCCTGCAGCTGCTCAACGTAGCCCGCCGCCGTGCTCGCCTGGGCAAACTGCCCGGCGGCGGACTGGGCTGGCACACTCGTTACGACATTGAGTTCAGCACAGATGGTCTCAACAGCCTGACCGCCCATCTGGATTTCCTCGGCAACCGGCTTAAGGACACGCAACTGCCGCTCTACCCTGAGCCCGAATGGCATGAAGCGCCGCAAAGCCATGGGCGGATCGGCATGGGGAGCTGTGGCGGTGGCAGCTGCGCCCCAAAGAGCAACTGCAAGACAGGTTGCCGATAGAAAGATCACAAACCGTCCGTTTGGATCTTAAAACAAAAAAAGAACCGCAACAGCTGCCTGTTGCGGTTCGGGGTACTACCTTTACGCTAACATCCAATGTTAAATTTGTGCTCCCTGCACCATCCTTGCGTACAACTGCTCCTTGCGCATTCCTTTAGCCGATCCTTCAGCTTCCCTGTACTCCAGTGCCCGGCTCCTGCCTCTTGTTCAACCCTGAACGCTCCACCCTGGCATCCTGCCTTTCCCTGGTGATTGCACCTTCACTGTACTGGCATCCATTCCACGATCACTTCCTGTGACCGAACACTCTCCGTCCTGGAGATCTCCTGTGTCGTCCCTGAAGATCAACGATCGAGCCTTCCAGCATCCTGCCAACAAACCTCAACCGCGATGTATCAAACTGGTTCCGACGAATAAAGTTTAGTTGAGCAAGTCCCTGGCAGAAACCACCTCAAAAACAATAGGGTCATAGGTTAATCCTAAAATGCCGCAGAGAAATCCGACTCATCCATTTAAAAACAATAGCTTACATAAACTTAGACAGTGATCGTCCGCCAACGGGATGGACTATCTCTTACAAGGCAAACAGAGATGTTAGACAGGGTTCACATCGTCTAGTACCTACAGGAAAAATACATGTATAACTTGGTGATTTATGAGCATAAAAATGGGCCGCAACCTAGGTTGCGGCCCTTTACTCTTTGTCAAGCCATCCCGCTTAAATTCGTGCCAATCCCTGGCCCGTCCCTGCGTTAAACCACAATCCTTGTCTCATCCTTGGCTGTTCCATCAGCAGTCCCTGTACCCTGGGGTACGGCCATCCTGGCTGAGGTACCTTCCTGGCCCTCTTTACCTCGTAAGAGGCTTCCATCCTTGTGGCAAAGTTCCAACTTGCCCAGACCTTCAAACCAACCCCACTCCCTGTGGTGATCGTCTCCAGTCCCTCACTCGACCGTCTGCCGACTCCTTGTCAGCGAGTCAATCCAGTAAGCGCATCAAATCCCTTGATACAGTCCATTCTAATGGGCCCCTCATGCCGTTCAACCCGGCCAGGGCACGCTGATCTCATACAGGCTCAAATAAGATGTTAAGAAAACACCTCAAGTGTTTGCAAAACTTTATATTTAACAATTAAAACACAAGCATCACCCTCAAGGCTATAAGAATTTTCCCCTCAAGAAAAAGGTCAATTTCTTACATCCGCCTCAGCCTTTGTCCCCCAAGGAAAGGTCGGTACGATACAACCGCCCCTCAACTCGCCCCACATGCACGGTTGAAACAACATCAAAACCCAGGCGCTCGAACATGGGCTGGAGCTCAGGCCAATAGATCATGGTAGCCATCGCCTCCAGTTGAGCTTCCCGAGCCGAAGACAATAATGCGCCAAGCAACGCCTCACCGAACCCCCGACGCTGATAGGTGGGGGCTATCGCGAAGAAGGGCAACAAGCCTGTTCGAGAGAGTTCCAATTGATCCAGGATCTCCTGCTCTCGCGCCATCCACTGTCGCGCACCGTGCCAGCCGGTCCCCAGTGCCATCTTCAAGCGCCAGTTCCACATTCGCCCCTGCCCTAGGGGGTACCCCTCGGTGAGCAGGCAACCGACGCCAATCAGGGTGCCCGCCAACTCCAAGCCAATGAAGCGCTGATTGTGTTGCCACAACTCCTGCAACTCCTCCCGGATCGCGGCCCGCAGACGCTGCTCATAGTTATCACTGGGGAAAATGGAACGAAAAAAGGGATCATCCCGGTAGGCATTGAGTAACACGGACGCTGCGATCCTCAAATCGTCAGCAGACAACTGGCGCACCTTAGGCTCAGCGGTGAGGGCCGGATCCATAGCAGGACTCCCTTAAAAACTTGATCTCTACAAACATCGGTCAAAACTTAACCCAATTGCAAGTAAAGAGTGACTGAGATGGATACCACCCCAAACGATCTGACCCACCTGTTTGCCCAGCTAGGGCTGGACCCTGAAACCACAGCGGTTGATCAATTCCTTTGTGATCACAGTTTGCAACCCTACCAGACACTGGAGGAAGCGCCGTTCTGGTCTGATTCTCAAAAAGCCTTTATCAGAGAAGAAAAAAGAAGGGATGCCGAGTGGTCTGAAGCCATCGACATCCTCGATACGCTCTTACGAGGCTGAGTTTACAAGGTCACGGACTGACGAAATGCCGTGTCCCCCCAGCCGGTCACGACACCATCCTGGAACACCACTGGGGTGCATTCATCTTTACCCGTTACCCCGTCACTCTTATTGCGATGAGTACGGTAGAACAGGACTTGCACCACGCCACCCTGTTCGCGATACAGCTCGTTGTAATCCGCCGTCCCCATGATCTCACGTACCTGAGCGACCGACATGCCCAAAGCAACCTGCTCCAAATTCCGGCGGTTCTGGGTTTGCTGGGACTCCCAGCTGCCGATGCTGTCCGGCTCCCGGTGGTGCTTTCCGCCGACGGCCACCACACAACCGTTAAGCGCCGTTACTGAAACCAAAATCAAAGTGGCTGCCATCAATTTGTTTTTCATCTCAAACTTCCTGTTATCACTGGTAGAGACGAAGATTAAACACAGATCGTGCCAATTGATATTTACCTATTAATATCAGCAGGTTAAAACTATACCTTTGCTGCCCACCGGCGAATAAGGCAAACTATTGGGAAATTTCACCACACAAGGAGGCCGCCATGGAACTTGAGATCCGTGCCGCCCTGACCCGCATGGCCGAACAGGGGCTGCCCCTCACCACCGCCGTGTTAAAAAAACACACAGGCCATCAGTACCCGTTACCCATTTTGATCAATGCCTTGCGCGCCTGGAAAGCACAGCCTCAGCCGGTCAGCGCAGCCGAGATGGCCACCGAGTCAAGCTCACCAGAGCAAGCCCGGTTAGATCTCAACGGACTCCAGCAGCAACTGCATGCCCTGCAACAGGAGGTGGCTCAACTGCGTGCCGAGGTTGCCGCCCTGAAGGCCCGCTAAGCCGGTTGATTGGCGCGGCGCCATCGCCCCGCTATACTGTCGCCCCTTTTGCTCACCACCGGAGATCCCATGTTCCTTGCCGAAGTCCGTTTTGAATGCTTTGCCGACACCACCCTGACCGCGGTGGAGCGGGCCATCAATGGCCTGATGGAGGCATGGCGCCATAACGGCCAGGTGCTGGGACGGGAGTTTCCCCTGGTGCAAAACGAAGCGGAGTTTCGACTGCGGGTGATGTGTCCAGGGGAAGACAGCCTGCACAGCCGCCACAACTCCCCCTGGGCCAAAGAGCAGTTAACCGCCCTGACCGAGGCCAAACTGCTGCAACCGAGAGTCAAGCTGCTGGGCCGGGACATCAATGCCGACCACTGCGCCGAATTCGCCCCAACGGAATGGCAGGTGCTCTACACCACCTTTGTTCACAGCTGCTCACCGATCCGAGATGGCAATACTTTTCAGCCCGTCCCCCTCTATAAGCTGCCCGCGACTTTTAACGGCGATCACAAAGCCCTGGTGAAGTGGCAAACCGAGTGGCAAGCCTGCGACGAGTTGCAGATGGCAGGCAGCGGGGCCGTGGAATTTGCCGCCCTGAACGAGATCGCTTCGGTGGACAGCGTGCTGTTCCGTCGAGGTTGGGATCTGCGCGGTCGACTGGAATACCTGACCCAAGTTCCCACCTACTACTACCTCTACCGCGTCGGCGGTGAAAGCCTGGAGCGTGAGCGCCAACGCCCCTGCCCCCGCTGCGGCAACCCGGACTGGTTGCTCGAGCAGCCACAGCACGATCTGTTTGCCTTCAAGTGCGATGCCTGCCGGATTGTCTCCAACCTCTCCTGGGATCTGCAAAAAGGGTAACGTTCGACCAAGGTCGAATTAAGTTTCGGTGTTAACGAGCGCAGCTTGATGGTTTGCTTGCCCAACGACAAGGAAGCGTCATGATCTACGCCAAACCCGGCACCGAGGGTGCCCTGTTCCAATTTCAATCCCGCTACGACAACTACATCGGTGGTCAATGGACACCACCGGTCAATGGCCGCTATTTCGATGATCCCTCACCGGTCGACGGCTCACTGATCGCCCAGGTCGCCCGCTCCGACGGCGAGGATATCAGCCTGGCTCTGGATGCCGCCCACGCCGCCCAGCTCAACTGGGGCCAAACCAGTCCCACCGAGCGCAGTAACCTGCTGCTGAAGATCGCCGATCGCATCGAGCAGCACAGGGAAACCCTGGCCTATGTGGAGACCTGGGAAAACGGCAAGGCGATCCGCGAGACCCTCAATGCCGATCTGCCCCTGTGCATCGACCACTTCCGTTACTTTGCCGGGGCGATCCGGGCTCAGCAGGGCAGCATCGGCGAGATCGACGCCAACACCACGGCCTACCATTTCCACGAGCCCATAGGTGTGGTGGGTCAGATCATCCCCTGGAACTTCCCCCTGCTGATGGCCGCCTGGAAACTGGCTCCGGCCCTGGCGGCGGGCTGCAGCGTGGTCCTCAAGCCCGCCGAGCAGACTCCCATCTCCATCCTGATCTTGATGGAGCTGATTGGCGATCTGCTGCCACCTGGGGTGGTCAACATCGTCAACGGCATGGGAGAGGAAGCGGGTCAGGCTCTGGCCACCTCGGATCGCATCGCCAAACTGGCCTTTACCGGCTCTACGGCCGTCGGCCAGCACATCATGCGCTGTGGCGCCGAATCGCTGATCCCTGTCACCCTGGAGCTGGGGGGGAAATCCCCCAACGTCTATTTTGAAGATGTGATGGCCGAGGACGATGCCTTCTTCGACAAATGCCTCGAAGGCCTGTTGCTGGGCTTTTTCAATCAGGGCGAGGTGTGCACCTGCCCGTCGAGAGCACTCATTCAGGAGTCCATCTATCCGCAGTTTATCGCCAGGCTGCTGGAGCGGGCCAAGGGCATCCGCCAGGGCAACCCGCTGGATACCGAGACTCAGGTGGGGGCCCAGGCTTCCCAGGAGCAGTTTGATAAGATCCTCTCCTACATGGAGATCGCCCAAAGCGATGGGGCCGAATTCCTGCTCGGCGGTCAGGCCGCCGACGTGGGCACCGAGTTGGCCAATGGCTTCTATGTGCAACCTACCCTGCTCAAGGGGGAGAACCACATGCGGGTATTCCAGGAGGAGATCTTTGGCCCGACACTGGGGATCACCACCTTCAAGGATGAGGCCGAGGCCCTGGCCATCGCCAACGACACCAGCTATGGCCTCGGAGCTGGCGTCTGGACCCGGGATCAAAACCGGGCTCAGCGCATGGGCCGCGGGATCCAGGCCGGCCGCGTGTGGATCAACTGCTATCACCTCTATCCGGCCCACGCGGCTTTTGGCGGTTATAAAAAGTCCGGGATCGGCCGGGAGACCCACTTGAGTGCCCTATCGAACTATCAGCAGACCAAGAACCTGCTGGTCAGTTACGATCCCAACCCCCTGGGCTTTTTCTAAACGGCTGGTCGAAACGATTGCGGGGGCCAACCGGCCCCCGCAGTGCATTAGCGCTTATTACCGAGCAGATGACACCACATCTGTTTGATCCGGGCGATGAAACCCGGCTTGGTCTCAACAATCGGCTCCGGCAAGATCTCAGGCAATTTTACCCGGGGGGAGAGCCGTTCCAGCAGTTCATCGAGACTAACTGCCAACTGGCGGTGAGGCTTCTGACCTGGGATCTCCAGCCAGACGCTGCCATCCTCATTATCCAGCACCAGCATCTCCTCGCCTTCGCCCAGTAAACCGATAAACAGGGTGACCGGCTGCTTGAGCTTACGCTTCATCATGATGTGGCCGATCAGGTTCTCCTGCAGGTAGGCCACATCCTCCTCACTCCACACCTGCAACAACTCCCCCTGGCCAAAATCGGCGTCAAACAGCAGGGGGCCAGCGTAATAGGCCCCGTAGAAACGGGCCAACTGTGGATGCAGTTCCAGATCCAGGGCCTGGGCGATGTTGGCAAAATCCGTCCCAGGCTCCTGGGCTACCGCCTGCCACAGGGCTCGTCCCTCGCTATCCCTGCCCTTGAGCGCAGGTCCACCTTCCGTTTTATCACAGGCGGGCAGGTGACCCAGGCTTCGCTGCCAGGCCTGTTGATGGCGTTCGATAAACTGGGAAAGGACGGAAGCGGACATGAATGGACTCTTTAATGAACGAAATACGGTAAACTGGTCCGATATTGTGCCACGAATTGAGACGCTCATGTCACACCACGATCCCTATCAGGGCGCCGATGCCCTCTCTGGCCTGACCCTGGGCCAGTCCACCCAATACAAAGATCAGTATGATCCGGCCCTGCTGCAAGCCGTCCCCCGCAGCCTAAACCGGGACGCCATTGCGCTGACCGACACCTTGCCCTTCCACGGCGCCGATCTGTGGACCGGGTTCGAACTGTCCTGGCTCAATGCCAAGGGCAAGCCCCAGGTGGCCATCGCTCATTTCCGTCTGCCCGCCACCAGCCCCAACCTTGTGGAGTCCAAGTCGTTCAAACTCTACCTCAACAGCTTCAACCAGACTCGCATCGACTCGGTCGAGGCCTTGACCGCCATGCTGAGCCGGGACTTGTCCGCCTGTGCCGGCGGTGAAGTCGAGGTCAGCCTGGTGCTGCCCAAAGCGTTTTCCCAGCAGCCGCTGGTGGAACTGGAGGGGGAGTGCATCGATGAGCTGGATATCGAGGTGGACAACTTCGAGTTTAATCCCGAGTACCTGGCCGACGCGGCCCAAGGTGAAAGGGTTACCGAAACCCTGCGCAGCGATCTGCTCAAGTCCAACTGTTTGATCACCTCCCAGCCGGACTGGGGCAGCGTGATGATCCGCTACCAAGGCGCACAGATCGACCGGGAAGCCCTATTGCGCTACCTCATCAGTTTCCGCCAGCACAACGAATTCCACGAGCAGTGCGTGGAGCGGATCTTTATGGATCTGAAACGCTATTGCGGCTGCGAAAAGCTGACGGTCTACGCGCGCTATACCCGTCGCGGTGGCCTGGACATCAATCCATTCCGCTCGGATTTCGAACCGGTACCGGACAGCAACGCCCGCCTCGCTCGACAATAACCGTTGCGGTGGCTGAAAGCCCCCTGGCTGCGCTCAGATCCCCGTCGGCCACACACCAGACCGACAACTGAGCGCTCCCAGTAACCCAATCGCCTGGCGACTCGATGCCAGGTACAGGGGGGAACGGGGGGAACCGCACCGCCGCGTAACTTGTCTACATTTGCAACAGGGTCGGGCCAGCAGTAGAATGCCCGCCGCACCAAATGCCCCCGAGGACTCCCATGTTGAAACCCGAACTTCTTTCCCCCGCAGGAACGCTGAAGAATATGCGCTACGCCTTTGCGTATGGCGCCGACGCCGTCTATGCCGGCCAGCCCCGTTACAGCCTGCGGGTGCGTAACAACGACTTTAACCTCGAAAACCTGGCCACCGGGATCGAGGAAGCGCACCAGTTGGGGAAAAAGCTTTATGTGGTCTCCAACATCTCTCCCCACAACGCCAAGCTGAAAACCTTTATTCGCGATCTCACGCCCGTGGTCGAGATGAAGCCGGATGCCCTGATCATGTCCGATCCCGGCCTGATCATGATGGTAAAGGATCAGTGGCCCGATCTGCCGATCCACCTCTCCGTACAGGCCAATGCCATCAACTGGGCCTCGGTCAAGTTCTGGCAACGCCAGGGGATCGAACGGGTGATCCTCTCCCGGGAGCTGTCCCTGGATGAGATCGAAGAGATCCGCATGCAGTGTCCTGAGATGGAGCTGGAGGTGTTTGTCCATGGCGCCCTGTGCATGGCCTACTCCGGCCGCTGCCTGCTGTCGGGCTACATCAACAAGCGCGATCCCAACCAGGGCACCTGCACCAACGCCTGCCGCTGGAAATACGACGTACACCAGGCCAAGGAGAACGAAGCCGGGGATGTGGTCGCGGTGGATCCCACCCTGGGTGCCGGTAAGCCGTCGAATGAAGTGGTACTGCTGCAGGAGGCCAACCGACCGGGCGAATACATGCCGGCGTTTGAAGATGAGCACGGCACCTACATCATGAACTCCAAGGATCTGCGTGCCATCCAGCACGTGGAGCGCCTGACCAAGATGGGCGTGCACTCGCTCAAGATCGAAGGTCGCACCAAGAGCTTCTACTACGTCGCCCGCACCGCCCAGCTGTACCGCAAGGCGATCGATGACGCCGCCGCTGGCCGTCCGTTCGATCCCAGCCTGCTGGCGGGCCTGGAGTCCCTGGCCCACCGGGGCTACACCGAGGGGTTCCTGCGCCGCCATACCCACGACAGCTACCAGAACTACGATTACGGCTACTCCGTCTCCGACAAGCAGCAGTTTGTCGGCGAATTCACCGGTGAACGCAATGGCCAGGGCCTGGCCGAAGTGCTGGTGAAAAACCGTTTCGAAGTGGGCAACAGCGTCGAACTGATGACCCCCCAGGGCAACCTGAACCTGAAGCTGGGTCATATTGAAAACCGCAAGGGCGAAAGCGTCGACGTGGCCCCAGGCAATGGACACACCATGTACCTTCCGGTCGCCGAGGAGCTGGATCTGTCCCACGCCATCCTGATGCGCAACCTGGACAAGGGCCAGGATACCCGCAACCCGCAGGCCAAGGCGGAGAAGGCGTAAGTTATGGCACTGAAGATCCTCGACACCTGCATCAACTGCGACATGTGTGAGCCTGAGTGTCCCAATGCCGCGATCACCATGGGTGAGGAGATCTACGAGATCGATCCGGACCGCTGCACCGAGTGCGTCGGCCACTACGACAAGCCGACCTGTGTCAGCGTCTGTCCCATCGACTGCATCGATCCGGATCCGGAGCATGCCGAAGATCCCGACACCTTGATGGCCAAGTTTTTGATCTTAACAGGCAAAGCCTGATCCAAACTGGCCATAACCGGCAATTGGCAACCATACTTCGAGGGCGCATGCACAGCATGCGCCCTTTTTGCACCTCTGGTGAGCTAACAGCTCATGGCTATCAGCTTTTAACTGCCACTATCGAGGAGACACCATGGTCTGGCTGGAACTACTGATCGTCTTGCTTGCCATCGTCCTGGGTGCCCGCCTGGGCAGCATCGCCATCGGCTATGCCGGGGGGCTGGGGGTCCTGGCCCTGGCGGTGATCGGCACGCCCCCGGGAAAGATCCCGGTGACGGTGATCCTGATCATCATGTCGGTGATCGCCGCCATCGCCGCCATGCAACTGGCCGGTGGCATGACCTATCTGGTTCACCTGGCGGAGCGTCTGCTGCGCCGCCATCCCCGCCACATCACCTTCTGGGCCCCTGTCGTCACCTACACCATGACCCTGCTGGCGGGTACAGGTCATACCGCCTTCTCCACCCTGCCGGTGATCACCGAGGTGGCCAAAGAGCAGAGGATCCGCCCCTCACGCCCCCTCTCCATCGCCGTGGTCGCCTCCCAGATCGCCATCACCGCCTCGCCGGTCTCCGCCGCCGTGGTCGCCCTCGCCGCCATGCTGGAGCCGGTGGGGATCAGTTACCTGCAGTTATTGATGATCACCATTCCCACCACCTTTCTGGCCTGCCTGGTGGCCGCCTTCGTCGCCGATCGCCAGGGTGTGGAGCTGCTGGACGATCCCGTCTACCAGCAGCGACTGGCGGAAGGGTTGATCATTGTGCGCAATGCCCGTACCGAGCCCCCGCTGCCCCCAGGGGCAAGGCGCTCGGTCGGGATCTTCGCCCTGGCGATCCTGGCCGTGGTCAGCTACGCCACCCTCACCAGCCCGGCACTGGGACTGGTGGAGGTTCCCCTGTTGGCTCGGGACCAGGCCATTATGGTGATGATGCTCACTGCGGCGACGGCCATCGTCTACAGCTGCCCTATCGAGCCTGAGCTGATCGTCAACCAGTCCACCTTCAAGTCCGGCATGAGCGCCTGCATCTGTGTTCTGGGGGTCGGCTGGCTCGGCGACAGCTTTGTCTCGGCGCACATCGAGGAGATCAAGGCCCTGGCGGGTGATCTTATTCAGGCTCGTCCCTATCTGCTGGCCATTGCACTGTTTTTCAGTTCGATGCTGCTCTACTCCCAGGCTGCAGCCACCATCGCCCTGTTTCCTGCCGCCATCAGCCTGGGCGCACCGCCCCACGTTCTGGTCGCCTCCTTTGCCGCCGTCAGTGCCCTGTTTGTCCTGCCCACCTACCCCACCCTGCTGGCCGCGGTGGAGATGGATGACACAGGCTCGACCCGGATCGGCAAATATGTCTTCAATCACCCCTTCCTGCTGGTTGGTCTCACCGCCATTTCCGTGGCCGTGGCACTGGGGTTTGTCTGGGGCGAACTGCTGCTATAAAGGATCGCGCACGGCCGAGTCACGCGTTGACAAAACGAAGCGATCAACCTGGCTATCCAGTCGAGCAATGGCATTACGGACAATGGAGGTACGCCGGCTCAGCTGGGCAGCGCCCAGGACCAGATCCTCACAGGATTGCTGAGCCTGCTGCGCCGTCTCGGCATGGTTCTGGCTGCTTTGCGCCAGCGAGGACATGGCCGCAAACAATCCCTCGGCGGTCTCACTGAGTTGACGATTAGACTCGCCGTCATCGTCCTGTTCAGCCCCCTGATCCACCGCCTGCACGCCCCGCTCCATCGACAATACGGCCGCCTCAGACTCCTGTCGCAGGCGTTCCATGATGGTACCGATATGACAGGCCGCCTCTGAGGTTTTCGTCGCCAATTGGCGCACTTCCCCCGCCACCACGGCAAATCCGCGTCCATGTTCACCGGCCCGGGCCGCCTCAATGGCAGCATTGAGTGCCAGCAGGTTGGTCTGAGAAGTGATATTGCCAATCAGCTTAACGATGTCATCAATCTGCCCCATCTGGGCATTGACCTGCTTCACACTATGGGAAGAGCTTTGCACTATCGCTTTAACCGACTCAGTGCTGGCCTGGGCCTGTTTATGCTCCTGCTGTGCCCGGATCACCGCCTCCCGCATCTGAGCCTGCATCTGGTGTGCACTGTCAGTGGCCTGGCCGATATCACCGTACTGACGATCGGACAGGGAGAGCAGGGCCTCGATGGCGCTGGTTGTCTGCTGAGTCGATTCATCGACACGCTGGCAGCGCCGCACCATCGACTCGCTGGCCTGTTTCACTTCGTTGGACGCCCAGACCATCTGTCCCATGGCCCCCTGCAGGTTGTCGATCAAGCTGTTGATCCAACGCCCCAGCTCTGCCGACTCATCCTGGGCCTGACTCGAGCGCGTCACCCTCTGGGTCAGATCACACTCCCCCTCCGCGATCTTCTGTAGCACTGAGGTCATCTCAGTTAACTGGCTGGCCAGGGGGCGAAAGGCCCAGAGATGTAATCCCACACTGGCCAGCAGCAACATCAGCAGGACCACCCCAACGGCACCACCGCTCCCCAAACTGAGGCTCTGCATCAGCCACAAAGAGAGCATCATGGTCAGTCCCATCGTCAGAGTGGCCCGTTTCAACAGGGTATGAGCCAGCGAGCGATGACGGTACACCTCCTCGAGATCGGCCTCACACATCATCCCCCAGCGGTCCGGTGAGCCGGGCAGGGTAAAGGTGATCCCCTTTCCGATCACGGGGATATGCCGATAATCCGAATAGCCTGGATATTGAACAAACAGATTCTGCCCCTTGGCGATGGTTTCCCTTACGCCGGGATGCAGTTGGCCGGTTGCCGGATCAGTAAAACGGAGCTCGAGCTCGGTATGGGCGCAGATCTGTACCCGGCCCCACTGAGTGTGGATCCCGGACTTGAGGTTTTCACCATGGCTAAAGGTACTGTCCTCAAAGCGAGAGCGGGATAACGCCGTGCCGGGCAAAATGCTGGGATCCAACTGGGACTGAACCATAAACACATAGTTGTCGCCGGATTCCGGGTAGATATGGCCCGCTTCTCGCTGGATCAGATCCCCCAGCACATCATTAGGCACCCGCGCACACAAACAGCCCTGCTCTGAGGGCAGGGGCAAGTAAAACATCAAGGTGACGGCATCGTGAAAGCGGGAGCTGGACGGCCCCAGCGCCAGGGTCCTGGGATCCACATAGGGGCCATGCAGAAACGGGCTCTCCAGGCCACGACGGACCAGGGTAGAGGGCAGAGGAGGAGCGGCCCCGGTTGCACTGGTATGGCGCACCTCTCCACTGGCATCGACCAGAAACAGTTCACTGATGTCACCGGCTCGACCACACAACTGGGCCAGGGTTTCGCCCTGCTCCGCTTCCGGCTTGCTACCCAGATAGAGGGCGGCATCCTGGAGAAACGCCCACTGGCTTTCGGCCCAGCCTTGCAAGAGCCTCACCCGATTGTGGGCAAAGCTGTCAAAGCTCTGCTCCAGCAGGGGGATACGATGACGATTAAGCCAGCAGGCTTTGCCCAGCTGCCACTTGCCACTTGCTCCAAAATAGGGCAACCAGCCCCGTTCCTGTGCAGATAAATGCATGTTTTTGCTTCCTTTCTTATTCTTGTTTGACCTAAGAAAACAGGCAAAAAACAGGCCAACTCCCTCTCTTTGCTCCCTCAGCCGCGCTGCGGCAAGCCGAGCCTGGCCATCAGTGACGACACAGGGGCAGGGAGAGGGGATACCGCCCCAACAGGCTTTTCACCTCCAGGGCCAATTCTGTGTCCCCCTCCATAGCCAGTTTGCGTTGGAAAAACAGGGCATCGCCATCCGCCCTGCCCAGCCCCACCTGGAGCAGGGCCGGCACAGAGCCGCTCAACTTGGCCTGGGCATGACCATCGGGCCAGTTCAGGGTAAGACGGCCCTGCTCTAACCCCAGCTGGAGGGGCCAGGGCAGACCGAAAGCCCCAAGCTCGACGGCTCGCCCATTAAGAAAATCCATCTCCCCGGCATCGATGGCGACGGCAAAGTGCCGCTGCAAAAAAGGGAGCAGAGTCATACGCAGGGGAGTCAAAGGCGGTTGCACGTTCACAAATTTCCTAATTTCAGTGAGTTATGTAGAATAATAACCAAGTGGTCGAATAAAATACCCGCACCACATCAAGAAATCACTTCACCGGGACTGATAAAGTTTACCGGCCCATAACAAGAACAGCACCTGACTCATGGAACTCCTTGCCCCCGTTGGTACCCCGGCAGGCCTCGCGCCCACCCTGGACGCCGGCGCCGACGCCGTCTACGTCGGCCTCAAAGACGACACCAATGCCCGCCGCTTTGCCGGGCTGAACTTCACTCCGGATCAGTTGGCCGACGCCGCGGCCCTGTGTCGCCAGCGCCAGCGCCAGCTCTATGTGGCGATCAATACCTTTCCCCAACCGGGCCAGGAAGCACGCTGGCATCGAGCCGTCGATGCCGCCGCCCAGTCCGGGGTCAGTGCGATCATCCTGGCCGATCCCGGCCTGCTGGCCTATGCCGCCAGTCACCATCCAGATACCGAGCGTCACCTGTCGGTCCAGGCCAGCGCCGCCAACCTGCCCAGCCTCGAGCTGTTCCACCGGGAGTTTGGGATCACCCGGGCCGTCCTGCCGCGGGTGCTGGACATCCTGCAGATCGAGCAGATCGCCAGCGCATCACCGGTAGAGTTGGAGGTGTTTGCCTCAGGTAGTCTATGTGTCATGGCGGAGGGGCGTTGCCAATTGTCCACCTGGGTCAGTGGCCAATCCCCCAACAGCGGGGGGGCCTGCTCACCGGCCAGTCAGGTGCAGTGGAAAGAGGGCCCTCAAGGCCGCGAAGTCCGCCTCGGCGGTGCCCTGCTGGACCGGGTTCCGCCTGGCCAGCCAGGCGGCTACCCCACGGTCTGTAAAGGCCAATACCTGATCGACGGTGAAGCCCAGCACCCCATCTCCAGCCCTTGCTCATTGTCGACGCTGCCTCTGCTGCCCCGCATGGCCAAGATGGGGATCACCGCCCTGAAGCTCGAGGGACGCCAGCGCAGTCCCGCCTACAGTCAGCAGATCACCCGGGTCTGGCGCCAGGCGATCGATCGCCTGGTACAGGATGGGGAAAGTTACCGCTGTGATCCCCGTTGGCAGGAACAACTGCGCCTGCTCTCCGAGGGGCAGACACTGACCACGGGTCCATACCTGTCCGGCTGGCAATAAGGGGATCGCCATGACACACACCATCAAATTGAGCCTGGCCCCAAACTGGTGGCCCATGACGCGACAGCAGCAATACGATTGGCTCGACCTGGCGAAAGTCAGTCCTGCCGAGCGTATCTATCTGGGAGAAAGCGTCTGCAGCCTGCGGGACCGGCTCGCCCCACGTACCCTGCTCGAGCAGGCACAAAAGCTCACTGACAGTGGCAAGGAGGTGATCCTGACGAGCCTCAGCCTGGTGGCTTCCAAGAAAGATCTGGCCCTGCTGCAGGCCCTATGTCGCCAGGATCGGTTCGCCATCGAAGCCAACGATATGGCGGCCGTAGCATTGGCCCGCCAGTATCGCCTGCCCTTTATCGCCGGTGCCGGACTGAATATCTACAACCTGGATGGGATCCGCTGGCTGCTCAAACTGGGCATGACGGGTTATCAACCTCCGCTGGAGATGGCAGCTCAGACTCTGGCAACCCTGATGGAGCAGTGCCAGAGTGCTGGGATCCGTGAACGCTTCAGCCTGGAGCTCATGGGCTATGGCCGCCCGCCTCTGGCCGTCTCGGCCCGGTGTGCGACCGCCCGGGCTGGCGGTCGTAACCGCCAACGCTGTGAGACCCTGTGTCAGCAGACGGGGGCTCAGATCGCGCACACTCTTGAGCGGCAACCCCTGATGACTCTTAATGGGGTGCAGATCCATGGCCATGAAGCGATGGATCTCCTGGGGGAACTTGCCCTGTTACGACAACTGGGCGTGGACTGGCTGAGGATCGATCCCGGCCCCGAGGGCGCACAACCCTGGTTGGCCGATCTGCACCGGGCACTGGCGGAGTCAGCCGACGCCTATACCCCACCTCAACCTGGGGTCCGTCACTTCTGGCAACGTCAGGCCGGGGAGGTTGCCCTGTTTGGAGATTGAGCCTTCATAGCTGGCTTCGGCGCTGTATCAGGACCAACACGTAGAGCAGCCAGATCCCGACAAACAGCACCAACAGCCAGCCCGTCAGGGCTGGCCACCAGATCCAGGGCCGCTCGGTGCCAAACAGGCCGTAGGCGTAGCGATCGGTCAATACCAGTTTCCGCTCGGGATCCAGCAACAGGGAGAGGGCACAACCGGCAGCGGCCAGGGCAGGCAAGACCCCCCAACGAGGTGGGATCTCAGTGAGAATGGCAAAACAGTAGAGCACGGCACAGATCGGGGTCATGACATACAACGCCGTCATGGCGTAACTGTGCAACATGCCCACGTTCACTGGAAACAAACCACAGGCTGACAGACTTAACGACAGAAGGATCCCGGACAGGTGCAAAGAGAGTGAAATGGGTGCACTGCGCCGGATCCAGCCTCGGGAGCTGAAACTGATCACCAGAGCCAAGCCACCAAAGAACAGCCCACCATTGACCAGCACCGCCAAAGGCGATGATCCATAGCGCCCCAGCTCCGACAGGGTATGGGTCAGAAAACTAAACTTCTCCCCCGCTTCCCCCCGATAGGCCCAGGCCGCCAATATTGAGGGCAACACCAACATGGTGAGCCCCATGATCCCGACCCGGTTAGCCAGGCGCAGCAGAAATTGATCGTCCGTCACCGCCATGGTGCACCACTTTCCTCTCGGCAGTAAATTTTACAACGCTCTACTGTATCGCCGCCCCGGGAAAAACACAGCCTTTTCTCCCAAATAGTGCGCTTTCCCCACTCGGACCATGGCACATGGTGCATGCACAAATCGAAAAACGAGATCCCAGACGGTCTTTTTGATATTTTGAGAGCCTGATCAAGGCCTGTGGTGACAATGGACGGAATTCACATGAGCGCAAAAAGACGCAAGGGAGAGATCCTGGTTGGAGAGGAGCAGGAACTGGTCTCAACAACGGACCTGCGTGGTTACATCACCTACGCCAACCGGGATTTCATTGAAGTCTGTGGCTACAGTGAAGCAGAGCTGGTGGGTAAGAATCACAATCTGGTGCGTCACAGGGACATGCCCAAGGCCGCCTTTGCCGATCTCTGGGATCGATTGAAGCAGGGGCAAGCTTGGCGCGGCGTCGTCAAAAATCGAGCCAAGGATGGTCGTTTCTATTGGGTCGATGCCTTCGTAACGCCCATCTTTGAAAATGGCCAGATCACTGGTTATCAATCGGTTCGACGCAAACCCAGCCGTACCCTGATCGCCAGGGCTGAACACCTGTATGGGCGTATCCAACAGGGAAAAACACTGCCAAGGGAGTGGAGTCTGGCACTGCGTCGCGCCATCGCCATTGGCGCCTGCAGCGGCATTTTGGCCTTGGGGATGATAGTGATCTCCCCCTGGATTGCCCTGCCGGCCAGCGTAATGATGCTGCTTTGTATCGGCTTGTTCTATAACGAAGCGGTCAAGGTTCCGCGAACTCTGGATGCACTGCAACGACGCTATGACAGCGTCAGTCGACGAGTCTACTCAGGTACCGGCAGTGCCAGTGTTCTGGAGTTCCAACTGCTGTTAGATCAGGCCAAGATGCAGGGGGTGCTGGGCCGCAGCGCCGACAGTGGCCGGCGCCTGTCCAGCTCCGCCGATGCACTGGTGGGGATCGCCCACCAGACACGGGATGGCATCGATCAGAAACACCACAGATTGGAGCAGATCGCCGCCGCCGTCGAACAGATGAACGCCACCATTGGTGAGATCGCCAGCCATGCTCAAGGCAATTCAGAGCGGATCCACAAGACTTCACTGCACTGCCAGACGATCCAGTCAGAGATGATGGACAGCTCTTTGCAGATCCGGGAGTTAGCCAGCTCCGTAGCAACCGCGGCCTCCCGAGCTGGTAGCCTGCATCAGGAAGCCAATCGGGTGGCCGAAGCGATGAAGGAGATCGATGGCATCGCCGAGCAGACCAACCTGTTGGCGCTCAACGCCGCCATCGAGGCGGCCCGGGCCGGCGAGCAAGGGCGTGGCTTCGCCGTGGTCGCCGACGAAGTTCGGGCCCTGTCGAGTCGGACCCAGCAGGCCACCACCGCCATCCAGTCCAGCGTTCAGGGCATGAACGAGACCCTCTCCTCCTGGGTGGTTCAAATGCAGCGTAACAGCGAGCAAGCGGGCTCCTGTGCCGAACAGGCACACCAGGGTGCCGATCAGGTCGCCCAGATCTCTCAGCAGGTCCAGGGGGTCGAGTCTTCCGCCGTACAGACCGCCGTCGCCGCCAAAGAGCAACGCCAGGCCGCCGCAGAGATCGCCCACAATATCGACGGGATCACCCAACTGACCCACCAGGTACTGCAGCAAGCCGAGCTGGTAGAAAGCACCGCCGAAGATCTGCAGCAGGAGGTCGCGGCCCTGTCTCAGCTGCATCGAACCTTTGGTTAGTGACCCGCAACAAAGCACGGCAGGGAACTGCTGACCGCTGACCGCTAACCGCTAACCGCTAACCGCTAATAGCTACTCGTCCCCCATGCAAAAGGCCACCTTTCGGTGGCCTTGGTCGTTACCCTTTTCTGCTTACAGCAGGGAGAGGGCCAGCTGAGGGATCTGGTTGGCCTGGGCCAGCATGGCGGAGCCGGACTGCTGCAGCACCTGGTTCTTGGTCAGCTCGGCGGTCTCCTTGGCGAAATCCACGTCCTGAATACGGCTGCGGGCGTCGGAAACGTTCACCTGGATGTTGCCCAGGTTGTTGATGGTGTGAGCAAAACGGTTTTGTACCGCCCCCAGCTCGGCACGCCCGTCATCGAGCTCAGAGATGGCATTATCAATGGCCATCACTGCCGCCTGGGCCCCCGCCGCAGAAGTCAGATCCAGGGCGCCGATGTTGTAGGAGTCATCTGCCCCCACAGTCAGGGATCCGGCAGAGGTACCGCCAGTGATATCGAGATCCGAGGTGCCGGTGCCATTGTTGGTGATGGAGCCAGCCATCACGACATTGCCATTGTCATCCAGAGCGGCTGCCACATCCAGGTGGCTGAGTTCGGCGTTGATGGCATCCACGATCCCTGCCGCATCCGAGACGCCAGCCAGGGAGACGGAGATGGTGCTTGCCGCACTGGTGGCATCGGTATAGGTGAACTCCAGATTGTTAGAGCTGATCAAGGTGGCCACGTTAGACGCAGCTACCACGGTCCCTGAAACCGCCTTGCTCTTATCCAGATCGGCGGCACCGATGGCATCCAAAGAGAGGGAGATGGTTTCGTTGGCGTAGGAGCCCACCTGAAACTGCTTGGTACCATAGCTGCCATCCAGCAACGTCTGGCCACCGAAGGAGGTGGTGTCGGAGATCCGGGTCAGTTCGTCCTGCAGGGCTACCATCTCTTTCTGGATGGAAGCACGGTCCTCGGCGGAGTTGGAGCCGTTGGCGGACTGCAGGGAGAGATCCCGCATCCGCTGCAGAATGTTGCTGGACTCCTGCATCGCCCCTTCGGCGGTCTGGGCAATGGAAACCCCATCGTTGGCGTTGCGCATCGCCACATCCAGACCACGGACCTGGGAAGTCAGACGGTTGGAGATCTGCAGACCGGCCGCATCATCCTTGGCGGAGTTGATCCGCAGACCAGAGGAGAGGCGCTCCATGCTGGTTTGCAGGTTGGTGTTGGAAGTGTTCAGGTTGCGCTGGGCGCCCATCGAAGTGACATTGGTGTTTACTGTGACAGCCATTGCTAAAATCCTCTTTCTGCTGATGGCCGTACCTTAGGGTATTGGCCGTTGTTCCACTCTCCCCCTTAGATATCGCCTCCGCTCGAGATTGCTTTAACACTTTTTTGATCCTTTCTTAATAACCACAAGAGAGCACCGAATCGCGGCCGATATACAACCGCCTCGCACAGCAAGATCCACCCGCAAAACAAGAGGGCATCAGCCGAGGTCTCTCCCCGTTGTACTCGCGAGCAAGATATGACACTACAAAGACCGTCGAGTCGATAAGAAAAAAGATCACATGTCATTAACAGGGCAAAGCAAACTTCCGCTTAAAGTCGAAGCCCTCCGTCGATCTCAAACACCCGCCCGCTGAAGTAATCGTTTTCGATGATGTGTTGGACTGCAAAGGCGACCTCGTCGGGTTCTCCTATACGGCCCAGAGGAACCCTCTGGGCCAAGCGTTCCAGTGCCTCGGGTTTCATCGATTGCGTCATCTCCGTGGCCACGATGCCCGGGGCAATGGCACCGGTGCGAATGCCATAACGAGCCAACTCCTTGGCCCAACTGACGGTCATGGCTACCACAGCAGCCTTGGAGGCCGAATAGCTGGTTTGGCCCATATTGCCCGCACGGGCCAGGGAGGAGATGTTGATGATCACCCCCCGGCATTGCCTGGCCTTCACCTGTGCCCCAGCCCTTTCGGCCATCTGCGCGGCCGCCTCGCGGCCACAAAGGAAACTGCCGGTCAGGTTCACATCGATCACCGACTGGAAACGGCTGAGGGCCAACTTCTCCTGCACTACGCCTTCCTTAACCTTGATCAGTAAGCCATCCCGCAATAGCCCAGCATTGTTGATCAGCACGTCCACGCCTCCCAGATCGGCGGCAATCGCAGAAAACACCGCTTCCACTTGCTCCTCCTGGGTAATGTCCAGCGGATAGCCAAATGCCTGCACCCGCTCCCGTTGAAGTTCACTCACCGCCCAGGCCAGGGCATCTTCATTGACATCGAGCAGGACGACTTTGCCCCCCTGTGCCCCCAGGCGACGAGCCATGGCCATCCCCAGCCCTCCGGCACCGCCGGTGATCACCACCACTTTGCGATCCAGCTTCATGGGCTATTCCTTAGTGCTTAAGAAAGTTTCAAAGATGGAAGAGAAGTCTTTCTTGCCTTCGCCTCGACGAGCATGCTGACGGTACAACGCCGTGGCCAGGGACCCCATGGGCGTGGCACTGTGACTGGCCGCCGCCGTGTCCATGGCCAACCCCAGATCCTTCACCATCAGATCCACCATAAAACCGCCCTGATAACCCTTACTGGCAGGCACCTCGTCCATCACCGTGGGACAGGGGTTGTACTTCTCCAGGGCCCAGTTACCTCCGGAGCTGACCTTCATAATGTCCGACAACACCTTGGGATCCAGGCCATGATCCCGGCCCAGCTGCAGCGCCTCGCTGGTGCCGATCATCAGTACCGCCAGCAGCATATTGTTGCAGATCTTGGCGATCTGGCCGGCACCCGGGCCGCCAGCATGGAAGATGTTCGCCCCCATGTCCGCCAGCACAGGACGCGCACGCTGGTATCCCGCCTCACTGCCGCCACAGATGAAGGTCAGGGTGCCTGCCGCCGCCCCGGCGGTCCCTCCTGAGACCGGCGCATCGACGAACTCCAGCCCCGCCACCGAGGCCGCCTCATTAACCGCCAGGGCACTGGCGGCATCGATGGTTGAGCAGTCGATCAGCAAGGTATCTGGCGCAGCCTTGGCAATGAGCCCGCGACCTGACTCCTCCCCAAGATATAGCTGGCGTACATGCTCGCCCGCCGGCAACATAGTGATCACCACTTCGGCTCCGGCTACCGCGCCACAACTGGTGTGGCAGGGGATCGCCCCTTGCTCGGCCAACTGATGAATGAGCGCCCCGTTGAGATCAAACACCCGAACGGTGTGGCCCGCCTTCACCAGGTTGCGTGCCATGGGGGCTCCCATATTGCCCAGGCCGATAAATGCAATCGTACTCATACTCCCTCCTCTGAGAGTGACGCCAGGGGGTGCTGATCGAACGGCGAGGTGTGAACCCTCGCCATCACCTCCGCCCCGATCTGATCCAGCTCGGTATAACGCCAGTGCGGCGCCCCATCTTTGTCGATCAGCCGGGCACGCACCCCTTCGACAAAATCCCCCAGCTGTGCCAGGCGAACCGCCCAGATCAGCTCCTGCTGGAACGCCTGCTCCAGGGTAAGATCCGCGCAGGCCGTGAGTTGATGCCAGATCAACTGGGCCGTCAGGGGACTGCCTGAAGCAAAGGTGTCCCGCGCTCGACACAACCACGCCTGCTCACTGTGTAAGCCGCTAAGTCGCTGGACCACCTCAACCAGGCTGTCCCCCGCCATCAGGCTGTCGATCAGCCCCTGATGTTCATGCAGGGTACTGGTGGCCATGGCGCCCCTGTCCTGCTCCTCAATACCCCTCAGATAGCTTGACAGCAGATCATGGTTGGCCAACACATCATGGTGCCAGCCCAGGGTGGTGAGCGCATCAAGCAGGCTATGACGGCGCGACGCACTGACACAGAGATCCGCCAGGCCCACGTAACGAGCATCGGCCCCGTTCATGCTGTACCCGGTCAGGGCCAGAAAGCGGCCGCAGTAGCCCGGCATGCGATTGAGGAACCAGGTCCCCCCCACATCCGGGAAGAGGCCAATGGTGATCTCCGGCATGGCGATGCGGGAGGTGTCGGTCACCAGGCGATGACTGGCCCCGGCCATCAAGCCCAGGCCGCCTCCCATGACGATCCCGCTGCCCCACAGCACAATGGGTTTTTGATAACGGTGGATCAGATGATCCAGCCGATACTCCCGGCTGAAAAAGGCCTCCACTTCGTCGCTGAGTTCACCGGAATGGGCGCAAGCCACGTTATAGATGGCCCGAATATCGCCCCCGGCGCAAAACGCCTTGTCACCGGCCCCTTCCAGCCAAACGCAAACGATCCGCGGATCCGACGCCCACGCCATCAACTGCTCGGTGAGGCTGTCGACCATGGCCAGGGAAAGGGCATTCAAAGACCGCTCATTGTTGAGGGTGGCAACACCAATCCTGTGGCCACTGTCCGTCTCTAGGGTACGATAAAGTACGGGTTCGCTCATGGACTCTCCTTTGTATTCGCCGTGGGCTCTATGCGCTTGTCCTAACGGATTGGAGCCGAGGCATCATCGAGCAACCGGCGCGCCACGATCAGGCGCATGATCTCATTGGTCCCCTCCAGGATCTGATGCACCCGGAGATCTCGAACGTGACGCTCAAGCGGATACTCTCGAATATAACCGTAGCCCCCATGGATCTGCAGCGCCTCGTTGCACACACGAAACCCCACATCGGTGGCAAACCGCTTGGCCATGGCGCAGTAGGCGCTCTTTTCCGCATCCTCCCTGTCCAGCTTGAACGCCGCCAACCGCACCAACTGACGAGCCGCCACCAACTCGGTGGCCATATCCGCCAGCTTGAACTGCAGGGCCTGAAACGCCGCCAGTGGCTTGCCGAACTGCTGCCGCTCCTTCAGGTAAGTCGTCGCCCGGTCCAGTGCCGCCTGGGCCGTTCCCAGGGAGCATGCCGCGATATTGATGCGCCCCCCATCCAGCCCCTTCATGGCAAAGGTGAATCCCTGCCCTTCCCGGCCAAGTAAATTGGCCACCGGCACACGCACCTGCTCAAAGATCACCTGCCGGGTCGGCTGGGCATTCCAGCCCATCTTCTCTTCGGCTTTACCATAGAGGATCCCTTCGGCATCTGCCGGTACTGCGATGGCGGAGATCCCCTTAGGGCCGGGCTCGCCGGTACGGCACATCACCAGCAGCAGATCCGTCTCGCCAGCGCCGGAGATAAACATCTTGCTGCCACTGATCACATACTCATCGCCTTCGCGCACCGCCTTGGTGCTCAGGCTGGCCGCATCTGAGCCACTGCCGGGTTCAGTCAGGCAGTAGGAGGCCAGCTTCGCGCCAGTGGTTAGCCCCTCGCACCAGAGGGCTTTGAGCGCATCGCTGCCCCAGCTGGCCACCATCCAGGTGACCATATTATGAATGGTCAACATCGCCGTGGTCGCGGTACAGCCGGCGGACAAAGCTTCGAAGATCAAAGCGCTGTCGAGCCGGGTCAGACCCAGGCCGCCCTCGGCCTGCGGTGTGTAGAGGCTGCAGAACCCCAGCTCACCGGCCCGCTGGATCACCGCCTTGGGAAAATAGTGGTCTTTATCCCAGGCCGCCGCATTGGGGGCTAACTCTCCCTCGGCAAACTGGCGGGCGAGATCGACAAAGGCCAGCTGTTCATCGTTCAAATCAAAATTCATGCTCGCTCCTCAAGGTCAGTGAGAGCACTACTGCCAGTGCCGGCATCGCAGAAGACTGACTCCCCTTGTACGCCCAGCCCCCTGTGCTCACTGCGCCAATGCTATTTCAAGGCGATGGTCAGGTTCTGCCCATCGACGATGCCACTCTCGGGCCAGCGTGCCGTCACCGTCTTGGTCTCGGTATAGAAGCGAACCGCCTGCTTGCCGTAGGCGTGCAGATCACCAAAGAAGGAGTTCTTCCAGCCGGTGAATGAAAAGAAAGGCAGGGGGACCGGGATGGGTACGTTGATCCCCACCTGGCCCACCTCGATCTCGTGCTGGTACTTGCGCGCGGCAGCGCCGGAGTTGGTGAAGATGGAGGTGCCGTTACCATAGGGACTGGCGTTCACCAGGGCGATGGCATCGGACAGACTCGCGACCGTCATGCAGCACAGCACGGGACCGAAGATCTCTTCCCGGTAGATCCGCATATCGGTGGTGACATCGCGAAACAGCGTAGGCCCCACCCAGTTGCCGGCTTCAAACCCCGGCACGGTAAAGTCAGAGCCATCCACCAGACAGGTCGCCCCCTGCTCCTTGCCCGACTGGATCAGCGCCAGCACTCGGGCCTTGGCCTGGGGGTTGATCAGGGGGCCAAAGCCCGCGTCGGGATCGTCCCACAAGCCGGGGCGGACCTTGGCCACCTCGGCGGCCACTTCGCTGATCCACGCCTCACTCTTTCCGACAAACACCGCCACGGAGATCGCCATGCAGCGCTGACCCGCAGCCCCCACTGAAGCCCCGACGAGTTGGTTGATCACCGTCTGCTTATCCGCATCCGGCATGATCACCATATGATTCTTGGCCCCGGCAAATGCCTGGACCCGTTTTAGATGATCGGTACCGGTTTTATAGACGTGCTGTCCAACGGGCACAGAGCCGACAAAGGAGATCGCCTTGATCTGGGGGTGAACCAATAGATGATCCACCGCCTCCTTGCCACCGTGCACCACATTGAGCAACCCCTTGGGTGCCCCAGCCTGTTCAAACAGTTCGGCCAGGCGCATTGGCGTCATGGGATCCTGCTCGGATGGCTTGAGCACAAAACCGTTTCCGCAGGCGATGGCCATGGGAAACATCCACAGGGGGATCATGGCGGGGAAATTAAAGGGGGTGATCCCGGTACACACCCCCAGAGGCTGGATATAGCTGTAGCTGTCGATCCCCCGAGCAACATTCTCCACCGTCTCGCCCATCATCATGCTGGCGATGTTGGCCGCTTGCTCCACCACTTCGATCCCCCGCCAGACATCGCCCTTGGCATCCTCAAGGGTCTTACCTGTCTCCTTGGCAAGGAGGGTGGCCAGCTCTTCGTGATGCGCCTTAAGCAGATGCTGATAGCGCAGCATCACCCGGGCCCGTTCGGAAACGGCGACCTCCTTCCACTCCCGCTGTGCGGCGGCAGCGGCAGCCACTGCCCGGTGGATCTCGCCTTCGGTGGCACACGTGAGCTGGGCGATGGGGGTGTTGTTGGCAGGGTTGGTGACGGTGATCACCGCCGAACCTGTACCGGCCGTGTACTCACCGCCGATCAGATGATGGATCTGTCTTGTCATCTTTTTTCTCCCAGAAAAAACGCCGGATCCGGGGTGCAGCCCGATCCGGCGGTGACCCTGTTACACCAGCTCGATGGCCATCGCGGTGGCCTCACCTCCGCCGATACACAAAGACGCCAGGCCGCGCTTGAGGCCGCGGGCCTGCAGGGCGTGGATCAGACTAACCAGAATTCGCGTGCCAGAGCAGCCGATGGGGTGGCCCAAGGCACAGGCGCCGCCATTGACATTAACCTTGGCGCTGTCCAGCCCGAGCTCAGAGATCGCCAGCATGGTCACCATGGCAAAGGCTTCATTGATCTCAAACAGATCCACCTCGTCTACGCTCCACTCTAACTTGTTCAGCAGCTTGTTCACCGCGCCAACCGGGGCCAAGGTAAACTCAGAGGGCTCCTGACTGTGGGTGCTCTGCCCGACGATCTTGGCCAACACAGGCATGCCATTGGCTTCGGCATAGGCCTGAGTGGTCACCACCACGGCAGCGGCGCCGTCGGAGATGGAGCTGGAGTTGGCGGCCGTGATGGTGCCATCTTTGGCAAAGGCGGGACGCAAGCTGGGGATCTTGTCGGGACGGGCGTTACCGGGTTGCTCATCGATGGCAACCGTCACCTCACCCTTGCGGGTTTTGATGGTCACCGGCTCGATCTCCGCCTCAAAAGCCCCGGCTTCGATGGCCGCATTGGCACGCCGCAGGCTCTCCAGCGCATAGGCATCCATCTGCTCTCGGGTCAGGCCAAAGGCATCCGCCGTTTTCTGGGCAAAACCACCCATGGCACCGCCGGTGTAAGCATCTTCCAGGCCATCAAACATCATGTGATCCAGCACCTGGCCGTGACCCATGCGCAGGCCGCCCCGGGCCTTATCCAGCAGATAGGGGGCCCCGGACATGCTCTCCATACCACCCGCGACCACGACCTCGGCGCTACCAGCCTTGATCAGATCATGGGCCATCATGACGGTCTTCATGCCAGAGCCGCACACCTTGTTGACCGTGGTGGCACCCACAGACAGGGGCAGACCTGCCCCCAGCGTTGCCTGACGGGCGGGCGCCTGGCGCAGACCCGCAGGCAGCACACACCCCATCAGGACTTCATCGACCTGCTCGCCGGCGATCCCGGCCCGTGCTAGGGCAGACTTGATCGCCGTAGCCCCCAGCTCGGTGGCCTTTACTGCACTCAGGCTGCCCTGGAAGCCCCCCATGGGGGTCCGGGCCGCCGCTGCGATAACAATAGCTGCTTCCTTAGCCATTCCTACTCTCCAATGTAAATCAGTTGTTATGAGCGTACTTCAAATGTGACGTTTACGGCAACGTAAACCCTCTGCCTGCACCGCAGAGAGTTGATTGACCAGGTGTCACCTCTTCGTGACAGTTTCCTGCCGGTCTGGGAGGAGCCGGGCAGGAAACTCAGGGAGAGGATCAGCGGTGCAGATGACAACACGATGGCGACCGTGCTGATCCGACCAGTCTTGGCCCTCTCCATCTCTATTGAGACAGTATTATCAATAACATACCAATATAAGTTCGTCTCGCATAAGTGGTAACAATCGGTCGATAATTGCTCTGCAGCTTTAAGGCGAAGATCTCGGGAATCTACGCAGCTTTCCCCAAGGAACCCTTGACTCCTTCGAGAAGACGATGGACGACGGCATGATCCGCTGAGATCTCTGAGTCCAGCCATTCCGCTCCTCACCTGACTGATCAGCAAGCTGTTATTGACCCTGCAATGCCTTACGTCCAACACCAAGCGGCTCCATTGCGCAACCCGCTACATGACCCACACCCTTAGAAAGTTTCCATTGCTCTTCAAAACCATTGACCGACTGGCTGTCAGGTAAAGGCGATTGAGGTATTACGGGCTGGCAGATAAATGACAAGCAGATGTGGACGGGAGCTATGCTGCCGAAGGCGGGCTGTCCAACAAGCATGAATAAGATGGAAAGTCACAGCCTGTGGGGCGAAAGCTGACAATGGAGCTTAGGCATAATGGGGATTGGCGCGGCACAAGGAGCATCCCGTCAGGGCAAGGGCTCAAAGCCCTTACCCCCTGAAAACCCTTTAACCGCCAGGACAGGCCACTGACTAGCCGATCACCTAAGGCACGGTTTCGCTCAACCTCACCTTCGGCACACCAGGCCGTCTTGGGCCAGGCCCTTTTACAAACACAGGGGCTCCGCAGACAGAAAGGCTCAGGAAGGCCCCCCGTTACTCCCAGGGGGTCATCGCTTCCATGTCGTTCAGATCAAACGGCGTCTGCTGGTAGACGTAGTAGTTAAGCCAGTTGGAGACCAGCAAGGCACCATGAGCGTGCCAGCGGGCGTGAGGATTACGGGTCGGATCATTCTCTGGAAAATAGTTTTGCGGCACCTTGGGCTGTAATCCCGCAGCCAGATCACGTCGGTACTCATCCTGCAGCGTGGTGCGAGTGTATTCAGGATGACCGGTGACAAACAGGTTACGGTTGTTGTTACCGACCACCAGGTAGGCCCCTGCCTGATCCGACTCAGCTAAGACTTTGAGATCCGGGTGGGCCTTGAGTTTGTCGAGAGAGACCTGGGCAAATCGGCTGTGAGGCACCCAGAACTCGTCATCGAACCCCCGCAAAAGGGGAATATGCTCATGCACGCGCTGATGCTTGAACACGCCGGAGATCTTTTCATCCCTTAAATAACGCTTAAGCCCGTACAGGTGGTACAAGGCGGCGTGGGCAGCCCAACAGAGGAAAAGAACCGAGGTGGCATGCTGCTGGGACCAGTCGATGATGGCCCGGATCTCATCCCAATAGTTAACGTCCTCGAACTCCAGATCCCCCAGGGGAGCGCCGGTAATGATGAGGCCATCATAATTGGTCTCTTTAACCTCGTCGAAATCCCGATAAAACGCATTCATATGATCGCACGATGTGTGCTTGGAAGGACGGGAATGGATCCGCAACAGCTCCACATCCACCTGCAGTGAGGTGTTTCCCAGCAACCGAAGCAGCTGAGTTTCCGTTTCAATCTTGTTCGGCATTAAATTGAGGATCAAGACCTTCAGCGGACGAATATGCTGAGCCAGCGCCCGGCTCTCAGACATCACAAAAATATTTTCCCCACGCAATATCGCGGACGCGGGCAAACTATCGGGCACTTTAACTGGCATGCAAACTCCTCCTAAGTTCAGAAGACATTAGTTATATCAAGACATCTGGACGTCTACAACCCCGGATGTCTGTTACCTGACTTGTTCGCCTCGGTCGGGATCACTATCATCCAGTGATCGCAATAGAGGGAAACCCACCATGAAACAACTGAGTGCCATCATTATCGGCGCCAACTCCGGCCTCTCCCAGGCGCTCGCCATGCAACTGGCCAAAGACAAGGTGCGCCTCGGCTTGATGGCAGCAGACATCGACGTCCTGGCACCGCTGAAGCAGGCCCTCGGGCCAGAAACCGAACTGGTCAATATCGACATTTTCGATCCCCAGGCGAGCCGGGCTGCCTTCGACGCTCTGTGGGAAACCCTCGACGGACCGGCCCTGGTTGTGATCAATACCGCCGCGTCCGGCCTGGATCTGTCCCTGCCCTACGCCCTGGATCGGCAGATCAACGCGGTCAATGTCGAAGGTTTCACCGCCCTGGCCAACGCGGCCTTTAATAAGATGGTCGAACAGAAGTATGGCCAACTGGCTGCCCTGACCTCCATCGCGGGCGAACGAGGCGGCCCCCAGACCGCCTTTCATGCTTCCAAGGCCTACCAGCAAAACTATCTCCAGGGGCTGCGTCTGCACGCGCAAAGGCTGAAACTGCCTATCACCATCAGCGACATCCGCCTGGGTTATATCGACAAGATGCAGGGGCGGGGCAGCAAGGCCTGGGGGGCCCCGTTGGAGAAAGTCGCCAGTCAAGCCGTTAAGGCCCTAAAGCGAGCCAAGCCCACCGTATACGTCACTCGACGCTGGCGCCTGATCAGTTGGTTAACCCGGCTCCTGCCGGAATTCATCTATAACCGACGAAAGTACAAATAAGATCGGAGCAAAGTCGGATCTGCGTTATCGGACCGAAACCACAAAGCCGATGACGCAAGCCCGTGAAACACGCTAAGATCGAGCGCTATCGATAGACGGACGTTTAAGGTTGTGACCCAAGTGACCAAGCCTACTCTTATTCCCCTAAGCTCACTGGGCGTGCTACGCGCCCGGGGCGATGATCGCCAATCCTACCTGCAGGGACAGTTGACCTGTGATCTGATCAAGTTACCCAGCAACGAGTGGCACTTTGGTGGCCACTGCGATCCGAAAGGCAAACTGGTCGCCGCGTTCCGTTGGCTGCATTACGATGACTCGATCCTGCAGCTGCTCCCCGAAGATCTGCTTCCGGTGGAGCACACGGCCCTGGGAAAATACGCCGTTTTCAGCAAAGTGACGTTCGATGACGCCAGCGCTGACTTTGCCCTGTATGCCCTCATGGGGGAAAGAGCCACTGCTCTGCTGGCCGATTGGCAGGGAGAAGGCAACCTCAAGCAGCATGGTGAGCTGCGAGCCCTGATCGATGCTGACAGGGCGATCCTGCTGTGCCCCGCTGATACCGCCCTGCCCGATCTCATCGCCACCCTGCCTCGCGGCGAAGAAGCTGACTTTCTCGCCAGTGAAGTCAGTGCTGCGCGTCCCTGGATGGGTGCCGAACACAGTGGCGAGTTTGTCCCTCAAATGCTCAACCTGGATGCCCTGGGGGGGCTGCAATACGACAAGGGGTGTTACCTAGGGCAGGAAACCGTGGCGCGGATGCACTTTCGCGGAGGCAACAAGCGAGCCCTGTATGTCCTCAGCGGCCCCGCTACGCAGGCGGAGACCCTGGAACTGCAGATCGGTGATAACTGGCGTCGTGCTGGTACCATCGTTGCGCGCCAGACCGTGGGCAACACCCTGTGGTTAACCGCAGTACTGAGCAAGGAGTTGGAAGCGGACTGTCGATTCCGACTGGGAGACAGCGAAATGCTCCTGCAGCCGCTGCCCTATCCGCTCTACGGGCAGGCCTAAAGAGGGCGGCCACTGAGCCGCACCCTTGACTCAGACTCTCCAGGGACCCCTTGCTTGGTGGTTGTCCTAAACCCTCTCAATCATCCGCTTGGGCCTACATCGATGGGCACAGGGATGACAAACTTTCCCTTGCCGAGTGACGCTCAAGCAACAACACTGAGGGAAAGTCATGACAAGGAGCAGGTATGGAGATCACGCGACCCGACCGACTGGACCCACAAATACTGCTGGGGATCGTCAACGAAAAGCTGCGCCTGGGCAGCGGTAACCTGGCCGATCTCGCTGCCGAACTGGAGATCGACAGCTTGGCACTGGAGCAACGCCTCTCCGCCATCGGCTTCCACTACCACAGGGACTGCAACCAGTTCCGCCGAACGGGCTAAAGCGCAAAACACCCAAGGCCCAAAACTTAAGGGGCCGGCACTGCCTGTGTCGGTGCGGTGATCTCGGCAATGGGTGTACGATGGGAGTCCAACCAGGGCGCCAGCTGAGGCGCCCAGCTTCGCCAGGGCAGTTCGGGATGACGAAAATCCAGATACTCAAGCAGCGCTAACAAACGCAACTCGAGTACCGGTGGTGTCACCTTTCGTTGGCCCCAGTCCCGCTCAGCCTGACAGAGTCCTATCTTCAAGGTGTCCACATGGCGCTGCCGCCATACGGGGGAGCCGCTACCCTCGAGCTCCCGACCCTGCTCTACCTGCAGGGCCACCGCCGCATCGGTCAGGCCCAGCAGCAGGGTATCGAGTTGAAGCAGGCCCCAGTTACCCGCCATAAACCGGTGAAGTTCGCCACCACCGTAACGATCATCGAGATACCGACCGATCAGTTGGCTGTCGTAGAGTGGGCCTGCATCGGTCAACAGACAAGGGATCTTACCCAGGGGGTTACTGCGCCGAAGCAGGGGCTCCTGTTCGAAGGGATCGACCAGGATCTCCTCACAGCAGATCCCAAGCTGGCGCACGATCATACGGATCACCCGAGCAAACGGGGAAGTTTCAGAGTAATAGAGGATCACCAGTATTTCTCCATGGTGATCTGGCCGGGTGTCCGGCGCAGATTTTTACGCAACCCCATCCCTTCCAGCACCGCCAGAGTTTCTCGGATCATATCTGGGTTACCGCAAATCATGGTTTGACTGCGGGCCGGTTTGATCGGCACACCCACCTTCTCTTGAATAGCCCCCTGGGCAAGAAGTTGGGGGATCCGGCCCTGCAATGCGCCCTCGAAGGGCTCTCGACTGACAATGGGTACAAAGTGAAAAGCATCTGGGTGCGCCTGCTCTAGTGCTCGGATCGGCTCAAGGTAAGCCAGATCCTCACCATAACGTACGGCATAAACCAGGATAAATCGCTCATAACGATCCCAGCAATCTTCACTGTGGAGGATGGACAGGAAAGGGCCGACGGCAGTCCCCGTGGCGAACATCCACAGCTCCCGCCCGGCAGGCACCTCATCCAGGGTCAGGAACCCACTGGGCCTGGGCGTCACCATCACATTATCACCCACCTGAAGATCCTGCAGGTGAGGCGACAACTGCCCCTCCTCAACATTCACCGCCAGGAACTCCAATATGGGCTCGTGGGGAGGATTAACATAGGAATAGGCCCGCTGCACCCGCTCGCCATCCTGTTCCAATGCCAGCTTGCCAAACTGACCGGCAACAAAAGGCTCAACCTCTGCGTCCACCTTGAGCGTAAACAGGCGGTCATTCCAATCGATGCGTTCCACTACCGTACCCTGGATCCAAGTGCTCATGCCTATCCTCGCTGACTGTTCCTTATACAGTAAGCATACGCTCCCGGCAGAAAAAGAAAAACCCCGCTTAAAAGCGAGGCTTATTCATCACAAGGTGGAGCGTCAGGCGAGGCTGGCCTGCTTGGCAGTGGCCCGGGTTTCGCTGCGATCCACCATGGTAACCACGGCCGCATCGCCGACCACATTGGTGGACGTCACAAACATATCAATGATGCGGTCAACGGCGATGATCAGGCCAAACGCGGCTTCCACCGGCAACCCCATCTGGTGGATCAATACGCCGATCATTACAGCACCGCCACCAGGCACACCACCAGCTCCCACGGAGAGCAGGAATACCGCCGCGATCAGTGCTGGCAGCTGCTCCATGGTGATCGGCACATTAAACGCATTAGCCAGGAAGAAGGCGGCAATGGTGATGTAGATGGAGACCCCACCCATGTTCATGGTAGCGCCCAGGGGTACCCCGAAGCCCGCAGTAGCCTGGGACACACCCAGCTTCTGGGTCAGGGTCCGCATGGTCACGGGAATGGATGCGTTGGAACTGGCACAAGAGAGGGAGAACATCATCTGTTCGCGGGTCTTGCGACGGAACTCAGCTGCCGAGATATCGGTCGTCATGCCCACGACCAGAGGGTAAACCCCAAACAGCCAGATCAGCAGCAGGGCCACAACCAGCCCGATGTAGCCAGCAACCGAGACAAACGTAGCGGCTTCCAGGGTTGCCCCCAGTTTCAGCATCAGGGCGAACACACCGTAAGGGGCCAGGCTCATCACCAGAGTAATGGCCGTCATCATGATCTTGTTGGCCTTGCGGAACGCATGACCAACACCGTCCATCTCACTGCCCAGCATCTTGAGAACAAAACCCAGCATCAGGGCCATAAAGATGATCTGCAGCATATTGCCAGACGCGAAGGCCGCCACAGGATTACGGGGAATGATATCCATGATCAGCGCCGAGATACTCGGCAACTCGGTCGCACTGATGGCCAGTTGGTCCACCTGAGGCAACACGACACCAGTGCCCGGACGCAGGATCAAAGCCACCACAAGCGCCACGCCGATCGCCAGGATGGTGTTGACGATATAGAGCCCAAACGTCTTGCCCCCCAATCGACCAAAGCTTTGCAAATCAGGCAGTTGAGAGATTCCGCTGACGATGGAGACAAACACCAGGGGAACCACCAGCATCATGATCAGGCTAACAAACATGCCGCCTGCCATATCGGCCAACCCTACCAGAGAGGTCAGCAAGGGCGCATAATCGAGCCACTGCAGGCCAGCACCGAGCAAAAGCCCGGCAAATAGCCCAATGAATATTTTTTTCGACAGTGAGTTAGATGGCATTTTAATTCCTATTTCACGGAGCGGGTGGCACAAACATCCCTTGGCCCTAGTCGCTGGCTTGATCCCTGCCAGTCTTCTTGTTTGAAGCCAGATGATTGTACTGGCATCCCGACACCTAAGGCAGCACCTTTTTTTCAACCGAAAAAAGTGTTACCGCCGGAAAAACAACCAAAACACTAGATAAAAATACCGCCAAAATCAGGAAAAGCAGAATAACCCACCAACAATTGGCGGGAGTGCAACACACAACCCCAATTGAGACAAGAGTCACACCCCTGCATCTTGTGACCACTTCACCCCCAAATGTGACAAACAACAAGGCAAATAGTCCACCAAATGAGATAAAAGTAGCGAACTAAACCAAAATAAGGTAGCCCAGCAATGCTATGAACTGCACTCTTCTGAAGCTTTGAGCCCTGTTGCAGGTTTGCTCTCCAGTTGTAACACCCAGGCCGATTGGCCACTGGCATTGAGGATCTCCAACCAGCGACGCTGATTGTCCCGCAAACGATCTCCCGGCCCCTTGATCTCCACCCAGTGCACCCCCTCATCGTTGCACACCAAGAGATCGGGCATGCCCGAACGGTTTTGCCGCAAATCAAACAGCAGGTGGCGGATCAGCGCGACCCAGGTCGCTCCCCCAATCCGCGTCGCAGCCATGCACAGCAACTCGCGGCTCAGGCGTTGAGGCTGCAGCAAGGTACAGCGCAACGAAGCGTAGCGCTCAAAGCAAGAGAGCAGTTCACGGACGAAAATGGCCTGGGGCAGGCTGGCCCACCGAGCCAACGCCCGTTCTATCTCCCTGTAGCGACGGGCTACAAACAAGGGATGAAACAGATCCAGCGGCCCAGACTGAAAAGGCTGCACAAAGGCACCGGGCAGGGGAGCAAAGATCACTGGCCAAAGGATCAATGCCGCAATGCCTGGGATCAGGCTGTTTTCGCAATGCCAAGCCACTTGCCCTTGTGCAACAAGCGCCTTAACGATCCTGCTCTCAACGGAGCCCTTTCCCTCGGGCAGCCGGCCTCGACGCACGGGGGGTTGGTAAAGCTCGGGCAACGCCAATGCCAAGGGCCGCTTCCGCCGCAACCGTCCGAGAAAACGCAGACCCAGAGCACGTTGCGCCTCCGTTTCCGGCCGAGCCCATAGCGACAGTGCCAATGCCAAGGCCTCATCATACCTCTGTGTTCCATACAACAGCCGAAGACGACGCTCCCGGCCCAGCTCATTGTGGCACTGACGCAGCCAATGCAACGCCTTGTCCCATTCTCCCTGACGCTCCCACTGTCGTGCCAGCTGTGCCAGCAAGGCCTGGCGATACCGCTCCAGGGTGGCATTCCTCTGGGGCTTGGACAGCAGAAGGAGATCCTTGTCCTGAGGCACATCGCCTTCACTCCAGCGCTGAGCCAAAGCGACCATAGCAAGATAGTGCTCACACTCGGCCGGCTCCTTAAGAGGAAAGTCGTTATAACTCAGTGAAGTAGAAACATAAGCCTGTGCGCCGATATCGGCCAAGACAAACTCGGTCAGGCTCTGCCGGGCATTGGCAAAGAACAGCAGTTGCAAACGCATCAACATCTCCCGCCCCTGCAGCGCCACCAACTCCCCTGGGGGCTGGGGCCACCACTCGTGCCATCGGCGGGCTGGCAGCCTTTCCAACTCTGTCTGCATTTCCCCCTTGCGCTGAGACCGAGTCCCGGACAAAACCGGAAGCCGTTTCAGCTCCGACAGCGACAGGTACGCCGCCATCTCACGTCCACAGAGCCGGGGCGCAGGCCTTAATAACTTTGTAGCAAAGAGTTGGGAGAGGGCTTCATCCCGATCGAGGATCTCGGCATAAGCCAGTTGCTCGGTACGAAAATAGGGGCCCTTGCGTCCCAGCAGGCGCAGATAGAGGCACAGGGCAGGAACCGGCAAAGACTCCAGTTTCTCCAGCCAGAGCGTCAATTCAGCCCCCATCAGGTGGCGACGATAACGGCGAACATGCTCGGCAACAGCGAGAAAGTGGCGGCGATAGTAGTCTGGCGGCAGTGGCAGCATGGTTCCCCTTCGAGCTCAACGACGCTAAGCCCGGCTCATTGACACCGGACAGAGAGGACAGTATGCCAAAGTTCAAAGAGGATGCGGCTCTCGCCGCTCAAAAGGGGTCAGCCGGTATTGAGGAGCCGGTCAGAGAAGTGGGCGCTACAGCGCCAGGGGAAGCGCCTCATCCTGGTTCATTGCCGCTTCCGATGACCCAATTTCAAGATCGTCGAGTACTAAGGCGTCAGGCTCGACCCTCTCCATTTCTGGAGCACCGACTGTTGCCTCACCCTGTGTTTGGTCGAGCGCCTGCTGGCTACCTTGAACTGAGACACTCTGCTCCACAGGCTTTGGCTTTATGGCACTTTGCTGCTTCGCTTCCGGCTCTCCGTCGGCGCGCTCCTCCAGAGTCCTCATCATATCACTCGGTACTGGAGCAATAACCGGTGGCGATTCATGGCGTTGTAACGCCTCCTGCAATAACTGTAACTGCTGCTGCAAAGGGAACTCACGAATGTCCTGCATTGCCAGGCTTTTTGCCAACTGAGCGATCTGGCTCTCCAAGGCCAAAAGATAGATCTCTCGTCCCGCCTTATCTTGATTGTCGAGCTGCTGCAGATCATTTCCCAGATGATGGGCATGGGCCACGGCAAAGCGAGTCGCCTCGGCCTGTCGGGCAATCTCTTCAAGCTCCCGAGGCGTCGACTCAATAAAGGCCCAGGACGACTCCAGGATCGCTTGCGCACGCTCGAAAGTCTGCGGTGCGCTCTGATCCAACCCCTGCCCCTTGAGCGCCCCCAAGGACTCACGATGGGGCGTCAAGTAGAGGTTACGCACCGTGGTAACCTCCAGCACATGCTGTTGTCTCAGCAGATCCGGCTTGCCACTGCGCACCCGGGAAAGACGACCGGATGCAACGGCATCAACCAACCCCTTCAGACGCTGGTCGAGATGTTGATATTGACTGGCATGCATCTCATCCGCCCCCAGGGAGCGCAACACATCCCGATTGGAAAACGCTTCGTCGAGGTGTTCCAGCGCCTGCTCTCGCACTGCCTGAGCCTGCTCAAAAGCCTTTTCCGCATCCTGCAGCGCATCCTCGGCCGCCTGCAAACGGTTTCGAGTGCTGAACACCCCTAGGCGCTCGAACATGCGCAACGGCTCTGTAGAAAACAGCTGGTACTGGGCCTGGGCATCCCGCAAGGCATCTCGACCTCGACGCACTGCCGAGGTGGCAAACCACGCCAGATCATCATCCTGAGCCAAAGGCTCCAACTGCGCGATCCGTCCCGCCACGTCCTCCACCAACGCCTGTTGCTGATCCACGGTCTGCTCCAGCTCAGCCTGGGATGGGCCACTGGCACACCCGGATAACAGGATGGCAAGGAGACAAAGGGGGAGTAGCAAGGATCTCACGGGCAAGAATACTCAATCAAAAGGCTCTGGGATGGCCCAGTCTACTCATTGCGCCCTCCAGGCTCCAGCCCGGATCGCAATTTGCCGATCTTGATCGGGCATTCTCGTTAAATCGTTCGCAGCATTCCCTAAAAGGCACTTCGTTATCTATGCCACTCTCTCCTTAGGTTATGGAAAACAATGAGATAGTTATGAAAATGCCTTCGAAGGCAATACTTGCTCCGACTCGATCTCCTCTGCCATAGATGAAGAACACTCGATTTCCCGTGCTCCTCCTTCAAATCGAGCTAATGCCAATGCCTTAAAGATGCATAAAAAAAGCCCGCATCTGCGGGCCTTTTTAAACAAAGAGCGGATCGTTAGCCCTGCGGGCGCATCGCCGGGAACAGGATCACGTCACGAATGGTGTGGGTGTTGGTAAACAGCATCGCCAGGCGATCGATACCAATGCCCTGACCCGCCGTTGGCGGCAGACCGTGCTCCAGTGCCGTGATGTAGTCTTCGTCAAAGTACATCGCCTCATCATCACCGGCATCCTTGGCATCCACCTGGGCCAGGAAACGCTGCTTCTGATCTTCGGCATCGTTGAGCTCGGAGAAGCCGTTGGCCACTTCGCGGCCGCCGATGAAGAACTCGAAGCGATCAGTGATGAAGGGGTTGTGATCATTACGACGAGCCAGCGGTGAGATATCCGCCGGGTACTCGGTGATAAAGGTCGGCTGGATCAGCTTAGGCTCGGCGGTTTCCCCGAAGATCTCCTCCAGCAACTGGCCACAGGTCCAGAAGGACTCGACGTAGATATCCAGTGACTTGGCGATGGCAACCATGGTGTCACGATCCTGCACCTTGTCGTAGTCCAGTGCCTGGATCTCGGCATGATCCGGATTGTACTGCTTGATCGCATCCAGCATGCTCAGACGCGGATACTTGCCACCAAACTCAACGGTTTCATCGCCGTACGGCATCGCCGTGGAGCCCAGGATCTCCTGTGCCACGGTGGACAGCATCTCCTCGGTCAGATCCATCAGGTCGTTATGATCCGCGTACGCCATGTAGAACTCCATCATGGTGAACTCGGGATTGTGACGCGGTGACAGGCCTTCGTTACGGAAGTTGCGGTTGATCTCGAACACGCGATCGAAACCGCCGACCACCAGACGCTTGAGGTACAGCTCAGGGGCGATACGCAGGAACATCTGCTGATCCAGCGCATTATGATGGGTGATAAACGGACGGGCGGACGCGCCGCCAGGGATCACCTGCATCATCGGGGTTTCCACTTCCATGAAGTTCTTGGACTCCATAAAACGGCGGATCCCGGCGACCAGCTTAGAGCGGATCTGGAAGGCACGACGGGAGTCTTCATTGACGATCAGATCCACGTAGCGCTGACGGTAACGTTGCTCCTGATCGGTCAGGCCGTGAAACTTCTCAGGCAGGGGGCGCAGCGCCTTGGTCAGCAGCTGGTACTCACCCATGTCCACGTACAGATCGCCCTTGCCGGACAGGTGCAGCTGCCCCTTGATGCCGATGATGTCACCGATATCCAGGCCGCCGATGGCTTTCAGTTCTTTCTGTACGTCTTTGGAGGCATAGCCCTGAATACGGCCGGAGACGTCCTGGATCGCCAGGAAGGGACCACGCTTGGCCATAATACGACCGGCGATGGAGACAATGTGTCCCGCTTCCGCCAGCTCTTCTTTACTCTTATCGCCGAATTCCGCCTGCAGATCCGCCGCCTGATGGGTCGGGCGCCAGGTGTTGGGGTGACCGTTGGCATCACAACCTTTGCGGATGGTATCCAGCTTGGCGCGACGCTCGGCGATCAGCTTATTTTCGTCTTGTACTTTATCTGTCATTTCAATCAATCCTAACGGGCCGCTCTTTACAGACCGGACTTGAGGCTGGCCTCGATAAAGCGATCCAGATCGCCGTCCAGTACCGCCTGAGTGTTGCGAGTCTCTACACCGGTGCGCAGATCCTTGATACGGGAATCATCCAGCACGTATGAGCGGATCTGGCTGCCCCAGCCGATGTCGGACTTAGCGTCCTCGGCGGCCTGCTTCTCGGCATTCTGCTTTTGCAGCTCCAGCTCAAACAGCTTGGCTTTCAGCTGCTTCATCGCCTGATCTTTGTTCTTATGCTGAGAACGCTCGTTCTGACACTGCACTACGGTGTTGGTCGGCAAGTGGGTAATACGCACCGCAGATTCGGTGGTGTTAACGTGCTGACCACCCGCCCCGGAGGCACGATATACGTCGATCCGCAGCTCCGCCGGATTGATATCGATGGCGATGTTGTCATCCACTTCGGGGTAGGCAAAGGCGGACGAAAACGAAGTATGGCGACGGCCACCGGAATCAAACGGGGATTTACGCACCAGACGATGCACGCCGGTTTCGGTACGAAGCCAGCCGTAGGCGTACTCGCCCGAAATTTTCACCGTTGCCCCTTTAATGCCGGCAACATCGCCGTCGGAAGCCTCGATGATCTCGGCTTTGAAGCCCTTGGCTTCGGCCCAGCGCAGGTACATGCGCAGCAGGATATTACACCAATCCTGTGCCTCGGTACCGCCGGAGCCAGCCTGCAGATCCAGGTAGGCGTCATTGGCATCCTGAGGGCCAGAGAACATGCGGCGAAACTCCAGTTTGGCCAGCTGGGCTTCAAGCCCCTCCAGCTCAGACTGGGCTTCGACGAAGCTGTCCTCGTCTTCCTCTTCCACCGCCAGCTCAACCAGCTCGCCAACGTCTTCCAGACCCTGATCCAGGTTGTCGATGGTTTCGACCACGGCTTCCAGCTCGCTACGCTCACGGCCCAGCTTCTGAGCCCGCTCCGGCTCATTCCATACGTCGGGCTGCTCCAGCTCCGCGCTTACCTCTTCCAGACGCTCTTTCTTGGCATCATAGTCAAAGGTACCCCCTAAGGAGCTCTGTCCGCTCAGACAGATCCTTGATGCTATTCAGCACCGGATTGATTTCGAACATGGGAATCCTACTTCGAACAATTGAAAACGTGACAACGCAAACGGGAAATTTTAACTGAAATCGACCCGTCATGCACAGCTCAGAACCCGAACAATGCGCACAAGTTTTCGCCAATCACATCACGTTCCCATGAATCTCCCTCAAGTTTTGCCTCTTGCCACCGATAAGAGGTCCAAATAATCGCTCGGCGCCATGCGAGCCAACCTTGCCCCTCCCAGAATTAAGATCCCTAGTGATGCGACTACACTCTCTGAAATACAAGATTGCTGGTGCCGTCGGCTTTCTGATGATCCTTGGCGTCACCACCGTGACCCTGCTCTCCTATCGAAACGATGTTCAGGCACTCCAGCACCAGATAGACCGTGAAACCCATGCCTACGGTAGCCAGTACGTGGCGAAAGCCAGCCAGTGGTTGGCCGGCCAGCAAGCCATTATTCGCGCCCTGAGTCATCAGGGCGGTTTGGCACCCGAGGGGAGCCTGGCCCTGGCTCTGGAGGCCGGTCAGTTTGAATCCGTCTATTTTGGCCGGGATGACGGTGCCATGTTCGATGCCGACACCAGTCTGGATCTGAGCGAGTATGATCCCCGCCAGCGCCCCTGGTACCAGCAGGCCAAACAGGCGGGTAGGCCGGTGATCACCGCCCCCTACCTGGATCTGGAGTACAACATCCTGGTCGTCACCCTGGCCTTCCCTGTGGAACGTGGCGTCTATGGTGCCGATCTGGCGCTCACCACCCTCTCTCAAGACCTCGCCTCCCTGTCGCTGCCTGCCCAGGGCGACGCCATGTTGCTCGACAAGGCGGGAATGATCGTGGCGCACTCCGATCCCCAGTGGAGTCAACAGCCCCTCCATCGTCTGGACCCCAACCTCCATACGGCCCAGTTGGCCCAACTTCATGGCCGCGACACCCTCACCTATGTGCCATTGAACCAAGGCGGCTCGGCGGGCCTGTGGAGCGCCCCGGTGCCCGGTACCGAGTGGTCACTGGTCCTGATGCTGGATCAGCACACCCTCCTGGCCCCGATCAGGGCCCTGACGGTGAAAAAGGTGATCACCAACTACGCAGCCCTGGCGATGGTCCTGGGGATCTTGCTGTGGCTGGCTGGACGCCTGACGGCCCCGCTCCGGCAGGTCTCCGGCGCCCTGGCTCAGATCGCCGATGGCGATGCGGATCTGACCCTGCGCCTGGACATCAAGCAAAAGGATGAAGTGGGCCAACTGGCCAGCCACTTCAACCGCTTTGTCCAGAGCCAGTCCAAGCTGATCAGCCATCTGCGTGATGTCGCGGCCGAGGTGGAACAGGAAGCCGAAGCCACCGCAAACGGCAACCGGGAAGCCAGCGGCGCACTGGGGCAGCAGCAGAATCAGCTGCTCCAACTGGCGACCGCCATCACCCAGATGTCTCAATCTACCCAGGAGATCGCCCACCATGCCGAGCAGACCGCGGCGGCGGCCCAGCAATCCAGCACCCGCTCCGAGCAGGGTAAAAGCCTGGTCAAGGAGAGCAGCGATACGGTGATCGCCCTGGCGGGCGAGATCGGAGAAGCCACCGAGGTGGTGGAGCAGCTCAATGACCACGCCCAGTCCATCTCCGGGATCCTGGCCACCATCCAGGGTATCGCCGAGCAAACCAACCTGCTGGCGCTCAATGCGGCCATCGAGGCGGCGCGGGCGGGGGAGCAGGGCCGAGGCTTCGCCGTGGTCGCCGACGAGGTGCGTCTGTTGTCCCAGCGCACCCAGCAGTCCACCGAGGAGATCCAGCGCACCATCGAAACTTTGCAGGCCAGCACCGACAGCGCCGTCAGCCAGATGCGTTGCAGTCGCACCATGGCAGATAAGAGTGTCGACGCCACCCAAGAAGCCAACCTGGCCCTAGCAGAGATCACCGAAGTGGTTGGCCTGATCAGCGACATGGCGACCCAGATCGCCACCGCCGTCGAGGAGCAGACCCAGGTGTCTGCGGAGATCCACAACAATACCACCGTGGTGGCCAACGTCAGTCGCGAATTAACCGGTCAGACCGAACAGCGTCAACAACAGGCGGACCGGCTCAAGCAGCGTGCCGATGAGCTTAAATTTGAGATCGGTCGCTTCCGGATCTGACAAAACGGGTCCCGACGAGCGGGACCCGCTTCATCCCTCAACCATCACGCCGAAGTAAACTGCGAAAACGGAAGTTCTTCACCTTGTAGATCCAGATCAAGATCCCCGCATTAACCGCGACCAGGATCAGAGGAAGGTAGAGGTGGAAATTGTACAAACGGTTTTCCCCCAACAGGGAAAACTCCTTGGGCACCTGGAACTGCACCAGCATATCGAAATAGTCCTTGAAGAAGCTGACGATGGTCAGCATCTGGATCAAGGTGATCACGAACAGGATATTGGATTGTCTAAGACTCAGTGACTGGATGCTGTAGCTGACTTTCCGCTCGACAAAGTCCTTGTTGATCGCCATCGAGCGTTCCAGCTCTGCCTCGTCATTATCCAGGGACCAAAACCCTTCAATATAAACAAAGGACTGATGCAACCAGGGCTTCAAAGCGCTCTTATATTGCATCTTGCGAACGATCCCTATCTCGTACGCCATCACCAATGAATCGAACTTGGCCGATTGCTCTCGAAGGCGACCGTTGGACACATCAGCAGACAAGCCGACCAGGGATTTAACCAGGTAATCTTTGTAAAACCTCATTATAAACCAATAGCTTTGCTGAAATAGCATCAAGGGAACCAGCATCTCTCGCTCGTGCGGAGTCAAGCCGCAGACGCTGGTATAACTCCAGCCATAATGCACCAGATGCAAAGAGGAACTGTCCAGGGAAAATTTTTCCCCCTTGTGCTCTCCCTCCTCCAGTCGATGGATCGTCAATAACGACTCAGGCTTCTCAAAATCGCGCCATGGTCCATAGTTGGTCATGATGTGCGCCGTGTTCTCAGGAATGCTTAGCTGCTCAGCCAGCACAGGTTTATCCAGCAAGGTGGCCAGAAAGCTAGCCACCTGCTTTTTGCACACCAACTGGCTCCCAGCCAGCCAGTCTCGTCCCTGGGCGTCATTGCAAAGACTGCGGATCAGGCCGGGTAATTCTTCCACCCGCTGCCACTGAGGATCCGCGTCATCCTGGAGCTCGAACGCGACATTCAACACAATGGAGAAAGTGGTTTTGTTGATCAGCACCAGATCATAACTGCAATGGTGAAGGTACTGGCGCCAATCTCCGGCCAACTGCTGATGAAACCGTTCCCCCAGCAGTTGATGCAGCTCTGGCAGTTGCTCTCGGCTGTTGAGCAGCAAAAAACGAATATCGATAAACTGCCCCTGGGTTTCATTCTCCAGAGCGCCGATCCAGTCATAGGATGAGGAGGGGAGCGTGGCCAAATCAAGGTGTGAGGGCAGCGCCGCCAAGGCTTCCGCCCCATTGAGCAGAGGGAAGATCGCCAACCATAATTCATCCTCCAGCCGCAATGGCTGGATCACCTTGATGTGGATACGATTGTCTGTCTGAGAAAGCGTCATAGATAGCTGGCTCCATGCATCTGCCAATACGCCTCAGGTAAGGGCTCATCACGATAATCCAGGGTCAACTCTTCACCCGGCTCAATGGCCTGACGTGCCAGGATCTCCATCGACTCACGCTGAATCTTGAGATTTGGGGTACGACTGTGATTGATGAATCCGTACTTGGTCCGGATCGCCCTGAGCAACAACATATCCCCGGGCAGGGCATTCCACTCATACTCGATGGCGAACCGGTCATCCCAGGGGATCTTCTGCCCATCGAGCCGGCCCAGCACCCGTCCCGGCTCGATGGGCCGCTTGGCAAAGAGTCCTTGTCCATGGATAGGGCTCGGCTGGATCTCACCCGCCTCTATGTTATCGACCACGTACTCGCGATGCATTCCGCTCTCCCTGTCTGAATCCCTAGAAAAACTTCATGCTAATGAGGCATCTATCAAAAGTCACCTGGTTCCCCTATCGGGCTTAGCGATATCGAAGTGCCCTGCCGCAATCTCCGTACCTTGAACAAGCCAAGGGTACCCGGCTAGCGCTGCTGCTCCCCCAGGATCAAAAAACCCCCGCGAATGCGGGGGCTGTAGGTCAATGCAAACGTTCAAAGACGGAACTGACTGATCCGCTCGTTGAGCGTACTGGCCTGATCCAACACCTTGTTCGCATGCTGCTGGCCCCCGTCTGCGGCACCACTCAAGGCCTGACTCACATCTGCGATCCCCGTGATGGAACGGTTGATCTCGCCGGCGACCTGGGTCTGCTCCTCCACGGCCGTGGCGATCTGTGCCGCCATATCCGAGATCATCTCCCCGGCCTGGGCGATCTCATCCAGTGCCCGATTAGCCGCTTCCGTATCCGCCACACTGTTGTGAGCCAAAGCCTGGCTGGATTCCATCTGCTTCACCGCACTTTGTGTAGTGGCCTGCAAAGTTTCGATGGTGCGCTGGATCTCCTCGGTGGACTGCTGGGTGCGCTGGGACAGCAGGCGCACCTCGTCGGCGACCACGGCGAAGCCTCGACCCTGCTCGCCCGCCCGCGCCGCCTCGATGGCCGCATTGAGCGCCAGCAGGTTGGTTTGCTCGGCGATCCCCTGGATGGTGGCCAGGATCCCGGAGATGGACTGGGTATGATCCCTCAGGTCATTGATGATGGTCATCGCCTGCTCAATCTCCTGGGCCAGATGCTGCACCGTACCGCCGCTCTGGTTCACCGTCTGCTTACCCTGCTCCGTACTCTGAGCCGTCTGCTGGGCTGCAGTCGCCGTCTGCTCGGCATGACGGGCGATCTCCTGGGTCGACTGGGTCATCTGGGTGATGGCGGTCGCCAACTGGCCAATCTCTCCCCCCTGCTGCTCGATAACCACCGCAGACTGTGCCGCCGTATCCAGGCTCGACTGCGCCCCTTCGGTCACCACGCCACTGATCTCATGGATCCCCAGCATCAGCTTATGTTGATTGTCGATAAAGCGATTGAAATGGCCCGCCAGTACTCCCAATTCATCCTGCCGGCGACTCTCCAGCCTCTGGGTCAGATCCCCCCGACCATCGGCAATCGCCTCCAGCGCCGATGACACCTCCTCCAAAGGACGCAGCAGACGCCCCATCAGGAAATAGAGCAAGCCGATGATCAGCAAGAGGCCAAAGGAGATAACGCCAATCCGTGCCTTTAAACGATTGACCACAGGTGCCATCAAGGATTCTTTGTCCAAGATCATGACCAGTGACCAGTCCAGTCCCGGTACCGGTGCGGCAAACACGTAACGCTCCCTCTGGTCTTGCCTGAAGGTCACGGTCAGCAACTGCTGCTGCCGTATCGCCTGGCGCAGCAGCGTCAGATCCAGCGCGCCATCGAGACGATGCAGAGGCTGGTGGCGCAGTTGCGCCTCGGGAGCCGTCACCAGGGTTCCGTCGTTCATCATCATCAGTGCCATTCCGGCTCCGGGTAACTGGACACTGGCGATATCGTGCTCCAGCTCCTCCAGGGACAGATCACCGGCCACAACACCATGGCCCACCGGCTCAGCCAGGGTGATCACCATCTGGTTGTACGCCAGATCCAGATAAGGGGGGGTAACGATCGGTCCGCCCTGGCGCATGGCCTGCTGGTACCAGGGACGTGTCCGGGGATCATAGCCCGTGCGATCGATCGCCGGATCCGAATCCAGCATGGCGCCATCCGCCTGCCCCAGGTAGGTAAGCTCAAAGTCGCCGGCAGTCTGGGCAAGCTGCAAACTCTCCAGCGCGTTACTGCCCATATGCTGACCCAGGGCATGGATCACCTGCTGACGATCCGTCAGCCAGTCCTCAACGTTATGGCCAAGTTGCTCCGCCAGTGCCAAGGTTTCCCGCAGCAACTGTTGTTCAGTGGCCTCATACTCCCGGTCGATACTCCAGAAAGACAGGCTAAGAACGGTCAGCATCATCAAGCCACCCACGGCGGCGACAATACGGTATTTCAGGGATAGGGCAGAAAGATTAATCATGGCAAGGTCTACAAATTAGCGATAAGCCAAAGCAGCGACCAAAAGCCTTCAGTTCTGACCCGAGATACAACATTTATGATTCAAATCAAATAAATAACATGGAGATCGAGACCCAGGAGTAGGTATGAAAGACCGCTAGGCCTCAGTAAACCTCAGCGACCTCAATCCGAACCGATCCCAGCCACCGGAGCAAGGCTTGTGGCCAGCACAGTTCCTATTACGGCAGTGAATACGGGCCGCAGGGCCTGCCTCAATCCATTAGTCCCTCCGCCTTTGACGGCACAGGCTCAAGGCCGCAGACAGGTATCGGTTTACCTGAAACCGGGAGATCTTCAATCGATGGCCAATCTCCTCATGGGTCATGCCATCTCGCTTGCGAAGCAACAGGACGGCACGCTGGAGCGGCGTCAACGCCTGCAACCGCTGCATAAGATCCGCAACCTCGAAGCTGGCTTCCATGCGCCGGGAAAAAGCATCGTCGATCAGGATCTCACTGTCCATCTCGTCCAAGCTGAACGCCTGGGGACGGTGAGATCGGCTTATGTGCATCTCCTTCACCAGATTGGCCGCTATGGTCATCAGGTAAGCCTCAGGTTTCTCTATCCGCTCAGGTTCAGGGATCCGGTACAGCCTCAAAAAGGCCTCCTGGGCGATATCACTCGGCTCCACGCCATCCCCCACCCGGGTCCGCAAAAAGCGCAATAACTTGGGCTGGCAGGTCCGAACCAGCGCCTCAATATCCCAAACCGCCGACTCAGAGTCGGCAATTCGACCTCGAAATACAGACACAGGCATGCTCACAAAAATCGCCACTTCACTCGAAGGAAGTGTTTAGCGAGGTAAAGTCAGGTGGGCAAATGTATCTGAAATGTGTGACGTTTTTGTGGAATGTTGGCGTTTCCAAACAAAGCCTGCGACCGCCAGGTTCGAACTGATGAAAATGCCCCCTGAAGAGCTCCAGCCAGTCGGACCGATCCCTGGCTGAACGAAGCTTTTTAATGCTCGACGGCAAACCCCGTATCTCACCGGCCGAGTGCCCTTCTCCCCTGCCATCCGTCGATAAACCCACCGCTCTCCTGGTGACCGGTGAAGGCCCCGGCACCGACGACCCTCGCGCCGAGATGAAGTTTTCATTTCACATCAGCCAGCTTTCTTCCGTGATCCCCTCTAATAGAGAGTGACCGCCGGAGTGCGCCGTCACCTTCACTTCACTCAAGGAGGAGTCAGATTATGATCCACTCACGTTACCTGCTTGGCCTGCTTGCGCTCTGCGCAACCCATGCCTGGCCCAGCATTCCGCCAAAAGAGCAACGCCCGCAAGATCAAGATCTGGTGTGCGTCTACAGCGAAAAAAACTTCGAGGGAAACGAGCTGTGTTTTTCCAGCAGCATCCCGGATCTAACCCAGCACTCAGGCTGGAATGACCAGATCTCGTCAATTCGACTCTACGGAAACTTGGGGATCCGAGCCACCGAACACGTTAATTACTACGGCCATGCCACCCGAATCTATCAGGATGCCGCTGAATTCTACCTGCTTAACAACGCCATCAGTTCCATCGAGGTGTACCAAAAACCGAAGGATTACTTCTGCTTTTATACCCACCTGGGCTTCTATGGCACCCCGGTCTGCTATGACGCCGGGGCAGAGCGCGCAAACCTGGCCACTCAGGCCGGTGGTATAAACAAGGATATCGACGGCGTCTTTATTGTTGGTAATGTCGAGTTGGATCTCTATCAATACGGCAATTACAGCGGCTCGAAAAAAACGATCACACGCAGTGTGGGCGATCTGGGCAGCTGGCGAAACACCCCCTCCAGCTTCAAGTCCCGAAATAAGATCACCCCCAAACCCGGTTACATCGAGGTGATGAAGCTGCAAAATGAGGTGGCCAAGCATGCACGCCTCTACGAAGGAAACTGGCTGGGCACCCACAACTCTTACTCCAGCCCCAACTACTACTCGGTGCCATCCGGCGCCAACCAGTGGGGAACCATGAGCGAGCAGATGGACGCAGGGGCTCGGCATATTGAACTCGACCTGCATAACGGTTACCGGATCCTTCACACTCCCGACGGTCTGCTGTTCTCAAACGGCACCTCAGCCGAGCGGATCGTCGCCGAACTGAAAAACTGGCTCCATGCCAACCCGAATGAGTTCCTTTTCATCAAACTGGAAGTGCATGCCACGGACATCGTCCAACGCTGGTTCGAAACCCTGCTCAAACACACCTTTACCAATTGGCTCTATCAGAGTGGCAACAATTGCGCCGCCGCCCCAGCTCACCTGACGGTGAAAGATCTGCTGGCAGAAGGGACAAGGGTCTACCTGTATAACAATGCCGACTCCTGCCTGAGCATCCCCAACACCATGCACCCCAGGGTAGCATCCGACTGGAAACACGATCACGACTTCAACGCCGGCTGCCCCGGGTTTGCTCCCGATCTCGGTGCTGGCGCTTTCAGCCACACTCTGGAAGATCGCCGTTCCCCCTATAACAAGAGCATGCCTGAAAAGCAGATCCTGTCCGCCCTGCAGTGTGGGCTGAACTACGTTGGCAGGGACCACCTGAGCTATAACGACAAGAGCTTTTTTAACGCCTCAACTTATCTGCACGATCCCTCCCTCGACACTTTTTCTCCTCCGAGCAGTGACCACTACGGGGCACTGGAGATCCGTCGCTCACTGGAGGGAAGGGTGCAGTTCAGACCCGGCATGGACGGCAGCCGGACACGCCGTGCGGTTTGTAAAGATGAGCAGGGGCACATGTTTGTCACGGCTTCGACCACCCACTTCCACCAGGCTAACGCCGCCTGCCGCAATGAGGGCGGCCCCGGAGCCTTTTTCTCCCTCCCCAACAACGCACGCGATGTAAAAAGCCTCAGCCAGGGCTTTGCCGATGGCACCCTGCTCTGGGTCAATATGAGAGGAGATAACGGACGCTGGCAGGTCGGTGAACAACCACGCCTGAAAGGAAACTGGAGCCAGATCGTCAGTCAAAAAACCGGCAAGTGCCTGCACGTCAACCCTTCGGCGAACTGGAAGCTGGAAACCCGGGCCTGTTCAGATACGAGCGCCTACCAGCGCTTTATCTACGACAGCTTTGCAAGGCAGATCCGCCTGTACCACTACGACTACTGCCTGGATGTCTATCAAGGCAAAAACCTGAAGCAGCAACCGATCCATGCCTACTACTGCCACCAGGGCGCCAACCAGCAGTGGACACTGGATGAGGGCAGGGAGCGGATCCGCTCCAGTCTGTCTGGCACCTCACGCTGCATGGACGTCGATCAACAAAAGAACGATGAGATCACCCTGTGGGACTGTCATGACACCAGCCTAGATCAGCGCTTCAGCCACAGCCTGTAACGTCCCACCCCAAGCCCCCTCTCTTGAAGAGTGCCAGGTTCGCACTGAGTGCCGAACCTGGCGAGCGATTGTCCGGACAGCGCTTCATCGGCATCAACCGCCGATATATGAAACTTTGGTTTCAATCTGCACAACTTGCCGAAGCTCACCACTCTTTCCAGAGGTAGGCGCAAAACCGCAACGGCTTAAAAGAGCCCGGGGCGCCTCTCCAATTCCGTCTCTGCAGGTAAGATCATGTCAGTTCTCCGTCGGCGTAAGGCCGATCCGGCTCTGCCGAAAGCCGCCATCAAGGTCGCTGTTCAGAGCCTCTCCTCCGTGGCTTTGTACGAGCGGTTTGCCGATCGGTACCAGTGCCTCAGCCACCGGTACCGATCGGCCGAGCACTCTCCAGCATTCGGGCCGAAGGCGGCTCCAAGCCAGCCTCGATGCCCCGATGCGACACTCCCTTTTTCGTGTATTACTCAACCGGCCGTTCAGCGGCGCGTCTTTTATATATGGAGTTTTCTGATGCGATACCAACACGGCGTTTGTCTCCTACTCATTAGCCTGCTGCTGGCGGGCTGCCAAAACCGGGTGCCAGAACAACAGGGTGAGATCCAGGGGGCGGTGGGTGCACTAAGGCTCAACCAGATCCGTTACATCACGACTCACAACGCCTATCATCAGCCCCTGTCCCCCCAGGAGGAGCAAGCCTATTACCACACGCTGCTTGCCAGCCTGGGGGAGGAGCAGGCGCTGCGAACGGTGCGCAGATACCAGTACCGTCATTCCACCCTCACAGCCCAATTGGAGATGGGGATCCGCAGCCTGGAGCTGGATCTCCTTTACGATCCCGAAGGAAACCGCTATGGCGTGCCGACACTGCATCAACAACTGGCCCAACAGGGAGAGCCTCTGGCCCAGCCCTATGATCCCGAGGGGAAGTTAAGCCAATCCGGATTCAAGGTGATGCACGATGCCGACACCGACTTTCGCAGCAGCTGCCTGCTACTGAGGGACTGCCTGAGCGAGATCAAGGCCTGGTCCGATGCCCACCCGGATCACCTCCCCCTGGCCCTGCAGTTTGAGGGTAAACCGTGGCGCAGCCCTGACGGTGACCAACACTTTGCTCGTTCCCAGTGGCTGGCGGCCGAGCAAGCGGTGCTGGCCCACTTTCCCCGCTCACAACTGCTGGCCCCACGAGACGTACAGGGCACCTACGACAGCCTCGAACAGGCCATTGCAGCCCAAGGCTGGCCGAGCCTGGGAGAGCTCAAGGGCAAGGTGTTTATCTCCTTGATCTGGCCGGCGCCCAGCATGGCCAGCTACGCCGAGCTGAGCCGGACTCACCCGAACCAGGATCCCCTGTTCTGGGTGTTCAGCGACCTCGACGCCCCCCATGCCTTTACCGGTCTGGTGCGCTACATGCGTGACCATCAGCAAGCGGAGCAATCTCGTGACGCGATCACTCAGGGGCAGCTGCTGCTGGGTGTCGCCGACAGTGGGCTGGTTGAGGTGCGCAGCGGCGACACCGCACGGCGCGAACAGGCGCTGATCCAGGGCGCTCACTTCATCTTTACCGATGCCCCCGTGCCCATCGAGGGTCTGAGTGACTACCAAGTGCGCTTTGATAACCGTCAAGGCTATGTGGACTGCCATCCCCTCACCTTTGAAGGTACCTGCCCGATCCAATAAGCGGGCCAGCCACCAAGGCATACCGGCTTGCGCCGGCTCGGCGGTGAGCGCATCGTTCTCACCGAGCCGGCGCGAGTGGGGCAATCGCAACAAACCGCGACAAACCGCGGCAAAACCATCCCCCTTTCCTCGCCCCCTGCCTCGCCAAATATCGGCCCCCCTGCCCTCTGGCAACGCTGGGGCTCCCACAGGATCCAATGCTCAAAGACACATCGCAGCTTTTGAGGCACCACTTCGCAGCAGATCCGGCAAGGGCAAACGGAGCCCATCACCGTATGGAGCAACATGAGGCAGGGTGAATCGCTGCCACTGAGCGCAACCTAAGCGACCACATCCTGGTTCTGACCGCACCTGTGCATTTCACCTTTCGACTGAGAGCAGAGGCAAAAAAAGCCCCGCCGGAAACCGGCGGGGCTTTGATTCATCAAGCCTCAGCTCAGAAACGATAGGTCAGGCCAACCGCATAGTTGCGGCCGCTGGTAGCCGTGGAGATAGCCCGACCATCGGTCTGCAGGACTATCGCCTCATCCGTCAGGTTGGTGGCTTCAAATGCCAGCTTAACGCGCTCGGTCAGGTTGTAGTGGGCCTTGAAATCCACAAACAGGGTATCGTCATAGCCCACCACCTCGTTACCCGCGCTGCCTGAGCCGATGATGTACTCATCCCGATAGGCGCTGGAGATCCGTGCGCCAAAGTCCTTGGTCTCATAAAACAGGGTAATGTTATTGGACCACTTGGAGAGCCCAGGAGGAGTCACTATGGTGGCGGTGCCGCCAGGATAAATGGTCGCCTCACCGTCGGCATAGGTCAGGTTGACGTTCATACCGGTATTGGCCAGCAGACCCGGCAGGAAATCGAAGATCACCTGACTGGAGAGCTCCACGCCCTGGACATAAGCATCATCGCTGTTCACCGGCTTGGTGATGGTGAAGGTGGTGTCACCATCGTAACGGGGATCCGAGTCCAACAGGTGCAGCGGATAGCCGGTATCCTTATAGGCCATCTGCTCGGTATGGTTGACGATAAAACCTTCCATATCCTTGTAGAACACGGAAGCTGCCAGCGTCACGGAATCGCCATAGTACTCCAGTGCGGCATCAAAGGAGTCCGCCACAAAGGGATCCAGCCCAGGATTACCGGCGACAATGCTGTTGTCGGCCACGGTGATGCTGGCCGCAGCACGAATGCTGCCCAGATCCGGACGAGAGATATTACGGTTGGCCCCGAAGCGCAGCAGCGTCTGCTCATTGAGCTCGAACACCAGGTTCAGGCTGGGCAGGAACTTGCCGTAATCGTTTTCGAAGCGAACATATCCAAGCTCCCCCTCGTTACCGGGAACCTCCCCACTGGAGATCTGCTCGGTCCTGAAATACCGTCCGCCGACGTTACCGCGCACCGGGATGCTGCCCAGCTCGGCCCTCCAGTTGTATTGCAGATAGGTCGCCCAGGTGCCCTCCTCGATCTCATAGGCGGTACCGGGGCGGTTGTGGGAGCTATCCAGCTGGCGACTGATGATCCCGTTGGCTTCCAGGATCTCAAAGATCGCACCGTTGTTGCCGATCACATAATCCTGCTCCATGGGAATGTCGGTCAGCATAAAGAGGTCTTTGACCCGTTCATTGTACGGCTGCAGGCCATCAACCCGATCGCGCCGCTCCCAGCCACTGTTCTCGTACTGCTTGTAATGCACCCCAAAATCGATGCTCTGATCCAGGCCAAACTCGTAGTTGAAGTCCAGCTTGGCCGTGCTGTAGCTGTTGTCGATGGCGTCCTCACGGGCGTCCGCACGGAACAGATGGTACGCGCTGGTGTCGGTCACATCGTAGCCAAAGTCATAGCTTGCCCCCGGACCCCGGCGCCAATCGAAGGTCACATTATGATCGGTGGACTCCAGGAAGATCTTGTCGTGGGTCGGAGAGTGGTACTCCGACTGGGAGTACCCCAGCAGCAGGTTGGCACTGAGACTGTCGGTCAGCCACGCCTTGCTGTTCCATGAGAACTGGCTGAAAGTGGACTCGCTGTAGTTTTTCTGGGACTCGGTGCGCATGTCCATATTTTCAAACTCGGCATAGGCCAGACCGCCACGGCCATCAGTGATCGCATCCACCAACACAGCGTCACCCGGGTTACCACCGGCCAGGGAGTTGGTGCCAGCCATGGCCAACTGATAGTGCACCCGGTCATTGGAGAAGGTGCCGTAGAGGATATCCAGGTCCATCGCCAGGCGATCGCTTGGCTGCCACTGAAAGGCGGCGGTCAGCCCCAGACGCTCTCGCGTGTTGCCCCAGCTGCCGATGTTGCCCCCCTGAGGCACAAACAGCTCTCCGGCAAGCAAGGCGTCACGGATCTCAGGATCCACATCGGGGCCAATATTTTGCTCCTGAAACGGAATGCTGTTCATCCAGCCCCAGACGGCATTGCCCATCTCGACGGTTTCGATCTCGGAGTAGGCCACGGAAAACAGGGCGCCAAAGTCGCCCCACTGATTGGAGATCAAACCAGCCAGACGCGGCCCGGTGTCCTGGGTCAGATCGTTGTACAGGCCCTTGACACTGAGCGCCCCCTGCCAGCCTTCATCGGCATAGTCGAACGGCTTGGCCGTGTAGAGATCCACCGTACCGGCGATCCCCCCTTCGTCCATCTGGGCATCTGTGGTCTTGACCACATCGATTCGATTAAACAGCTCAGAAGCAAACACGCTGAAGTCAAAATCCCGGGTCCGGCTGGCACCACCACGCTGATCATTGCCCGAGTCGGTGGTAAACAGCGCCTCCATGCCGTTGAGGCGGGTCCGGGTAAAGTTCGGTCCGAGACCACGCAGGGAGATCTGTCGACCCTCGCCTGCGTCCCGCGAGATGGAGACGCCGGAGATCCGCTGCAACGACTCCGCCAGGTTCAGATCCGGAAAGTCACCAATATCTTCCGACACTATGCTCTCCTGGGTACCCGCGGCATCACGTTTGAGGGCCTGGCTGTACTTGAGGCTGCTGCGATAGCCCTTGACGCTGATCACTTCGATATTCTCATCCCTCTGCTCGCCGGATCCGGCAAACACAGTCGCACTAAAAGAGGCAGTAACAAGACCGGTAATGGCAGCGGCAACTGCAGCACTCACCTGATTGAGCTTCATGGAACGTCCTTTTCGATTTTTTAATTAAATGGTGCGATCCCGCAATCTCCCTCCAGACTCGAGCGGAGAACCGCCAGCCTAAAACGAAGATGCGAATCGACCTGCACTACCGAACAAGACACCCGTAACAGGAAAAGTTGCGCAGATTGCAACCAAAGGTTCACATATTAACAATCAAGCAAGATTCGGATGCTCAAGCACCTCCCTTTTCCGGTCGGTGCGACGCCAGTGAGCGGGACTCACCTGTGTCCCCCAAACCGCACACGATGGAAAAGAGTCAGCCCGACGGTAAGCCGGGCTGTTCAGAGGGAGGGAAGGGTCTCACTGAGCGCATGCGTTCCCGCACGACACAGGATTGAATGCCGGGCCAGACGCCAGATTGTGCTGCTCAAACAGTCATCCTGTGGGCTTCCTCCTGCCCCCCTTGGCTTTCATCGGCGCTTCACCCGCTGTTCACTCAGATCCGTGAGCGTCCCAGCGGCCATATCGATACGAAAATGATCCGACGCTTCGCCACTGGCAAAGCGCTCCAGAATGGCAAGCAGGCTGGTAAAGCGCTGCTTGAACAGGTCGCCGACCCGCTGATGAGGGGCGACAACCACCTCGGGGGCAATCTCGTGCTGCATAGTGGCCAGCGCCTCCGACAGCAGGCGGTACTGCTGCAGCCGCTCAAACTCGATATCGCGAAACGCCAGTTCATCGGCGTTGCGCAGTCGATAGAAATCCACCGCCAGCGCCATCCCATCCCACTCTTTTAGCGCACTCAGCTCCCAGCCCTGCAACTTGGCCAGCCGGTGGGCCCGGCCAATGGCTGCCGCCCAGTCATTGAGGAAGGCCATCAGTTTGAGATCATCGGCAGCACAGTCGCTGACGCCCAGATCCATGAAGGTCACCACCGCCTGCAGCTCACATAAGGACACATCGGTACGCAGCTGCGACAGGATCAGCATGGAGCGACCATCCAGGCGCATCAGCATCTCCCGCAGCGCCTGTGGCCACTCCTCGGGCAGAAAGCGCAGACGGGTCAGCTCGCGAATGTGCCAATCGGTCAGCTCATAGTAGCTTCGGGCCGACAGGATCCCCCGATCCCAGATCGGCTCACTGCCCGTGGCCAGCAGAAAGTCATGCTCCTGCTCATAGTGCTCAAACAGTTCGTCGAAGCGCGGCACCTGCTCAATCACCACGGTCTCCACCTCCACCTGGCCGCCCGGTGCAAGGGTTAGCAGCTTATAGGCCGGCACATACCCGGCCAGTGACGGCGCCTGGATATTAAACAGGGTGTGTTCACGGCCATGGATCTGATAACGCTTCACCCCGGTATCATTAAAGTGCATATGGCCACCGACGTGGACCGTCAACCCTGTCATCGCCAGGGCACGGCTGGTGTCAGCCTCAGGTTTGCGCTGCAGTTGGAAACTGCCCTCGCCAAACAGATCGGCGATCGTCTCTGAAGCCCCGTCGTAAAAGTCGGTCATGGGGAAGTGGCTAAAGGCGATCACCGTCTTGCCCTGTTCGGAGGCTCGAGCGGTGACATCGGCAATCCAGTCGATCACCTGCAGCTTGTGGCTGAGCATCTTGTTGTAGCCCGCATTGCCTGAGCCATCATAGTCATTGGGATCCCCCTCCCCCCGGCCGTCGGCCTTGGGCAGATAGACATTGGCGTCAATGGCCAGCAGCCAGAGCCCGGGCACCGGCTCCACCAGGTAGCTGGCGTCCGGTACTCGGGAGCAGGCCGAATAGTGAGCCATTCTGTAATCTCCGCCTGTGCCCTCGTGGCAGATCTCATACTGACGGCGCTCAAATGCCGCATCGGCCATGGCCGCCTCGTAACGGTAACCGCCATCGCGCAGGGCGGGATCGCTGTAGGGGGTCTCGAAATAGTGGTATTCGGGCTGAGGATAGAAGCCGTGGGGGCCGAGGATCGCCATGATCTCGGCATAGCCCCACTCCTTGACCTCCTCTGAGCAGAGGGTGGGCAAGCTGCCCGGGCCAGCCAGCTTTGACCACTCCCCGCTGTAGTCCTCGCACTCGGCCACCGCGCCTCGGCTGAAGATCCGCTGAGCCTGGCCGCCCTCCCCCAGGTAATCGGGCTTACCATTGGGGCGGGCAAAAGGGCGGACCGGATCGTGATTGCCCGGCGCGGCAAAGAACACCAGGCCATGCTCGGCGGTGTAACGATCCAGCACCTTGGCCAATCCCCGGAGATGCACCGGCTGACCATCGTCGCTGAAGTCTCCCGGCAGCGCCACATACTTCACCCCGCGCGCCACCACGTCATCCAGCGCCGCCAGCAGGGCAAAGTAGTTCTCATTAAACAGCCGGGTGGAGGTGAGCTGGCTGAGCATGGTCCGTATGGTCGCCCCCTGACCACTGTGGCGATTGGCGAGCCCGGCAAAACTGCCATCGGCAAAGTTGCCATAGACATCGTGAAAGTGGATATCTGGCATAAAAGCCACCTGTACAGATTCCATCAGGGGTGCGGAAACCTGGGCTTTAGGGGCCGGCTCACGGCTGCATTGAACCAGGAAAGCAGCCGCAGCCAAGGGCAGGATATAACGCAGGAACATGAAAACAGCCTCGAGTGAGAAAAGCGAAGAAAGTAATGCAAAAAGCTTTCAAAATAATGACTTGAACATGTCAGTAAGAAAAACCAGGCAGCTTTGCAGGAAAGACGCGACCCTCTCCGCCTCTTACCCTTCCGCTCACCCAGCCCTGATCTGCGACGACGCCAATCCCCTTGCCGGCCTGGAGAGTGAGAGCCCATAAAGGCTCCCATCGGAGTTGGCCACCATTGTCCGCCACGCTCGGACCTGCCATAGTCGACCTGACGAGGGTGTGAACCACAAGGTCACAACCCACGTATAGGAAAAGGATAAATCACACGGAGTGTCCCCCATGAAGCCCTGGTTGACTTTCACCGCCCTGCTGCTCATTCACAGCCCCCTGGCCGCCCAGTGCCCGGACTGGCTCAACACCGAAAAACGTCGACTGCACGCCAAGGAGAATGTCGATCTCTGCAGCCTGACCGAAGGAAAGGCCGTGCTGATCGTCAATACCGCCAGCCACTGTGGCTTTACCCCTCAGTTCAAACAACTGGAGGCCCTGCATCAGGAGTACGGCCCTCAGGGCCTGGTGATCCTCGGCTTCCCCTCTGACGATTTCTTTCAGGAGGCCGACGAGGAAGCCGAGACCGCAGAGATCTGCTACAAAAACTACGGGGTCAGCTTCACCATGCTGACCCCGATCCCGGTGCGCGGCAGCGACGCCGACCCCATCTTTGCCGAATTGGCCCGCCAAGGCGGGGCCCCAAAATGGAACTTCTACAAGTACTTGGTAGACAGCAACGGACAACTGGTGGACTACTGGTCTCCCCGCACCAAGCCCGACGACAAGGCGATCACCCAGGCGATACAACAACAGCTGAAGTAACGTGACTCAGGGCCAGCCGGCACCGCCCTTGCACTCACAGGGAAAAGCCGCTAGCTTCTGTTCAAAATGCGACCGACTAATCAGTCGGTTTCATTATCCTTAAATGGATGCAACCAGAGGAAGCCGCAATGAGTCAGCCCCAACCCAGTGAACTCGCCATAACAACGCCCGTTGCCCCGATCGCGGACGACCTAAGTGCCCTGCTGGCCCGTCAGCGGCAGGCCTTTCGCGATCTCCCCATGCCAACGCTGGCTGAACGCCTGGACAAGCTGGAGCGGTTGCAGCAGGGGCTGGTCAAACACCGGCAGGCTTTGGCCGATGCCCTGAGTGCGGATTTCGGCTATCGCAGCCCGTTCGACTCGGTCATGGCCGATATCCTGCCCTGCCTCAACCAGATAAAGTACACCCGACGCCAGCTTAAGCGCTGGATGAAGCCATCACGTCGCAAAGCGGGTCTGATGCTGGCCCCGGCCAAGGTAGCGGTGCACTATCAGCCGTTAGGGGTGGTCGGCATAGTCGTCCCCTGGAATTTTCCCGTCTACATCGCCCTCTCACCCTTGATCACCGCCTTGGCGGCCGGTAACTGCGCCATGATCAAGATGTCCGAGTTCACTCCCGCCACCAATGCCATCCTCAAATCCATGTTATCTGAGCTGTTTGAAGAGGCGGAAGTCGCGGTCGTCGAGGGGGAAGCGGAGCGCGCCGCCGCTTTTTGTGCCCTGCCATTCGATCACCTGATCTTCACCGGCTCCACCGCCGTTGGCCGCCATGTGTTGCGGGCGGCCGCCGATAACCTGGTGCCCGTGACGCTGGAGTTGGGGGGCAAATCACCGACCCTGATCGCCCCGGATATGGAGATTGAGGACGCCATCGGCCGGATCATCTGGGGCAAAAGCCTGAACGCTGGACAGATCTGCGTAGCACCGGATTACATCCTGCTGCCCGAAGGCAAACAGGATGCCTTCATCCAGGCCTATCGCGACCGGTTTGCCCGCCTCTACCCGGACGGACTGGCCAGCCCGGACTACAGCTCGGTGATCAACACTCGTCAATACCAGCGACTGCTCGACACCCTGGAAGATGCCCGGGCTCAGGGCGCAAGGATCACCCCTGTGTGCACAAGGGCCCAGGATGATGACAATCACCGCCTGGCACCGCACCTGTTAACGAACGTTCACGACGGCATGCGCGTCATGCAGGAGGAGATCTTCGGCCCCCTGCTGCCCATAGTGACCTATACACACATCGACGAGGCCCTGGCCTATATCCAGGCACGGCCTCGGCCCCTGGCGCTCTACCTGATGAGCTTCGATCAGGCGCTGCAACAGCGGGTCCTGACGCAAACCCATGCCGGTGGCGTCACTTTCAACGATACCCTGGTCCATGTGGCAGCAGAAGATGCCCCCTTCGGTGGAATAGGCCCGTCGGGAATGGGCCACTACCATGGCTTCGAAGGGTTCCAGACCTTCTCCAAGGCCAAAACCGTCGTCAGCCGGGGGAAATTCAACGCCGGTGCCCTGGTGCATCCCCCCTATAACACCTGGCTGCACCGCCTGCTGGTGAAACTCCTGGTGCGCTGACAAGCATGGCCAGCAAGAAACAACGGATCCTGGACACGGCCCTGCTGTTGTTCGTACAGCAGGGGATCGAAGCCACCGCCACCGCGCAGATCGCCCGAACCGCCGGGGTGGCGACCGGCACCCTGTTTCACCACTTCCCCAGCAAGGCGGTGCTGGTCGAGCAACTGCATCGCGAGATCAAAATCCAGTTGGCAGACACCATGGCAGAGGCATTGGCACTGAGCCCGGCTGCCCCATTGCAACTCCAGGCCCGCCAGGTCTGGCAACGAGCGCTTGACTGGGCACTGGCCCATCCCCAGGCCCTGCAATTTGTCGGACAGCTCTACCACAGCCCGGCGCAGGATCCCGCCCTGCCGAGGCAGACCATGGCCGAGATACTGGGCTTCATTCCCCGCCTGTTGATACAGGGCCAGCAGGCAGGCCAGATCAGTCCCATGCCGATAGATCTGCTCCTGGCCCTGTGTCAGAGCCATTTTCTCAGCGCCGCGACGTTTTTTATCCAGGCACCGGACAAGGCCGAACTGGCCGATTATCGCGATGCCGCCTTCGACAGCCTGTGGCGCCTCCTGAGCCCCTGAATCGGCCACTGAAGAGGGGTCCATCTCGATCCCATATGTATAAATTACTGCTTTAAATACATCGATGTAACGGTCGATCAAAATCACATAAAATCGGGTATTCTGGGCGGCTCTTTAGGGAATTGAGAGTCGCTGTCCATGAACCAGTTATCGCTGCACAAAGATAAAATCAACGTTCTGCTGCTGGAGGGGGTCCACCCCCGTGCCCGTGAAGTGTTCGTCAACGCTGGCTACAACAACGTTGAGGTATTGACTGGCTCGCTGTCTCAGGAGGAGTTGAAGGAGAAGCTACGCAACGTCCACTTCGTCGGGATCCGTTCCCGTACCCAGTTGACCGAAGAGGTGTTGGCCGGAGCCCAGAAACTGGCCGGGATCGGCTGTTTCTGTATTGGCACCAACCAGGTGGATCTCAACACCGCTGAACTGGCGGGCATCCCCGTATTTAACGCCCCCTTCTCCAACACCCGCTCCGTGGCTGAACTGGTACTGGGTGAGATCCTGCTGCTGCTGCGCGGGATCCCGGAAAAGAATGCCCTGGCCCACCGGGGTGTCTGGAAGAAATCCGCTTCCGCCAGCTATGAGGCCCGCGGCAAGGTGCTGGGGATCATCGGCTACGGCCACATCGGCACCCAGTTGGGGGTCCTGGCAGAAAGCCTGGGAATGCGCGTGGTCTTCTATGATATTGAAAACAAGCTGCCTCTGGGCAACGCCCAGCAGATCAATACCCTGGAAGCCTTGCTGGGTCAGGCCGACATCGTCAGCCTGCACGTACCGGAAACCCCGGATACCAAGAACATGCTCGCTGGCCCCCAGTTGTCCGCCATGCGCGATGGCAGCATCCTGATCAACGCCTCCCGGGGTACCGTGGTGGAGATCCCTTCCCTGTGCGAGGTGCTGGCCAATGGCAAGCTGGCCGGTGCCGCCATCGATGTGTTCCCGGAAGAACCCAAGTCCAACAACGAGGAGTTCTTCAGCCCGCTGCGGGAGTTTGACAATGTCCTGCTGACCCCCCACGTCGGCGGTTCGACTCAGGAAGCCCAGGAAAACATCGGCATCGAAGTGGCCTCCAAGCTGGTCAAGTACTCCGACAACGGTTCCACCCTGTCGGCGGTGAACTTCCCAGAGGTATCCCTGCCCCTGCACCGGGATTGCTCCCGCCTGCTGCACATCCACCGCAACGTGCCCGGCGTGCTGAACCAGATCAACCAGGCGTTTGCCGCCAAGGGGATCAACATCAGCGGCCAGTACCTGCAGACCACTGCCCAGATCGGCTATGTGGTGATGGACGTGGAAACCGAGTACGCCGAGGAAGCGCTGGCGGAGATGAAGCAGATCCCGGGCACCATCCGTGCCCGCACCCTGCACGGCTAAACCGGCTCGCTTGGTAACAACAAAGCCCTCCAGATGGAGGGCTTTTTGTTTTTATGCTTTCCAACCTCGGTACCCGGATAAAGCCTGGGTTCTAGGGAATCGCCTAGGTCCTAGGAAAGCGCCTGGGTTCTAGGAAAGAGCCTAGGTTCTAGGAAAGAGCCTAGGTTCTAGGAAAGAGCCTAGGCTCTAGGAAAGAGCCTGTGCCTTGATGCTCTACCTAGTACCCAGTACCCAGTACCCAGTACCCAGTACCTAGCACCTAGTACCTAGCACCTAGCACCTGCTCTTCCTAGTATCCAGCACCCAGCACCTAGAACCTAGAACCTAGAACCTAGAACCTAGAACCTGCCCTTACTAGCACCTGGTACCTGGCACCTCAGAACTTGTAACCCACAGAGACCATGTAGACCCAGGGATCGATGTCGGTCTTGATCGATTGCTGAGCCCCACCGAGCTTAAAATTCACATCGGTACCGATATCCAGGTACCAGACCGAGGCGTTCACCAGCCAGCTGTCATTCAGCTGGTAGTCCAGCCCGGCGTGGGCGGCAAAGCCAAAAGAGGTGTCCAGATCCAGATCGGTCAAGGCTCCCCCCAGATCATTAGTGAACTTCTCATCGAAGAAGAGCGTCATATTGACCCCGGCGCCGACATAGGGGCGCAGGGCGCTGTTGCTGCTGCCGAAGTAGTACTGGGCCATCAGGGTGGGCGGCAGGTGTTTGAGCTTGGCAATATTCCCCAGTCCCGGCAGGCTCACCTTATGGCTGAACGGGGTGGCTGCCAGCAATTCCACACCAAAGTTATCCGTGTACATATAGGCAAAGTTGAGTCCCAGCTGGGTATTGTTATCCACCCCAAACTCCCCGTTACCGGCCACATCTTGGGAGCTTTCATCGGGAGCCACGGTGGCCGAGCCGGCGCGGACAATGATATCTCCGGCCTGGTGGGCCAGGGCGGGCAGGGTAACGGCAGCCAGGATGGCGGCAGACAGCAGACGCAGTTTCATATCTTCACTCCATGAATCGGGCGCATCACATGACGCAGCACATTAAATACGCCCCTACCCTATTCTCCATAGCGACTTCAACTATTGATTAAGAACAAGTTTTTGCGACGAGCATCACGCCAAAGGGGATTTACCTGAGGCAGATCAAATTTTATCCTTGCAGGGACCCTAAGGAGGGGCTTATGAAGAATGCACAACTGCAGGGACTGACCTTGTCACGCTTTGTCGCCGGCTACTGGCGCCTGATGGAGTGGGGGATGACCCCCCAGCAGCGACTGGCCTTTATCGAGGGACACCTGGAGCTGGGGATCAGCAGCTGCGATCATGCCGACATCTACGGTGATCACCAGTGTGAAGCCGCCTTTGGCGAGGCATTGAGACTCAAGCCCGGGCTGCGCCACCAGTTGCAGCTGATCAGCAAATGCGGGATCTGCCTGCCTGGCAGTCAAGGGTACGATCTGCCCCACTACAACACCAGCGGCGGCCATATCCTGAACCAGGTCGAGCAAAGCCTGAGTCAGTTGGGGACCGATTACCTGGATCTCTTGCTGATCCATCGGCCCGATCCCCTGATGAATGCCGACGAAGTCGCCCAGACGTTCGAGCGCCTGCACCGTGATGGCAAGGTGCGTCACTTCGGTGTGTCCAACTTTACCCCGTCCCAGTTTCAGCTGCTGCAGTCACGCTTGAGCCTGCCGCTTGTCACCAACCAGATCGAGATCTCCCCGCTGCAGATGCACCCCCTGCACGACGGCACTCTGGATCATCTGCAACAGCATAGGATCCGCCCAATGGCCTGGTCCTGTCTGGGTGGCGGCCGACTGTTCAGTCCAGCGGATCCCCTGGCGCGACGGATCCGCCAGGAGTTGCAACAGATCGCCGGTGAGATTGGGGCCGCTGGCATCGACCAGGTGCTCTACGCCTGGCTGCTGGCCCTGCCCTGTGAGCCACTGCCGATCCTCGGCAGCGGTAAACTCGAGCGCCTGGCCCAGGCCGTTCAATCCTGTCAGTTAAGCCTCACCCGGGAGCAGTGGTTCCGGATCTGGGTCGCCGCCAGCGGCCATGATGTACCTTGAACCTGACGGTTAGCTGACAGCTGACAGTCGTTAGCCAGATAAAACAAAGCCCCCGAGTACGAGGGCTTTGTTGCTTTCGGGCTTTGGCTTTTGCTCTGGCTCTTAGCTAGTAACTCATCGCTAAAAACTAAAAACTGCTCTCAATCCACCGCTTCCACCAATACCGTGGTGTTGAATACGCCGTTGTTGATCACCGGGAACGGTCGCTGGGTTCGCAGCAGGGTCGCGTTATTGATCCGTACCGCCGCCCAGACGACATAATTGGCCCTGGGATCCACCCTCTCCTGAGGAATGGCGAAGAAGAAGGGCACCGGTAACTTGGCCACTTCGTAATCTCTTTGCTCCAGGATCACCCCGGGATTATCGGCATCGATCACCGCCACCAGGATGCTGGAGTTGGCCGGCAGCAGGCTCGCCTCCTTGAAGGTCACCACACCGCTGACGCGGACATATTGCTCCCTGGGCTCCTCGACCGTGACGCAGGCGCTGATCATCGCCGCCATCACCCCCAGCAGGGCCAAACGGGCGACAACAATAACCTTTTGCATATTCTTATCCTTCCAGTCTTGTTGCCACCTGTTATATCAACTGCTTGAAAGGGCGACAAGCCCGGCTCTCTTTAGCTGAGATCTCGCCCACTCCTTGCCACGGCTGTTTTACTGAGCTTCAGCCGGCTGACCCTGCCAATTCAGGCCAGCCAGGTACTCTCGGGTGTCGGCAATGATCTCTTTACGCAACAGCAGCAGGGCAATCAGGTTCGGCACCGCCATCAGGCCGTTGACCACGTCGGCCAGCAACCAGATCATATCCAGGTGCAGCAGCCCCCCCATCGCCACCAGGGCAACGAAGACCCAGCGGTAGGGCTTACGCCCCTTTTCACCGGCCAGGAACAACACGGCACGCTCACCGTAGTAGCACCAACCCAGGATAGTGGTAAAGGCAAAGAACAACAGGGCAATGGTCACCACCTTCTCGCCAATAAAGGCGGACAGGCCACTGGCAAAGGCGGAGGAGGTCATGGCCGCACCTGCGGCTTCCCCCTGCCAGGCGCCGGTGAGCACCAACGCCAGGCCGGTCAGGGTACAGATGATCAGGGTATCGAAGAAGGGACCGGTCATGGACACCAATCCCTGCTCCACCGGCGACTTGGTCTTCGCCGCAGCCGCCGCCATGGGAGCACTCCCCAGGCCCGCCTCGTTGGAGAAGACGCCGCGGGCGATCCCCATCTGAATGGCGTACATCACGGTTGCACCGGCAAAACCACCCCCGGCGGCCACCGGGTTAAAGGCGCTTTCCAGGATCAGGGCAAACGCCGCCGGAACGGCACTGAAGTTCAGGCCTACCAGGGCCAGACACGCCAGCACATAACCGATGGCCATGGTGGGAACCAGGGCACTGGCTACCTTGGCAATGCGTTTCACACCACCGATGATCACCGCACCGACCAGCAGAGTCAGCACCACCATGGTGAGGTTACGGGGTACCGAGAAGGCAATCTCGGCGCCATCGACGATGGCGTTCACCTGGGGGAAGGTGCCGATCCCGAAGAAGGCCACCATCAGGGCAAACACGGCGAAGATCTTGGCCAGCCACATCTGGCCTGTACCCTTGGCGATGTAGTACATGGGGCCACCGACCTTTTCGCCACGCTCATCGGTTTCCCGGTATTTCACCGCCAGCATACACTCGGCGTACTTGGTGGCCATGCCAAACAGGCCCGCCATCCACATCCAGAACAGGGCACCGGGGCCACCCAGCTTCACAGCCGTGGCGACACCGACGATATTCCCGGTACCTATGGTGGCGGCCAGGGCCGTACACAGGGCCGCGAAGCGACTCACATCACCCTGGGCATCGTCTTTGCGAAACATCAGTTTGAGGGCCAACGGCAACTTGAGTAACTGGATCAACCCGAGGCGGGCGGTGAAATAGATCCCGGTGCCGACCAGGAGTATGAGTACCGGCGGTCCCCAGACCCAGGAGCTTAGGGTATTAAGAATGGATTCAATGGCTTGCATAATGCGTTTCCCTCAAGTGTGACAACATAACAACACAAAGAGGAGAAACCATGATGGACCAGGCCGACGGGGATCCCGCCTGCGCCTGCGGTTAAAGCAGCAGTGCAGCAACGGCCAGCACCGACGTCGTAATGAGCGCCGGCCGTCTGTCACCTCTGTCCTTTTGCCTGAGCGTTTCACGCCGTTCACGGGGAACGGCACTTGCGCCTTCGGCGTCCAAATCAATGGATCTCTCCAGAGGCTCGTCCAGTATCAGTCCTCGTCAGCCTAGGCTGACACCTGAAAGATTTACTTCTTCGGTGGGCGTAACGTCATTCGACGCCGTGCCTCTCTCCTGATACCTTCATCCGAGTTTCTTAGGCCTCAACCTAAGAGCCGAAAATACTAACAAAAAAAACGATGCTCTAACGCACCGTTTTCCGTTCCAGTTCACACTTCGGTAACCCAGTCAGTTGCGATAGCGGATCAACCCCTCCTGCTGCGCACTGGCGACCAGGTCTCCCTGCTGATTAAAAAACTGGCCTCGGACCAATCCGCGGGCATTGACCGTCGTGGGGCAGTCGATCTGAAACAGCAGCCAGTCATCGAAACGGAATGGCCTGTGGTACCACATGGCATGGTCGATGGTTGCCAGCTTAAGTCCGGGCGTGAAAGGGGTCATGCCGTGGGGCTTGCAGGCCGTAGCCAGGAAGTTCAGATCCGAAGCATAAGCCATCAGGCAACGATGGATATGCGGCTCGTCCGGCAAGGGCTGATTCGCTCGCATCCAGACCTGGCGTACCGGCTTGGTGTCTCGACCCATCTGGCGTGGATCCTCCACCACCCGAACCTCGATGGCCAGGTTCTCCAGAAATTTTTCCACCAGACTCGGCGGCAACTTGTCCCGCATCATCTCGGTCAGCTCCTGCTGGCTGGGGTAGACCAGGGGATCCGGTGCCTGCGGCATCGCCGTTTGATAGTCCAGGCCAGGTTCCGGTGCCTGAAAGGAGGCCGTCATAAAGAAGATGGGGCGACCGTGCTGGATCGCACTCACTCGACGAGCACTGAAGCTGCCCCCGTCACGCAGGTTCTCGACATCATAGATCACCGGCAACGACAGATCGCCGGGACGCAGGAAATAGGAGTGAAAAGAGTGCACATCCCGCCCCTGGGGAACCGTTCCCTGAGCCGCTGACAGCGCCTGCCCCAACACCTGACCACCAAACAGATGGCCGAACCCCAGATCCTGGCTTTCGCCCCGGTACAGATCATCATCCAGGCGCTCCAGGGTCAGCAGATTGACCAGGCGCTGTAACACTTCAGACATGCATACACTTCCAAAAAAACGTGAGAACGCCATACGCTAACGCCCTCTGAGTTGAATTGCCAGCCCTGAGCTCGCTGTCAATGGCGTTGCCGCCCCAGGGAGCGGACAATCAGTTGCAGGCGGGCACGGAAGCTTGGAAAGGTTCTCGACTTGGGCATCTGTTTCAAGCGCTTCCATTCCTGCACATAGCGCTCTGGTCGTAGCTGCGACATGGGCAGGTACAGCCCCTCAGTTTCCTGCATGGAAGCCAGGGATACATGCCCACCGCCCGCCAAGACGATCTCCCCATTCGGGGCCTGCTCCGACAACAGCCACAGCAAGGGGGGAACAATGAGATCCGGGGTCATCTCATCACTGCCTTCGGGCAGGGTAAAGTTGCGCGTCAACCGACTGTAGCAGGAGGGACACAAGGCATTGACCCGGATCCCATCCTGCTCACAGGTACGGGAAAGGCTCTGCATCAGGCCCAGGTTGGCATTATTGGCCGCGGTATAACCGATCAGCCGTTCATCCCCGTAGAGGGAGGAGAACGCCGAGGTGATCAGCACCCGACCACTGCCCTGCTTCTGCATCTGTGGCCAGACCGCCTGAACGGTTTCCAGGGTGGCAAAGTGGACCAGCTCCATCTGCAGGCGATAATCCTCACTGCTTGAACCCAGGCCATCCTGCTCCAATAGCGTTCCGGCATTGCACACCAGGCCATCGATACGGCCAAACTGCGTAACGGTTTGCGTGATCAGGCGCTCCAACTCGGTCCGATCCCGCACATCCAGGCAGTGACCAATAGCCTCGCCCCCCATATCCTCAATCAAGTCGACCACATCGTGGACAAACGTCGGATCCCGCCCCTCACCGCGCCGATCGCAACCAAGATCCACCGCCACGATACGGGCCCCCCGGGCGGCCAATGCCAAGGCATAGGCACGCCCCAGTCCCCTTCCCGCTCCGGTGATCAGAATGACTCGATCTGAGAATTTGAGCATCCCTGCCCCCTAACAGTTTTTGACTTGTTTGCAACCTTCTCTCAACAGGGCGAAATTTACTGTGATCTATCAACAAAAACAATGCATTCAATAGCGATTTCGGCGTGACAAGGATCCCCCTCCCCGGCGAGCAAAAACGGGTACAATATGCCCATTGATGAGCCATTCCAAACAGGATCCCCCTGTCTCCACCATGAAAATGAACTACTGGATCATGGCGATCCGCCCTCGAACCCTGCCCGCCGCCATCGGTCCACTGCTGCTGGGCAATGTGCTGGCCCATGCCCATGGCACCTTCACCTGGGCCATTGCGGCCAGCTCCATGCTGTGTGCCATCCTGCTGCAGATCGGGGTCAACCTGGCCAATGACTATTTCGATTTCAAAAGTGGCGTCGATACCGATCAGCGCCTAGGGCCTACCCGAGTCACCCAATCCGGCCTGCTCAGCCCCACCGAGGTACGCAATGCCATGATTGGCTCGCTGTTCGCGGCGGTATTGGCGGGCCTGTACCTGATCGTCGTCGGCGGCTGGCCAGTGGCAGCCATGGCGGTGTTCGCCGTCACCGGTGCCCTGTGCTACTCAGGGGGTCCCTACCCCATGGCCTCCCACGGCCTGGGTGAGATCGCCGCCTTCATCTTCTTTGGCCTGCTGGCCGTGGTCGGGGTCTACTACATCCAGGTGGGTGAGGCGGCCCCGACAGCCTGGCTACTGGCCAGCACCGTTGGCCTGTTCAATGCCGCCATCATGCTGGTCAATAACACTCGGGATATTCGCACCGACGAAGAGGCTGGCAAGCATACCCTGGCGGTTCGCATCGGCCAGGAGCGGTGCCGTCGGCTGTACCGGGCGTTGGTGATGCTGCCCTACCCCGTATTGATGCTGATGTGGCTGCTCGGCCCCCTGCCTGGTGTGGTGATCCTGCTGGCCGGCTGCTCCTTCCCCATGGCCAGGATCCTGGCGGCAGAGTTTGCCCAAACCGAGGGAGCCGCCCTCAACCCCCTGCTGGGTAGCACCGCCAAACTCACCCTGCTCTACAGTGTCCTGATCTCCCTCGGCCTACTCATCGCCGAGTTAGGCTAGTCATTAATCAGGCCCACAAAAAACACCGCACCCTGAAGAAGGTTGCGGTGTTTTTTTATTGGGCTCAGAGCCTAAATCATCGTGCCGAACTGTGTGACACCCGAGCAACGGTGAGTGCTCTCAGGTTTGGGGAGCTGGGCGCTTAGATCCTAAGAGGATCGATCTAGGCCAACCAGGCTTTACGCTTCCACCTGGGCATGACCATACCCCATGCGATTCAATGCGCCACGCACCAGATCCAGGGTGGTGGGATCCTCTATGGTGGCGGGCACCACATACTCCTGGCTGTCGGCGATCTTGCGCATGGTGCCCCGCAGGATCTTGCCGGAGCGGGTCTTGGGCAATTTGCTCACCACGGAAACCAGCTTAAAGGCCGCGACCGGACCGATCTCGGTGCGCACCAGGGCGATCAGCTCGTCATACAGCTGCGCTTCGGCCAGGTCGACGCCCGATTTGAGCACCACCAACCCCAGAGGCACCTGGCCCTTGAGCTTATCGGCCACCCCGATCACCGCCACCTCGGCCACCGCCGAATGCTGAGACAACACCTCCTCGAAGCGACCGGTGGATAGCCGGTGGCCCGCCACATTGATGATGTCATCGATGCGACTCATGATGTAGAGGTAACCGGCCTCATCCTGGTAACCGGCGTCGCCCGTCAGGTAGTAGCCCGGGTAACGCTCCAGGTAGCCCGCATGGTAGCGGGCATCGTTTTGCCACAGGGTAGGCAGGGTGCCCGGCGGCAGAGGCAGCTTCACCGCGATGGCACCACTCTCCCCCGCGGCCACCGGCTCTCCCGCCTCGTCCAGCACCTCGACCTGGTAGCCGGGTACCGCCAGGGCGGGCGAGCCGGGTTTGATCGGCATCGGCTCGACCCCCATCAGGTTCGCGCAGATCGCCCAACCGGTCTCGGTCTGCCACCAATGATCCACCACGGGCACGCCCAGTTGTCCCGCCGACCAGTTCAGGGTATCGGGATCACAACGCTCGCCAGCCAGGTAGAGTGCTTTGAGGCTGCTGATGTCGTACCGTGCCAGATATTCGGTCTGCGGATCTTCCCGCTTGATCGCCCGCATGGCGGTGGGTGCGGTAAAGAAGCTCTTGACCCGGTACTGCTCGATCACCCGCCAGAAGGCACCGGGATCCGGCGTCCCCACAGGCTTGCCCTCGTACAGCACGGTTGTGGCTCCCACCAGCAGCGGCCCGTACACGATGTAGGAGTGCCCCACCACCCAGCCCACATCGGAGGCCGCCCAAAAGCAGTCCCCCGGCTCGATGTCGTAGATCGCCTTCATGGACCAGGCCAGGGCCACGGCATGACCCCCATTGTCCCGCACCACCCCCTTAGGGGTCCCCGTCGTGCCCGAGGTATAGAGGATATAAAGTGGGTCCGTCGCCGCCAACGGGACACAGGGGGCTGGCTCAACGCCTTGCTGGGCCTGGTACCAGTCCAGATCGCGGCCAGGCAGCAGATCCGCTTCGCACTGCATCCGTTGCAGGATCAGGCAGCCCTGGACGGCATGGGTTGCCAGGCTCAGCGCCTCATCCAGCAAAGGCTTGTAGGGCACCACCCGGCCCGGCTCCACCCCACAGGAGGCAGACAGCACCAGCTTAGGCTTGGCATCGTCAATGCGGGTCGCCAGCTCGGCAGCGGCAAAGCCGCCAAACACCACGGAGTGGATGGCGCCTATACGGGCACAGGCCAGCATGGCGTACACGGTTTCCGGCACCATGGGCATGTAGATCACCACCCGATCTCCCTGGGTTACGCCCATCTCCCTCAGGGTACCGGCCAGTTTTGCCACCTTGGTTTGCAACTCGCTGTAGCTGATCCCATAACGGGTATCGGTCACCGGGCTGTCGTAATGGATGGCGATCTGTTCACCCCGGCCCGCTTCGACATGACGGTCCACCGCGTTGTAACAGGTGTTGAGCCGAGCGCCTTCAAACCAGCGATACAAAGGCGCAGCACTGTCATCCAGCACCCGGTCCCAGTCCCGCTCCCAGTGGATCCCTTGGGCCGCATCCGCCCAGTAGCCCGCTGGATCCTGCTGAGCCTGCTGCTGCAGTGCTCGAGTCTTATCACCCACCTGTGCCATACCCGCTCCCCTGTGCTGTCCTGCTGATGGAATGGGCTCATTTCTAGCACAGGGCAAAAAGTGACCACATTAGACCTATGGCTATCCATCCTGAATGGCACTCGGAAAAAGTGAACAGAACGTCACAAACTTTACCTTTACGTAAACTTCCATTATGTTTTTGACATGCTTCCACTTATGAATTGAATCACCATGCCTGAGCGTGCCACCACCTACTCCATCAGCGAGTTGGCCCGAGAATTTGATATCACCACCCGCAGCATCCGCTTCTATGAAGATCAGGGCTTGCTCAAGCCTGCGCGTCGAGGCCAGACCCGGATCTACAACCTGCAGGACAGGGTCCGGCTTAAATTGATCCTCAGAGGGAAACGCCTGGGGTTCTCCCTGGCGGAAACCGGCCGACTGTTTGAGCTGTACGACGCCGATCGCACCAGTCGCCAGCAACTGCATACCATGCTCAGCCTGATCGAAGAGAAGAAACGAGATCTGCAGCAGCAGATGGATGACATCAAGGTGGTGATGATGGAGCTCTCCTCGGCGGAAGAGCAGTGTCAGCAGGCGCTGCGCGCCTTAAGCCAGGATTAGGGGTCACACCATGTACATCAATCCCTTCAACTTTGGCCTGGGCGAAACCCTGGATCTGCTGCGCGACAGCGTACGCGATTTCGCCCAGGGGGAGATCGCCCCGTTAGCCCGTCAGATAGATAAAGACAACGCCTTCCCCGATGCACTCTGGCCCAGGCTGGGAGCGATGGGCTTGCTGGGCGTCACCGTCTCGGAAGAGTACGGCGGCGCGAATATGGGCTACCTGGCCCATGTGCTCGCGATGGAGGAGATCTCCCGGGCCAGCGCCTCGGTGGGCCTCTCCTACGGCGCCCACTCCAACCTGTGCGTGAACCAGATCTTTCGTAATGGCACCCCGGCCCAGCGGGCCAAGTACCTCCCCGGCCTGATCTCTGGCGAGCAGATCGGCGCCCTGGCCATGAGTGAGCCCGGCGCGGGCTCGGATGTGGTGTCGATGAAACTGACCGCCCGCCGCATGGGCGATCGCTACATCCTGAACGGCACCAAGATGTGGATCACCAATGGTCCGGATGCCGACACCTGCGTCGTCTACGCCAAGACCGATCCCAAAGGGGGGACCAAGGGGATCACCGCCTTTATCGTCGAGCGGAGCTTCCCCGGCTTTTCCCAGGCCCAGAAGCTCGACAAGCTGGGGATGCGTGGTTCCAACACCGGGGAGCTGGTGTTTCAGGAGTGCGAAGTGCCCGCCGACAACGTACTGGGGGCCCAAGGAGACGGAGTCCAGGTACTGATGAGTGGGTTGGATCTGGAGCGCGTAGTGCTCTGTGGTGGCCCGCTGGGGATCATGGCGGCCTGCCTGGATATTGTCCTGCCCTATGTCCAGCAGCGAGAGCAGTTTGGCCAGGCCATCGGCCAGTTCCAGCTGGTGCAGGGCAAACTGGCCGATATGTACACCCGGGCCAATGCCGCCCGCAGTTACGTCTACGCCATGGCGGCCGCCTGTGATCGCGGCACGATCAGCCGCAAGGATGCCGCCGGGGCGATCCTCTACAGCGCCGAGCTGGCCACCCAGCTGGCTTTGGATGCCATCCAGCTGCTCGGCGGCAACGGCTACATCAATGACTATCCGACCGGTCGATTGCTGCGCGATGCCAAGCTCTATGAGATCGGCGCCGGCACCTCGGAGATCCGCCGCTGGCTGATCGGCCGAGAACTGATGAGCGAATAAGCGGGCACAAGGAGCGCCAAGTGAGCCAGATCCCTTCCCATTACAAGGCCACGGATCCCACCAACCAGGCCCGTCACCAGGCCATGAGCGCCCTGGTGACCGATCTGCACGACACTCTGGCGACGATCCTGCCCGGCGGCCCCAAAGCGGCCCGGGACCGACACACCGCCCGGGGTAAGCTGTTGCCCAGGGAGCGGGTGGAGCGGCTGCTCGATCCGGGTGCCCCCTTCCTCGAGATCGGCCAGATGGCCGCTTTTAAGGTGTATGAAGAATCGGTTCCCGCCGCCGGCGTGATCGCCGGGATCGGCCGGGTGAGCGGCGTCGAGTGCATGATCATCGCCAACGACGCCACGGTCAAAGGCGGCACCTACTATCCCCTAACGGTGAAAAAACACCTGAGGGCCCAGGCGATCGCCGAGCAATGTCACCTGCCCTGTCTCTATCTGGTGGACTCGGGGGGGGCCTTCCTGCCGCGCCAGGACGAGGTGTTTCCCGATCGGGATCACTTCGGCCGGATCTTCTTCAACCAGGCCCGAATGTCAGCCCTGGGGATCCCCCAGATCGCCGTGGTGATGGGTCTGTGCACCGCCGGGGGCGCCTATGTCCCGGCCATGGCGGACGAATCCATCATGGTGCGGGATCAGGCCAGCATCTTCCTGGCGGGGCCGCCCCTGGTCAAGGCGGCCACCGGCGAACAGATCAGTGCCGAGGCCCTGGGCGGCGGCCGGGTGCATACCGAGATCTCCGGAGTCGCGGACCACCTGGCCGACAACGACGAACACGCCCTGCAACTGGCTCGCAGTGTGGTGGCCCGGCTCAACGGGCACCAGCGTGGCCCCCTGCACCCGGCGCCGATCAAGCCGCCACGCTACGACGCCAGGGAGTTATACGGCATTGTCGGCACGGACCTGAAAAAACCGTTCGAGGTACGGGAGGTGATCGCCCGCCTGGTGGACGACTCGGCATTTGACGAGTTCAAGGCCCGCTACGGCACCACCCTGGTGTGTGGCTTTGCCCGACTGCACGGCTACCCGGTGGGGATCCTCGGCAACAACGGGATCCTCTTCTCCGAGTCGGCACAGAAAGGGGCGCACTTTATCGAGCTGTGCTGCCAGCGCGGCATCCCCCTGCTGTTTCTGCAGAACATCACAGGCTTCATGGTGGGACAGAAATATGAGCATGAAGGGATCGCCAAACACGGCGCCAAGCTGGTCACCGCCGTCGCCTGCGCCAATGTGCCCAAATTCACCCTGGTGATCGGCGGCAGCTATGGCGCCGGGAACTACGGCATGTGTGGCCGGGCTTTTGAACCTACCCTGATGTTCAGCTGGCCCAACGCCCGAATATCCGTGATGGGGGGCGAACAGGCCGCCAATGTGTTGGCTCAGGTCAAACAGGATCAACGAGCAGCCCAAGGCGAGCCGTGGCCCGATGCCGAGCAGGCGGCTTTTAAGGCCCCCATCCTTGAACAATATGAACGCCAGGGCCATCCCTACTACGCCTCGGCCCGCCTGTGGGACGACGGGATCATCGATCCCGCCCAGAGCCGAGACGTCCTGGGGTTGGCCCTCTCCGCCGCCAATAACGCCCCGGCTCGGGAAACCCGCTTCGGTGTGTTTCGAATGTAGGGATCTCTGATAGCTGATAGCTGATAGCTGATAGCTGATAGCTGATAGCTGATGGCTGATAGCTGATGGCTGATAGCTAAGATGAAAAGGACACTGGATGACGTACGAGACCATCAAGGTGCAGCAGCAGGGCCGGATCGCCCGACTCACCCTGGCCCGGCCACAAAAACACAACGCCTTCGACGCCGGGATGATCGCCGAGATCACCCAGGCCCTGAGCCAGTGGAAGGATGCGCCCCCGAGCCTGCTGGTGCTGAACGCCGAGGGCAGGCACTTCTGCGCCGGGGCCGATCTGGCCTGGATGAAAGCCCAGGCCACTCTGAGCGATAGCGATAACCTGGCAGACGCCCAGCGCCTGGCTCAAATGCTTGATCTCCTCTACCACTTCCCGGCGCCGGTACTGGCCTTGGTGCAGGGCGCGGCCTATGGCGGCGCCCTGGGACTGGTGGCCTGTGCCGACATGGTGCTGGCCAGTCGCGGGGCCCGCTTCTGCCTGTCCGAAGTCCGCCTGGGTCTCATTCCCGCCACCATCAGTCCCTATGTCAGCCGAGCGATCGGCCCCCGACAGCTGCGGCGCTATGCCCTCAGCGCGCAACCCATGGATGCCGATACCGCCCTGAGCCTGGGCCTGGTGCATCAGCTGTGTGATGATCTCGATGCCGACGGCCAGATCCTGATCGACCAACTGCAACACAACGGCCCCGAGGCACTGCGCGCCTGCAAGGCTCTGCTGCTGGCCATCGAGGAGCGGCCACTGGATCCCTCCCTGAGCCTGGAGACCGCTCAATGGATCGCCCGGGTGCGCGCCGGCAAGGAAGCCCAGGCCGGCCTGGCGGCCTTCTTCGACCAGCGCCCGCCCCCCTGGCAGAAGGAACCAGGAGGGTCGGAGGAATGCCAATGAGCCTGAGTAAAGTCCTGATCGCCAACCGGGGGGAGATCGCCTGCCGGGTGATCCGCACCTGTCGACAACAGGGGATCTCGACCGTCGCCATCTATTCTGATGCGGATCGCCACAGCCTGCATGTCCAGCAGGCGGACGAAGCCTTTCGCCTGGGCCCTGCCCCTGCCAGTGAGTCCTACCTGCGCGGCGACGTCATCCTTGAGATCGCCCGGCAATCCGGCTGTGATGCCATCCATCCAGGCTACGGCTTCCTGTCGGAAAATCCCGATTTTGCCCGGGCCTGCGAAGCGGCCGGGATCACCTTTATCGGCCCCCCCGCCGAGGCCATCGACAAGATGGGCTCAAAGAGCGCGGCCAAAGCGATCATGCAGGACGCCGGGGTTCCCATGCTGCCGGGCTACCATGGGGATGATCAATCCGACGCGCGCCTGGCCGAGGAAGCAACCCAGATCGGTTACCCCCTGTTGGTCAAGGCAGCCTTTGGCGGGGGGGGCAAGGGGATGCGGATCGTCGAGTCCGCCGAGGCCCTGCCTGCCGCCCTGGCCAGCGCCCGGCGCGAAGCCCAGTCCGCCTTCGGCGATCCCCAGCTGCTACTGGAGCGCTACCTGGAAACCGCCCGCCATGTGGAGGTGCAGATCTTTGCCGACCGCCACGGCCACTGCCTCTACCTGTCCGATCGGGACTGCTCCATCCAGCGCCGCCACCAAAAGGTCTTGGAGGAAGCCCCGGCCCCCGGCCTGTCCAACCGGCTACGCCAGGCGATGGGGGAGGCCTCGGTCCGTGCCGCCCAGGCCATAGACTATATTGGCGCCGGCACGGTGGAGTACCTGCTGGATCCCCAAGGCCGCTTCTACTTTATGGAGATGAACACCCGACTCCAGGTCGAACATCCGGTGACTGAAGCGGTAACCGGGCTGGATCTGGTGGCCTGGCAGTTGGAGGTAGCCAGCGGCGCCCCCCTGCCCCTGCAACAGGCGCAGATCTGCCCCCGGGGCCATGCCATCGAAGTCCGCCTCTACGCCGAAGATCCCCAGCGCGACTTCCTGCCCGCCAGCGGTACCTTGGCACAACTGGACTGGCCCGAATCCTCGCCCGGGGTGCGGATCGAGACCGGCGTTCAGGCGGGGGATGAGATCAGCCCCCACTATGATCCCATGATCGCCAAGATCATCGCTCAGGGCGATGACCGTGATCAGGCGAGGGTGCGACTGGTCCAGGCCCTGCGTCAAACCCGCCTGGCCGGGGTGATCACCAACCTCAGCTTCCTGCGCCATATTCTGCAGCACTCGGCCTTTCAGGCTGCCGAGCTGAGCACTGGCTTTATTCCCCGATATGAGGAGGAGCTGCTGGCCCCACCTCAGGACCGGGAGCTGGCCGCCTGCGCCTGTGTCCTGCGAGGGCTCCACGACTCCCATGACAAGGCACTGGCCATGCCCCTGGGCTGGCGTCTCAATGCCCCGGCCCGGGTGCGCCAGGTGTTGGAAGATGAGCACGGTGAACGCTATGAGATCCAGCTCACCCAGGACGCCGAAGGCCCCTGGCGAGATCAACAGGGCCGCCGCCTGATCTGGGTTTATGCCGAGGGTGAGTTGTGCCTGGAGTGTGACGGAACCCTGTTGCGCTGGCCCTTCCAGCGTAGCGATGACGACGCCATAACGGTGCAGTTGAGTGATGGTCCTCTGCGCTTCCACCCCTATCGCTATCGGCCCGACCAGGATCAGGCCGATGCCACCAAGGCCCTGCAGGCGCCGATGAATGGCACCCATATTGCCAACCTGGTGTCGGTCGGCGAGCGGGTCAGCAGCGGCACGCCCCTGGTGGTCATGGAAGCCATGAAAATGGAATACACCCTCACCGCCCCCGTCGATGGAGTGATCACCGCCTTGCCCTTTAACAGCGGCGATCCCCTTGAGGAGGGAACACCTTTGATCTCGATGGAAGCTAGCCGATGAATGCCGAATACACCCTCAACGCCCCCGTCGATGGGATGATCACCGCCTTGCCCTTTGACAGCGGCGATCCCCTCGAGGAGGGAACGCCTTTGATCTCGATGGAAGCGAGCCGATGAATGCCGAATACACCCTCACCGCCCCCGTCGATGGGGTGATCACCGCCTTGCCCTTTAACAGCGGCGATCCCCTTGAGGAGGGAACACCTTTGATCTCGATGGAAGCTAGCCGATGAATGCCGAATACACCCTCACCGCCCCCGTCGATGGAGTGATCACCGCCTTGCCCTTTAACAGCGGCGATCTCCTTGAGGAGGGAACACCTTTGATCTCGATGGAAGCGAGCCGATGAGGCCACGCCATGTCAGGATCGTCGAGATGGGGCCCAGGGATGGACTGCAACATGAGCAGACCGTCTCCCTGGAGGAGCGTATCGCCCTGGTGGAAGCCCTCTCCCAGACCGGCCTGACCCAGATCGAGGCGGGCAGTTTTGTCTCCCCAAAGTGGGTGCCACAGATGGCGGACAGCGCACAGCTCTTTGGTCGGATAGGTCGACAAAAAGGCGTTTGCTACAGTGCATTGACCCCGAATCTGCAAGGATTCGAGGCGGCGCTTGCCGCCGGAGTGGACGAAGTGGCCGTGTTCGGTGCCGCCTCTGAGACCTTCAGTCAGCGCAACATTCACTGCTCCGTGGCCGAGTCTCTGAACCGGTTCAAGCCGGTGATGAGCGCCGCCAGCGATGCCGGCATACGGGTCCGGGGCTATGTTTCCTGCACCCTGGGCTGTCCCTATGAAGGCAGTATTGCCCCGGTTCGAGTGGCCGAAACGGCCCAGCTCCTGTATCAGCTGGGCTGTTATGAGATCTCCCTGGGCGACACCATAGGCACGGGCACCCCGGACCGTGCCGTGGCCATGGTGCAAGCCGTCGCCAACCATGTCCCCATGGACAAGCTGGCGCTGCATTTTCATGACACCTACGGCCAGGCCCTGGCCAACGTGGCGGCCTGCCTGGAGCTGGGCGTCGCCACTGTGGATGCCTCGGTAGCCGGGCTGGGGGGATGTCCCTATGCACCGGGGGCCAGCGGCAACCTGGCCACGGAAGATCTGATCTACCTGCTGGACGGCCAGGGGATCCGCCACGGCGTCGATCTGGATCGACTGATCGCCGCCGGCCAGATGATCTGTGATCGACTCGGCCGCGCCAACGGCTCCAAGGTCGCCCGGGCTTACCAGGCGAAACGAGGCAGGCAATGCCCGCCAACCCCATCCTAAGGGAGGAACCCAATGTCCGGTTTTGACAAAGTGGTCCACAGCTATGAACAGGCGATGAGCGGCCTTACCGACGATATGACCGTCATCGCCGGCGGCTTTGGCCTGTGTGGTATTCCCGAGGGCTTGATCGCCCAGATCCGGCGCATGGGCACACGGGGCCTGATCCTGGTATCGAACAACGCGGGAGTCGATGACTTTGGCCTGGGTCTGCTGTTGCAGCAGCGCCAAGTCAAAAAGATGATCGCCTCCTACGTGGGGGAGAACGCCCTGTTTGAGCAACAGCTGCTGTCCGGCGAGTTGGAGGTGGAGTTGACCCCGCAGGGCACCCTGGCGGAGAAGATCCGCGCCGGTGGGGCCGGCATTCCCGCCTTCTATACGGCGACCGGTTACGGCACCCCGGTGGGTGAGGGCAAGGAGGTCCGGGAGTTTGGCGGCCGCCACTATATCCTGGAGGAGTCCATCACCGGCGACTTTGCCATCGTCAAAGGCTGGAAGGCGGACCGCTTTGGCAATGTGATATACCGCCACACGGCGCAGAACTTCAATCCCCTGGCGGCGACGGCGGGACGGATCACGGTTGTGGAGGTGGAGGAGATCGTCGAGCCCGGCGAACTGGAGCCTGGCGCCATCCACACCCCCGGGATCTATGTCGACCGGGTGATCCTGGGCCAGTTTGAAAAGCGCATCGAAAAACGCACGGTTCGCACCATGCAGCCGGGAAAAGGAGCATAACCATGGCACTGACCCGAGAACAGCTGGCCATGCGGGTGGCCCAGGAACTCAAAGATGGCGACTACGTGAATCTTGGGATCGGCATTCCCACCCTGGTGGCCAACTATGTGCCCGAAGGGATCCAGGTGATGCTGCAGTCGGAAAATGGCCTGTTGGGCATGGGCCCCTTCCCCACAGAGGAGGAACTGGATGCGGACATGATCAACGCGGGCAAGCAGACGGTGACCGCCATCCCCGGCGCCGCCATCTTTCACTCGGCGGACTCCTTCGCCATGATCCGCGGTGGCCATGTGGATCTGACCGTGCTGGGAGCGTTCGAGGTGGATGTCGAGGGTAATATCGCCTCCTGGATGATCCCCGGAAAACTGGTCAAGGGGATGGGCGGGGCCATGGATCTGGTGGCCGGCGCCGACAACATCATCGTCACCATGACCCACGCCGACAAACACGGCAACTCCAAACTCTTGCCTCGCTGCACCCTGCCGCTGACGGGCAAGGGTTGTATCCATAAGGTGGTGACCGATCTGGCCTATCTCGAGATCCACGACGGCAAGTTCCACCTCAAAGAGCGCGCCCCCGGCGTCAGCGTCGAGGAGATCGTCGCCAGGACCGCCGGCGAATTGGTGCTCCCCGCTCACGTTCCGGAAATGCGGTTCGACTGAGTCACTCACACCCCATGGGGACAGAAACGCAAGCGGGCCATCATGGCCCGCTTGTTGCCCTTAACGGCTCATCCCCTAGCGGCTCAGCCCCTAACGGATCACCCCGGAAAGTCCCGCCGGATCTGCGCCACCATGGCATCGACCACAGGCTTCTTATCCTCCATCATCGGAGGATACTCGAAGAAGTACTCGCGGTTTTCCTCGCGGCTCCCACCAAAGTAGGTGGTGGGTCTGCTGAAGTCGCTCTCCTCACTCCAGGCGTACAGCACGTAAGTCGGCACATGGGCGGCAATGGCCAGACGCGCCACCGCCGTGGTCGGGGTGAACACCAGATCCAGCGCCTGACACACCGCCGCGGTGGCGGCAAAGTCGTTTTTCAGGTCCAGACCGTCCAGTTGCACCACCTTGAATCCGGTAAGTTTCTCCAGCTTCTTCAACTCTTTGCGACAATCGCCATACTGCAGGTTGTAGAAGGTGGCATTCGGAAACTGGCGCATAAAGTGGGCCAGCTCATAGAGATCCAGATAGTGGACATTACGCTGGGCACTCAGGTTGCCCGAGCGCCAGGAGAGGCCGATCTTCAGCTCCCCGCCCTGCTTGGCGGCCGCGACCTTCCCCTGCCAATGGGATGCCAGCGACTCCGGCGAACGGATCCAGGGGGCAATCCAGCTTTGCCCGGTCTCGCCAAACTGGTGCTGCTGAATGCTGCCCATCAGCAAGAAGCTGTCACACAGTTCTAGCGTCTCGGCTGGTACCTCGCTCATCAGGCTGACACAGTTGGGGGGCACGGGCACCGGGATCACAGTGGGGAAGGCCGCCAGGATCAGGGGCACCAGGCGCTCATCACAAACGTAGTGCACCTGGGCGCAACGAGGCACCAGGTAGGCCAACGCCCCCAGGTACATCAGCTCATCCCCCACCCCCTGCTCCCGAAGCACCAGGACCCGGCCATCGCGGCTCTCTGGACGCCAAAGCGGCAGGGGAAAGCCCTCTGGGGCCTTGAAGCGCTTGCCCAGATCTAAGCCGGTTTCATGGTTGTCGAAGTACTCCGCCCACTGATGACGCGCCCGCTGCAGAAAAGAGCGGTTCCAGCGGATCTCCTCCGGCTCATAACCCAGGGCCAACAGCTGCTCCAGGCCCTGCTCATACTCGGCGATCGCCCCCATGCGATAAAGCACCACGGTTCGATACACCTGCAACATGCGAACTCGGGCCGCGTGGTCCACATTGGAGCCCAGGGCCTGCTCCAGTAACCGGCGCGCCTCCAGCAACCCTTCCGGACTGTAGTTCTGCTTCACATGCATCTGCTGATAGAAGGCCTGGGCTTGGAAGAAATCGGTATCGCCATCAGCGCCAAAGAGCCGGACCATCTCCTTCACCGCCTTGAGCGCCCCGGCATACTGGGCCTGCTCAATGGACATGGCCAGGTAGAGGGTTTCGATCTCGCGGTGGCGCTGCTTGTAGCGACGACGATACTGGGCGCAGTGGCTCAGCCCCTTTTCAAACTGCTGGCTCTTAAAGCACAGGCGGATCAACAGCAGATTGGCCTTAAGGCTGTCCGGATGTTGATCCACCAGCTTCTGCGCCTGGTAACTCGCCTCGGTGATCTTTTCCTGCTCAAACAGGCACACCGCCAGGCGAAACAGGGCCTCGGGCTCGTCCCGCTGGATCACCAGAACGGTATTGAGCAAGTTCACCGCCAGCTCATACTGCTGGGCGTCCATCAACTGATCCACCGCCTCCAGGGTCTGCTGGATCTCGCCATCCATGGGCGCCTGGGTAGCCTGAGTCTGGGCGACGGCCTGCCTGGCCTCACGCACCGTACTGCGCTCTCCCAGGGCCTGGGCGATCTCGGCGCGGTACTGCAGGGCGGTTTCATTCTCCGGCAACTGGGCGAGCAGCTGATCGTTGATCTGACGGGCTTCGAGGTTCTTTCCCTGGGCCATCAGCACCTGGACCAGGGAGAGGATATTCTGCCCATCCCCGGGATCCAGCTCATTGATCCGGCGCAGTCGGGCCTCACACTCGGCATAACGCTGCTCTTCAAAATCCAGCACCGCCAGCACCTGCAGCACCTGGGTATGATCCGGCAGCTTCTGCTGCACCGACTCGAACAGGTGACGGGCGGCGCTTCGCTCGCCCTCTTGGTAGCGCTGTACCCCAAGCTCAAAAGCCTGCTCCAGGGTCATATTGGTTTGGGTCTCTTGCGACATGCTTCGTCCTAGTGCCTGACTGACAGGAATAAGTTCGAGTATGCTGCAAGTATTGCGCCAGAGTTTGGGCCCTCGGCTTAGCGCCGTTTAGGGCTGATGAGTCGGCCAAAGCGGCAACCCCGCGCCGCTATGCCTCAAAAACTTGCCGCCCAGGATGCATAAAGCCCACCGGGAAGTCCCGGTGGGCTTTATCGACGGGCCAAGTGCCGAAAATCGGCTAGGCACAGATCACAGCAGGGAGAGGGCCAGCTGAGGGATCTGGTTGGCCTGGGCCAGCATGGCGGAGCCGGACTGCTGCAGCACCTGGTTCTTGGTCAGCTCGGCAGTCTCTTTGGCGAAATCCACGTCCTGAATACGGCTGCGGGCGTCGGAAACGTTCACCTGGATGTTACCCAGATTGTTGATAGTGTGGCTGAAACGGTTCTGCACCGCACCCAGATCCGCACGGCTATCGTCAATCTGGGAGATGGCGCTGTCGATCGCCTTCACCGCCGCCTGGGCGCTGGCATTGCTGGTCAGGTCCAGGGTGCCAATATCGAAAGAGTCATCCGCCCCCACCGTCAGAGTACCTGCACTGGTGCCTCCGGTGATCTCCAGATTAGACGCCCCGGTACCGTCATTTTCGATGGAGCCAGCCATTACCACATCACCGTCGTCATTAAGCGCTACGGCGACATCCAGATCTTTGAGACCGGCATTGACCGCATCCACCACATCCGCGGCATTCTTGGCATCGGCCAGATCGATGGCGATCACATTATCGACCCCTTCGGCATCGGTAAATGTGAACTCCAGATCATTGGCGGCGATCAGGCTGGCCACGTTGGCATCAGCAACCACAGTGCCGGACACATCCTTACCCTTTGCCAGATCACCAGCTGCGATGGATCCCAAAGAAAGAGCGATGGTTTCGTTGGCGTTGGAGCCCACCTGGAACTGGCGGGTGCCGTAGCTGCCGTCCAGCAGGTTCTGGCCACCGAAGGAGGTGGTGTCGGAGATCCGGGTCAGTTCGTCCTGCAGGGCCACCATCTCCTTCTGGATGGAGTCACGATCTTCCTGGGAGTTGGAGCCGTTGGCGGACTGCAGGGAGAGATCCCGCATCCGCTGCAGGATGTTGGTGGACTCCTGCATCGCCCCTTCGGCGGTCTGAGCGATGGAGATCCCGTCGTTGGCGTTGCGCATCGCCACGTCCAGGCCGCGAACCTGAGAGGTCAGACGGTTGGAGATCTGCAGACCGGCAGCATCATCCTTGGCGGAGTTGATGCGCAGACCGGAGGAGAGGCGCTCCATGCTGGTTTGCAGGTTGGTGTTGGAGCTGGTCAGGTTGCGCTGTGCACTCATGGAGGTCACATTGGTATTCACGGTTACAGCCATGGGCGTATTTCCTTATTGTGGTAAGACTTCGGGACGCCTCGGCCAAAGCCGGCCACCGCTGCTGACGCAGCCACATCCCCTTTACACCCGGCTTTTCGGCACCAGCTTCAGCCTCTTAAGAAAAAAATGCAGAAACTCCCCGACTTTTACCTCGGTTCAACACGGCCCCAACCCAATGGCAAGAAATCCACCAAACCCAACACGAATTGCGATCACGCCGGTAACCAGGAAAGGATGCAAAAAGAACACCCCCAAGGGGCCAAGCCCGATGGGGGTGTGTTAAGGGGGTAAAACTCGGCGCAGTACGCTTACAGCAGGGAGAGGGCCAGCTGAGGGATCTGGTTGGCCTGGGCCAGCATGGCGGAGCCGGACTGCTGCAGCACCTGGTTCTTGGTCAGCTCGGCGGTCTCCTTGGCGAAATCCACGTCCTGAATACGGCTGCGGGCGTCGGAAACGTTCACCTGGATGTTACCCAGGTTGTTGATGGTGTGGCTGAAACGGTTCTGCACCGCACCCAGATCCGCACGGCTATCGTCGATCTGGGAGATGGCGCTGTCGATCGCCTTCACCGCTGCCTGGGCGCCAGCGGCGGAGGTCAGATCCAGGGTGCCAACGTCATAGGAGTCGTCTGCCCCAACGGTCAGGGTGCCAACTGAAGTACCAGCAGTGATCGCCAGGTTGGAGGCCCCGGTGCCATCATTTTCAATGGAGCCAGCCATCACGACATCGCCGGCATCATTCAGTGCCACGGCCACATTCAGATCTTTCAATTCCGCATTAATGGCATCCACCACATCGGCCGCATCACTGGCGTTGCTCAGATCAACCCCAATGGCGGTGGCAGCGCCGTCCGCATCGGTAAAGGTGAACTCCAGGTTGTTGGAGCTGATCAGCGTGGCCACGTTGGCATCGGCGATCACAGTACCGGACACATCCTTACCCTTGGCCAGATCCCCGGCGCCGATGGCATCCAGGGAGAGGGCGATGGTTTCGTTGGCGTTGGAGCCCACCTGGAACTGGCGGGTGCCGTAGCTGCCGTCCAGCAGGTTCTGGCCACCGAAGGAGGTGGTGTCGGAGATCCGGGTCAGTTCGTCCTGCAGAGCCACCATCTCCTTCTGGATGGAGCCGCGATCTTCGGCTGAGTTGGAGCCGTTGGCGGACTGCAGGGAGAGATCCCGCATCCGCTGCAGGATGTTGGTGGACTCCTGCATCGCCCCTTCGGCGGTCTGAGCGATGGAGATCCCGTCGTTGGCGTTGCGCATCGCCACGTCCAGGCCGCGAACCTGAGAGGTCAGACGGTTGGAGATCTGCAGGCCGGCGGCATCGTCCTTGGCGGAGTTGATGCGCAGACCGGAGGAGAGACGCTCCATGCTGGTTTGCAGGTTGGTGTTGGAACTGTTCAGGTTGCGCTGAGCAGACATTGAGGTGACGTTGGTATTTACCGTTACAGCCATGATGTTACTTCCTTAAGAGTGTATACAACGGAGTAAGTGCTACGAACGACGCCTCAGCCGGCATCTCTTACCCTTACGCTCACTGTTTCGGCTTGTCACCAACCTTCTTTAATCAAAAATGCGATCTTTTTGTCACTTTCCACCAACGACCACAATGAGTTACGTTCACATCCCTGTGGCTAACCCCAAATCACCTTGCGCCCCGGATCCCCGCGAGGGCAACTCGCACCTGTGTCACCTGCCGCCAGGTACAAAAAAAAGGAAGGGGCTCCCCTTCCTTTTTCGCTCGTTCAAACCGAACAATCAGCTGCGCGCGGTGTAGTGCCCCTGGCCGATCCACTTGTAGGTGGTCAGGGCATCCAGCCCCATGGGCCCCCGGGCATGCAGCTTCTGGGTGCTGACCGCCACCTCGGCGCCCAGACCAAACTGGCTGCCATCGGTGAAACGGGTGCTGGCATTGACGTACACGGCCGCCGAGTTGATGGCAGCGACGAAGCGCTCGGCGGTGGCGATATCATCGGTAAGGATGCTCTCGGAGTGCTCACTGGAGTGGGCACGGATATGGGCGATCGCCCCCTCCACGTCCTCCACCACCTTGATCCCCAACACCAGCGCCAGCCACTCCTGGCTGAAATCCTGGTCGCCGGCCGGTTGGGCCGCTTCCCCCAGGATCTCCTTGGCCCGAGGGCAGGCCCGCAGCTCGACGCCCAGATCCGCCAGCCGTTGCGCCAGCTCGGGCAGCAGGACCTCGGCGATCTGCTCATGCACCAGCAGGGTATCGAGGGCATTGCAGACCGTGGGTCGCTGCACCTTGGCATTGATCACCAGATCGGCCACCTTGTCGAGCTGCGCGGCCTTGTCGACAAACATGTGGCAGATCCCGATCCCGCCGGTGATCACCGGAATGCGGGACTGCTCGACACAGAGACGGTGCAGGCCGGCACCGCCCCGGGGGATCAGCATATCCACATGGCTGTCGAGTTGCAGCAGGGCGCTAACCAAAGCCCTATCCGGGTTATCGATCAACTGAACCGCCTCGGTCGGCAGGCCGCAACTGGCCAGGGCGGCATGGATCGCCTTGAGCAGGGCACGGTTGGAGCGCACCGTCTCCTTGCCACCACGCAAGATCGCGGCATTGCCGGTCTTGAGTGCCAGCACGGCCACATCGACGGTCACATTGGGACGGGCCTCGTAGATCACCCCCAGGACGCCCAGAGGAATGCGGCGACGGGAGAGACGCATGCCGTTATCCAGCAGTTGGCTTCCCAACTCCTGGCCGACCGGATCGGCCAGGGCGATCACCGTGTCGATATCGGCGCAGATCGCCGCCAGGCGCTCCGGCGTCAGCAGCAAGCGATCCAGCATGGCGCCGGTGAGGCCCGCCGCCTCGGCGGCGGCCATATCCTCGGCGTTGGCGGCGAGGATCGCCGCCTGATCGGCCAGCAGCTGATCGCGGATCGCCACCAGCAGCGCATTCTTGTCTTGTGCCCCCAGGCCCAGCATGGTGTAGCTGGCTGCCCGGGCGGCTTGGCCCATGGCCAATAAAGGGTTGTCCGTCATAACACCACCAAATCGTTTCTGTGGATCACCGCCGGCCCGTAGCTAAAGCCCAGGAGGGATCCGATATCACTGGAATGTCGCCCCTTGAGGCGCTCAATGTCGCTGGAGCCGTAGCGGCTGATCCCCCGGGCCACCGGCGCCCCATCGGGGCCGGTCAACAGCAGGGTGTCGCCCCGGACAAACTCGCCTTCGACCGAGATCACGCCCTTGGCCAACAGGCTGGAACCCTTTCGACACAGGGCGTCCACCGCACCGGCATCCAACCTCAGGGTACCGCAGGGCGGCGGACCGGCCAGGATCCAGCGCTTGCGACCATCCAGGGCACAGCCCTGTGGCACAAACCGGGTACCCAGGGCTTCACCCTGGCACAGGCGCTCGATCACCCCTTCCGCATGGCCACTGGCCACCACGGTCTGGATCCCGGCGCGCATCGCCACATCCGCCGCCTGCAGCTTGGTCGCCATCCCCCCGGTGCCCAGGTTCGTGCCACTGCCTCCGGCCAGGGCCCGCAGGGCATCGTCGATCTGTGCTACCTGGGGGATCAGCTTCGCCTCCGGGTTGCCTCGGGGATCCGCATCATACAACCCCTGCTGATCGGTCAGCAGCAACAGGGTATCCGCCTGGGCCAGCAAGGCCGCCAGGGCAGACAGGTTGTCGTTGTCCCCCACCTTGATCTCGGCGATGGCCACCGCATCGTTTTCATTGATCACCGGAATGATGCGGTTATCCAACAGGGCCTGCAGGGTATCCCGGGCGTTGAGGTAACGCTCCCGATCGTCCAGATCGGCCCGGGTCAGCAAGATCTGACCCACATGCAGGCCATAAAGATTAAACAGGTTTTCCCAGGCCTGGATCAGCTGGCTCTGGCCCACGGCGGCCAGCATCTGCTTGCTGGCCAGGGAATCGGACAGCTCAGGAAAGCCCAGATGCTCCCGACCGGCGGCGATGGCCCCCGAGGTCACCAGGATGATCTCCACGCCCGCCTGGTGCAGGCGGGCCATCTGCCGAACCAACTCCACCATATGGGCCCGATCCAGCTTCGGACTCCCGGAGGTGAGCACACTGGTGCCCAGCTTCACCACGACGCGGGACGGCCGTGTGGGCAAAGTGTTAGCCATAGTTTATCGCTCTTTCAGTTTGATCCCTCAAAGTTACCCGCAAAGCCGCTCAAAACCTAGGGCACGACCCAGTTTTATCCCTCATAAGATAATAATTATTTGATCTGAGTGCCCCGCCAGCTCACACAGCACAGCCATTGCAGGTGCGAAAGTCATAAAAAAACGCCGCAGGGTATGCCCCTGCGGCGTCTTGCTCGAAAGCCGATAACTTTCCTGGCGTAAAGGCCCTTACAGGAAGGCGTACTTCAGGATAAAGCCGATGGCCAGCACGGCAACCGGCAGGCTGATCTCGCGGTGACGACCGGACAGCAGCTTCACCGCGGCGTACGTGATAAAGCCGATGGAGATCCCGTGGGCGATGGAGAAGGTCAGGGGCATCATGATGGCGGTTACCACAACCGGGGCCGCCTCGGTCAGATCATCCCACTGAACGTTCACCAGGCCGGACATCATCAGGATGGCCACGTAAACCAGGGCACCCGTGGTGGCGTAGGCCGGAACCATGCCCGCCAACGGGGAAAGGAACAGACAGGCCAGGAACAGCAGACCCACCACCACGGCGGTCAGGCCGGTACGACCACCGGCGGCGACGCCTGCGGTGCTTTCCACATAACTGGTGGTGGTGGAGGTGCCCATAAAGGCGCCCGCCAGGGTGGCGGAGGAATCAGCCAGCATGGCGCGGTTGGCGCGAGGCAGGCGCCCCTGCTCATCCAGCATGCCGCCACGAGAGGCCACGGCCACCAGGGTTCCTGAGGTATCGAACAGGTCAACAAAGAGGAAGGCGAAGACCACGGCCACCATGGACACTTCCAGCGCCCCCATGATGTCCAGCGCAGCGAAGGTCGGCGCCACAGACGGTGGCATGGAGACCAGCCCGGTGTACTCGACCTGGCCAAACAGCAGGGACAAGGTGGTGATCGCCAGGATGGACAGCATCACCGCGCCCTTCAGGCCAAAGTGCACCAGGGCGATGATCAGTACAAAGCCCAGGGCCGCCATGGCGGGACCGAAGGCGGTTACGTCACCCAGACCCACCAGGGTGGCCGGGTTGGCCACGATGATCCCGGCATTCTTCAGGCCGATCAGGGCCAGGAACAGGCCGATACCGGCCGCAATGCCCAGGCGCAGGGCCACTGGGATGGCATTCATCAACCACTCTCGCACCTTAAGCAGGGAGAGCAGCAGGAACAGCACACCGGACAGGAACACGGCCCCCAGGGCGGTCTCCCAGCTGTGCTGCATATCCAGCACCACGGTGTAGGTAAAGAAGGCGTTCAGGCCCATACCCGGAGCCAATGCAATGGGATAGTTGGCAACCAGGCCCATCACCATACAACCGATAAAAGCCGCCACACAGGTGGCAACAAACACGGCACCATGATCCATGCCGGCGTCCGCCAACATCGGCGGGTTCACAAAGATGATGTATGCCATGGTCAGGAAGGTGGTCAAACCGGCAATCACTTCCTGTCGCACGCTGGAGCGGTTCTCGTTGAGCTGAAACAGCTTTTCTAGCATTTTGAGACCTTTTGTCGTCTGATTTTCTTGTAGGGTTTATGAGTTTTTTTCAGCCAAGGCGGGGCCTAGGGCGGAATGGGGCGGCATTATGAGCGCTTTTTCCAGCCCAAGCCAGAAGTGGATTAAAACCAACAGAAAACACAGCGATTTTTTTATAGAACAATGGGTTCACGTCTCAAATAATAAAAAATCCCATCCCAAAGCAAAAAAAAACGCCAGCAAAATGCTGGCGTAAGGAAGAGAATTTCTTTAAAACCGAGCACCCCAAAAACGGACGCTCAAAAGGTTGATAGCGCAGTTACGACGAGGTCTTCATAGCAAACACGATACCCTTGCTCCAAGAAGCGCAGTACCAGGTGTTATACAAAGTCACGTCGTAGGAAAACGGATAGTTCATGCGTTACTCCAGAAAAAGGTAAAAAGATGACAAAAATCCGAAGGTGCGGTTCCCTGGCGCAAACTCGGTTCCATGGAGTCATCGATACTCAGTTCCTTGGAGAGGCAACGTCTTCCTGACAAGCACAGTGTCGACAGCGGGTTGTCTGTTGACGGTTGCTAATGTACCAAAATGTAGTTTTATTACAAGCCTGGATGACGATTTTTTACGTAAATTCCACTTTTTGACGGTAAAACCCTTCCTGGGTGGATTAAAGTTACATAAATCGAACAAGTGTTGAGCGTTTTCGACCAGGGCAGTTAAAGCCGGGGGAAACAGCCGCTCGACCAAAAGCCAACGGATACCCAGTGATGACCATAAGGTTCAATGATCCAGCAGTTGAGCCAGCAGGGTGGCCACGGGAACCGCCGTGGGCTTGCCATAGAGGGGATCCCGGGATTCCACCGCACTGCCCGCGATATCCAGATGCAGACAAGGAAGGGGCTTATCACTGCCCAGACCATGTTCCTCAAAGCCACCGGCCTGCAGCAAAAATGCCATGGGGAACTGGTGGCCCCGGGCGATATTGACCGAGGCACCGTTGTTGGAGGAGAGCAGATCTTCCGACGGCGAACGAGCCTTCACCTGAGCAAAATCCTCCCGGCGCAGGCGTGACAACTCGAAGGGCTCGCCCCACTGCTCCGAGATCGCCTGCAGCTCCCCCCCCAGCGCCTGCTCCCGAGCCACCGCATTCTCGATCACCGCACTGTAGGGACCATAGCTGCGCACCACGTGGCCGGTCAGCGTGGCCAGAGAAAAAATCACCGGATCGGGGACCTTAACCGCCTCCTCTCGAAGATGAGAGAGCAGATCGGCCAGCACCAGGCGCCCCTCCGCATCCGTATTACCGATCCGCACCCGCTTGCCAGAGTGACCCGTGATGATCTGATCCGGGACTATCGCATCGCTGCCGATGCTGTTACGGACCAGCCCCAACTCAGCGACGACTCGGATCCCTTTGGGCTTCAACTGGGCCAGCGCCACCATCAAACCGGCAACCGCCGCGGCTCCGCCCTTATCTCGACTCATGCCCGCCATGGCCCCGCCAATCTTGAGATCGGCCCCACCGGTATCGAAGGTGACCCCTTTCCCGGCCAGGAACCAGTTGCGGGCAATCACTCCCTCCCCCGCATATTCCAACCGCACAACCCTGGGCCGGTGGCGTTCGATCCCCGCAGAAGCCTGGCCCACCGCCCACAGCAGAGGGTACTCCTGTTGCAGTTGCTTGGTGTCACTAATCACTTCGATGCGCACAGCAGTGTCATCAAACAGGTTCTGGCAGTACTCGGCGAAGGCCGGGGGGGCCATCTGCTCCGGATCGCCCCCGCACAGATCCCGGGCGGCAATGCGCCCCATCTCCAGGGCGTTGGCCCGGGCGCTATGCTCCAGCCCCAAGATCCCCAGCACCAGCTCAAACCCGTCCGCATCAAAGGGCCGGTAGATCTCCTGTCCGACTCCCAGCATTGCCACCGCCATTGCCTCGCTGTAGCGCAGCGCGTCAGTGACTTCATCCACAATCACCAGCGGGCGCCGGGCACCGGCCCTCAGCGCCAATCCGATCCCGGCCGCCCCCGCCTCGGCGAAACGTCTGACATCCTCATAGTCGCCGTCCAGATCCCCGGTGGGCGCCAACACCAGGCGCCCACCGGCCAGTCCGGGGGCCAACAACATCACGGCTTCTCGGCCGATACGACGGTCCAGGCTGGCGGCGTGTTGGATGAGTTGACGCACCTCGGGATACGCCGCCAGCTCGAAACCGTCGCCGATCACCACCAGGGCATCCCAATCCCCCTGCCCAAACAGGGCATCCCGCTCCCCAACCGCCTGCCAGACTATTTTGCTCATCACTCTAATCCCTTAAGTTCAAAACCATGATCACTGCCTCAACATAGCAGTTTGCGTGTCGACAGGGCCATGGAATGAAACGGCATTACCCGCACTGCACCGCTCGGACAGCGCTTAATTAGTCGCCCTTGGGCCTGTGCTACACTGGCGCCCACTCACACTTGGTACTGATGCAGACGCGCAGCGGCGCGCAACAAGGAGCCTGCTATGTCCACCTTAAGCACCCTCTCCCCCCAAGGCCTGTGGCAATGGTTTGACACCATCTGCGCCATTCCCCACCCCTCAAAAAGGGAGCTTGCCCTGAGGGATCATATCCAGCAATGGGCCGAGCAAGCGGGGATCGCCAACCAGCTGGATGCGGTGGGCAACCTGATCCTGCGCAAACCCGCCACCGCCGGTCGTGAACGGCAAAAAGGGGTGATCCTGCAGGCCCACCTGGATATGGTGCCGCAGAAAAACTCCGGCACTGCACACCGTTTCGATCGGGATCCGATCCAGCCCTACATCATCAGTGAGAGCGATGGTGACTGGGTCACCGCCCGAGACACCACCCTGGGTGCCGACAATGGTATCGGCATGGCCTCGGCCCTGGCGGTATTGGCCGCCGACGATATTGAGCACGGCCCCCTGGAAGTGTTACTGACCATAGATGAAGAGGCGGGCATGACCGGGGCGTTTGGCCTGGAAGCCGGGCTGCTTGAAGGGGAGATCCTGATCAACACCGACTCCGAAGAGGAGGGTGAGGTGTATATGGGGTGCGCCGGTGGCATCGATGTGCAGCTGGAGCTACCCATCGTCCGAGAATCGGTTCCAGCAGGTTACCAAACCGTCGAACTGGCCCTCACCGGCCTCAAGGGGGGGCACTCCGGGGTGGATATCCATACGGGTCGAGGCAATGCCAACAAGCTGCTGGCCCGTTTCCTCTTTGGCCACGCCGATGAACTGGGCCTGCGCCTGGTGAAGATCCAGGGAGGCTCCCTGCGCAACGCCATCACCCGTGAGGCCTATGCCACCGTGGCCATCGCCCCCGACCAGCGTACCAGGCTGGAGCAGTTGGTTACCCACTACCAGCAACTGCTGCAGAACGAACTGTGTGCCATCGAAACCGAACTGGCATTTACCCTGCAACCGGTGGACGATGCCGACAGCGTGTTTGATCGCCTGGCACAAGGCAAGCTGCTGGCCCTGCTGCACGCCACCCCCAACGGCGTGATCCGCATGAGCGACGCCTTCCCCGGTGTGGTGGAAACCTCCCTCAATATGGGCGTGGTCAAGACTCAGGAGCAGGGCGTCCAGATCTTGTGCCTGATCCGCTCCACGGTCGATTCGGGCCGGGCCATGGTGGTCAACATGCTCCAGGCGGTGGCCCAACTGGCGGGGGCGAATTGCTCCGACTCCGGCGCCTACCCGGGCTGGAACCCGGATCCCAGCTCACCTGTGATGGCGGTGGTAAGAGAAACCTACCAGAGTCTGTTTGGCACCCTGCCCAATATCCAGGTGATCCATGCCGGCCTGGAGTGTGGCCTGTTCAAGGAGCCCTACCCACACCTGGACATGGTCTCCATTGGCCCCACCATCCGCTTCCCCCACTCCCCGGATGAAAAGGTCCAGATCGAGTCCGTGGGCAAGTATTGGCAGTTGCTGTTGGCCGTGCTCAAGGCGATCCCGACCCGGTAATCCAGCCTCTCGTTTACCATAAACACCTGGCCCCGCAACTGCGGGGCCAGGTGTTTAACCTTCAAAGTCCATGGTTCCGGACTCAATCAGCCGCTCATAAAGAAGATAGGGGCCCTCCCTGTCCTGCAGCCTGGCCTTGAGCCTCAGTCCCGTCTTCTCCAGTACGCGAATGCTGGCAAGATGGTCCGGATCGACACTGGCCAGGATGCGGCGACACCCATGACCCACCACCGCCAGCTCCACCAGCAAGTGTGCCGCCGCCGTGGCCAATCCTCGCCCCCAGCAATCGGGGGACAGCACAAATCCCAGCTCCGCTTCGCTCCCCGGGATCAGGGGGGACAGGAAACCATGACCCAGGGGCGCTCCGGTCCGATCCTGAATTTGACAGGCTTCTCCCGCCTGTTGGCCCGCCAGGATCCGCTCAAACAGGCGCTGTGCCTCGGCCTGCGTCTTGCTTCCACCGATCCGAGCCATCGCCCGTTCGTTCGCCATCAGGGCAACAAAAAATGCCCTGTCCCTGTCTCGGTATCGCCCTAACCTTACCAATACGAGCCATCCCTGCCTGAAGCCATGCGAGGAATTATAATACCTTATCAATAACTTGAGTCGAGTTATGACGCTTGTCACAGGTTACTCAGCCACAGGCTCTGGTAAGGCGCCAGCATCAGCTCAGCCTCAAGCTCCCGCGGTTCCCCACCTTGCAGCAGATCCCGCCACCCGGCCTGCTCAATCAGGTTCAGTGAATCCAGCGCCAATCGCTGAGGCCGAGGTGTAACATTATGAATGGCAAAGATGCTCTGCCGACGATCCTGGCTCTGACGCCAGAACCCCAACAGGGCATCGCCCAGCTGCAAGGTATATTGCGTGGCATTGGGGTGAAAGGCGGGCTGGGCTCGGCGGATCGCCAGCATCGCCTTCATCCCGTTAAACACCTGGTAATGGTGGCTGTCCGGATCTTGAAGCAGAGACTGCAACCTGGGGTAATCCCACTTGTGCCGGTTGATGTGGCGATTATGGTTGCTGTGGGCCACCCGCTCCTGATCGTTTGGCGTACCCAACAGTGAATGGATATAGAGGGCCGGGATCCCCTCTATGCCCAGCATGATGGCGTGGGCACAGAGGAATCGGGCCAACTGGTGATCGTCCTCGCCTGCCCGCGTGCCCTTAAGGGCATCCCACAGGGCAATGTTGATCTCATAGGGCGCCCGCTGGCCATTGGGCTTGTCCCGCCAGGAGATCCGCCCGCCGAAACGCTCCATGGCGGTGAGCAGCTCGGTCGTCTCCTCTTCGCTGAGGATCCCCTCCACCGGGCGCAGGCCGATCCCGTCATGGGAAGCGATAAAGTTAAAGTAGGCGGTGCCATTATGGGCCGGTGGCAGGGTCATCAGCCAGGTACGCAGATGACGGCAGTGGCCCGTCATCAGGGTGTGCAGCAGCAAAGGCGGCAGGGGGAAGTTGTAGATGGCGTGGGCCTCGTTGCCATTACCGAAATAGGCCAGGTTCTCCCGACTGGGAATATTGGTCTCGGTAATGATGATGGCATCGGGCCGCTGATGCTCCACCAGCAGGCGCAACAGCTGGACCAGGCGATGGGTCTGAGCCAGGTTGATGCAGCTCGTTCCCGGGATCTTCCAGACAAAGGCCACCGCATCAAAGCGGAACACCCGCACCCCCTGCTCCAGGTAGAAGCGCAGGATGTTCACAAACTCCACCAGCACTTCGGGATTCGTGAAGTTCAGATCCACCTGATCCGGACTGAAGGTGCACCAGACGTGGCGCTCACCGTCCAGGGTCTGCACCGCCGTCAGCAGGGGCGAAGTGCGCGGTCGCACCACATCGCTGAGATCGGCCTTAGGATCGCCCTCGAAAAAGTAGTCCCGGCCCGGATCTTTCCGCTGCTTATAGTTCTCAAACCAACCACTGCGGGCGGAGCAATGATTGATCACCACATCCGCCATCAGATCGAAACGGCTGGCGATCTCCCGGATCTGGGGCCAGTCTCCCACGCCCTGGTTGACCTGGTAATAGTCGATGACGGCAAAGCCATCATCCGAGCTGTAGGGAAAAAAGGGCAGAATATGCACGCCACTGAGGTGCTCAGCCAGATAGTGGCCCAGGAAGTGGTTAAGGTTTTCCAATGGCAGGTGGCTGTCCGACAGCAGGCTGTCGGCATAGCTGATCACATAGGCATCCCCTTCGTCCCAGTGGTTGCTGAAAGGCACCGGCTCCGGTGCACCAGGGATCAGGCGCATGGTGTCGCAGAGTCGCTGGGCCAGGGCGGCGCTATCCATAGTGGGGTACAGGCACTCCAGATGCGTCTGGAGCCGGCCAGTCACGCCACTCATGCCCCCAGCTCCTGGTGGTCCGCCTCCACCGCGTCCTTGAGCCGTTCAAATACATCCGGCATCGCCGAGAGCACTCGACTCCAGCTGGGGACGAACGGCGTCTCCATGGGGTTATCAAGGAACTGATTGCCCGCCTTGATGATGTTCTCGGCAAACAGCTCCACCGCCTTCTCCTCCTTATGGATATCCAGCTCCAGGCCATTGATCACCGCATCGTTGCGATAGGTCTCGATAAAGTCGAGGGCGATGCGATAGTAGGTCGCCTTGATGGTGCGCAACACCCCGGGACTGAACACCGTCCCCTGCGTCGCCAGCTTGCGGATCATCGCCTTGGTGATGTCGATGGACATCCGCGACAGGCCGCCACTTTCGTCACCGGCGGACAAGTCCTGATGCTTATGATCATAGGCATCGGCGATGTCCACCTGGCACAGGCGATTGGTGGCATAATTGCGCTTCATCTCAGCCAATACCCCGATCTCCAGCCCCCAGTCACTGGGGATCCGCAGATCATTGAGCACATCGAGGCGGAAAGAAAACTCTCCGGCCAGTGGATAGCGGAAGCTGTCGAGGAACTCCAGGTAATCCGACTCCGGCACAATCTTCTTCAATGCCCGGATCAGCGGCGTCACCAGCAGACGGGTGACCCGGCCGTTGAGGGTACCGCCCGCCAGACGGGCATAAAAGCCCTTGGCAAACTCATAGTTAAAGCTGGGGTTGGCCACCGGATAGATCAGCCGGGCCAGCAAGCTGCGATCATAGGTCAGGATATCGCAGTCATGGAGGGCCAGGGCTTCGACCTTCTGGGTGGCCAGGGCGTAACCGAAGCAGTACCAGACGTTACGGCCTTTACCGGGCTGATCCGGCGCCAGTCCCCGCTCTTGCAGCTCGGCATCCAGGGCTCGCAGCCTGGGGCCATCGTTCCACAGCACCCTGTGGTGTTGGGGCAGCGTCGAGAAAAACTTCAGCGCATGGACATACTCCTCCCGGCTGGCCCGATCCAGACCTATGATGATCTGCGACAGATAGGGCACCTGCTCCAGCTCTCGGACGATGGCCGGCAGCGCCGGGGTCTGCAGCTCCGAATAGAGGGAGGGCAGCACCAGCCCCAGGGGCCGACGCTGACTGAAACGATACAACTCCGCCTCCATCTCGGCCACCGGCCGACGTGACAGGTTATGCAGGGTGGTAATGATGCCGTTCTGGTAGTAATCCGCCATGACGCTCTCCTTATTGAGTCAGTTCCAATCGCTTGCCGATCGCCTCGCTCCAGCCCTTCGGCCCGCAGGCCTGGGTCCGGATCACGTTATTCTGGCCACTGAGCTCCAGCCTGGGACTCACGGGGGAACGCACGCACACCGCCACATCCGCCGCTTCCAGCATGGCCAGATCGTTTTGGCTGTCTCCCAGGGCAACCACTTGCGGGGTGCGGCCCCAGAGTGTCTGGTAATGGCTCACCAGCCAGCGGGTGGCGCGTCCCTTGTCCGTATCCCCCAACAGATGGATAAAGCGGCCGCCTCTAAGCAGTCGCCAGCCCTGGGCCCGAACCCGGGACTGGAAATGTAAAAAGGCGTGCTCCGTGTCCTGCCACACCAGGGGCTCACTGTAATCGCGGCGCAGGGCCGAAGCGGCCTGTGTCAGGCTCAGCCCTGTCTGTTCGGCCACCTGGGCCTCGCTCCAATCGGCAAATCCCGCAAAACGGTAGCCCTCCTCCTCGCGAAGCTTGGCCAACCAGGCAACTAGCGCCGCACGCTCGCACCCTAGCACCTCAAGCCGTGGGTCCTTCCCCTCCTCCGCCGGCAACCAGATCGCCGATCCATTCTCCACCACCAAAGGAGCCTGCAGCACCAGCTCTTCGGCCAGCGCCTGGCTCTCCTCCAAGGTCTTGCTGGTATTGATGATCACCGGGATCCCTCGCTCGCGACAGGCCCGAAGGGCTGGCAACGCCGGTGCATAGCCATAATCGTGGTGATCCAGTAGGGTGCCATCGAGATCGGTGACGATGATCCAAGCTGCAGTGTTCATAAGGGTTCCTGTCCGTGGTGGCCACCAACCTGGTCCCACCCACTAAACCAATACACAGCAAGGAGTGGGCCAAAGGGGCAAGCCCCCCCCCGGCGTTTCTTAGCCGGAAACGGGTTCTTTTGCGCACAATAAAAGGGCAGCGCTCGCTCAAGGAGCGCACCATCTTGGTGCAAGCGGTCGCAAAGAAGATGAGAGTAGGTTGAGCGTAGCGAAGCTCAACATTAGGTAACGACGCCCAGGGGCGCCAACTCGGCGCCCCCATGCAGGCTAAACCAGGCGATGAAACGCCCTAGATCAGCCCCTTGTCCTTGACGGCCTGGCGGTTGTACTCCAACACCACCTGCTCGACAGAGAGATCCGGGGCCTGTGCACAGCGCTCGATGATGTGACTGCGGCGAGCCCGGTTACAGCTTTTCACCATCTCTCCCCCCTTCTCCTTGCCAAAACGCCACATCAGGTAATACATGGCATTGTTATCGGCGTAGATCACCAAACGCTCCAACTTGGCTGCGTCCCCGGCGTAATGGTTGAGAGTCCGGCAATAGGTTTTCTCCCCGATATAGTTATCAAAATAATCCACATCGCGCAGGGGCTTGGCCTGAGTAAACATCACGCCAAGCAGGTACAGCACGCCACCGACCAGGATCAACATGGCGCTGGCGGTGAGCAACTGGCGGTAACGGCTCTGGATCCTCATAACGGCCTCCTTGGCTTACCTCGGGGCGCACGCGGCAGGGCCCCTACCATTTCAGCCTAGAAGGCCCCCAGGAGCTCGTCTTGACCCGGATCAATGAACGGGATTCTGATGCCATAACCCGCCCGTACTGTGCAGGGGCTCACAACAGACTGAGCTGAGGAGTCGAGGTTTCGGCCAGGCTGACGCTCACCCCCACCAGACGCACGCCCTTGCCCCTTCCCCTCAGGTACCCGGTATGCAACAGGGCCGCCAGCTTGGCGGGATCCAGCGTACTGCCCGGACAGGCCACCGTGGTCTGTTGAAAATCACTGAATTTCAATTTGACGTTCAACCCTTTAAACGGCCGCTCACCCAAGCGACGGGCGAGTTCTGGCAACAGCTCCAGCAAGATCTCCAGGCAGGCGGACTCGTCTCTAAGATCCTGAGATACCGTGGTCTCCACGCCCACGGATTTGCGTACCCTGTGAGTTTGCACCTGCCGAGGATCTATCCCCTGGGCGCGCTGATGCAGCACGGGGCCAAACTTGCCCAGCCACTGGACCAACTGCTCCGGCGACTGCTTGAGTACATCCGCCCCGGTGTGCAGGCCATGCTCGGCCAGGCGTTCGGCGGTGCGAGGGCCGACACCGGGGATCTTGCGCAATGACAAACCGGCGGCAAACTCGGCGCATTGCTCCGGCAGGATCACGCACTGACCGTTGGGCTTGTTCTCATCGGAGGCGATCTTAGCAAGGAACTTGTTGGGCGCGATGCCAGCGGACGCCGTCAGGCCCGTCTCCGCCAGGATCTCGGCGCGGATCTGCTGGGCCATCAGGGTGGCACTGCCCCGACAATGGGGACTGTCGGTGACATCGAGGAAGGCTTCATCCAGGGAGAGGGGTTCAATCAGTTCGGTATAACGCTCAAATACCGCCCGGATCTGGGCACTGACCGCCTTGTACACCGACATGCGCCCCGGCACCAGCACCAGGTGCCGACAGCGCCGCAGCGCCTCGCTGCTGGGCATGGCGCTGCGCACGCCATACTTGCGCGCTTCGTAGTTACAGGTGGAGATCACCCCGCGGCTGTTGGCGGGGCCACCCACCGCAATGGGTTTATCCCGCAACTCGGGAAAATCCCGCATCTCCACAGCGGCAAAAAAGCAGTCCATGTCCACATGGATGATCTTGCGCAGCCCCTGCTCCATTGGCCTCACCACTTAACTGTATAAATAAACAGTATTCTACCATAGAGATCCCTCAGGCCAAGCGTCCTGATCTCCAGCACCGAGCTCGGATCACTTTCCCTTGAAGCGGTTCATCGACACTTTGCGCGTGAACACATCCCATGAAGGGGCGCACTAAGCCGTCCCGTTCTTGCCGAGGTGACGGCGGAGCACTAAGATACTCAATCCCGGCACCCTACACAAAACGCTTTCCTAACAAAGGGATAGCTTAACACCTAAGTGCCTACCCCTACCCTTATCAGGAGAGTAACGTGGAATTTCGGCTCGCTGGCTATTCGGATCACCTCAGCATCGCCCAACTGCATACGGCCAGCTGGCAACAGGTCTATCGAACCATCCTTACCGACGCCTACCTCGATCAGCGCCTGTCCCAGGATCATCGAGATCACTGGGCCGGCCAATTGGGAGCCGATAACCCTGAACTCTGGACCCTGCTGGCAATAGATGGCAAGACACTGGCCGGCTTTATCTGCATTCGGGCCAACCAGGATCCGGAGCTGGGCCATTACCTGGAAAATCTGCATATCGGCGCCCACTACCGGGGCCAGGGACTGGGTACGGCATTACTTGAGCAGGCCACCCACTGGTTGCAGACCCACCAAACGGAGGGGCCACTCTACCTTCACGTCCTGGCGGACAATAATAACGCCATCCGTTTCTATTCGGCCCTGGGGGCCCAGCAGATCAGGGAGAGCCTGTGGGACGCCCCCTGCGGTACCCGCGTCCGAGAATACATCTACCAGTGGCCCGCGATCTCTTCCCTATGCCGATAGCCCCAAGGGGCGGCCGCATTTTTCCCGGCCGCCCCTGCCTGCAGCGCAACTTGGCCTGCAAAAGCCCTGACCGCTGATCCGTATGGAACCAGCGCCCTGGCTCCCCCCTGGCTTCCACTCCCCACCTCCGATGGCAAGGGTGCCACAATGCCTCGTTGCCGGTGATGGCCCAGCCAACGCAAAACTGACATGCCCCGCCATTGGAGTGGCCTATGACACTTTGATGATTCCCGCTGCCCCGCGCCCGTAACGGCCAATTCAGGCATCAAGCTCGACCTGTTGCCTTCACAATCATCCGAGCAAGCGGTCTCATTCCAAACGCGCGTCCCCCCTCAAACCGACCCTGACGCCAACGCCAATATCAAGGCTGAAAACTGCACTTACACTGCCTTGAGTCATGACTGCCACAAACCACAAGCTACTGTTTTAATTTTTAAAATTGTGAAGTGGTGGCTTTCTGTAACCGGATGCTCCCCGTCATAATTTCCTCACGGCTACCACGACAGAAACAATAAAAATAAAAAGGACACGGCATCAATGACAACTCAACTATGGAAGGCCCCGCTGCTCATCATAATGAGCCTCGGCTTAACCGCCTGCGCAAGCCTGCAAGGCAGTGTGATGCCAATGGCAGACGGCGAATATCACTCATTTGCCAGCGCCGAATCGGAACTTGAGGTATACCAGATCCTGAGAAACGACGCTCTATTGACCTGCAAACAGGCGGGAATGAACCGATTTGTCGTCACCACTCAACAGCTCGAATCGGATGCGACGCAAATACCTGAGATTGAAACCAGCAACAAGTTTCTCAACTCAGCCTTGGCCTTTGCGGCCGCACAACACGAGCGAAGACGGGCATCTGAGTTCCACCTTAAAACCGTGTTTACTTGCCAATAACTGGGGAACGGCATCTAGACGCGTGGGAAAAGGGGCCTGGCCTCTTTTCAATTCAATCCAGTCGGTGCTGGAGGGTACGCTTTAAACGGGATGAGCCGCCCCGTCTATCACAATGCGATCAATACTCGCGCTCGATTGATTGACTCAATAGGTAGGTCGCACCTGAACCGCAACAGGTTGCTGAGCGCTTATCCACACAACAAAAAACCGCCCGAAGGCGGTTTGTTTGTTTATTTTGAGCGTTACAGGATCCGGTCGGACCCAAAACGGGCACGGCGCGCCGCTTCCGCTTCCTGCCGGGCGGCCTCTTTCGCCATCTTGGCCTTGCGCTTGTCGCAGGGCTCGGGGCAATCGCAGGCTTTCTCGATGCCGATCCCGCCAAGGCCGCCGCAAGAACCGCTGATGGTCTTGCGCTTGATCAGATATCCCACGGACATCATGAGGATCACCGCCAGCATCAGGACAAAGGTGGCAATAAAGGTGGTCATTGAACAGGCTCCTGTAGAAACGGACGATACGCACTGGAATAGATCACTTCATACTCCCCTTCGACGCTTTTTTCAATCAACATCACCGGCAGAGACTCACGTTCAGCCAGTGCCAGGGAGTCTTCGGTGCCCATTACGATGAAGGCTGTGGCCAGGGCATCCGCCGTCATCGCCGAGTCATCCAGCACGGTGGCAGACGCCAAACGGGTGTTGACCGGCTCGCCAGTGCGAGGATCCAACAGGTGGGAGAAGCGCCGACCATTCTCCTCAAAGAAGTTGCGATAGTCCCCTGAGGTGGCGATGGCCCGATCTCCGGGCTCGATGATCTGAGCCACCTTTCGGCCGTGCGTATCCGGCAGCTCGACGGCGACACGCCAGCGCTTGCCATCGGGTTTAAACCCGCGCAACCGCAGCTCGCCGCCGATCTCCACAAGGTAGTTTTCGATCCCCCGCTGCTCAAGCAACTCGGCCACCGCATCCACGCCATAGCCCTTGGCGATGGACGCCACGTTCAGGGTCAGGCCAGGCTGTGATTTGCTGGCCATCAGCCCCTCCAGATGGAGATGGGTCATCCCGGTATGGGCCATCGCCTCGGCGATGGCCTCGGCACTGGGCGCCCGCTCAACCCGACCATCCGGACCAAATCCCCAGAGATTGATCAAGGGGGAGATGGTGATATCCAGCGCCCCCTCGGTCAGGTCGTGCAGCCGCTTGGACTCATGCAGCACTGCAATAAAGTCCGGGTCCAGCCGCATCGGGGTGTCATAGTGATGATCGTTGAACTGACTGATCAAGGAGTTCCTGCGCCAGTTGGACATGGAATCGTTGATCTGCTCCAGCCGGGTATCCACCGCCGCCTGAACCAACTGGGGCTGTTGTGATCCCGGATCGGAAACCCAGGAGATGTGGTAGCTGGTGCCCATGGTACGCCCACTGATGGACTCAACGCTCGCCTGTGGGGCACAGCCACAGAGAACAAGGGCCAGCCCCAGAGGGGCCAGCCACTTTACCCACGCTTGGGGCAAAAGGGTTCGATACGACATGAACGCTCTTTTTAATTTATGAAATTAACCGCCGAAATCATCCAGCAGAATGTTTTCATCTTCAACCCCTAGTTCCTTAAGCATGTTGATCACGGCGGAGTTCATCATCGGTGGCCCACACATGTAGAACTCACAATCCTCGGGGGCTTCGTGCTCCTTGAGGTAGTTCTCATACAAGACATTATGGATAAAGCCGGTATAGCCTTCCCAGTTGTCTTCGGGTTGCGGATCCGACAGCGCCACATGCCACTGGAAATTGTCATTGTCCGCCGCCAGGCCATCGAAGTCCTCTTCGTAGAACATCTCCCGCTTGGAGCGAGCTCCGTACCAGAAGCTGATCTTCCTCTTGGAGTTCAATCGCTTGAGCTGATCAAAGATATGGCTGCGCATGGGTGCCATGCCCGCACCACCACCGATAAACACCATTTCGGCATCCGTATCCTTGGCGAAGAACTCGCCGAAGGGGCCGGAAATGGTGACCTTGTCACCCGCCTTGAGGCTCCAGATGTAGGAGGACATCTTACCGGCTGGCAACGACAGGTTGTTGGGTGGCGGCGAGGCGATCCGCACGTTGAGCATGATGATGCCATGCTCTTCCGGGTAGTTGGCCATGGAGTAGGCGCGGATGGTTTCCTCGTCCACCTTGGACTCGATATCGAAGAAGCCAAAACGCTCCCAATCCGGCCTGTACTCGTCCGGGATATCAAAATCCTTGTACTTCACATGGTGTGCTGGCGCTTCAATCTGAATGTAGCCGCCGGCACGAAACGGCACGGACTCGCCATCTGGGATGGCCAGCTTAAGCTCCTTGATGAAGGTGGCCTTGTTGTCGTTGGAGACAACCGTACACTCCCACTTCTTGATGCCGAACACCTCTTCCGGCAACTCGATATCCATATCGCTCTTGACTGCCACCTGGCAGGCCAGGCGACAGCCCTCTTTGGCCTCACGCTTGGTGATGTGACTCTGCTCGGTGGGCAGGATATCGCCACCGCCAGACTTCACATTGACGCGACACTGACCGCAGGAACCGCCACCGCCACAGGCGGAGGAGATGAAGATCCCCTCACCCGCCAGGGCCCCCAGCAGCTTGTCGCCCGGGGTGGTAGAGATCGCCTTATCGGGATCGCCGTTAATACTGATGGTGATGTCACCGCTGGCCACCAGCTTGGATTTGGCGAATAAAATCACCAGAACCAGAACCGTGACGATGGCGGTAAACATGGCTACGCCGAGTACAATTTCCATCGACTTATCCTTTAACTTCTTCTATTACCGCCGCTTACAGCGACACCCCGGAAAACGACATAAAGCCCAGTGCCATCAGGCCTACGGTGATGAAGGTGATCCCCAATCCCCGCAAACCCGCCGGTACGTCCGCATACTTCATCTTTTCACGCAGCCCCGCCAACAACACGATGGCGATGGCCCAGCCGGTTCCGGCCCCCAGGCCGTAGACCACGGACTCGCCGAAGCTGTAGTCCTTCTGCACCATGAAGGAGACTGCACCGAAGATGGCACAGTTCACCGTGATCAGCGGCAGAAAGATCCCCAACGCGTTGTACAGTGGTGGGAAATACTTATCCAGGATCATCTCCAGGATCTGCACCAGGGCGGCGATCACCCCGATAAAGGTGATGAACTGCAAAAAGCTCAGATCCGCACTGGGCAGACCGGCCCATGCCAAAGCGCCCGGGGCCAGGATGTTCGCGTAGATCAGCTGGTTCACCGGCACCGCCAGGGTCAGCACCACCACTACGGCAACCCCAAGACCAAAGGCGGTGGAGACCTTCTTGGACACCGCCAGGAAGGTACACATGCCCAGGAAGAAGGAGAGCGCCATGTTCTCGATAAAGACGGCCCGTACAAACAGGCTCAGATAATGTTCCATGTTCTCTCCTTACTCCTTCGGCTCAACTTGATCCGGCTTCCAGGTGCGCAGGCCCCAGATGATAAAACCGATCAGGAAGAAGGCACTGGGTGCCAGCAACATCAGGCCATTGGGCTGGTACCAGCCCCCCTCGGAGATCTTGGGCAGGATCGCCACACCAAACAGGGTGCCCGAGCCGAGCAACTCGCGGAAGAAACCGACGGTCAACAGGATAAAGCCGTAGCCCAGGCCGTTGCCGATCCCGTCCAGGAAGCTGGGCAGCGGTGCACTCTTCATGGCATAGGCTTCCGCCCGCCCCATGACGATACAGTTGGTGATGATCAGGCCGACAAATACGGTCAACTGTTTGGCGATGTCGTAGGCAAACGCCTTGAGCAACTGATCCACCAGGATCACCAGAGAGGCGATCACCGTCATCTGCACGATGATCCGCACACTGTTGGGGATATGGTGGCGCATCATGGAGATGAACAGGTTGGAAAACGCCGTCACAAACATCAGCGCCAGGGTCATCACCACGGCGGTTTGCATGGTGGTGGTCACCGCCAGGGCGCTACACACCCCCAGCACCTGCAGGGCGATGGGGTTGTTAGCAAAGATCGGTCCGATCAGGACCTGCTTGAGCGATTGATCAGCCATTGTTCAGCTCTCCTTCGCGAACTTTCTCGATAAAAGCGGCATAGCCTTGGTCGCTGAGCCAGTAGTTGAGGCTGTTGTTGACGCCATTGGAGGTCAGGGTGGCTCCGGACAGGCCATCCACACCGTGGAGATCCCCGGCCGATGCACCGCCTTTGACCACTTCGATGGCCAGTTGTCCTTGCTCATCGAACAGCTTCTTGCCCACCCATTGCGCCTTCCAGCGCGGGTTTTCCACCTCGGCACCCAGTCCTGGGGTTTCCCCCTGGTCGTAGTACACCAGCGCCTTGACGGTATTCATGTCAGGCTCCAGGGCCAGGAAGGCATACATGGTGGACCAGAGACCATAGCCGTGAACCGGCAGGATCACGGTTTCCAGCGCCCCGGCCTCATCCTTGACCAGATACACCACACCGTAGTTGGCACGCCGCCCGATGGAGGCGATGTCCTTGGCGGGTTTGATGGAGTTAGCGGGATCTCGAGAGACCATGCTCACATCGTAACTGCGCGCGTCGATCTGGGGCAGGAACTCACCGGAGTCATAGCTCACCACCCGGGCATCGATGTACTGGGCAAAGACCTCGGGAGCATTACCCTCTACCCGCTCCAGCAGACCTGCGGCTTCCAGCACATAACGCTGGGTATCCCGCTCCTTGTTCAGCTTCTGTCGATCCTTGAGGGAAACTGCGGCACCGGAGACCACCAGGGAGCAGACCAGACACAGGCCGATCACCACTCCAAGGGTTTTGCCAAAGGTATCGTTTGATTTAGACATTGCGAGCGATCCTCCGCTTGATATTGGCCTGTGCCGTCAGGTGATCGAAGATCGGGGCCCACAAGTTCGCGAACAGAATGGCCAGCATCATCCCTTCCGGGAATGCCGGATTGATCACCCGGATCAACACCACCATCACGCCGATCAGCGCACCATACGCCCACTTGCCCTGGTTGGTGAAGGAGGCGGAAACCGGATCCGTCGCCATAAAGAACATGCCGATGGCAAAGCCGCCGGTCACCAGGTGCCAGGTCCAGGGGACGTGGAACATGGCGTTGGTATCCGAGCCAATCAGGTTAAACAGTGAAGCCGTGGCGATCATGCCCAGCATCACACCGCTGACGATGCGCCAGGACGCGATGCGGGTGTAGATGATCACCAGACCGCCCAATGCCAGCGCCAGTACACTGGTTTCACCCACAGAGCCCGCCACGAAACCGAGGAAGGCGTCCTGCCAGGCCGGATCGGCGAAGGCGGCGTACCAGGCGTAATTGGCAAACTCGAGGGTGCCGGCCTGGGCTTGGCTGAGCAGGGTAGCACCGGAAAAACCATCCGCCGCGACCCAGACCAGATCCCCGGAGATCTCCGCCGGGTAGGCAAAGAACAGGAAGGCCCGTCCGGCCAGGGCCGGGTTAAGGAAGTTACGCCCGGTGCCGCCAAACAGCTCCTTGGCCACCACCACACCGAAGCTGATCCCCAGGGCCACCTGCCACAAGGGGATGGTCGCAGGCAGGATCAGGGCAAAGAGGATGGAGGTCACGAAGAAGCCTTCGTTGATCTCATGCTTACGCACCGTCGCAAACAGCACCTCCCAGAAGCCCCCCACCGCGAAGGTGACCGCATAGATGGGCAGGAAGAAGCAGGCCCCGTAGGCCATCAGGCCCAGCAGGCCGGTATCGGCACTCAGCTGGCCACCCAGCAGCTCGTAGAGACCCACCTGCCACACATCCGGGGTAGCAAAACCCGCTGCCAGTGCATCCTGAGCCTGCCAGCCAACGTTGTACATGCCAAAGAACATGGCCGGGAACAGGCAGAGCCAGACGCTGATCATCATCCGCTTCAGATCGATGTTGTCGCGGACGTGGGTGCTGCCCTTGGTGGTCAATCCCGGGGTGTACAAAATGGTCGCGGCGGCTTCATAGAGCGCATACCACTTCTCGTATTTGCCGCCTTTTTCAAACTGCGGCTCAATACCCTCAATAAATCGCTTAAGACTCATTAGCCTTCCCTCTCGATGATCTCAAGGCAGGCGCGCAGCTCGGCACCATAGTCATACTTACCCGGGCACACGAAGGTGCACAGCGCCAGATCCTCTTCATCCAGCTCCAGGGCACCCAGCTGTTGGGCCGTGTCGGTGTCCCGGGCGATCAGATCCCGCAGCAACAGGGTCGGCAGGATGTCCAGCGGCATCACCCGCTCATAGTTGCCAATCGGCACCATGGCCCGATCCGAACCGCCGGTGCTGGTGGTCATGTTGAACAGCCGGCCTGGGCTGAAGTGGGACAGGAAGGTGCGGGTCAGGGAGAACTTGTTGGCGCCGGGCATCACCCAGCCAAACAGCTCCTTTTCATCCCCTTCGGCCACGGCGGTGATCTGCAGGTGATAACGCCCGAGGAAGCCATGCACCCCCTCGGAAGTGCGACCATGCAGGGCCGAGCCCGAGATGATCCGGACATGGCTCTGTGACAGCTCGCCAGCGGTCAACTGGGCCAGATCGGCTCCAACACAGGCCCGCACCAGGCGAGGACGCACCACCATGGGACCCGCCAAAGAGATCACCCGGCGGCTATCGAGCTTGCCTGAGGTAAACAGGGCGCCGATGGCAATCACATCCTGATAGTTGATGCTCCACACCTGGCGCCGGGCACTGACCGGCAACAGCTTGTGGATATGGGTCCCGGCCAGACCGGCCGGGTGCGGCCCGCTAAACCCTTGCGCCTGGACACCGCTCAGTTCATGGCCCGGCAGGGGCTCGCCCCCGTCCTGGCACAAAAAGACCTGCCCTTCGGTCAGGGCGGTCAGTACCATCAGGCCATGACGGAGATCATCCGGCCGCTCGGCGATCACGACCCTGGGATCCGCCGCCAGCGGATTGGTGTCGATGGCCGTAACAAAAATCCCGGCCGGACGCGTGTCCAATGCCGGGATCCTGGAGAAGGGACGAGTGCGCAATGCCGTCCACAAACCACTCTTGACCAGATTGTCCTGCACCTGCTGGGCGCTCAGGGAAGACAGTTGTTGCGCGTCATAGGCGCTGAAGTGGGTTTCATCGTCGCCATCAATGTCGATGACTACCGACTGTAATACGCGCTTGGCGCCACGATTGATCTCGCTGACGGTGCCACTGGCGGGCGCGGTGAAGATCACACCGGGGTTTTTCTTATCTTCGAAGATCGACTGACCTTTCTTGACCCGGTCGCCCACCCGCACTTGCATCGTGGGCCGCATGCCAATGTATTCCTCACCTAAAATCGCCACGCGAGAAATAGCGACGCCATCCTTGATGACTTGTTCCGGCCCACCCGCCAGGGGCAGATCCAATCCTTGCTTTATTGTAATCATACTCACATGCACTGCTTTTACTGGGGAAGTCCACCATGAGGCGCTGGATCCCATTCGACCCAGCCTCATTTGATACCTTTCTCAATTCCGCCACCTTTGCACAAAAGCGCAAACTTATAGGAATTTTGCGACCTACATCACGGCGGCTCGGGCGCATCATACCGCAAAGGCTCAAGGTCATCTATGAAAAATGGCATTACCTTTAGCCAAACCTGGGCATATGCGAAAAAACCCGCAAATTGCGGGCAAAAGTTCAGCAAAAGTGGAGAAAATATCTCAATCACGGGCGCATTATCATGAACCAAGTCCAGCAACAGCCACCCGTGAATCTACCTCATACCATCAAGAACACGGCTTTTTGTGACCTTGGCTCAGGTAGGTCACCAAGATGACAAAAAGGCGGCCAGTTGCCGCCTTTTTCTTTATTTAATAGCCATTTAGAAGTCTATCTGATAACCAATAACAGCACTGCGCGGTTTGCCGGTCTGAATGCCGCCATGCACCCGAGTGGCGACATAGGTCTCATCCAGCAGGTTATCCACCGTGACATAGATCCGCTGACGCTCATCGAGCCGGTAGTGGGCAGACATGTCCATCACCCAGCGGGAGGGGATCTGGGCCTCTAAAGCGCTGCTTCCCGTACCGGTCAGCACGTCGGACTGATAGCGTCCCAGCAGGTTGATCTCCCACTGCGCCCCGGCCACACCGGCGTTCAACTGCAACAGGTTTTCCGGCACGTAGGGGATCGCGTCACCGGAGAACACCTCACCATATATGTCAGATTCGAACGCGGTCAGGAACTCGGTATCCGTGTAGGTGTAGCGTGCCCCCATGGGCCAGTGCAGGCCCGCCAGCTCAGGGCGCCAGTCCGCCGACAACTCCAGGCCTTGGGTTCGCACCTCACCAAAGTTCTCCTGATCACCTATGTTGCTCAGATCACAGCCCTGTGCCTCGGTGCAGTTGCCGTGCAGGTTGTCATAATCCGAGAGGAAGCCGATCGCCTCCAGCGCCAGGGTCTCGTTACCGTAGCGCACCCCGGCTTCATAGTTCCAACTCTCCTCTTCCCGGGCCTGGTTATTGCCCGGTGACGGGGGGGCAAACCCTTTCTGCACCCCAGCCAGTACCACCCAGTCGCCCAACTGGTAGGTCAGCCCCAACGCCGGCATCAGGCCATCCACGCTGTTCTTACGCACCGCCGCATCACCACTGCGGCCAGGGTCAGCCTTGCCCCAATCTTCCCGCAGGGTATCGATACTCTCGTAACGTACCCCGGTATCCACTTTCAGATCCCCAAACACCAGCTCGGCGGCAATAAAACCGGACCAGGCGTCGGCGGACTCGATGCGGTTGGAGTCCGTACCCGGGATCCCGGCCTCAATCAGGCGCATCCGCTGATCCGTACCCAGTTCATAGGTGTCCACCCATTGGAAGCGATCCATCTCATCTTCGTGGTAGCGCACGCCGACAGTGATGGCGTGCTCTCCCAGCTGTTTGCGAGCCTCCGACTGGATCCCCCAGGCGGTGTAGTCCCGGTTGTTGGCCTTGACCTTGACCTCCTGGGGCAGGCGCTGCTCGGGATCCTTGTCCCACTCTGCCGCCTCGGCAAAGCCACTGCTGCCGGTCTTGTACCAGTTACGGGCAAATTCGTTGTAATACACCGCCGAGTTCAGCTCCCAGGTGTCGCTCAGGCGGGCATAGTGGTTGAGCTGGTAACCCTGGCGATCCGCATCCATGTTGTCTTTCTGGCTGGCGCTGTAGCGCTGGAAGGGATCGGCCTTAAAGTCCTCATCGGTGATCCCCAGGTAGGTTTCATCCGAGGTCTCGTCGGCATAATGCAGCTTGAGCTGAACCTCCTGGTAGATGGCGGCGGACGCATCGCTGCGCCAGCGCAGCTTGGCCATCAGATCGTCCTTATCAAAGCCCGTGTCCTCTCCGGTGCCATTGATGGTTCGAAAACCATCCGCCTGGTAGTGATACCACTCCACCAGACCGGACCACTGCTCGTTGCCACCGCCAGCCCAGCCATGGGCCTTGAGATAATCGTCGCTGCCATAGGCCAGGTTAACGCTGGCCGCATTCTCGTCCGGGATCTGACGGGAAACCAGGTTCAATACACCCCCTGTGGTCCTTGGTCCGTAACGTACCGCCGAGGTGCCCTTAAACACCTCCACCGCCTCCATTCGGCCTATGGTGGGAAAGTAGTAGGCCGCCGGAGACGCGTAGGGAGCGGGAGCCACCAGCACACCATCTTCCATCACGGTGATCTTCTCATTGCGGCTCGAAGGGGCACCACGCATACCGATGTTCGGACGCAGGCCATAGCCCTCCTCCTCGGCCACATACACACCCGGCACCGCCGTCAGCACCCGCATCACATCGGTGTAATCAAATTTCTCCAGTGTCTCGGCACCCAGGTACGCACCGGAGCCGGGGGTGGTCTTTACCGCCTCCGTATCACCAAAGATGGTGATGCTTTCCAGGTTACGCTCGGGGGCCTCGTTGGCGGTGGCAGGCAGAGTGATCAGGACGGCCAGGGCGGCCGCAGTCAGGCGAAAAGGGGGCAAAACCATGGGGCTCTCCATAAACAACAATAGATTTGATAATCATTATCACTTCGATTGCGAAGAAGTTAACCATAGCACCAAAATAAGATCAACCTCATCAATACAAATTCATTACATTGATGTCAGGGGGGCCTCAGGATTGTATGAGAAAGGCACCTTCGCGGGTGGAAGGGAAGCATCAACGATGCATAGGCGAATCAAAGGGGATGTCGGCCTGACAAGTCGAACACATAGCATGCCTTGCCCGCTTCAGAGTTACCGAAGCCACGGGGTGTGCCCCATCTTGAGGCCAGGCGAGAAACCAAAAAAAGGGCACCCGAGGTGCCCGTCTGATCCGCCAAGAAAGCTTTACAAGCCTTTGAGTTGCGCTTCGCTCAGGGCCAGCTCTTCGTTGCGGTTGATGCGGATCCCCTGCTCCAGGATCTCCTGGGCGATGGCCTGGGCCTCGGTCAGGGAGTGCATCTCATAGGTGCCGCACTGGTACTCGTTGAGTTCAGGGATCTCCTCCTGGCTGCGCACCTTCAGCACGTCCTCCATGCTGGCGCGCCAGGCATCGGCCACCTCAGACTCCGCCGGAGTACCGATCAGGCTCATATAGAAACCGGTACGGCAGCCCATGGGGGAGAGATCGATGATCTCCTGCTCGCCCCGGTTCAGGTGATCCCGCATAAAGCCGGCAAACAGGTGCTCCAGGGTATGGATCCCCCGCTCACTGAGGATCGCCGCGTTGGGGATGCAGAAACGAAGATCAAACACCGTGATGGTGTCTCCCTTTGGGGTCACCATGGTCTTGGCCACCCGGACTGCGGGGGCCTTCATCTGGGTATGATCCACGGTAAAGCTGTCGAGCAATGGCATGGGTTTCTCCCTCTATACGTCTAGCCATCTAAAACACATCACATTACCCCCGCTCCCTTTACGGGTCAATGCCCTAGGGCTGGAGCAGCTGATTGTAGGCGTCCTCGCTGATACTATGGTAGCGCCGCACTCCCTCCTGATAGCTTTGATAATGCTCCAACACCTTTTTCAGGGTGGGATCTTTCTCGGCCTGTTGCGCCATCACCTGCTCCGAAGCCTCGCGCAGAGCCACCAGCACCTCTTCGGGCCAGCGACGCAGCTCCACACCGTGTTCGTTCACCAGGGCATCCAGGGCCGTCACGTTACGACTGGTGTACTCGTCGAGCATGTCCTGATTAACCGCCTGAGCGGCAATTTCCACAATCGCCTGCAGATCGTCCGGCAGGCTCGCCATGGCATCCTTGTTGACCAAAAACTCCAGGGTGGTCCCCGGCTCATGCCAACCCGGGTAATAGTAATATTTCGCCGCCTTATGCAGGCCAAACGCCAAGTCGTTGTAGGGACCGACCCACTCGGTGGCGTCGATGGCCCCGGTCTGCAGTGCGGTAAACAGCTCCCGCCCCGGCAGGGTCACGGGCACTCCCCCCAGGCGGGCCAGCACCTCACCACCCAGGCCGGGCAGACGCATCTTCAGCCCCTTGAGATCCGCCAGCGAATGGATCTCCTTGTTAAACCAGCCCCCCATCTGCACACCGGTATTGCCACCGGCCAGGGGCAGCAGGTTAAAGGGCGCATACACCTCGCGCCACAGCGCCATGCCCCCTCCATAGTTGAGCCAGCCATTCATCTGTTGAGCGTTCATGCCAAAGGGGATGGAGGTAAAGATCTGGGATGCCGGCGCCTTGCCCTTCCAGTAGTAGGACGCACTGTGGCCCATCTGGGCCGTCCCGGCAGAGACGGCATCAAACACCTCGAAGGCCGGGACCAGATCGCCGGCCCCATAAACGGTGATCGTCAGTCGGCCACCGGACATCTGGGTCACCTTCTCGGCAAAACGCTCTGGCGCCATGCCCAGCCCAGGAAAATTCTTGGGCCAGGAGGTCACCAGTTTCCACTCATGGTGCACCGCTTCGGCCTGCACCGACCCAGCGTTGTCACTGCCGCCCTGGGGCTGACACCCCAGCAAGAGCATGCCTGTCCATACCAGTAGCCACTGGCCAATCCTTGTTCCCATGGTGCGCTCCTCCATCAAAATCCGTAGATCTGCTCCGGCAACCAGGTGGCCAGACTCGGCCACAGCGCCAGCAAACCCATCATCAACAACTGAATGGCGATAAACGGCATCACCCCTCGATACAGCGTGGCACTGGTCAGCTCCGGCGGCGCCACGCCGCGCAAATAAAACAGGGCAAAGCCAAAAGGCGGGGTCAAAAACGAGGTCTGCAGATTCAGTCCCAGCATGATCCCCAGCCAGATAGGATCCAGCCCCAACATCAATAAGGTGGGTGCCACCATGGGCACCACCACGAAGGTGATCTCGATAAAATCCAGGATAAAGCCCAGCAGGAAGATCACCGCCATCACCAGCAGCGTCGCCCCCACCACTCCGCCAGGCAGGTCCACCAACAGAGCATGGATCAACGCCTCGCCCCCCAGACCCCGAAAGACCAGGGAAAACAGCGCCGCGCCAAAGAGGATCATAAACACCATGGCGCTGATCCGAACCGTCTGCTCCAGCGCGCCCACCAAGGCTTGCCAACTCAGTTGGCGTCGGGCCAACGCCAGCACCAGGGCACCGAACGCCCCCACAGCAGCCGCCTCAGTGGGAGTCGCCAGCCCCATCAGGATGGAGCCCAGCACCAGGAGGATCAGGCCGATGGGGGGCACCAGCGCGACTCCCAGGCGTCGGGCAAACCGGGCATCGAAGCGCACCGGCGCACTGGGGGCAAAATAGTCCGGTTTGCGCCACGCCAGCCAGATCGTATAGCCCATGTAGAGCGTCACCAACACCAGGCCGGGCAACAGGGCGCCGGCAAAGAGATCCCCCACGGACACGGTCCGGGGCGAAAAGCTGCCCATCTTCAACTGGGCCTGCTGAAAGGCCGAGGAGAGCACATCCCCCAGCAACACCAGGGCGATGGACGGAGGGATGATCTGCCCCAGGGTCCCGGTGGCACAGATCGCCCCGGCGGCGTAGCCCGGATCATAGCCTCGGCGCAACATGGCCGGCAGAGAGAGCAGTCCCATGGTCACCACCGTCGCTCCGACGATCCCGGTACTGGCCGCCAACAGGGTCCCCACCAGCATCACGGACAGGGCCAGCCCGGCCCTCAGTCCAGAGAACAGCTGGCCCATGGACTCCAGCAGCTGCTCAGCCAGGCGCGAGCGCTCCAGGATCACCCCCATCATCACAAACAGGGGCACCGCCATCAGGGTCTGGTTATTCAAAATGCCATAGAGGCGGTTGGGCAGCGCGCCCAGGTAGGCCGTGTCCAGATGACCGGTCAAGGTGCCCAGACCGGCAAACCACAGGGCCGTGCCCGCCAGGGCAAAGGCCACGGGAAACCCGGTGAGCAACACCAGGCAGACACAGAGAAACAGCAGCAGGGCCATCATCGCCCGGCCCCTCCCTTGCGCTCCCCACCCCAATGAGCCCTTCTTAGCTGAGAGAGATTACGCCCCAGCTCCGCCAGCGCCTGCAGACCCAGGGTCAGCACCAGCCCAAGAATGAGGGATTTTTGCAGATAGACCAGACCCAGACCACCGGCTTCCACCGAGCCCTCCTGACGCAGCCAGGCCACCCAGACATAGGTCCAGCTCTGCCAGGCGATAAAGGCCAGGACCGGCAACAACAGCAGCAGCGTTCCGAGCAGATCGATCCAGGCCCGCCGCCGCGCCGTCCAGTCACGATAGAAGATATCGACCCGCACATGCCCCTGATGCTTGAGGGTAAACCCCGCCCCCAGGGTAAAGAGGGTGCCATGCAGATAGAGCACACTCTCCTGCAACGCAATGGAGCCCAGCCCAAGGCCATAGCGCAGCGCCACCACCAGCACCGCCAGCAGCACCATCACCAGCATCAGGTAGGCACACAGCCGCCCCAGCCAGTCGCTGAAGCGGTCGATCCCTCTCACCAGCCATGGAGTGTGTGCCATATCGCTCCCGATCCAATTCACTCAAGGAAGCATAATTAACCATTTGATAACAAACAAATGCAAAATGACTCCTTGGCCAAGCCGCCCCATTCAACCCAGCTTGAACTCCCCCCTGGGCAGATCTGTCTCTATGCCTTTCGCAACACCATCAGCAGGTAGGAGAAATGGCCCTCAAAGCGGTCGAGGACAGTCAGTTCCCGGCACAGATCCGCAACAGCCCGAGAGCCGGTCAGCTCAGGCTCCAGAGCATCGAGGCGCTGTCGCAGCGGCCGGGTATCGGCCTGCCAATCCTCCCCACCAGGCGTGCGTCGATCACTCGATAGCCCTGCTCTTCACACTGGGCCGGGCGGGCCTGGGCCGTCTGCAGATCCGGCTCAGTACCCCGCTCCGTTAACTGGTGACACTCATTGAGACTCAAGGCACCGGCGTGCAACGCCTGGTTCAGGATCAGACGCCGCAGATCGTCGTCGTAATAGCGGTAGCCGTTGTCGGCCCGCCGTTCTCGCAGCAAATCCAACTTTTCGTAAAAAGCAGGGTCGAACGAGCCAGGTCGGTACGACGGGCCAGTTAGGAGATCCGGTACATCTCTCAGTGCTCCGAGCGAACAAAGTGACAGGACAAAGTGTAGAGTCATAGACAGAGCAAGGTGCCGGCCGGAGCCCCCTTTCGCCGTAGCGAACAGGCAGGGATCGGATAAGATAGGCACCGAGCGACAAAAGCCACCTCACACCCGCAGGAAAAGATGGAAAGACTGATCGCACTGATCAAACAGGATCCCCTCCGACTGGAGGCACTGGAATGTGTTCGAACGCTCCAGCTGCCTCAATGCTATCTGGCCGCCGGGTTTGTGCGTAACCTCGTTTGGGACCAGCTGCACCAAAAGCCCATCCCCACGCCGCTCAATGACATCGATCTGATCTATTTCGATCCCGACGGCGCCCCCGACGCCCACAGTGAGATCCAAGCCAGACTCTCGGCACGAATGCCGGGGCTCAACTGGCAAGTGCGAAACCAGGCCTTGATGCACCGAAGAAACGGTGACAGGCCCTACACAAGCACTCAAGATGCCATGAGTTTCTGGCCGGAGAAGGAGACTGCGGTCGCCATCCGCAAAGTCGATGACCGATACTTCGAATGCACCAGCGCCTTCGGCTTTGACTCCCTGTTTGCCCTGCAACTGACCCACAACCCCAAACGCCCCCGCCATCTGTTTGAACAGCGCATCGCGTCAAAGCAGTGGCTCAGCCACTGGCCAAAGCTCACCGTCGTTCCCCCAACTGCGGTGGGCTGACGACAGGCCCTTTTAGCTCGGATTTTCGTTCTGATAATCGGCCATGCCTTCGCCACGGTGGTGTCCTGAGATCATCAATTTGGCTAACCACGATACCCGGAGGGCCCTAGCACGCCTTGTCGGGATACGCTTTGTGTGGCTCAGCAACTGCTTGCCAATGTCCTACACCGTCGACAAACCGAAAAACGCCGATGATGGCCCGCGTCATCGGCGTTTGGATTGAACGGTGCCGCGTCGGGCAGTGCCGCGTCGGGCGGCACCGCGAGGCTGGCCACTCAGCCTTTCTTAAATCGGCGCGCCTGAGACTGGGTCGCGTTGATGTGCTTCTGAAACGCCTTATCCTTGGCGCGCTTCTGCGCCAGCGTGGCGCTGTTGAGTGCCTGCTCACGCATCAGTTTCTGGAAGCTGGTCAAACGGCGCGGTTCCAGCTCGCCGCTGTCGATGGCGGCCTGTACCGCACAGCCCGGCTCATTGCCGTGCTGACAGTCGCCGAAGCGGCACTGCTCGGCCAAAGCGGCAATATCGCTAAAGGTGGCATTGACGCCCTCATCGCAATCCGCCAGTTGCAGCTCGCGCATTCCCGGCGTGTCCAGCAGCAGCCCGCCCTGTGCCATGGGATGCAAGGAGCGCCCGGTGGTGGTGTGGCGGCCCTTGCTGTCGTCCTCGCGAATGCCGCCGGTTTCCTGCACTGCCCCGCCCAGCAGGGTGTTGACCAGAGTGGATTTGCCGACGCCGGAGGAGCCCATAAAGGCGACGGTTTGGCCGCTGCCGCACCAGGGCAGCAGTCTGTCGATCTGTGCCGCGTCCAGGCCATTGATGGTTTCCACCATCAAAAGCGGGTCCAGCCTCTGCACCTGGCGTTTCATTGCGTCGGGATCGGCGCACAGATCGGCCTTGGTCAGCACGATCACCGGCTCGGCATCGGCTTCGTTGGCCAGGCTCAGGTAACGCTCGACCCGGCTGAGGTTAAAGTCGTCGTTGAGTGACATGACGATAAACAGGGTATCGACGTTGGCGGCGATCAGCTGCTCTGCGACTTTTCTGCCCGCCGCCTTACGGCGAAACAGGCTCTGGCGCTCCAGCAAGCACTCAAACCGGCCTTCGGGGTAGAGCAGCAACCAGTCACCGACCGTGATGGCGGGCATGTTGGGATTGAGCTCGAGATCCTTCGGTCCCTGCTCGCCCAGCAGCTCCAATCGATTGCGATGTTGGGCCACGACCCGCAGGGCGGGAAAGTCCCACTGCTCTAGCGTCACTTGCTGCCCGAAGAAAGGACGCCAACCCAGCTGTGCCAGTGTCAGGACCTTAGACGCCGGTTCGTTACCGCCGTCGGTCGTTATATTGCTGTGATTTGGACACATGGTTGGTTTTCCTTTGATCAAGCAGGGGGTGCAAGAATTGGCCTGAAAGTTGGCTATCCGCGCAGCGGCGTGATCGGGCGTCTCAATGGTCAGGCGAAGCGCTAGGCCCCAAAGGCCGAATGGTACGCCACCGCGCCGCTGGGCAGCGGTGTAGCGCCTTGCAGCGACCGAACCAAAAAGTACTCTGCCGGGACGCCCGGCAGCGTCAGGTTGGCATCAACGGCAAAGCCAAAGCGGGTGTAATAGCCTGGCTCCCCCAGCAAGACCACACCGGCGGCGCCGAGGGTTTTCAGCTGTGCTAGGCCTGCCTTGATGAGCTGGCCGCCGATCCCCTCGCCTTGACGCTTCGGGCTGACGGATACCGGCCCAAGCCCGTACCACTTCGTTTCCACGCCATCGATGGTGACCGGCGAAAACGCGATATGGCCGACGATGCCGCTGTCGTCCTCTGCCACTAAGGACAGGGTCAATGCGCCCTGCTCGCGCAGGCGCTGGATGATCCGATGCTCCGTGGGTTTGGCACCCGGCGCATGGTGTGGGTGATCTTCAAAAGCCTGGTAGGTGAGGCGTTCAATGATTGGATGATCGGCGGCGGTTTCGGTGCGGATCTGCATGGTCTGTCTCTCTATTCTCTATTCTGGGCGTGGGGAGCGGGGAGCGCTGTCGCCCGCTTCCACGGCTGTTGTTAGACCGAGCGGCTCTTTTGCAGCACGAAGATCTGATAGCCAAACTCGCCCAGATGATCGCGGTAGATGTTCAGCTCGGTTTCGATCTCGGTCAGCGCAGCAGAGCCGCTCATCTCAGGCCTCAGCTGCGCGACGCGCTTTGCCAGCGGTCCGGCGTAGTTTTGCCAGGCGGTGTCACTCAGGGCGAAGCTGTCCAGTACGGAGTAACCGGCGGCCTGGGCCTGGGCCGTGCGCTGGGAGACCGTGGTCATGTCCGGGTAGTCTTGTTGCCAGAACGCCTTGGCGGCGTCGCTTGGTGTGTCGGTCAGCCACACCAGATCGCTCAACACCAGGACGCCATCCTCTTGCAACAGCCGACGCCACTGCTCGAAGGCGTTGTTGACGCCCATGATGTAGGCGCAGCCTTCGGCCCAGATCAGATCGAAGCTGGCATCCTCGAAGGGCAGCTCGGTCATGCTGGCCGCGACGGCTTGGATCCGTTCGACGATACCCGCCTGCTCGGCGCGCTCGCTGAGGCGATCCAATGCCGCTTGCTCGTTGTCGACGGCGGTGATCTGTGCCTGAGTGTGGGCCGCCAACAGTGTGGTGGCGATCCCCTTGCCACAGCCAATTTCCAGCAGGCGCTGCGGGGTGTGAGGCACTTTAGCCAACGCGGCCAGCGTGTCGTGCTCTGAGCCTGGGCCCCAGCGGTCCAACGTCTCGAAGACGCGCATAAAGTCCGCCATGTACTGTTCGTGTTCGTTCATGTCTTTGGATAACCATTTCACTCTCAGCGCCTCTTTCTCCGTGAAGCCCTGAGCGATTAACCATTGCAAGTGGGCGTCCGGCGCCACTTCATCTACCGACTGATGCCACGCTTTAAGATCGCCCTCACCCAGCAGGGCGGACAGCAACTGGCGGGATCGCTGCTTTTGGGCGATCTCCTGATCCAGCTGCTGCAGGCGCTTAAGCAGCAGCGCCCGATCGATCTTACTGCTCAGGCAGGCCTGGCACTCATCCAGAGTCAGTCCGCCGGCCTGCAGCTTGAGGATCAGCTGCAAGCGCTGGGCGTCCTGCTCGCTGTAAACGCGATAGCCGTTGGCCTGACGTTTGCCCTGGATCAGCCCTTTCTTCTCGTAATAGAGCAGAGCGGTGCGGGACAGGCCGACCAAGGCGGCCAGCTCTGAGATCCGGTACATGGGGTTCTCCGTATGCCAGCATCATTGTCTGTGTGTTGCACTGTAAACTGTAAAGCGATAGACAGGTCAAGGCCGATTTTAGTTGTTTTGATTGGACCGTCACTGGCCTGCCTGGCCATGGGATCAAAGCCGGGGCTGCGTAAAGTCGACTGTGCTCACCAAGGGCGCAGGCGTGGAGAAGTGGTGGGACGCTCAGAGGTAGCGGGCGCATACGCACTCAGATGGGCACATCAGCGCCTTAGGCTTTGACTCCCTGCTTGCCCTGCAACTAACCCACAACCCCAAGGCCGCCGGTTTGAGCAGCGCATCGCGTCAAAGCAGTGGCTCACCCACTGACCAAGACTGACCGTCATGCCCCCCACAAGCCCATCGTGGGACACCTGACCCACTCCTTGGCACAGACTCGGTACGGTTAGCGGCCAAGAGCAAACGCAAGGTCCTAAGATCGCTGCGCTGCTAGGTTCTAGGAAGAGCCAGAGCAAAGGGCCGGTTGGTAGCCAAGAGCGGTCACTTGTGACTTCAACGAACCTAACCCATTGTACCCATCAGGCCCTGCCGGTGGAGGAGTTGATGAGGTACGGGGAGAGCCGTGCAGGGTTTGACCTGAATGCGGTTTTAATACACTCTCGGATTTCATTTCAAGGAGGAAATACAAATGCGTAGCATCTTTACCCTGACATTGGTGGCTGGCTTACTCCTGCCTTCGATATCGTTCGCGTGTGGGGACCGCCCGGTCATAGGAACCAAAAAAAGTGACGGTACCAAGATCGGCATATTTCTGCCTAAGTCGCTGATGGAGAGCACGCGCACCTGGCAGCCGGAGGAGGGGGATCCGCCTTTAAGCGTGAGCGAAGCCTACAACCTCGTCGAGGATTGGGGGAGAGTACAGTACGCACGTTTCGATGGCGTTTCGATCCGCTCGATCAGTCTTCGCTCCTATTGGTGCTCTGGTCGCACCGCTCATTGGTATTATTTGTTTGATATTTCGCCAGTTGTCGATGGTAATGCGCTTTCAGGAAGCGGGAATTGGGCCGCAGTGCTGTTTGACGGAACCATTATTGGCCCAGAGGAATATTGACGTAGCCAAAGGCCGGGAGCCTTGCTCTGCGTGGTGTGACCAAAGACGGCAGAGTTCGAGGTGACCAGAGGCAGACCAAAGGGGTCAAGTTCGTTTGGTCCGGCTCCGAGTCTATCAACGGCCGGTGTGGGGCGAGTTGAGCCCCATACCCTATTGGCCAAAAGCCTTTAGGCTTGGGTATTTGTCAGGTGAGCAAACAGCCGTAGGTCAGGCGAGCGCTCTTTTCGCGTAACCTGACACTGAGATCTCGAACCGATCTCGTGGTCCGTGCGATGAGCGCCGCCTAGGTGCTAGGTGCTAGGAAGAGCAAGAACGAAGGGCAGGAAAGGCGTCAATTCCGCTCGTTCAGTTCGAATAAAATGCCTGCCGCAGGCTAGGTTAGCGAGCGCTCTTTTCGCGAAACCAGCCCCCTACGTAGGGGGGCTTAGCGAAGCGTAAGCCACCGTTACCCGTGCCCATACTGCGTATTCGATAGGCGACGATCCCATTTGGTGAAGCCGGTAGGTTACGCCGCTGCGCGGCTAACCTACCCTACGAAGCTCGACATCTGATAATTGGCCGGTGTGTGGCGAAAGCCGCCCCCAGAGCAGGATGGCCCACCCTGTATCTTCGCTGACTTCGAGGCAGTGAAGGCAAAGGGGTATCCAGAGGGAGCTGGCCCCTTGCTCATGTAAAGAGATACCCGGTACGCACAGAAAACTGACTCTGACCCCACTTTAATTACGGAGCGAGCCCCCCTCTAGCCAGTTGCGTACCCGCTCGACTTCCAATTCAGGAGTCCCGGATTCAGGCAAGTATATGTCCGGGGCGATCCCCGCTAAATCCACCGGCGCATCAGGGACCCTAAGACTCCTGGATGTGGCAAAGAAGAGTTCCCGCTGCCCGGAAGGCATGATCCAAGGCATGAGATTTGAGTAATCCAAAGAGCCCAGGGTATTCCGGCCCACAATTTTGACTGAGAAGCTTTGCCTGACATCCAACACAAACTGCTCACACGAACTTCCGCATCGACCGCCGGTCAACACAGCCACCTTTTCCGGCTGCACGTCCACGGGTTCCACGGAATGGTACTGCAGAAAGTCACCCTTTACGGAGACAAAATCGCCGGTTTCGACTGTCCCCAATTGCTCCAGCACCTCATCGACATATGCCACACATGCCGGATCATTACCGACGAATCGTGCGCAAACGTGTTTTAAGCCAGCAATCACGGCCGGAGTCGACAGGAATTCCTGGGAGACTTGAGCAACTTCACCATGGGTCAGGTAAGGAAGCAGGGGCGCGTAGCTGGAATCCGACCCCCCACCATTACTCCTGACATCGATGATCCAGTTGGGATGCCGGGTGAGAAGTTCCTGCTTTTCATCAATGAGTGTCTTCAGCGCCTCACCCTGTTCATGCCGAAACCCCGGTAGGGTGAGCAGCAGGGTATCCTCAGACAGTGAGGTAACTGAAGGTAGATCTTGGATAGCCTCTCGATGCCACTGATCCATGTTGGCGGCGTCTTGGTGTAGCGGAGACAAACTCAGATGCACTGATCGCCAGGCGCGTAAGTACTTGCGTATGATCCGATCACATTGAAAACGATCGGTGACCAATTCGGCTTCTTTTTGGGCTCTGTTCAACGCTCTACGGAAGTGAGCTTCACCTTTATGCTTAAGATGCTCTCGGGCACCAGTGTCGTTCTCCAACATAAATTCTGGTAAGGCCGCCAGATCGGTTTGGCACTCAGAGGGATGATCTATTCTCTCGTGCTCATCTGCAGCGACGTTCCAGCTTAACGCGGAGAGAAGTATCAATAGGCGAAACTTTTGCATTTATTTCGGTTGGTTACGGGGGTCTATGGCAATGTTATTGGCTGTTAAACCTCAAACAAAACCTAACACCAAAGAAAGCGAGAATGCGCAGACTTCCCATAATTCATTGAGCAGCGTCACAAGGCTCAAGGGATCAAAAGGTTCAGATGCCCAGTGCTCCCTGCGGGGCCGAAAATAGCCCCAGTCTGTTTCCCCTAACCTGATCTCACCGGAGTAAGTTGACTCTGACCCCACTTACCTTCCACTTATCTTGAGATCCGGGCCCGGTCCGGCAATGTCAGATCACGCCGCTGCGCGGCTGATCTAACCTACAAAGCCAAGCCCCGTCTCCGCGCTTCGTGCTTCGTGCTTCGTAGGTTAGCTTAGGGACGCAGTCCCGTAAGCTGACTGCTTTGGGCTCGATTTGGAAACTGACATCGCGAACCGTAGGATCAGAGTGAGTTGAAACTGGCGAATGACAATACAATATTGTGGCGAAACCAGCCCCCAGCACCGGATTTTCCCCGTCTCTTAGCCTATTTCGAGGCCGCTCCTGTACTCCCCTATACCCGCGGCATTGAGGGATCCCTGCCCGGCAGACTGCACTGTTCACTAAACTCCGTGCTCATGCGTTAACGCCAATCCAAACAAAACCTCCAAACAGCGCCGCCGCGGTGAAGGCAAAAGGGGGGTGTCAGGGGGTGAAGCCCCACTCTCCTTAACGAGCTAAATTGCCGTCGCCAACGCGACAAACCAGCTTTGGGAATCACAGAAAGCTCACCGCGCCAGCTATTTGCTCTTTCGCCAACCGAGGTTGCGGCAGGTTACGCCGCTGCGCGGCTAACCGTGCCCTACGAAGCCTAGAGCTGTGCTTTATTCGTCCCGCAAGATCAGCGCCGGGCGCTGGCGGGCGGTGTTGAGTGCCAGCCCGGAAACCGTCGCGACGGTGATGGCCAGCACCACCAGCGTTGCGGCGGGGAACCACCACCAGGCCAGCTCGACTCGGTGCAAAAAGTGCTCCAGCCAGCGGCTCAGGCCCCAGTGAGCCAGCGGCCAGGCCAACAGGCTGCCCAGCGCGACCAACAGCACGAACTCTTTGTTGATCAACGCGATGATGCTGGCGTAACTGCCGCCGAGCACCTTACGCATGGCGATCTCCTTGCTGCGGCGCTCACAGCTGAAGGCGGCGAGGCCGAACAGGCCGATGCAGGTGAGGCCGATGGCCAGAGTGGCAAAGCTGAGGAGCAGAGCCTGATGACGGCGCTGATCGTCGAACAGGGCCTGATATTCGCTGTTGAGGAAAGTCATATCGATGTTCTGCTCAGGAGCCAGGCGCTGCAGGATTGAGCGCAGATTATCGAGCTCGGTCATACTGATCCCCGGCTGCAGATGAAGCAGGATCTGCGCATTGATGAGATAATTTAACGAGTGAACAAAGAACATGGGTGCGTTGTCTCTCAGGCTTGGCCCCTTTATGTAGTTGTCGACGACACCGACGATGGTACCCATTATCTCGTCACCGAAACCTACCGGCTGCCCGATAGCATTCTCTGGTTGGCTAAAGCCTGCCAGGACGCTGGTCTCGCGGTTGATAAGCACACCCACAGTTTTGGTTTCCGGGTTATAGCGATCTGCGCTGAACTCGGTGTCAAAGTCACGTCCGGCAAGCAATGTAAGACCCAAGGTTTTTACTAGGTCTTCACTCCCCATCTGCATACCCACGTTCTCCAGTTCCTTGCCTTGCAGTTGGATATGGCGATACATTTTGAAATCTTCCGTTGGGCTTTGGTCAACAAAGGTCCAATGCTGTACTAACCCGCTCGCCGTGAGTTGGGTATCGATGGTATCACGCTGACCCAGCACCTCCTTAGGCAGTTGCTTGACGACTATGCGCCCATTCTTGTCGTAGCCCAAAGGCTGGCTCTGCATGAACGTCTGTTGGGCATGCAGGCCTCCACAGCCAATCAATAGACCGATACTGATGGCGCTTTGCAGACCAATAAGGGCCTTGCGCAACCTTATCGCCCCTTGACCGACCATCATCTCGCCAGACAGCACCCGGGCGGGCTTAAAAGCGGACAGATAGAGTGCCGGATAGGCACCGGCTAGCAGGCCTATCAGCAGGATCAGTCCTACCAGTAAGATCCCAAAGTCACTTGCATAGGTGAGACTCAGCTGACTATTCATCAGTTGATTAAATAGGGGAAGGCCGATCTCTACCCAAGCACAGGCAAGTAGGGCAGCCACGGCGGTCAGCAAAACCGCTTCGAGAAGAAACTGGGCCGCCAACTTTCCCCGGCTGGCCCCCAGCGCCTTGCGTACCCCCACCTCTTTGGCCCGCAATCCGGCCCGGGCGGTACTCAAGTTGACAAAGTTGAAGGCGGCAATGGCCAATACGGCCAGGGCGAGTCCCATGGCGACTGAGACCGCCTGGGCTGAGCCATTACTTTTCATCTCGAACATCAACGCCGAGAGCAGGTGGATATCGGTCAGTGGTTGCAACTCCAGCCGCACTGGAGCCTGATTTTGAAAGCCAACCTCGGCTAGCCAACGGCTCAATTCCGCACTTAATTGCTTCAGATCAGTACCTGGAACCGGCCTCATGTAAGTATACCCAGCACTCGTTGTAAGGCTATCCAGAGAGTCCCCCATGACCGGACGAAGGGTATCCTGGCTGGTCAACGCATTGATCACCAAGTGGGTGTTAGCCGGCAGATCGGCGAAGACGGCGGTGACACTCAGCACCCTCTGGCGCCAGAGTAGGGTTTCGCCGAGGACATCGCGGTGACCGAACAGACGCACAGCCTCCCGCTCTGACAGGGCGATCTGGTTGGGTTTGGTCAACACCGTGGTGAGATTGCCTTTAAGGATCTCTAGCGCAAAGAACTCTAGGAATGAGGGATCAGCCCCGTAGAACGCATCGATCTGAAAGGGCATGTCACCCAATTTAAATAAGTTGTTGGGTACTGATGTGCGAATGAGGGAAGTCATCGCAGCGATCTCTGAACGGTCCGTTAAGCGTTGCGGCAGGCTGGTGGGCGTAGCGGCGATAGTGGCGTCTAAGGAGCCATAGTGCTGAACCAGCCTATAGCTGCTTTCCACATTGGGATGAAACTTGTCATAGCTCAACTCAAAGCGCACCCAGAGCAAGATCAACAGAGTCGCGGCCAGCCCAACGGACAGCCCCAGAAGATTCAGGCCAGTGTGCAGCTTCTGCTTTAGCAGCGCCCGACTGGCGGTGGCCAGGTAGTTGCCCAGCATGGCAAAGGATGAACTACGCATAACGCTTCACCTCGGCAGGCAAGTCCGCGACGATCTGGCCATCACGCATCCGCACGGTACGGGTGGCGTAGGCGGCGTCTTCCTCCGCGTGGGTCACCATGATGATGGTGGTGCCGGCGCGGTTGAGCTCGCACAGCAGGTTCATCACGGCTTCGGAGTTTTCTGAGTCGAGGTTGCCGGTGGGCTCATCGGCCAAGATCAAGGCCGGCTGGATGATCAGCGCGCGGGCCACGGCGACCCGCTGCTGCTGACCGCCGGACAGTTGCTGGGGCAGGTGCTCCCGGCGATGGGCGATCTGCATCTGCTCCAAAATGGCTTCTACTCGCTGCTGCCGCTCCTTGCCCGGCACGTTCTGATACAGCAGCGGCAGTTCAACGTTCTGATAAACAGTTAACTCATCGATCAGGTTAAAGCTCTGGAACACGAAACCCAGGTGGGTCTTGCGCAGTTTCGCCAGGGCCTTTTCGCTGTGGTTGGCGATGTCCTTATCGTCGAACCAATAGTGGCCGGAGCTGGGGCTGTCCAGCATCCCCAGCACATTGAGCAGGGTGGATTTACCGCAGCCCGAGGGGCCCATGATGGCCACGAACTCGCCCTTGTTGACGGTCAGGTTGATGTTGTTGAGAGCGGTGGTCAGTACGCTGTCAGTGCGAAACTGACGGCTTAAGTTGTCCAGTTTGATCATGAGTCCGTTCCTTTACTGGGTAAGCTGAAGTTGCTGAAACTCTTGCAGGTTCTGATAGCTGGAGATCACCACTTGATCACCGGCCTCAAGGCCTGAGAGCACTTCCAGGTGGCTGCCGCTCTGGCGCCCAAGGCGGATCTCCCGGCGGGTGGCGGTCTTGCCGTTGTCGTCCATCACAAAGATCCAGTGGCCGCCGGTGTGGTGGGTGAAGGCCCCTTTGGGCAACACCAGGGCGTGGCTGCTTTCGTTTTCCATCATCAGGGTCAGCGACAGGGTCTGGCCGCGGCGCAGGCCTTGTTCGGCGCTGTCGTCCATGAAGTCCAACTCGATCTCAAATTGCCCATTGCTGATCCGCCCGGAGATCTTGCTGACCACCAGCTCGCGGCGCTGGCCGTCGATCTCCGCCCAGGCGCCCATGCCGTTGGCCACCTGGCTGAGGTAAAACTCATCCACCATGGCGCTGAGCTTGAAATCGCCGGAAAGATCCAACTGACCCAAGCGAGCGCCCCGCCCCTTGGACTCCCCCTGCTCCGCTTCCAGCGCGCTGAGAAAACCATCGGCGGGGGCGGTGATGGTCAGCCCCTCCAGGTTCTGGCGGGCCACCTGCAGGTTGGCGGTGAGCATCTGCGTACTCTCCTCCAATTGGCGGATCTGCTGCTCCCGCAGCGCCTTGTCCTGGGACTGCTTGGCCAGCACCAGCTCGCGGCGGGTCTGGTAGTAGGCCAGGGAATCGCGGATCTGATCGATCGCTTCAGCAGAGACAAAGTCCGAGGCCTTGAGCTGCTCGTACTGGCGGATCTGACGAGACAGGGTGCGGATCTGGTGATCGATCTCCAGCAGCTGGGTGCGGATATTGAGCCGCTCGGTCTCCATCGCCATGCGGGTATTGGACAGGTTATTGAGCTGCTCCGCCACGTCCGCTTCCCGGCTCATCACGTTCAGTTGCAGGCTGGAGTTGGACAGCACCACCAACGGCTGGCCCTTAGTCACCATGATCCCCGGCTCCACCAGACGCCGCTCCACCCGACCGCCTTCGATGGCATCCAGGTAGATGGTGCGCCGGGGGACCACGGTGCCGCGCAGCGAAATGGACTGGGCCAGGGTGTCCTGGGTAACGGTGACCAACTGGACACTGTCCATCGGCAGGGTCAACCGCTTGCCGCCTGGCGCGCTTTGAAAAGCTCGGGCGCTGGCCAGGGCCAAGATCACCATGGCCGCGGCGATAGCGGGCTTGGCCAGGCGGCGAAGCAGTGAAGGTTGAGCGATCTGTGTATCCATTGTCTTGGCTCTATATCATCCGTGTCTGATGATATAACAGCGAAGGGCGTGCCAACTTTTTAAGTGCAATAAAAACAGCAGGTTAACTTCTTTGGCGAGTTGGCGAGCAAGATCAGGTGTTCACTATCGAACACTCAGGTGTCCGAATTTGAACAGTTGGAAATTCAATGCGTTGCATTAAGATAGGGAGCAATAACCCCTTTTTGAGACGCCAAGATGACCCGCCGCCTTTCGCCCGGCCCCAGCAAAGTACTGGTGGTGGACGACAACCCGGATATCCTGATCGCCGCTCGTATGGTGCTCAAGCGCCATTTCGCCCAGATCATGGTGACGGAAACGCCGGACAGCTTGCCGGTGATGATGGCTGAACATCAATTTGAGCTGGTACTGCTGGACATGAACTTCCGCCGGGATCAGGCCAGTGGCGAGGAGGGCATGGCCCTGCTGGCCCAGCTGCGCCGCGACCATCCGCGTACGGCGGTGGTGATGATGACCGCCTATGGCGAGCTGGAGCTGGCGGTGCGGGCGATGAAAGCCGGGGCGGCGGACTTTGTCACCAAGCCTTGGGATAACGATCGGCTGCTAGCCACCGTGAAGGCAGCCGATCCATCGATGAGCGCCGGGCAGGACAAGAGCGTACAATCTGTGACGCCCGCCAGTCCCAGTACGGAGCCACAGAACCGCCTTCTGGGTCAAAGTCCGGCGATGCAGCGGGTGATGGAGACCATCAAGATGGTAGCGCCGACCGAGGCCAATGTGCTGATCCTCGGGGAAAGCGGCACCGGTAAGGCGGTGGTGGCGGAGGCGATCCATGCCCACTCCGTCCGTGCGGTTGGTCCCATGATCAGCGTGGACATGGGCACCCTGAGCGACAGCCTGATCGGCTCCGAGCTGTTTGGCCACGTCAAAGGTGCTTTTACCGACGCCAAGTCGGATCGGACCGGACGCTTTGAAGCGGCCCGCGGCGGCACCCTGTTTCTCGATGAGTTGGGTAACCTGCCCCTGCCCCAACAGAGCCAGTTGCTCAGCGCCATTCAAAATCGGCAGATCCAGCCGGTCGGCAGCAATCGCACCACCGACACCGATATCCGTCTGGTGTGCGCCACCAACGACGATCTGGATGCACGGGTGGCGGCAGGAAACTTCCGCCAGGATCTGCTCTACCGCATCAACACCGTGGTGATCCAGTTGCCGCCGCTGCGTGAGCGTCAAGAGGACATCCCCCTGCTGGCCGATCATTTCCTCCGACTCTATCAGCAACAGTACGGCCGCCCCGAACACGCGCTGACCTGCACCGATCTCGCCCAGCTGCAAGCCTATCCCTGGCCGGGTAACGTTCGGGAACTGGCCCATGCCATGGAGCGACTGGTGATCCTCTCAGGCAATGGCGCGCTGAATGTGTCACTGCTGGATCTGAGTGCTCCATCATCGGCCCAAGCCCCCCAGACAAAAGCCGCCGACGTGGATCTGGACAGCCTGGACCTGGCTGCGCTTGAGCAGTTGGCCATCGAAAAGGCCCTGCATGGCCATCAGGGCAACATCAGCCGCGCCGCCAAAGCCCTAGGACTGACCCGCGCCGCCCTCTATCGACGGATGGAAAAATATGGACTCTAACGGTAAGGCAAGAGTCGATCGAACGCTGCTGTGGGAGCAGTTGGGGCTGGTCGCCCTGGTGGCGACTGGCGTTGTCCTGGCAATGCTGACGGAGTACATCATGCCCTTGGTGTTGTTAATGGGGCTTGTGCTCCTGCTGTTGTGGCAGATGCAGCGCCGGGCCAGGCAGGGGCGGCGCAGCCAGAGCCAGTGGCTGGCTGCCGCGCTGGCGGGGGATCTGCCCTTGGCGGAGATCGGCGATAGTTCGGTAGAGCGCCAGATCGAACGCCTCAAACAGCGCAATGAGAACCACCAGATCAAAGAGGAGCAACAACGGCTGTTTCTCAATGCCATCCTGCAGCATCTGGATCTCGCCGTACTGGTACTGGATGAGCAGGGCCATATTGTGCGCCACAACCGTGCCTGGCTTGCCCTGCTGGGCCGGCAAAGTCCTACGGATCTGAATGGCCTGCCCGATGACGCCACACCGCTGCGCCGCTGGCTGGCGGAGCGGTCACCCACGCCTAGAGCCTTGCTGCATTGGCAGCACAAATCGCTGCTGGCCTGCCTAAGTCGCTGTCAGATCCAGGGACAGTCGCTACGGGTGATCACCCTGCAGAGCATTGCCGATGAGCTGGCGGCCCAGGAACAGCGCGCCTGGCAGCAGATGGTGCGGGTGCTGACCCATGAGATCCGCAACTCCATCACCCCCATCGCCTCCTTGGCGGGGACGGCGCGAACCCTGGTGTCGGGGGAGGAGGGGCTGGATGACGAGGACCGGGCAGATCTGGCTCAGGCATTGGCTACTGTGGAGCGTCGGGCCCGAACCCTAGGTGGCTTTATCAACGACTACCAGCAACTGGCTCAGTTACCCAAACCTAAACGGACGCTTGTGAATGTGGACGGGTGGCTCAATGAAGGCTTGGCCCTGATGCAAAGTGAACTGACAGGGATCACCCTAGAAGTGCGCATTGCTGAGGGACTGAACCTGATGGCGGATCGAACCTTGCTGGATCAGCTATTGATCAATCTGCTGCGCAACGCTGTCGAAGCCGTAAGAGGCCAGACGAGCCCCAAGATCGTTCTGCAGGCACTTAGGGATAAGGAGAGCCGGATATTGGTTGAACTGAGGGATAACGGGATCGGAGTGGTCGAGGAGGCCGAGGCGAACCTGTTTGTGCCCTTTTTCTCCACCAAGCAAGGCGGTTCAGGGATCGGCCTGAGCCTGGCACGACAGATCATGCAAGCCCACGGCGGTGAGATCTATGCTGGCAATTGCCACGAACCAGAACCAGGTTTCATGGCCGCCCTACGTTTCCGCTAAGGCCAGCATTCTGACAAACCTTTTTACCTGAGTGCCATTTCCCCAACCTCGGCGCAGTCTGGACGGTGAGCAAATGCCCCACACAGGGCTTTTGCAACACGTTGAGCTTCGCTGCGCTCAACTCCAACCTACGACCGGTGTGTGGCGAAACCAGCCCTTCGCAGGGGTAGTTAGTGAACCACGAAACCGCTTATGCCGCAGGCATCCGCACCATCGGGGAGGCTACCGAAGAAAGAGCAATAAAGCTCAGCTAACGCAGGAGGGGGTTCGCGGGGCACCGCCCTGCTCGGCCCACTCGGTTGGGGTGTAGGTGTGCAGCGCCAGGGCATGCAGGCTGCCCGCCAACTCATCCGCCAGCACGGCATTCACGGCGCGGTGCCGGGCCAGCAGGCGCTGGCCGTCAAACTGCTCGGCGACGACGATCAGCTTGAAGTGGCTGTCCTCACTGCCGCCCCGATGCATGTAACTTTCGTTGATCACTTCGATATGGCTGGGGGCCAGGGCCTGGGTGATCTTCTGCTCAATGATCTGCTGCATGGACATGATGGGCTCCTTGTTAACCTTTGCCGCCGGTTATACCGGGATCCGGATCACAATGAAAGCCCGGGATCACCGCACGGAAGGTCAGGCTGATCCGCGCCTGGGTGACGCGCTTGCTGGCGTTGAGGCCATGCCAGACGCCCGGGGCCAGCCACAACAGGCTGCCCGGGGCCAGCAACACTGGGGTGGAGCCGGTGCGATCCCAACGCAGACGCAGGGTGCGCGGTGCCCCCAGTGACAGGATCGCCAACTGGGGATCGGCGCCCAGCTCCGGCTCATTGTCCCTGTGCCAGCCCATCTTGTCGGCCCCGTCCCGGTAGCGGTTGGCCAGCACGGAGTTGAAGTGCCAGTGACCAAACCGGTTGAGCCGGGCCATCAACCGGCTCAATGCCTCGGGCAGGGGCAAGGGCTCCAATAACCCTCCACTGTATCGATAGTGACAGTTCACTTCGCCCAGAAAGCACTGCTGTCGGGGGATGGGGTGGGTTTGACCAAAGAGGGTCAGGCTGGGCCGGGACCAGGGCAGGCCCAGCAACAAAGGCCAAAGTTCCGCCTGTTCCTCCTCACTGAGCCAACGGGGCCAGTGGCGCGCCAGCAATCTTCCGCTAGGATCATCAATACGCTGTTCAATTCGCCTCATCTTTGAGATCATTCCTCTTTTTGCCAGATCCCATCGCCATGACTGAGTTTACCGTCAACGACACGCCGCTGCGCCTCGAACGCTTTCCGCCCCAGCTCGACGATCCCCTGAGAGCCTGGGACAGTGCCGACGAGCTGATGGCCACCGCCCATCAACTGCCGGGCGGCGCCCTCTGGGTGCTCAACGATCACTTCGGTGCCCTGGCCTGCGCCCTGACCGCCGCTGAGCCTGAGCGTGAACTGCACTGGGTCAACGACTCCTTTGTCAGCCACCAGGCACTGGAACAAAACCGCGATCTCAATGAGCAGCCGCCGGTAGCGTCTGTCTACCGAGATATCGCTGAGCTTGAGGCCCAGGGTACGCCGGCCGGGGTGCTGATCAAACTGCCCCGCAGCCTGCGCCTGCTGACCGCACAGCTGGATTGGCTCAACCAGCATCTGCCCGCAGGCACCCCTGTGGTGATCGGCGCCCGGCAGAAAGACATGCCCAGCACCCTGCCCGATCTGACCCGTCAGCTGCTCGACGATGTGCACCCCTCCCGGGCGGTGAAAAAAGCCCGCCTGGTGCATGGCCAGCTTTCCGGCCGCAGCAGTGGCATGGATCCCGTCCTGGCGTGGCACTGCGAGGAAGTCGAGCAGACCCTGCGCAACTACCCCAACACCTACGGCAGTGCCCGCCTGGATCTCGGTGCCCGGGCCCTGCTGCCCCATATCGCCGATGCCATTCCCGCCGGCGGCAAGGTAGTGGATCTGGGCTGTGGCAACGGCGTACTGTCCCTGGCGGCACTCAAGGCGGATCCCGAGTGTGAAGTGCTGGCCGTCGACGAATCCTGGCATGGCCTTAGGGCCTGTGAGGACAATACGGCTGAATTCGAAGAGCGGATTGAGCTGTTGTGGAACGACTGCCTGTCGGATGTCGAAGGGGGCAGTGCCGATCTGGTGCTGTGTAACCCACCGTTTCACCAGCAGCAGGCGGTGACGGATCATATCGCCTGGCAGATGTTCCGGGATGCCCGCCGAGTGCTGAAGATGGGGGGCAAACTGCTGGTGGTCGGCAATCGCCACCTGGGCTACCACATCAAGCTGACCCGGCTGTTTGGCGGTTGCACCACCCTCGCCTCCAACGCCAAGTTCGTCATTCTTGAAGCACAAAAGCGCTGATCTTTATCCCCTTTTCCCCACCGCAGGATCTGTTATCCTGCGGTCATCATGGTTTTATGAACGTCATTATGAAAACACGTCTATTTTCCGTCCTGGCCTTACTTGCCGGGCTCGCAGGCTGCGCCAATACACCACAAACCCTGGTTCTGTCCCCCCTGGAGCCCCTGGTCCAACATAAGATCAGCACACCCGCCAGCATTGCCCTGAGCAGCGTCGATCTGCGCAGTGAAACCTACCTGGCCCGGATAGAACGAGACGGCGACGCCGCGACCCTGATCGGTGCCAACAGCAACCCTCGCCAACTGCTCGAGCAGGGGCTGGCCGACGGCCTGGAGCGCATGGGATACACCTTGCGGGCCAATGGCGATGTGCAGATGGAGCTGAGCCTGGAACGCCTGCGCATGGACGTTGAACAGCTGCCCATGAGCCATAAGGCACAAAGCACCCTGATGGCACGACTGACCTTGCGCAAAGATGAGCAGAAGCTGGTCAAGCGCTACCAGGCCCGAGGCGAGTTCAAAGGGGTACTGGGCGCCGATGCGGCCAAGCTGGAGCGTGAGATCAATGACCGCCTAGCTCAACTGCTGGGTGCCATCCTCACCGATCAAGAGCTGCATCAGTTTATTCAGTAAGGAGAAAGCCGTGACACGGACGTTTTGCCTGTTATTGGCCCTGTGCCTGCCCGCCATAAGCTGGGCGAAGGCCGAACCGGATCTTCGGATCCAGCCGAACAACCTGTTTCCCCAGGTGCAGCTGGAAACCAACCTGGGTACGCTCGTCATCGAACTGGATCGCAGCCGGGCCCGCCTCACCGTGGACAACTTCCTGACCTATGTGGTGGACGGTGTCTACGACGACACTCTGTTTCACCGGGTGGAACCGGGTTTTGTGGTCCAAGGCGGCGGCTACAAGTCCGACTACAGCTACCTGCCGCAAAACGACCCCGTGGTGAACGAGTCGGGCAACGGCCTGAGCAACCAACGCGGTACAATCGCCATGGCGAGAGGCCTTGGGGCCCACACCGCCACCAACCAGTTCTATTTCAACCTGGATGATAACGAAGGGCTGGATCCGGGCCGACGCTGGGGCTACGCAGTGTTTGGCGAGATCATTGAGGGGATGGAGGTGCTCGACCGAATGGGTGAGGTGCCCACCGATTACAACGACGCCATCGGCGCCGCGACGGTCCCCATGGTACCTCTGCGCCTGCTCAAGGCCCGGCTCCAACCGGAATAGGACAACGTCATGCAACGACGCTACGGGCTCCTCGCCGGGCTGCTTTTGGCCGGCTGCACCGTCACCCCCAGGTTACCCGACGCCGACAGGGTGACCATGGTGTTCGACAATGCCGCCGTCACCGAGCGCTGCCAACGGCTGGATACCTGGGTCGGCTCGGAAGGACACTGGTACAGTTACTGGTTTATCAGCAACTTTGATCTGACCACAGGGGCCCTTAACCAGCTGCGCAACCACGCCGCCAACATTGGAGGTAACCTTGTGGAAATCAAGGACAAATTGGCTTTCGAGACCTCGGTAACCTACGTCGGTCATATCTACTCCTGCCCCTAAGCCGTACAGGTTCGGCACGGTGGTGCCGCTATAACCCAAAGAGAAGCGGGTTGTGCTCCGCTTTCCCGGCCCGTTAAGCTGGGATCCATCATCGCCAACTTGGAGACGCCCCTTCGCAATGCTCAGCCCAACCCTGACCGATAAACTCGGTGCCCTGAAAGTGTACGCCCACAAACGGGTGCTGACCCTGCTGGCCCTGGGCTTCTCCTCCGGCCTGCCCCTGGCGCTGGTGTTCGGCACCCTGTCGTTCTGGCTGCGCGAGGCAGGCATCGAGCGGGCCACCATCGGCTTTATCAGCTGGGTGGCCCTGGCCTACAGCATCAAGTTTCTCTGGGCCCCCCTGGTGGACCGCCTGCCCATCCCTGTGCTCACCCGGGTGCTGGGCCGACGACGCAGCTGGCTGCTGCTGTCCCAGCTCACCCTGGCGGCCGGGCTGGCCTTTATGGCCCAGATGGATCCCCAACTGCAACTGACGGCTCTGGTGAGCCTGGCCCTGGCCGTGGCCTTCGCCTCCGCCACTCAGGACATCGCGGTGGACGCCTTTCGCATCGAAGCGGCCCCGGAGAAGATGCAGGCGGCCCTGGCCGCCGCCTACCAGATGGGCTACCGCCTGGCGATGATCTTCTCCGGTGCCGGCGCCCTGGCCATCGCCGCCTGGGCCGATCCCGATCCCAACGCCTACCGGGTCGAGGCTTGGCAGGCGGCCTACTGGGCCATGGCCGCCAGCATGGGGGTGGGGATCCTCGCCACCCTGCTGACCCACGAACCCCAGGTGGACCGCTCCAGCGCCGAGCAGGCACAGCAGGACTTTCTCAACCGTTTTGCCCACCTGCCCCGCCCCCTGGCCCGCTTCCTGGCCTGGGGCTACAGCGCCGTCGTCGCCCCCTTCGTCGATTTCTTTGGGCGCTTCGGTAAACAGGCCCTGTTGATCCTGGCGCTCATCGCCTGCTACCGGATCTCCGATATCGTCATGGGAGTGATGGCCAACGTGTTCTATGTCGACATGGGGTTCTCCAAGGCGGAAGTGGCGGCGATCTCCAAGATCTACGGGGTGATCATGACCCTGCTCGGCGCCGCTGCCGGTGGCGCCCTGGTGTTTCGCTACGGCACCATGAAGATCCTCTTCATCGGCGCCATCCTGGTGGCCGCCACCAACCTGCTGTACGCCGTCCAGGCCCAGGTGGGCTACCATCTTGGCCTGTTGACCCTGGTGATCGCCGCCGACAACTTTGCCGCCGGGATCGCCACCTCAGCCTTTATCGCCTACCTGTCGAGCCTGACCAACCTGGCCTACTCCGCCACCCAATACGCCCTGCTCTCCTCCATGATGCTGCTGTTTCCCAAGTACGTGGCGGGCTTCTCCGGCGTCATGGTGGACGCCTGGGGCTATACCCACTTCTTTATCGCCGCCAGCGCCATGGGCCTGCCGGTGCTGCTGCTGATCCTGCTGGTCAACCGCCAGGCGCTGCGGGAATCGGCGCCTGCCACACAGCAGAAGGCGCCAGCGACCGGCACCGACAACGTCCCCTGATCCCGCCGATAGCGTAACCAGAACAAAAAAACGCCCGGCCCCTTTTCTCATCAAGGGCGCCGGGCGTTTTTGCATCTGGTGTCGTGCTGTAGCGTTTGCTAGCAGGGCGAAGTCCGCCCCAGCACCTAGAGTCTGCTCTTAATACGATTGGTATAACTTAACCGCGGAAGTTCTCAAGCTGGAGTGCTGATGATGACATCTACCGACCGCACTCTTCCACACTTTCCCCCATTTCTAAACGGCGAACACACCGGGCCGGTGAACCCGCCACCAGAGTCAACGGTTCGACATCCCGGGTCACCGTTGAGTTGGCGGCAATGACCGCGCCTCGACCGATAGTTATACCTTGGGTAATCACTACACTGCCGCCGATCCAAACATCATCTTCCACCACGATGGGTCGACAAATGGTCTGCCAGTTGCGCCGTTGACGATGGTCGAGTGAATGGCTGGCGGTATAGAACTGACAGTTGGGGCCCACCATCACATTGCGTCCCAGAGTAATGCGAGCCCCATCGAGCATGGTAACCCCCATGTTCAGGAAACTGTGCTCCCCCATCTCAATGTGACGTCCAAACTCGCAATAGAACGGCGGCGTGATCCAACAGCCCTGCCCCAAAGTCATCAATGATCGGAGCTCCTGCTGCGCCTGGTCGACACTAACAGCATGGTTGATTTGTTGTAGGGCCTGATAGGCCAGGTGCTTGATTTCTTTGATATAGGAATCACTTCCATCGTAACCCAAACCCGCCAGCATCTTTTCGTATTCGGTCATAACACCCACTCTAAAGTACCCCAGGGAAGAGTATCATTCCTCCCGGTTCTGGCACCCAGTGTAGGACCACAGAGATATTGGAACTAGTGAATAGATATCATGTATGATTTTCTTATGGGGAATAACATGGCCTGAGTTTGATGTCGTTTGAACAACTGTCTCGTCTCGATTTGAACTTGCTCGTCTGCTTGCATGCACTGTTAGAACAGCGCAGCGTGACCAAAACTGCCCGAAAACTAAACCTAAGTCAGTCATCCATCAGCAAGAGCCTGGCTCGATTGCGTAGCCAGTTTAATGACCCACTGTTTGTCAGATTGTCCCATGGACTGGAACCCACCCCCTATGCCCGCAATCTCGCGGCGCCATTAAAGCAGTTACTCAGTGCAATAGAAGCCCTGACGCAGCCAGGGGAGTTTCAACCCAACCGCAGCGAGCGCTGTTTTATGCTGGCCATGGTCGAAAGCATGTACCCGCTGCTGCTGCCTCATTTTTTGGTAGAGCTGCACACCCAGGCGCCGTCCATCACTCTTGACGCCCAAACGTGGAAAACAGACAGTTTGGAGCGCCTGCGGCGGGGTGAGTTGGACTTTGGCATTACTGGTAAGGACATCCACATTCAGGATGCTCGCCGTACTTTGTTGCCGCCTAAAGACATTATTTGCCGTGAGCTGTATCAAGATCGGCTTTGCTGCTTAATCAGAAAAGAGCACCCACTGCTGAACCAACCCTGGGGAGAGGCGCCCTATCTGGCAGCGCGCCACGTTCAAGTCCGCTGTGATGTTCAGGAGCACTGGCTGCTAGATCTCAAACTGGCTGAGCAGCAAAAGCATCGTACGCTCACCATGCACGTGCCTGACTTCAACAGCGCCGCCAGCATTTGCAGTCATACTGATTTACTCCTTACCGCCCCGGGTCGCTATGCCCGTCATATTGCTGCAACACTGAATTTGGAAATACTTCCGCTTCCCGTCCCACTGCCGGCCATCTCCTACACCCTGTTTTGGCACCAACATCATGAAAATGACCCAGGCCATCGCTGGATGCGGGAGCTGATTTTGTCCCGTTGCCAACCCCTGGCAAAAGAAGCGCCCTAAATACAGAAAAGCAAAAATAAAAACGCCCGGTCCCTTTTCTCATCAAGGGCGCCGGGCGTTTTCACCTTTCGAGCACGCGCATTTCGCTCTTAGCTTGTCACTCGCAGCTTGCAGCTTAAAGCTGTCAGCTTACTCAATCGCGGAAGTTCTCAAACTGCACCGGCTGGGCCAGCTCTTCGCCCCGCAGCAGGGCCATCACCGCCTGCAGATCATCCCGTTTCTTGCCGGTAACCCGAACCTTATCGCCCTGAATGGAGGCCTGCACCTTCAGCTTGGCGTCCTTGATCAGCTTCACCAGTTTCTTGGCAAAGTCCTGCTCAATGCCCTGTTTAAACACGGCCTGACGGGTCACGGTCTTGCCGGACAGGATGGGCTTACCCTTAAGCTCCATCGCCTTGGCATCGACGTTACGCTTGGCCAGCGTGCCACGCAGCATGGTTTCCATCTGCTGGATCTGGAACTCGGCTTCCGCCTTGATGGAGACCACCAGATCTTTCATCTCGAAGCTGGCTTCCACGCCCCGAAAGTCAAAGCGGATCTCCAGTTCACGGTTGGCATTGTCCACCGCGTTCTTCACTTCCACGGCATCCACTTCAGAGACAATATCAAAAGACGGCATTACACCCTCCGGATCAAATAATTAAACTGGCCCAAGTGTACCCCATCCGACAAGAAAAGGGTGACAGCAAGCAGCGCACTTGCTTAGGATAATGGCCATGCTGGATTTTATTTTACAACCCAATGCTGCTCAGCGCCGACTGGGCCAGGGCTTATTGTTACTGGCCTTAGCCATCGTCTCCTACCTGGTGTTTTCCCGCCCCGGGTACGGTCAGCCCTTTCCCCATTTTGATAAGGCCGCCCACTTTGGCGCCTTTTTCGCCCTGGCGGCCCTGCTGCAATGGGCCAGTAACACCCGGCCAGGCTGGCAACTGCTTCTGCTGTTTGGCTATGCGGTGCTGATCGAGGCGATCCAGTCGCGTCTGCCCTATCGCAGCGCCGATCTGGCCGATCTGATCGCCGATATGGCCGGAGCCATCAGTTTCTATCTCTGCCTGCTGGGGTTGCGCCAATGGCAGCGGCGGTAGGGATCCTCGGCGCCGGGGCTATCGGCCAACTGTTGGCGATGCAGCTGGCGCATCAACGTGTTCCGCTCCGCCTGTTGCGCCGCCCCGGCGTGAACCCGGCCCAGCGGACCCATCGACTCGAAAACCGACGTGGGACCCAACTCGAATACGCACTCACCACCCACCCATCAGATCGGCCCTGCCCACTGCAGTCACTGCTTGTCACCACCAAGGCCATCGATGTCCAGCAGGCCCTGGCGCCGGTACTGAGCTGGTTGCCCGACTGCACCCCCATCATCCTGCTGCACAATGGCATGGGCCCCCAGCAGGCGCTGCTGGAACAGTATCCAAACCGTCAGTGGTGGTGGGGCACCCTGACCGATGGCGCCTTGCGGCTGGACCGACATTCGCTGCGCCACACCGGCAATGGCATGCGCCAGGCCGGTTGTGCCTCACCCTCCTCCCACGCTTTCCCTAAAGTGTTGCAGCGACTCGGCTTCAGCCAAAGCCAGCGGATCGAGTCATTGCTATGGCAGAAGCTGACCATCAATGCGGTGATCAACCCTCTGGCGCTGCGTGATCGCGTCACCAATGGCGCCCTGCTGGCACCCGAGTATGACGCCGTCATTGCATCACTCTGCCAGGAGCTGGCTCGGCTTGGCCACCGGCTCGGCTTCGATGAACCCGCGCAGCAGATACAAAAACGCGTATTGGCCGTCGCCCGCGCTACCGCGACCAACCGTTGCTCCACCCTGCAAGACGCCGATGCCGGACGCCCCACCGAACTGGAGGCCATTACCGGCTACCTGTTGCGCCAGGCCGATCAGCAACGCCTCGCCCTGCCGACGCACCATGCCCTGTGGCAACAACTGAGTGCTCAGCCTGAGCTCGAGCCGGCCTGATCCCTCAGCGCAGAGTACTTAGTACTTAGTACTTAGCACTCAGTACTCAATACTCAGCAACGACGCTGCGGATCCTTGGGCTCATAGCCCACCACACCGCCCCCACTCACCTCGATATCGCAACAGGCGGTCAGCTGCTCCCTCAGCTTGACCCGGCCCCGCTGCACCCGGCTCTTGGCGCCGGACAGGGAGAGGCCCAGCCGGTCGGCGATCTCCCGCTGAGGGATCCCCTCCAACTCGGCCATCACCAGTGGGACCCGGTATTTTTCCGGCAGCTCTTCGATCAAGGGCCGCAGACACTGGGCCACTTCCTGATGGGCCCGCTCACCGGGATCCTGCTCTTCGGCAATCAAGGTCTCCGGCAGCTCCTCCACCGGCCGCTGACTGCGGTAGTGATCCATGATAGCGTTGTGGGCGATGCGATAGAGCCAGCCTTTGAGGCTGCCTTGCGCCTGTAGCTGGTGCAGCTTAGTGCTGGCCTTGATGTACACCTCCTGCAGGATGTCATCCACCACGGCCGGTTGATCCACCCGCTTATTGATATAGCCGCGAAGCTGAGCCTTGTGGGATTGCCAGTGGGAAAGCATGGGGGCCTCTGTGTTTTTCTGCGCAAAGAGTGAGAGACGGAGGCGCGGCGAAAAAGACGCAGATTGGATCCGTTCACCGGGTTCCCGGCCCTCCACTGAGCATAGCGCCTCCCTGGGGTATTCCGTCCCCCCGCCAGGCGAATGCCCAGGCCCTGGTTCCGACAGGCTATATCCCTGTGTTCTGCCCTCCGGGCACCATCAAACGATAGGCGCCTTAGCCCAAGATTGAGCCGTGCATCAGGCAGATAGCCAGGCTGACGACCATCGATGACAAGGCAAGGCACCAAAACCTTGCGTCCCCGAGCCTGGATCTCCGTCTTAACTCCATCACCACACTTTCGGCTCGCCGCGCCGACGCGCGCAGCAGATCCGGATCCTTATTCCCAGGATTTGCCATGTCCCAGTTTTCCGTGTCCCCATTTTCCCCTGTGGCCCCCGAGGGCCAACGCGATGACTTCATCAAGCACGATCCCAATATGCTCGGCCAGATCTACGGCACCACCAAGGTCCAGCCCTACTGGGTCGCCGATATGGATTTCCCCGTCGCCCGGCCCATCACCGAAGAGCTGCAACGCCTGGTAAACCGTGGCGTGTATTCCTATGAATTTGCCTCCTCGGCGATCCATCAGGCGATCAGCCAGTGGTATGACAAACGCCATCAGCTGATCTTAGATCCGGCCCATTTCGCCACCGCCCCCGGTGTCCTCAGCGGACTGTCCGTGCTGCTGCGTGAGCTGTCCGCCCCCGGCGATGGCGTGCTGATCCAGACCCCGGCGTACCATCAGTTTGAAAAGCTGATCAACGCCGCCGGCCGCACCGTGATCACCAATCCGATGCACATCGAGCAGGGCCAGTACCGCTTTGATCTTGAGGATATGGAAGCCAAGATCCGCCAGCACGACGTCAAAGTCCTGCTGCTGTGCAACCCCCACAATCCCACAGGCCGCGTGTGGCAGCGTGAAGAACTGGAGCAGGTGGTCGAGATCGCCCGGCGCTATGATCTGCTTCTGGTGAGCGACGAGGTCCACTCGGATATCCTCTATGGCGATCACCGCTTTACCAGCCTGATCAGCCTGGGCTATGAGCGGAGTGTGGCCCTGCTGGGCTCCCCGGCCAAGACCTTCGGCATGCACAGCATTGCCAACGGCTACCTGTACAGTGATAACCCTGAGCTGCTGAGCAAGCTCAAGCACGCCCTGGGCGGCATGTACCTGGATCACGGCAACGCCTTGACCACCTTCGCCACCATCGCCGCCTACGAGCAGGGCGAGGCCTGGCTGGATGGCATGCTGGCTTACCTGGAGGAGACGGTGGACTGGATCCAGGCCTTCGTCGCCGAGCATCTGCCTCAGGTGATCCTGTACCGCCCGGAAAGCACGTATCAGATCTGGTTCGATCTGTCCGGACTGGATCGGGACGACGACGCCCTCAAGGCACTGTTGGCCGAGCAGGCGGGCATGGGTCTGACCCCGGGCACCTGGTTTGGCCGGGATTTTGCCGGGCGGCCGGGGCAGTATCAGCGGCTCAACATCGCCACCGCGCGGGAGACGATTCAGGCCTCCTTCCGGCGCCTGGCTGACGCGGTTTCCAGTCGATAAGGCTAAGCCCGGAAACAACAACGCCCCCATCCGAGGATGGGGGCGTTTTCATGGTTTGCCGAGGCGAGACGCTTACAGCGCGTCGCTGTTCTCAGCCAGGAAGCGGGCGACGCCGTCCGGGGACGCGTCCATACCCTTCTTACCTTTTTCCCACTGAGCCGGACACACTTCGCCGTGCTCTTCGTGGAACTGCAGCGCGTCGATCATGCGCAGCATCTCGTCCACGTTGCGACCCAGGGGCAGATCGTTCACTACCTGGTGACGGACCAGACCTTCCTTGTCGATCAGGAAGGAGGCGCGGAAGGCCACACCGGCTTCCGGATGCTCAACGTCGTAGGCCTGACAGATCTCGTGCTTCACGTCGGCGATCAGCGCGTAGTTGACCTGACCGATGCCGCCGTCTTCGATCTTGGTGTTACGCCAGGCGTTGTGGCTGAACTGGGAATCGATGGACACACCGATCACCTCGACGCCGCGGCTCTTGAACTCTTCGATACGCTTATCGAAGGCGATCAGCTCTGACGGACAGACGAAGGTGAAATCCAACGGGTAGAAGAACACCACGGCCGGTTTGCCTTCGATGCGCTCGGCCAGGTTAAAGTTTTCGATGATCTCACCGTTGCCCAGTACCGCAGCTGCTGTGAAATCCGGTGCCTTACGGCCAACTAATACGCCCATTATCAACTCCTGTTAGATTCAAGTTTCAATCTGTAAATTCTTTTGATTAACCGCTGGCTAACCGATGGAGCAAGAATACCTGGCCACCGCCACTTGGGCTAACCTGTTGTCTCTATTCAGGCAATTGATAAAACCGATGCCGCCGACGATTGTTCGTAACGGGGCCGCAGTAGCGAAGAGGTTTCTCGAACTGGGCGAGGCCGGAGGCCGGAAAAAGCGCAAAAAGCCGCCCGGAGGCGGCTTCGGCTCATCAAGGGGATACCGCCTTAGCGACGGGCCTGGACGGCTTTCGCCAACTGCCCAAGCAGCGCAGCGCTGTCATCCCAACCGATGCAGGCATCCGTGATGCTCTGACCGTAATTGAGGGCCTTACCTTCGACCAGATCCTGGCGCCCCTCATTGAGGTGACTCTCCACCATCACCCCCATGATCGCGGCATTGCCTCCGGCAATCTGCTCACAGACATCGGCACCGACATTCATTTGGCGCTGAAACTGCTTCTCGCTGTTGGCGTGGCTGAAATCGATCATCACATTGGCGCGCACACCAGCACTGATCATCTTATCAATCACGGGGGCCACGTGCTCGGCAGCATAGTTGGGGCCCTTGTCGCCACCACGCAAGATGATGTGGCAATCTTCGTTGCCCGTCGTCTCCACGATAGCGGAGTGACCGTACTTGGTCACCGACAGGAAGTGGTGAGATGCGCTGGCGGAACGGATCGCATCCAGGGCAATCTTGATGTTGCCGTCGGTACCGTTTTTAAAGCCCACCGGACAGGAGAGGCCGGAAGCCAGTTCACGGTGAACCTGAGACTCGGTGGTACGGGCGCCGATGGCCCCCCAGCACATCAGATCGGCCAGGTACTGTGGCGTGATCATATCGAGGAACTCACCGGCGGTGGGCAGCCCCATATCGTTCAGCTCCAACAGCAGCTTGCGGGCCGCCCGCAGGCCGTCATTAATGCGGAAGCTGTCATCCATACCGGGATCATTGATCATCCCCTTCCAACCCACGGTGGTGCGAGGCTTTTCGAAGTAGACCCGCATTACGATCTCCAGGCTGTCCTTGTACTGCTCACGCAACTTGACCAGGCGCTGACCGTACTCAATGGCAGCCTGGGGATCATGGATGGAGCAGGGACCGATCACCACCAGCAGGCGAGAGTCTTCACCATTGAGGATCTTGGCAATGGCGTTACGGCCGGAAAACACGGTGTTGGCCGCCGCTTCGGTCGCAGGAAAACGCTCGAGGATCGCTACCGGGGGCAGCAGTTCCTTGATCTCGTTGATACGGACATCATCATTGCGGTACGGCATGGGGGTAATTCCTTGTTGTGCGTTTTTAAATCAAACTCCACCCTACCACACTTCCCTGGGACCTTGGCCATCTATACGGCCCTTTCCGGTCGTTTTTTTTACCAATTCTTCTGTGGTCGGATCACTCCGAGATCAAAAAAGGCGGATCCGAACCGGACCCGCCTTTAACAAACCATAAGCCCTTAAGGACGGTAGACTTTCACATTGCTGTGGCCCTGCTCCTGCAGGTAGAGTGCTTGAAGCTTGCTCATCACCCCACGATCGCAATAGAGCAGGTAGGTCTTGTCCTGGGGAAGGGTCTCAAACTGGCTGGCCAGCTTGAAGAAAGGCAGGGTAACCACCTGGTTATCGGCCAGCGAGAGGGGGCTCTCCTCCTCCTCCTCCGGTGCCCGAATATCCAGGATGACTTCCCCGGCTCCCGGCTCGGCGACGGTTTCCATCTCAACCTTCTCGGTCTTACCAACCTTGGCCAGATCCCGGATATCGATACACTGGGTCTGCTCGACCACCCGATCCACCAGATCCTCGGAGAACTTTTGCTCCTCCGCCTCAATCTTGGCCAGGATGGCTTTCACCGTCGGCTTTTGCGAGATCACGCCACAATACTCCGGCATCACTTCGGCGTAGGGCAGCGTACCTATCTCACGAGACAGATCGATGATCTCCTGCTTATCCCAGGTGATCAGTGGACGCAGGATCACCTTGTCCGTCGCTCGATCGATCACATTCAGGTTCGTCAGGGTCTGGGAAGAAACCTGGCCCATCGCCTCGCCGGTAACCAGCGCCGGTATATCGAAACGATCCGCCAGCTTGCCTGCCACCTTCATCATCATCCGCTTGAGCACGACACCCATCTGGCCGTTATCGATCTTCTCGAGGATCTCCTCGACCACGGGCTCAAAGGGTACCGAGAGGAAACGCACCTTGTGAGAGTTGCCGTATTTGCTCCACAGGTAGTACGAGACCTCCTGTACTCCGCGTTCATGCTCGGCACCACCGAGGTTGAAGAAGCAGTAGTGGGTACGGGCGCCACGCTTGATGGTCTGGAAGCTGGACACGCCGGAGTCAAAGCCCCCGGAGATCAGGCTCAATACATCTTCCTGGGTCGCGATGGGGAAGCCGCCGAGTCCCTGATGGCGATGGGCCACCAGGTAGGCCAGATCCTCTTCGATCTGGATATTGATGGTCACGTCGGGGTTCTTAAGCTGAACCCCCTTGGCCTGGGTGTTCTGGTTGAGACCACCGCCAACGTAGCGCTCCACATCCAGGGAGCTGAATTCATGCTTACCGGAGCGCTTGACCCGAACGCAGAAGGTTTTGTCCGCCAGGGCGTCGGCAAACAGAGGCAGGGTGGCTTGGTAGATATCGTCAATGCTGTCGAAGTGATGCTGGGTCACTTCCAGGAAATGGGCGATCCCCGGGATACAGGCAAGGCGTTCCACCAGGGTATCGCGCAGCGCCGGATCCACCGCGCGGCAATTCACCACGATATGGTCCCAGTTGAACTTGACCTTGATGTTCTCATCCACCTTGCGCAGTACATTGCGGATGTTGGACACCAACAGCTTGGAGAAACGGATCCGCACCGGCTTGGACTTGATCATCACTTCCGGGTGCAGTTTGACGATAAATTTCATGTTATGCCTGTCACTGCCTGATAAAGGCGCGGGAGTATACCCCAGGCCGCGCCCCTGGGCGAGTCTCGTCCATTGACATTGATGGCTCGATCCCCGATGCCCCCAGACGACGCGCCTGGGCGAGTCTCCCGAGCATAGAACTCCGGCCAGCGGGGCGCAATGCAAGCGGTCCGGTTAGGGGGTTACCGTCAGAGGATCGGACTCCTTGGCCTTACCCTGTTCGATGGCGATCTCCACTCGGCGGTTGGCCGCGCGCCCCTCCCAGGTGTCATTACTTTGCAGGGGGCGGCTGTCCGCCACACCGGAGAGGATCATCCGGTTTCCTTCGAAACCTTCAACCGCCAGCATCTCATGGCCCACGGCCACGGCGCGCTGAGCCGAGATATCCCAGTTGGAGCGATACAGTTCGTTGCTGATCACCGCATTGTCCGTGTGGCCGGTCACCGTGATGATCCCTGGCACGTCCTTCAGCAGCTCCCCCACCCGATGGATCACCGGACGGAAACGGGGCTGAAGGAAGGCAGAACCGGCAGGAAAGACCCCCTTTTCGCGGATCCGAATGATCAACTGCTGACCCAGAGCCTCGACCTCGATCGCCCCATCCAGGATCTGATCTTCCAACTGCTGCGCCACTTTTTTCGCCAATTCGTCGATATGCTGGGCACTCGCAGGCTCCTGGCGGCGCTCCTGCCCTTGCTGGGTCTGAGCCATGCGGTTGGCACTCTGATCCGATGTACCACCACGACTGTTACCACTCTGGCTCTGCTGCCCCCCCGCCTCATCGCTCTCCCCGGGCTGAAAATTCAGCGCATCCTGAGTGAATTCCACCGTCTGCTGCTGGATCACATCCAGCGGGGTCGGTTCGGGTCGGCCGGGGCGAAACTCCCGGGCGATCACCGAAGTGCCGCGGGGAATGTCCTTGGTATCTACCTGATTCTGCACACCGAAGGCGTACTTCATGGAACCGGCGATCTGCTTGAACTTGAGCACATCCATTTCAGAGAACGCCAGCAGCAGAACGAAAAAACACATCAGCAGGGTCGCCAGATCGGCAAAGGTCGCCATCCAGGCGGGGGCGCCTGCGGAGACTTTTTTCTTGGGTGCTAACTCCGACATAACCGTCAGTCCTCGGTGGTGTCGATAGCCCGCTGCTTTTCACGCAGGTAATTCTTCAGGAAACCATCAATGACCCGTGGGTTCTGGCCATCCTGGATCGCCAGGACCGCATCCATGATCAGGCGCCGATTGAGCATCTCCTCCTGCATCCTCAGCTCCAGCTTGTCGGCAATGGGCAGGGCGATCATGTTGGCAATGATTGCCCCGTAAAGGGTGGTCAACAAGGCCACGGCCATGGCTGGGCCGATGGTCTTGGGATCGTCCATGTTGTTAAGCATGGCCACCAGGCCGATCAGGGTACCGATCATCCCCATGGCGGGGGCGACGTCCCCCAGTTTGCGGAAGACTTCGATGCCCAGGGTATGGCGCTCTGCCGTCAGGCCGATGTCTTTAACCAGGGTGTTGCGCACCACTTCCGCGTCATGACCATCCACCAGCAGGCCGATCGCCTTCTTCATAAAGGCGTTGTTGACCTCGGCCTCCTCCAGAGCCAGGAAGCCCCCTTTGCGCGCCGAGTCGGCCATGGTGACCGACTGTTCGATCAGGGACTCGGGCCGATCCAGTTTGAAGGCAAACGCTTTCGCGGCGATCTTCACCGAACCCAGAAACTGACCCAGGTTAAATTTCATCATCACCACGAACAGTGATCCCAGCACCACGATCAGGACACTGGCTACATTGAAAAAGATGGTGACATCGCCACCCTGCACCATCGCCATGATCACGAACGCAAAGGCGCCAATCAAACCGATTAAAGTTGCCAGATCCACATGGGCTCCTAACTACAAAGACTGATATCGGTCGAGGACAGCTGACCGAGAGAAAAACATGCTCTTATTCTGCTTATCGGGCACAAGGCTCGCAACCTTAAGCAAAAATTCTTCCGCCAAGGCCCATCGCATTGAATCTGACCGGGCAAAACAGTACCTTTGGCCCCTAAATCGGACGGGAGCAGCAACGTGGCGAAGAAACCGGAAAACCTAAGCTTTGAAGAAGCCTTGCAGGAACTGGAACAGATTGTGAGTCAACTGGAGCAGGGAGATGTTCCATTGGAACATGCCCTGAAGCAGTTTGAGCGCGGTATTGGCCTGGTACGGGCCAGTCAGGGCAAGCTGGATCAGGCTGAGCAACAGGTTCGGATCTTGAGCCGCTCTCCCGCCGACGAGCTTTCCCCCTTTCCGACCGAGGAGTAAACATGCGATCCCTGGTCCACTACCAGGAGCGGGTCAACCGCTTCCTGGAGAATACCTTTGATCAGCTCGAGATCTCCGAGCCCCGCCTGCTCGAAGCGATGCGCTACGGCACACTGCTCGGAGGCAAGCGCGCCCGGCCCTTCCTGGTCTACGCCACCGGCACCCTGCTGGGGGCCGACGAGGAAACCCTGGATCCCCTGGCCGCGGCGGTGGAGTGCATTCATGCCTACTCCCTGATCCACGACGATCTGCCGGCCATGGATGACGATCACCTGCGCCGGGGCCAGCCCACGGTGCATATCGCCTTTGACGAGGCCACCGCCATCCTCGCCGGCGACGCCCTGCAGGGACTGGCCTACGAGCTGTTAACCGAATGCCCTCTGCCCGCCGAGCTGGAAGGCAACCGCATCGCCATGCTTCGCACCTTGGCCCGAGCCTCGGGCTATAACGGCATGTGCGGAGGGCAGGCCATCGACTTGGCCAGCACCGGACAAAGTATCGATCTCGGCACCCTGGAGCGCCTGCACAAGCTCAAGACCGGCGCCCTGATCCGTGCCAGTGTCGAGCTGGGCTGCCTGAGCGTGCCAGAGTTGGCCGAGGAGCACTTCCTCGCCCTGCGCACCTTTGCCGAGAAAATTGGTCTGGCATTCCAGGTCCATGACGATATTCTCGACATTACCGGTGATACCGAACAGCTGGGCAAACCCCAAGGCTCCGATCTGGAAGCCGACAAAAGTACCTTCCCCGCTCTGCTGGGACTGCAAGGGGCCCGTGATGCAGCGCAGAGTCTGTATCAAGACGCACTGACAGCACTGTCGCAGTTGCCATACAATAGTGAACAATTAGAAGGTTTCGCTCGTTACATCATCGAGCGCAACCAATAGCAAAAGACATAGCGGATCCTTGAATGAGCCAGACCCTGTCTGATTACCCGCTGCTGAGCCAGGCCAATCTGCCTGATCAGCTGCGCCAGCTGCCACAAGATCAGCTGCCCCCACTGGCGAACGAAGTTCGCCAGTTTTTGCTGCAATCCGTCAGCCGTTCCTCCGGTCACCTCGCCTCGGGCCTGGGTACGGTGGAGCTGACCCTGGCCCTGCACTACGTCTACAACACTCCGTTTGATCGTCTGGTTTGGGACGTGGGTCACCAGGCTTATCCCCATAAGATCCTGACTGGCCGTGCCGAACGACTCCATACCATCCGCCAAAAAGACGGGCTGCACCCCTTCCCTTGGCGCGATGAAAGCGAATATGACACCTTCAGCGTTGGCCACTCCAGTACCTCCATCAGTGCCGCCCTGGGGATGGCCATTGCCGCCGATAAAGAGGGCGCAGGTCGCCGTGTGGTCGCGGTGATCGGTGACGGTGCCCTGACCGGAGGCATGGCGTTCGAGGCGCTCAACCACGCCGGTGATATCCACAAGGATATGCTGGTGATCATCAACGACAACGAGATGTCCATCTCGGAGAACGTGGGTGCCCTCAACAACCATATGGCCCGGATCCTTTCCGGAAACCTCTACACCTCCATCCGTGAAAGCGGCAAGAAGGTGCTGGGCGCCATGCCACCGATCAAGGAGCTGGCCCGCCGGGCCGAAGAGCACCTGAAGGGGATGGTGGTACCAGGTACCCTGTTCGAAGAGCTGGGCTTTAACTACATCGGCCCTATCGATGGCCATGACATCAATGGTCTGGTGGACACCCTGCGCAATATGCGCAACCTCAAGGGGCCGCAGATCCTTCATGTGATGACCAAGAAAGGGAAGGGTTACCAGCCGGCGGAAGAGGATCCCATTGGCTATCATGGAGTCCCCAAGTTCAACCCGGACGAGTGGAAACTGCCCAAATCCGCCCCAGGCAAGCCCACCTTCTCCAAGGTGTTTGGCGACTGGCTGTGCGACATGGCCAGCGAAGATCCCAAACTGATGGCGATCACCCCGGCGATGCGCGAAGGCTCCGGCATGGTCGAGTTCTCTCAGCGGTTCCCCGAGCAGTACTATGATGCGGCGATCGCGGAGCAGCATGCCGTCACCCTGGCGGCGGGCTTTGCCTGTGAGGGGCTCAACCCCGTGGTAGCGATCTACTCCACCTTCCTGCAGCGGGCCTATGATCAGGTGATCCACGATGTGGCGATCATGAACCTGCCGGTGATGTTTGCCATCGACCGCGGTGGACTGGTGGGGGCCGATGGTCAGACCCATCAGGGCGCCTTTGATCTCGCCTTCCTGCGTAACATCCCCAACCTGACGGTGATGGCCCCGGCGGACGAAAACGAGTGTCGTCAGATGCTCTATACCGGGCATACCCACAACGGCCCGACGGCGGTACGTTATCCTCGTGGTAACGGCATGGGTGTGCACATCGAGTCCGAGATGACCGCCATGGAGATCGGCCAGGCAGAGATCCGCAGGCAGGGCAAGGGGCTCGCCATCCTCAGCTTCGGCACCCTGCTGCCCTATGCCCTGGAAGCCGCGGAGCAGTTGGATGCCACCGTGGTCAACATGCGCTTCGTTAAGCCGTTGGACCATGACATGGTCAAGCGGATGGCCCAAAGCCACGACGGCCTCATCACCCTGGAGGAGAACGTGATCCAGGGGGGAGCCGGCAGTGCCGTGCTGGAGTCCCTGGCACAGCAAGGGCTGGCGAAACGGGTACTGCAACTTGGCCTGCCCGACCGCTTCGTCGAACAGGGCACTCAGCAGGAGATGCATGCCGAGCTGGAGCTTGATGGCCCCGGGATCGTCAAGCGCGCCAAGGCCGCCTTTGGGCTATAACAGCAGGATCGGGCTTCGCCCTGCTAGGAAAAACCAAACGCCGCAGCGGTTTCCCGCTGCGGCGTTTTTGATTTGGAGCTGTAGGTTAGCTTAGCGGCGCAGCCGCGTAAGCTGACGATGACACAACAACCTTTTCGCGGCAGGTTACGCCCGCTACGCGGTCTAACCTGCCCTACGAAGCTGCCAGGAAAGAGCCTGGGCTCTAGGGCGGGCCTCGCCCTGCTAGGAAAAACCTAAGAGCTAAAAGCTAAGCAAAAGAGCGGTTCAAGCAGGTCGTCGCAACTCTTGCTCTTAACCTAGAACCCAGCAGCGCAGCGGTCCTGGCCCCCAGAAGCGAAGCGCCCTGCCCTTACCCGAAGAACAAGCGCCAAAGCCAACTGCGATCCAGCTCTTCCTTACACTGACGATACTGGCCGGCGTAACGCTTGGCGCGCTCATCCACTCGCTTGGAGACCTGGATCAGCCAGGGCTTCTGATTGTAGGTTTTACGCTTATAGCCGCCCCACCCTTCGTGGTAGTTGAGGTACTGGTTGTAGGCATCCCACTTGGACACTCCGTTGACCGCATGGCTCTTATAGATAAACCAGCCCATAAAGTCATGAGCATCGGCAAAGTTGGTGCGCCGTGCGAAAGTCCGGTTGTTCTCCTTGACATAGTCCCCCCAGGTCAAGGTCTTAACCTGAGCATAACCGTAGGCCGTGGAGGCTCGCCCGACGGGGATAAACCCCAGCCAATACTGCATGGGCGGGCGGGCGTTGTGACGAAAGGAACTCTCCTGGTACATCATCGCCATGGGGACATGGACAGGCACGCCCCATTTTTGCTCGGTGTTCTTGGCGGCTTTGTACCAGTGGCGATTCTCCTTGAAAATATTACAGAGGTTCTCGGGATCCTTGGGTGGCGGTGTGGCACAGCCGGTCATCAAGAGCACAGCCCCCAGGAGAATGCCTTTCTTAATTCTCATCACGTTGTTTTTTAAGTCTTAAAAATAAATTAGAAAAATTTTGCCCTGTTCGGGAACTTAATGGAAGACGATACAGTCCTAATAGTGAACCGATTCAATCGTTCATCATTATCCTCCTTTATTCGGGAACCTGACTCAGGCAGGGGTTCCCGATTTTTTTTGCCTTTTTCCTCCGCTACCCCGATCGCAAAAAACGATGGGATCTTGCACTCCATCCGGTTCGCAGTTAAACAAGCGACACCTTACCGTGGTTTTGGCATTCCCACCCTTTACAGACGACCGACGCGCTGCTTAAATGCGCGCTTTTCAAACCGACCCTAAATTAGACTGATGTCCCCTGAGCTGTATCTGGTCTACCTGACAACCGTTGTGATACTGCTGGCCGTTCCTGGCCCCATGACGATGATGACCCTCTCCACCAGCGTGCGTTTCGGTCATAGCCGCGCCCTGTTTACCGTCCTCGGCTCCAACATCGCCGGAATGATCCTGATGATCCTGTCCGCCACCGGGATCGGTGCCCTGATCTCCGGCCAGCCTGTGCTCTATGAAGCCCTTCGCATCGGCGGCGCAGCCTACCTGATCTGGTTAGGGATCGGTGCCCTGCGAAGCCGGCCTGAGGCCATGGGCAAAGGCTCCTTCGAACAACAGGAAGGCGACCGCGGCCGCCTGTTTCGTAAAACCTTGATGGTGGGATTAGCCAACCCAAAGGGCCTGGTGTTTTTCGCCGCCCTGTTTCCCCAGTTCATTCGGCCGGATCAGGATCTGAATACTCAGCTCCTGCTTCTCTGCCTGACCTTTACCCTGGTCGACTTTATCATCCTGAACCTGGTTGCCCTGGGGGGCTGTCGCCTGGCCAACAAACTGGCCAGCGCCAGCGCACAAAAGCACTTTAACCGTGCCTGTGGTTTTGTCTTTATCGGCCTTGGGTTATCCATGGGAATGGCGGGCTAAATCGCTGACGCTCAGATACAAAAAAGGCCCGTCAGGGCCTTTTTTTGGTTCTTCGCACTTTAGCGGGGAATACATACAACAGCGTATGGTCCAGGTATCCGTCTGCATCGAAGTCCGTTTAGGGGCGCCAAGACGCTAGCCCCTACCTGAGAGCGGCTTTTTCTTGAACAAAAAAATACGTTTGTGAATAAGCTCCCCACAGATCCGCGATGAACCATTTTCATTGCTTGGTTCGCCGAGATCAGGGCTTGGTCGGCAGACGGCACTCCACGGCGATCTGTTTCCACACCACAGGCTGCCAATAGCCATCCGCGACCTCTCCATGCTGGGGGATCAGCTGAGCTGCCAGGTGATAACGCTGGTCCGCCTCGACCGTCAGCACCATATCCCGGTAGCTTCGCTGCCCAAGTGGCACCGTCAGACGAGGATCATCGATAAACTCCATCAGGCGAAGTTGGTACTCTCCCGGAGTCAGGCGATACCCGGGGCGGCTGATCACATTGGTATCGCCGATCCGGGTGATCACCACCTTATGCAGCCCGCTGTCCGGGCTGGGCATGGCAAACACCGCCAATTCACCACAATGGCTTTGCGATTTGGGCCCGAGGGCACACCCGGACAAGATAAACAGGCCCAGCAGGCTACTCATCCGGCCCCTGGGCCAGCCGATACTCACTTCGCCTCCTGACGGGCGAAATAGTCGGCCAGGAAGTCATCAAAACTGCCCTGATCAGCCGCTTCAAGCCGCTCCTGTTGACGCAGTGAATCGGCACTGGCCTCATGCAGACTCTCTTCACTCAACAAAGCGTAATCGCGCTGTGCTATCCACTGGCGATGTCGAGCCGCCAAATCACAGGCCCAACGTCCATGGCCCTGTGCCAGGCTCTGGGAGAGCACACGAGCGGACAGGGTCTGCTCAGGATCCGTAACTGCGCCCTGCCACTGTGCCAGGGCCTGGCGGTAACGTTCATCCCCATGAGCACGATCCAGTACCTCGGCCAGGGAGTGCCAGCGATCAAACAACTCCCCCAGCCAAGTCGCCAGGGCCACCGATTGACCCTGGCGTTGCAGTCGCTTACCCGGGCGGCGGCCATCCAGTATTACCGCCTCAAAGTTGTCTTTATTTTCAGCCACGTTCGCTGCATCCAGCGGCGGCGTATCGCACAGCAGTCCATCAAGCAGGAAGAGATCCAACAACAAGATCTGGTCCCGACCGATCCCGAGCGGCTCGTATGGATTCACATCCAGGGCCCGTACCTCGATGTATTCCACCCCCCCACGCTCGAGGGCCTGAGTCGGGGTTTCTCCAGACCTGGCGGTGCGCTTGGGCCGGATCGGAGCATACAGCTCATTCTCGATCTGCAACACATTGGCGTTGAGCTGACGATATTCGCCATCCTGGCGCACGCCGATGGCGGCGTACTCTTCGGACGGTAGGCGGATAGCCCGCTTCACATCCCGCACATACTCATCCAGCGAGTTAAGACTGACCGACAGCGCATCCTGAGCCTTATTGGTGTAACCCAGATCGCTCATACGCAGCGATGTGGCATAGGGCAGGAACAGGGTGCCCCCCGCCTGTTCAAACGGCAAGGCATCAGTCCTGTCCCCAAGGAAGGAACGGCACAGGGAAGGAGAGGCACCAAACAGATAGGCCAATACCCAGGCATGGCTACGAAAATGACGCAGCAGGCCGAAATAGCGCGCCGAGATCTCCGCTTGATCATCCTTGGCAATGCCCAGGGCCGGCCACAGGGCATCGGGTAGGGAGAAATTAAAGTGTACCCCGGCGATCGCCTGCATCTTGGCCCCGTATCGGTGCGACAGACCCACCCGATAGGTGGTCTTCATGCGACCGATGTGGGAACGACCATATTGAGCGATCGGGATGGACTGCTCGCCATCGAGGAAACAGGGCATGGACAGGGGCCAGAAGCACTGGGAGGGGAGCTGAGTCACCACAAATCGGTGTACATCGGCCAAGTGATCGAGCAACTGATCAGGATCCTGATACACGGGGGTGATCAGTTCCATCAGAGATTCACTGAAGTCCGTAGTGATCCAGGGGTGGGTCAGGGCTGCCCCCAGAGCAACCGGATGGGGATCCTGTGCCAACTGGCCCTGCGCATCGATCCGCAGCGCTTCACGCTCGATCCCACGATTCAACTGGCTCAGTGCCGACTGCCATTGGGGTTGGGCCAACTGGGCAATGGCCTGTTTATAAGCGCTCAATATGCGTCTCTTTTACTGAACAACGGGCGACATGCTTGCCGCCCGCCACTGGGTCTTTTAGGTATAGACGACAGTTTACAGAGTTATGAGATGTACGTCATACCCTAAGGCGCGCAATCGCGCTTCGTTGCTGGCTTTATCACCAACCACCAGGATGATCATCTGGCTCAGATCCAGCTCCCGTTTTGCCAGTTGGGCCATCCCGTCCAGATCAACCGTGGCAATTAGCTGGCTTTGCACCGAAACATAGTCCTCACTCAATCCATAACGCTGCAATTTCCCAAGGAAACGCGCCTTCTGAGCAGGCGTTTCAAACTTGAGGGCATCTCGCTGAGCGATGGAGGAGCGCATAAAAGCCAGCTCCTCGGCACTCATCCCCTTGTCCGCAAAGCGAGTGAGCTCATCAATAAACTCCTTAACCGAGTCAGCCGTGGCATCGGCACGGACACTGGCAGAGGCGACAAACTGACCCAGCTCCTTGCCACCACTGAAGCCGCTGCGAGCACCATAGGTGTAGCCCTTGTCCTCCCTCAGGTTCAGGTTGATACGGCTATTGAACGCGCCCCCAAGGGGATAGTTCATCAAGCCGGCCAGGAAGTAGTCGCCAGTGGCATCAAAAGGCAGGGCACGCTTACCGATACGGATCACCGACTGGGGGGCGCCAGGCTTATCCAACAGGTAAATCACGGGGCCCCCTAACTCTGGCATGGGCGCCAACGCAGGCCAGGGAGTGGCACCGCCCTGCCAGTCAGCGAGGAAAGCCAGTTGCTCCATGATCTGCACTTGGGGCAGATCCCCTACGACCACCATGGAGGCGTTACCGGCCTGAAACTGCTGCTGGTAAAATGCCTTCACCTGCGCCAGCGTCAAGTTGGCAACCGTCTCGGGCAAACCGCCCACTGGCACGCCCTGAGGATTATTGGCGCCGTACATCAACTCACTCCAGGCGGTGCTGGCCAGCCAGTTAGGGTCGTTGGCCTGATGGGCCAGGCCCTGCAACTGCTGCTCCTTAATACGGGCAAAGTCACCGGGATCGAACGCACTGTGCCATAACCGCTCCTTGAGCAGCGCCAGGGTTGGGGCCAGGTTGCGACTGAGGGCACTGACACTGACATAGAGCCTATCCGCCCCGGCCGAAACGCCGATCCGAGAGCCCAGCTTTTCCAGCTCCTCGGCAAACGCCGCCGTGGTGAAACGCTCGGTGGACTCCCCCATCATGGCAGCAGTAAGCTGGGCCAGGCCGGCCTGTTCCGGTGACAGCAGACGGGCTCCCCCTTCAAGGGCGATCAGGATCTCTACCGTCGGGGTTTCACTGGATTGGGTGCCGATCACCTCGATACCATTGCTCAACTCACTGCGCCACAGGCTCGGCAACACCACCTGAGGATTGGCGCCCGCTGGTGGCACCTGGCTGCGATCAAACCCGTCGTCGATCTGCGGCTGTTGCACTGCTTCTGTGGTGGTCGGCAGGATTGGCAAGACCAGGGGGGCCGGTGTCCAGTTATCCTCGGCAGCAATCAAATCACCTTGTCCCTGAGGCACCACACTCATGATCACCGCAGGCTTGCCCTTGATATAGGTTTCAAAGACCCGATTCACATCTTCGGCGGTCACCGAGCCATAACGCTCCAACTCCTCCCCGATCAGGTTGGGATTATCGAAAAACGTCTGGTTATAGGCCAGGGTGGTCACCTTGCCCTTGACGCTCTGCAAACCATAGAGGGTATTGGCCTCATGCTGCACCTTGGCCTTGAGCAGATCATCCTCGGTGACTCCACGCTGTTCAAATTCGGCAATGGAGCGACGGATCATCGCTTCGATCTCGGCCAGCTGGGGTGTTTTCCCCGGATTGGCCAACGCCAACAGGGTAAATTCACAGGCCAGCTCGCGACAGGGGTGGGACACCTGAGCCTGTACCGCATGCCCTTCCTGCACCAGATTCTTGTAAAACAGCGACGTTTTGCCGCCACCTAGGATCTGTGCCAACAGATCCAGCGCGGCTTCATCTTCGTGCCGGGCATATACCGTGGGATAGGAGAGATAGAGCAGGGGCAGATGAACCCTGTCCTCCATGGAGAGATAACGGTCGGCGTCCAGATGGGCCGGCTGCTTGGGATCCCCAGTCACTTCGGGACCTCGGGGGATCGATCCGAAATATTTCTCGACCCAGGCCAGGGTTTGATCGACATCGAAGTCACCCCCTATGGTCAGGGTGGCATTGTTGGGACCGTACCAACGCAGGAAGAAACGGCGCAGATCCTCGACCGTGCCCCGCTCCAGATCGTCCATCCAGCCGATCACCGGCCAGGAGTAGGGATGGTCCTGGGAGTACATCGCCTGCCCCACCCGTTCACCGAGGCGCCCATAGGGACGGTTATCAACCCGCTGGCCCCGTTCATTCTTCACCGTGTCCCGCTGGTTTTCAAAGGCCTCTTCGGTCACTGCCGGCAACAAAAACCCCATGCGATCCGCTTCCAGCCAGAGGATCTTCTCCAACTGGTTGGCCGGTACAGTCTGGAAGTAATTGGTGCGATCCGAGTTGGTCGTGCCGTTGAGGGTGCCACCGGCCTCGGTGATCAAACGAAAATGCTCGTTATCCCCCACATGGGCCGACCCCTGAAACATCATGTGCTCGAAAAAATGGGCAAAACCCGACTTGCCCAGTTCTTCCCTCGCGGAGCCAACATGATAGGTGACATCCACATGGACCAGGGGATCGGAGCCGTCCGGATGCAGCACCAGAGTCAGGCCGTTGGCCAATTGATATTTCTGATAGGGGATCACCAGGGTATCGGCGCTGGCGTCAACGGTTTCCAGCAGGGTGATCCCCGTTGGCACGGTGGACTGGCGAAGGGTACAGCCGTGCAACCCGACCGCCAAGACGGCGGCAACCGCCGCAGTTTTCCATTGGAACATCACTCTCTCCCCGTACCTAGGGTTCAGGCGCCGCCGAGCAACCCCAGAGTCATCAGGGCCACCATCAGGTAACGCAAAAACTTGCCAATAAAGATCAACAGGGTACTAAATAGTGCGGAAAAGCGGAACCAGCCCGCCAACAGGGGGATGGCATCCCCGACGATGGGTAGCCAGGCCAATAGCAACGACCAGACCCCATAGCGCTCGACCCAGCCCAGCACTCGGGTTTCTCTGCCCGACAGCATCTGTTGAGGAGTTTTACGACGATGGGCATAGCGGCCAATCAGGTAGCTGGTCATGGAGCCCAGGGTGTTGCCCACGGTGGCCACCAACAGCAGGGACAGGAGCGCCACTTCCCCCTGATTCACCAAGTAGGCGAGGATCGCTTCGGAGCCGCCAGGGGCAAGCGTTGCAGCAATAAAAGCGGAGGAGAACAGGCCCCAGAGGGTGAGACTCATCATGCGGGTTGTTCCGGCGTGATCGCCAGCAGGGCAATCAGCTCGGGATTCTCGCTCAACATATCGGCCAAGGTGTATTGATCCAGGGTTGCAAGGAATGCCTCGGTGGCCTCTTTAATCACGCTTTTTAACCGGCAGGCCGGCAGTATATGGCACAGCGGACTGGCACAATCGATCAATTGCAGGGGTTCCAGGGCACGCACTACGTCGCCCAGACGGATCTGCTCCTGGGGCAGCGCCAGACGGATCCCCCCTTTTTTCCCCCGCACCGTCGTAACAAAGCCAGCGTGGCCAAGCTTATTCACCACTTTAACCATATGGTTTCGGGAGACCCCATAGAGTTCGGTGACGCGAGAGATACTGGTAAGCTCGCCCTCTGGCAGGGTCCCTAAATAGATCAGGGCCCGAAAGGCAAAGTCACTGAAACTGGTTAGTTGCACGATTGATTTCCTCCGTGCGTCATTGTACCCATTTCCCCGCCTTCAAAACAGGCAGTTCAAACACACCTTTATCACGATTCGAGTGACCCAGGCGCTTTAATACACGCCCTGGCAGCGTTTCGCGCTGATCAGTAGCGGTGCCGGCGCGTCAAGACCTTCATACAGATGGCGATAGCGCAATCCGGCATCCAGGCGCTCACGATAATAGGCGCTACCGCAATAACTGTGCAGCATCGCCTCCCGGTGATCCTCCACCACCGCCCCAAAAGGACTGGCGTGGGAAGACTCTACGGCCCGATACCAAATGGTCATCTCACCGTTTTTATATTCAGCTCGAAGAAAGTTGGGATTCTGGCTCTGACCGACGCCCCGGTTTAGCTCCCGGGCGAGATGGCGACTCTCTTTATCCAGCCACTCGGGCAGGGTTAATCCCCAGAAGGCCGAGGCCGTCATCGGCAGGGCAAGCAGCAACAGGTAAGGCTTCATCAGTCCCATTTTTCAGCATGAAAAACGGGATCCTAACCGACTCGCAGACGATGCGATGTGATCCTGCCGAGGCTTTCCACAGGCTGGCATCCCAGGTCGGCACAGGCTAGAGTAAAAGGGTGAAGGAATTTGGATAAAACAATGATTGCAAGACTATTTTTAGTGCCTATCCTGCTTAGCCTTGGCTGGTACTTGTACCTGCAGATGCACGGCTACAGCCTGAAGAAAGGGCAGCAGGGGTTTGTTTACATCTTCACCCTGTCTGCTGCCCTGTGGGCCTTTATGTTGCTGATGATGTGGCTCACCAGCCCCTAGGTTCAACCCACCATTGCCAGCAAGACACCGGCCGCGACGGCACTGCCGAGCACACCGGCCACGTTCGGCCCCATGGCATGCATCAGCAAGAAGTTTTGGTCGTTGGCCTCCAGGCCCACCTTGTTTACCACCCGGGCGGCCATAGGAACCGCAGAAACACCCGCCGCACCGATCAACGGATTAACCGGTTGCGCACTGATCCGGTTGAGCAGCTTGGCCATCATGACGCCGGCAGCGGTGCCAATCGAGAAGGCCACGGCACCGAGCACCAGGATCCCCAAGGTTTCCACCCGCAGGAACTGATCCGCCGACAGCTTGGAGCCCACGGCCAGACCCAGGAAGATGGTCACTATGTTGATCAGCTCATTCTGAGCAGTCTTGGAGAGACGGTCGACGACCCCGGCTTCCCGCATCAGGTTACCCAGACAGAACATGCCAACCAGAGGCGTAGCTGCAGGGAGGAACAGGATCGTCGCTCCCAACACCAGCAGGGGAAACAGGATCTTCTCCCGCTGGCTCACTTCCCGTAATTGCGCCATCTTGATCTCGCGCTCCTCGGGCGTGGTCAACGCCTTCATGATGGGCGGCTGGATCAAGGGCACCAAAGCCATGTAGGAGTAGGCCGCTACGGCGATGGCCCCAAGCAGCTCCGGTGCCAGACGAGAGGCGAGGAAGATCGCCGTCGGACCATCGGCACCACCGATGATCGCAATGGCCGCCGCATCCTTCAGGGTGAAATCAAATCCGGGGATTGCATTCAAGGCGATGGCCCCGAGCAAAGTCGCAAAGATCCCAAACTGAGCCGCGGCCCCCAGGAACAGGGTCCTGGGGTTGGCGATCAGCGCACCGAAGTCGGTCATAGCACCGACGCCCATAAAGATCAGCAGCGGAAAGACCCCGCTCTTGATCCCGATCTCGTAAGCGTAATAGAGCAGACCACCGGGCTCGGTAAAACCGGCGGCAGGAATGTTCGCCAATACGGCACCGAAACCAATCGGCACCAACAGCAGGGGCTCAAATTTCTTCGCAATGGCCAGGTAGAGGAGGATCCCCCCCACTACCATCATCACGACTTGGCCCAACTCGAAATTGGCGATCCCGGTGGAGTACCAGAAGTCCTGAAAACCTTCCATCTTTCCCCCTACACCAGGCTAACCAGATCGGCACCGACGGTGACACTATCACCCTCTTTCACGTGCAGATCTGACACCTTGCCGGCTTGAGCAGCCCGGATCTCCGTCTCCATCTTCATGGCTTCGAGGATCAGGACCACTTCCCCTTTGGCGACTTGCTGACCCGGGCTTACCGGGATCTTAAAGACATTACCGGCCAAGGGGGCAGTCACCTTGCTGGTCGCAACCGAGCTTGGCGCGCTTGGCGTAACGGGGGCAATTGGCGCAACAGGCGCTGCTGAAGCAGCAGGCACGACGGTTTCCAGCGTGCCGGCTGCGCCCACCTCAACATTAAACACCTGACCATCAACGCGAACCTGATAGCTGGCAGCCTCTCCCTGGGCCGGTTGGCTCGCCGGGGCCTGAGGGGCCGTCTCGCCGGTTGGAGCCGGCTCAAAGGCAGACGCATCGCCACGGTGCTTCAGGAACTTGCGTCCAATCTGAGGGAACAGAGCATAGATCAGTACATCGTCAACGGGCTCATCGGCCAGAGGGATCCCCTCGGATGCAGCCAGTTGCTGCCACTCTTCGGTCAATCGAGCAATCTCAGGCGCCAGGCGATCGGCCGGACGTTCAGTGATCACTTCCCCCCCTTCCAGCACGCGCTCCTGAAGCTGGGCATTAACCGGGGCAGGCGTGGCACCATACTCCCCCTTCAACACACCGGCCGTTTCCTTGGCGATACTCTTATAGCGTTCGCCGGTCAATACGTTGATCACCGACTGGGTGCCGACAATTTGAGAGGTGGGGGTCACCAGAGGAATGAAACCCAGATCTTCGCGAACTCGCGGGATCTCAGCCAGTACTTCGTCAAGGCGATCCGTTGCCCCCTGCTCCTTGAGCTGGTTTTCCATATTGGTCAGCATGCCACCGGGCACCTGAGCCTTCAGGATGCGTGCATCGACTCCTTTAAGGGCCCCTTCAAATTGAGCGTACTTGGTGCGCACCTGGCGGAAGTGTGCGGCAATCCCTTCGAGTTTGACCGGGTCCAGGCCGGTATCGCGCTCTGTTCCCGCGACCATGGCCATCACGGTCTCAGTTGCGGTGTGCCCATAGGTCATGCTCATGGAGGAGATGGCGGTATCCAGCACGTCAATGCCGGCATCGATCGCCTTCTGATAGGTCGCGGTCGACAGGCCCGTCGTGGCGTGGCACTGCATGGCAATCGGTAACTGAGTCTGATCTTTCAGTGCTCGGATCAACTCATCGGCCTCGTAGGGGCCAAGCAAGCCGGCCATATCCTTGATGCACAGCGACTGACAGCCCATCGACTCCAACTCCTTGGCCATGGTCAGCCAAGTATCCAGGTTGTGTACGGGAGAAGTCGTAAACGACAGGGTGCCCTGAGCATGTCCGCCAACCGCCGTCACCGCCTTGATCGCAGTCTTCAGGTTGCGCACATCGTTCATCGCATCGAAGATGCGAAAGACTTCCACACCGCTGTGATAGGCACGCTTAACAAAGGTTTCCACCACATCGTCCGCATAGTGACGATAACCCAACAGGTTTTGGCCCCGCAGCAACATCTGTTGGGGCGTCTTAGGCATGGCCTCTTTCAGTGCACGGATCCGGTACCAGGGATCTTCGCCAAGATAACGAATGCAGGCATCGAAGGTTGCACCTCCCCAGCTCTCCAGTGACCAGTAGCCGATCTGATCCAACTGTTCAGCGACCGGCAACATATCATCCAGACGCATGCGCGTCGCGAGCAAGGATTGATGGGCATCGCGCAATACGACGTCGGTTAAGGCGAGCGCTTTAGTCATGATGTTTTCCCTTCATTAGCACGGTGTTGGTGGATGGCAGCACCAATGGCAGCCAAAATTTGTGGTGATAACGATGCCGCCGTAGCGGCGGGCGTTTCCACCTCACTTCGAGGGGTTGGCGCACAGGCCAAAGCCAAGATGCGCAGACCTCCCACCAGTAAAGAAAGGAAGAGGAAGACCAGTACCATACCGGTCAGCATTACATTCGCCGCATCAAGCAGCTGGGGCAGCAAGGTATCCATACTCGGGCACTTTTATCGTTATCGTATAAGGGCATCGATATTCACACAGGTGGAATAAAAATGTCAAAACCATGACGCGTGAACATTGGTTTTACCACTAACACGGTGATTTACTGATAAAAGATATTCATGACACCTGCGGTTTTAAATTGGTAAGACCAAGTAAGGGCCATGTTTACGCACAAGAAGTGAATAAGAAGCCACTCCAGCCCGCTTGATGCTGACAACCAACAGGTGATGGCAAAGTGTCAAGGCGCAGGATGCAACCCTACTGATGAATCAAGATGCAGTGCAGTAAACTGCCTGGCAGCACCCAGCCAGGGGATTGCGCAGAAAAATGCGAGCAAAACGGGATCTCCCGAATCTGAAATGGCCGGAGGACGCTTTGCATAAGGAAGGAAACGATTGAAATAGAGAGAGCGAACGGTTGTAGAACGACAAAGCCCCAACCATTTGGTCGGGGCTTTGTGATAATGCGCGTCCGGGAGGGCAAAGGCGGAATCCGCAAGCAAAAAGTTTTACTTGCGCCGCCTGAGCGCCGAAGCGCTCCGCGCGAAGGCCGACAATCCGACCGTCTAAAATATGGCGCGTCCGGGAGGATTCGAACCTCCGACCGCCTGGTTCGTAGCCAGGTACTCTATCCAGCTGAGCTACGGACGCGCAGGCTTAACAGTTTAGCTCCGTTAAATGAGCCGCTGATACACAGCGATAAAGAAAATGGCGCGTCCGGGAGCAGCAAGCAAAAAGTTTTGCTTGTGCCGCCTGAGCGCCGAAGCGCTCCGCGCGAAGGCCGGAAATCCGACCTCAAAAATATGGCGCGTCCGGGAGGATTCGAACCTCCGACCGCCTGGTTCGTAGCCAGGTACTCTATCCAGCTGAGCTACGGACGCGCAGGCTTAACAGTTTAGCTCCGTTAAATGAGCCGCTGACACACAGCGATAAAGAAAATGGCGCGTCCGGGAGGATTCGAACCTCCGACCGCCTGGTTCGTAGCCAGGTACTCTATCCAGCTGAGCTACGGACGCGCAGGCTTAACAGTTTAGCTCCGTTAAATGAGCCGCTGACACACAGCGATAAAGAAAATGGCGCGTCCGGGAGGATTCGAACCTCCGACCGCCTGGTTCGTAGCCAGGTACTCTATCCAGCTGAGCTACGGACGCGCAAAACTTTCTTTAAGGGGGGGGTCTTCGTCCGATGAAAACCAAGAGGCCGCGCTAGGCGCGGCCTCTTGCAAAATATGGCGCGTCCGGGAGGATTCGAACCTCCGACCGCCTGGTTCGTAGCCAGGTACTCTATCCAGCTGAGCTACGGACGCGCAATGGCGGTGAGGGAGGGATTCGAACCCTCGATAGGGATTAACCTATACGCCCTTAGCAGGGGCGCGCCTTCAGCCACTCGGCCACCTCACCGTTGTTTCGGGGCGTATATTACGACCTGACGAAAATAAGTCAAACCCTTTTTCTCCGCCCAACAGACTGTTCGGCGGCTTTTTCACCAAGTTGTTTTCAATGCCATCACTTCGCACAAGAAAGCGTCAAAAAGCAGCATTATTCAACCGAACGACAGGAGGGAGCGAGCAAAAGGGTGAGACAAAAAAACCGGCGCAGTGCGCCGGTTTCTCGGATCAGAAGTTACCGCTAGGAGTACTCCCGCCTTCTTTTTCCGCCTGGATCCGCATGTAGATCTCTTCACGGTGAACGGAAACCTCTTTCGGTGCATTAACACCGATACGAACCTGGTTTCCTTTCACACCCAATACAGTCACAGTGACTTCGTCACCGATCATCAAGGTTTCGCCCACACGGCGAGTCAAAATCAGCATTTGTTTGCTCCTCTTTATCTAACTCATTCCGCAGCGGCGGTAGAATCTTATAGCGGTATTATAAAGTTAGACCAGATTAAATCTATAGCCACCCGTGAGGATTTACTCATCAATGGCTAATTCAAAGGCGTTATGGAGACTGCGTACGGCTAGCTCCAAGTATTTTTCATCGATGGCGACAGAGATCTTGATCTCCGACGTTGAGATCAGCTGAACACTGATCCCCTCACTGCCCAGCGTCTGAAACATGCGGCTTGCCACACCAGTATGGTTCTTCATTCCCACTCCGACAACCGAGACTTTGCATAAGTCATGGTTTGTCCTCAAGGTTTTGACTCCCAACCGAGTGCTCACCGGCTCTATCAAGGTACAGGCCTGGGCACAATCGTTACGGTGAACCGTAAAGGTAAAATCGGCCTTACCATCCCCTGTGGTCGTGTGCACGATCATATCGATGTCGATGCCTGCATCGCCGATAGGCGTGAGGATCCGAGCGGCCACATTGGCTTCATCCGGTACGCCAACCAGGGTAATGCTGGCTTCGTCCCGAGTAAAAGCAATTCCCGACACTGCCGGTGCATCCATAATCGACTCCTCATAGGTGATCAGCGTACCCGCTCCGTCCTGAAAACTGGAAAGCACCCGTAATGGCACATTATATCGGCCCGCGTACTCCACCGAGCGGATCTGTAACACCTTGGCGCCGAGGCTGGAAAGTTCCAGCATCTCCTCAAACGTGATGGTATCCATCTTACGGGCCCTGGGCTCAACCCGTGGGTCCGTCGTATAAACACCATCTACATCCGTGTAGATCTGGCACTCATCGGCCTCTAACGCCGCCGCTAGGGCCACCGCAGTGGTGTCAGAGCCACCTCGCCCCAGGGTCGTTAACGCCTGGGCCGGGCAGCGCCCCTGAAAGCCAGCAACCACGGGCACCACCCCCTCATCGAGCAGTTGCCGTACCACTTCGGGCACCACCGTTTCGATGCGGGCGCGGCCATGACGCCCGTCAGTCTGGATCCCGGCCTGATCCCCCAGCAGAGGCCGTGAAGGGATCCCCCGCTTCTGCAGAGCCATGGCCATCAGGCTGATGCTGATCTGCTCGCCAGTGCTGATCAACATATCCAACTGTTGAGGCTCAGGCTGTGCCGAGATCTGCTTGGCTAACCCAAGCAGACGGTTGGTTTCACCGGCCATGGCCGACAACACCACCACGAGCTGATCCCCCGCGCGATAGGCCCGGGCGATCTTATCGGCAACGGCCTCGATACGGTCCATCGTCCCGACCGAGGTGCCCCCAAATTTTTGAACAAATAGTGCCACGCGGGCTCCGATTACAGCTTGTCGGTCAACCAGGTTTTGGCCGATTCCAGGGCCGCTGGCAATGCCGAGGCATCGGTGCCGCCAGCCATCGCCATATCGGGACGACCGCCGCCTTTACCGCCCACCTGCTGTGCGACCAGATTCACCAGCTCTCCGGCTTTGACCTTACCGGTCAGGTCTTTGGTCACACCGGCAATCAGCCCAACTTTGCCACCGGCCACGTTACCCAGCAGCACAACGCCACTACCCAGCTGGTTTTTCAGATCATCCACCATGCCACGCAGCGCCTTGCTGTCGGCATTCTCCAACTGACTTACCAATACCTTGGTCCCGGCAATCTCAATCGCCTGGTCGGCCAGGTTTGCCGATGCGGCAGTGGCCAGTTTCTGTTTGAGCTGATCCAGTTCTTTTTCCAGCTGGCGGTTACGATCCAGCAGGCCCTGTACCTTAGAAGCGACGGAAGCCGCATCTCCCTTAACCAGCGCCGCGGTTTTCACCAGTTCAGATTCCTGGCCAGACACATAAGAAAGGGCACCGGCTCCGGTCACGGCCTCGATACGACGCACACCTGCCGCAATCCCGCCTTCGGAAACAATCTTCATAAAGCCGATATCGCCGGTGCGCTCGGCGTGGGTACCGCCACACAGCTCGATGGAGTAATCCCCCATGGCCAGCACACGAACTTCGTCGTCGTACTTCTCACCAAACAGTGCCATGGCACCGCGGGCCTTGGCGGCGTCGATGTCCATCAACTCGGTATCGATGCTGTGGTTGGCACGGATCTGCTCGTTCACCTGGGCTTCTACCGCCGCCAGCTCTTGTGCACTCATCCCTTCCAGATGGGAGAAATCGAAACGCAGGCGATCGGCCATCACCATGGAGCCTTTCTGGTTAACGTGTTCACCCAACACGTTGCGCAGGGCGGCATGCAACAGGTGCGTGGCAGAGTGGTTCAGTCGGATCCCGGCACGACGCTTAGCATCGACCTTGGCCTCAACGGTATCGCCTTTGGCAATGGCACCGCTGAGTAGCTTACCTTTATGGGTAAAGGCCTTGCCTACCTTGGTGGTATCCATCACCAGGAAGCGGCCTGCCTCGGTGATGATCTCACCGGTATCACCGGCCTGACCACCGGACTCGGCATAAAATGGGGTTTGGTCCAATACCAGCAGGGCTTCGCGATCATCGGCCAACTGGTCGGTTACTTCCCCTTCCACGTAGATCCCGACGATCTGGCCGGTTCCTTCCGTGGCATCGTAACCGGTAAACTCGGTTTCACTGTCGATGGTCAGCACCTTGGAGTAGTCCACACCAAAGTTACCCGCATCACGCGCACGCTGACGCTGGGCTTCCATCTGAGCTTCAAAGCCCGCTTCATCGATGGTAAAACCGCGTTCGCGGGCCACATCGTTGGTCAAGTCCGCCGGGAAACCAAAGGTGTCGTACAGCTTAAAGACAGTCTCACCGTCGAGCTCCTTGCCCTCCAGCTGATCCAGCGCATCGCCCAACAGGGCGATGCCACGATCCAGGGTACGAGCGAAGTTTTCTTCTTCGATCTTCAATACCTTTTCAACCATGGCCTGCTGCTTCTTCAGCTCTTCACCGGCACTGCCCATGGTGTCGGCCAGTTCACCCACCAACTTGTAGAAGAAGGTATCTGCGGCGCCCATCTTGCGACCATGACGGATGGCGCGACGAATGATCCGGCGCAGCACGTAGCCGCGACCTTCATTGGAGGGCATCACACCATCGACAATCAGGAAGGCACAGGAGCGGATGTGATCGGCCACCACACGCAGAGACTTGTTATCCAGATCAGTGGCACCGGTGATTTCCGCTGCCGCCTTGATCAGGCGTTGGAAGATATCGATGTCATAGTTGGAGTGGCCGCCCTGCATGATTGCGGCGATGCGCTCAATCCCCATGCCGGTATCCACGGCCGGCTTAGGCAGCGGCTCCATGGTGCCGTCAGCATGACGGTTGAACTGCATGAATACGATGTTCCAGATCTCGATAAAGCGATCGCCGTCCTCTTCCGGTGTGCCTGGACGGCCGCCCCAGATCTCCTCGCCATGATCGTAGAAGATCTCGGTGCAGGGACCACAAGGGCCTGTATCGCCCATGGTCCAGAAGTTATCGGATGCGTACGGGGCGCCTTTATTGTCACCAATGCGGATCAGGTTCTCAGCCGGAACCCCCATCTCCTGGGTCCAGATCTCGAAGGCTTCATCATCGGTCTCATAGATGGTGACGCACAGCTTCTCTTTGGGCAGCTGCAGAACCTCGGTCAAAAAGACCCAGGCATACTTGATGGCATCACGCTTGAAGTAGTCGCCAAAGCTGAAGTTACCCAGCATTTCGAAAAAAGTATGGTGGCGGGCGGTAAAGCCAACGTTCTCGAGATCATTATGCTTACCACCGGCACGCACACAGCGCTGAGCGCTGGCAGCACGCACATAGCTGCGCTGCTCGGCCCCAAGGAAGCAGTCCTTGAACTGGTTCATCCCCGCGTTGGTAAACAGCAGGGTGGGATCGTTGTGAGGAACAAGGGAGCTTGAAGGCACCACTTCGTGGCCCTCTTTTCGGAAATACTCCAGAAACGCTTCCCGGATCTCGGCGGTAGTCATGTGCATACGGTCATCCTGATAAACTGACGATTGCCGGACGCAATGCTGCGCAGCGCGGCGATACAAACGGCCAATTATATCCGCATCCCCCCCCTGCAAACCAGAGCCACGGGGCACTCTGCCACCACTTAGGCGTCTTCCCAGTCCTTTTTTTAGTCTGGGGGAGACAGGGCGTACTGGATCTGCTCCCGATCAAAGCCACGATACGCCAGATAGCGTTGCACCTTCTGCCGCTGTTTGAAGTCAGTCGGCAGGGACTCACCAAACTTGCGTGCCCGGCAATCCCGGCACAGTTCAAACCAGTCGATCTCCTCCTGTGCCAGTGCCGCCTTGATCAGGGCCTCCTCCACCTGTCGCTCTTTGAGCTCAGCGCGCAGGCGCAACGGGCCCTTACCGCCCTGACTGCGGTAACGAACAAAGGCCAGGGCAAAGCGACCATCATCCTGATAACCCAGCTCTATCACCCGCTCAATGGCCGCCTCGATCTCCACCAACAAAAAACCGCGGTGTTGAAGCTTTCGCTTCAACTCTCCGCGGCTGTGATCACGGCGGGACAGGAGTCCCACCGTAGCGGCCAGTGCGCTCTGACCCTGCTTGGGTTTACGCACCGGCGTTGATTAGGACAGTTCCGGTGCGTCTTCCAGCACCTCGTCCTTATCGTCGGCGGGTTTAGCCGCCACCAGCAACTGCTCTCGCAGCAAGCCTTCGATCTCGTCGGCGATGGCCACGTTTTCCTTAAGGAAACGGATGGAGTTGGCCTTACCCTGACCAATCTTCTCACCCTTGTAGCTGTACCAGGCACCGGATTTTTCCACCAGCTTCTGCTTCACACCCCAGTCGATCAGCTCACCATGTTTAGAGGTGCCTTCACCGTAGAGGATCTGGAACTCAGCCTGCTTAAATGGCGGTGCGACCTTGTTCTTCACCACCTTCACCCGGGTTTCGTTACCCACCACTTCATCACCATCCTTGATGGCACCGATACGGCGGATATCCAGACGCACGGAGGCGTAGAACTTCAGGGCATTACCACCCGTAGTGGTTTCCGGTGAGCCGAACATCACACCAATCTTCATCCGGATCTGGTTAATGAAGATACACAGGGTGTTGGAGCGCTTGATGTTGGCGGTCAGCTTACGCAGCGCCTGGGACATCAGACGAGCCTGCAGGCCTACGTGGGAGTCTCCCATCTCGCCTTCAATCTCCGCCTTCGGCGTCAGGGCCGCCACGGAGTCAACGATCACCACATCAACCGCACCGGAGCGAACCAACATGTCACAGATCTCCAGCGCCTGCTCACCGGTGTCCGGCTGGGATACCAGCAGCTGATCCACATCCACGCCCAGCTTGGCTGCGTAGATGGGATCCAGTGCATGCTCAGCATCAACGAAGGCGCAGGTCTTACCCTGCTTCTGGGCTTCGGCAATCACCTGCAGAGTCATAGTGGTTTTACCGGAGGATTCCGGGCCGTAGATCTCAACGATACGACCGTAAGGCAGACCGCCAATCCCCAGGGCGATGTCCAGGCCCAAAGAGCCGGTAGACACGGATTCGATATCCAGGGTGGTCGCATCGCCCAGGCGCATGATGGAACCCTTACCAAACTGCTTTTCAATCTGACCGAGCGCGGCACCGAGCGCGCGTTTTTTGTTCTCGTCCATTCCTAGCTCCAAGGTGGCGATACGATTTGACTTAATTGTGGCTAGTATACTGTACAATCATACAGTATCAACCCTGTGCGGAAAATTCCGTGTGGATCGGTGCAGGTCCTGGGCTTTGCGGTATCATAGGCGGTTTGCAAAAACCGATTATGGGAGTCCCCGTGGCCAAGCTCAAAAGCGCCGATCTCAGCCAGCACACGCCGATGATGCGTCAGTACCTCACCATCAAAGCCGAGCACCCGGACGTGCTGCTGTTCTACCGGATGGGGGACTTCTATGAACTCTTCTTCGACGACGCCAAGCGTGCCTCCGAGCTTCTGGACATCTCCCTGACTGCCCGTGGCCATGCGGCCGGCGATCCCATTCCCATGGCTGGGGTGCCCTATCATGCGGTTGAGGGCTACCTGGCACGCCTGGTCCAGCGCGGTGTCTCCGTCGCCATCTGTGAGCAGATCGGCGATCCGGCCACCTCCAAGGGGCCGGTCGAGCGTAAGGTCGTGCGGATCATCACTCCCGGCACGGTCACCGACGAGGCCCTGCTCGAGGAGCGCCGCGACAATCTGTTGGCCGCCGTGTATGAACTGCGGGGGCAGTACGGCTACGCCACCCTGGATATCGCCTCGGGCCGGTTTACCGTCAATGAGCTGGAAGACGACGAGGCCCTGGCGGCCGAGCTGCAACGCACCCATCCAGCCGAGCTGCTCTACCCCGAGCTGTTCCCACGGATGGATCTGCTGGAAGGATTCAAGGGCCTGCGCCGTCGACCGGAATGGGAGTTTGAGATCGGCACCGCCCGTAAACTGCTCAATGACCAATTTGCCACTCGGGATCTCAGCGGCTTTGGCGTCGAACAGGCAGAGCGTGCCCTGTGTGCAGCCGGGTGCCTGATGCAGTATGTCAAGGATACCCAGCGTACCGCACTGCCTCATATCCGCAGCATCATCAAGGAGCAGGATGGCCACCATATCGTGCTCGATGCCGCGACCCGCAAGAACCTGGAACTCACCCAGAACCTTGCCGGTGGGCTGGATAATACCCTGGCCTCGGTGCTGGACACCAGCGCCACGGCCATGGGCTCACGCCTGCTCAAACGCTGGCTCCATCAGCCACTGACGCAGCGTAGCGCCCTGGAGGAGCGATTCGAGACGGTTGCGGGGATCAAGGAGAGCGGACTCTATGTGGAGCTGGCCGAAACCCTCAAGCCAATCGGCGATCTGGAACGGGTACTGGCCCGCCTAGCGCTGCGTAGCGCCCGCCCTCGGGATCTGAGCCGGTTGCGCCAGGCCCTGGGCCAACTGCCCCAGCTGCAGGCACTGTTGACCGAACTGTCCGGCCGAAAGGTCGGAAACCTGGCAAACCGGATCAGCACCTTCCCCGACCAGCTCGAGTTACTGGAGCGGGCGATCTGCGAAAACCCACCGGTTGTGATCCGCGATGGCGGGGTGTTGGCCGAAGGCTACAATGCCGAACTGGATGAACTCAGAGCCCTCTCCAAAGGCGCCACCGACTACTTGGGCGAACTGGAGCGAAGAGAGAAAGAGCGCAGCGGGATCGCCACCCTCAAGGTCGGCTACAACAAGGTACACGGCTACTTTATCGAGGTCAGCCGGGCCCAGGCCGCCCTGGTACCCGCCGACTATATTCGCCGCCAGACTCTGAAGAATACCGAGCGCTTTATCGTCCCCGAGCTCAAGGCGCACGAAGATAAGGTGCTCAACAGCCAGAGCCAGGCCTTGGCACTGGAGAAACGACTGTACGAAGAACTGTTCGATCTCCTGTTCCCCGCCCTGGCAGCCCTGCAGGAGTGTGCCTTTGCCTGTGCCGAGCTGGACGTCCTGCAAACCCTGGCCGAGCGGGCCGAGACCCTCAACTACAGCCGCCCCCAATTAAGCGAACAACCCGGGATCGCCATCGACGGCGGCCGCCACCCGGTCGTCGAGCAGGTGCTCAAGGAGCCCTTTATCGCCAATCCGGTGCACCTCTCGCCACAGCGTCGCATGCTGATCGTCACCGGTCCCAACATGGGGGGTAAGTCGACCTATATGCGTCAGACGGCCCTGATCGCCCTGATGGCCCATATCGGCAGCTTTGTACCGGCAGAGCATGCCGTGTTGGGGCCAATCGATCGGATCTTTACCCGCATCGGCGCCTCCGACGATCTGGCCTCGGGCCGTTCCACCTTTATGGTGGAGATGACCGAGACCGCCAACATCCTCAACAATGCCACCCGCCACTCCCTGGTACTAATGGATGAGATCGGCCGAGGTACCTCCACCTACGACGGACTCTCTCTCGCGTGGGCCGCGGCGGAGCATCTGGCCACCCAGATCCAGGCACAAACCCTGTTTGCCACCCACTACTTTGAGCTGACCCAGCTGCCACAACGGATGGAAGGGGTGGTTAACGTGCATCTGGATGCCATGGAACATGGCGATACCATCGCCTTTATGCACGCGGTGCAGGAGGGACCAGCCAGCCGCAGCTACGGTCTGCAGGTCGCGGCCCTGGCAGGAGTCCCCAAGCCTGTGGTGCAAGCCGCCAAGCAGCGCCTGGCTCAGCTGGAGCAACAGGAAAACAGCGGTCAGAGCGCGAGTCTGCCGAGCTGTGAACAGCTGCCACTGCTGCCTGAGTCTCACCCGGCAATGACGGCGTTGGAGCAGATCGATCCCGACAGCCTGACCCCGCGCCAGGCCCTGGATCTGCTCTACAGCCTGAAAGCCAAGCTGGACGGCTAACCGCTCATCCGTATGATGCAAAAACGCCGTCCCCAAAGGGACGGCGTTTTTTGTTGCACCCATAGGCCTAAGCCTTAAACAGGGCCTCAACCGACAGCCCCTGAGAGCCAATCAGCTCCCGCAGGCGGCGCAGGGCTTCAACCTGGATCTGACGGACCCGCTCCCGGGTCAGGCCGATCTCACGCCCCACATCCTCCAGCGTCGAGGGCTCATAGCCCAACAGGCCAAAGCGACGGGCCAAGACTTCACGCTGCTTGGAATTCAGTTCATCCAGCCAGCGCACCACCGAGTCCTTGATGTCATCATCCTGAGCCCGAACTTCGGGACAGACCCGATCATCGTCGGCGATCACATCGAGCAGCGCCTTATCGGAATCGCCACCAATGGGAGTATCCACCGAGCTGATCTTCTCATTGAGCTTGAGCATGCGGCTGACATCTTCCACCGGCTTATCGAGCTTCTCGGCGATCTCCTCGGCCGTGGGTTCATGGTCCAGGCTGTGGGCCAACTCGCGCGCAGTGCGCAGATAGACATTGAGTTCCTTGACCACATGGATCGGCAGACGAATGGTCCGGGTTTGATTCATGATGGCCCGCTCTATGGTTTGGCGGATCCACCAGGTGGCATAGGTCGAAAAGCGGAATCCCCGCTCTGGATCAAACTTCTCCACGGCTCGGATCAAACCCAGATTGCCCTCTTCAATCAGATCCAGCAATGCCAATCCCCGATTGTTATAGCGGCGGGCGATCTTCACGACCAGGCGGAGGTTACTTTCGATCATTCGATTGCGGGATTTAGCACAATCCTTCTGCGCCCGTCGGGCGTAATAGACCTCTTCCTCCGCCGTCAGCAGCGGCGAAAACCCAATCTCGCTCAGATAAAGCTGAGTGGCATCCAGGTTCTTCTGCAGGTCATCCTGGACCAGTTGGTCAATATTGGAACTGCTCTCTTTACTTTGCGGCCCACGCTGGCTAGCGATCTCGCTCGAGGTTCCCACAACCCCATCGCTAACACGTAAATCAACTGCAGCCATATCATCAAACGCGTTGTTTTTCAGATTCATTGGCGGATCTCCCAGTTAATCCCAAACCATCATTCGGTGTTCACAGTGTTACCTCCCTGACTGACTACCGTCTCCCCTATCGGCGGGGCAAATAACGCATGGGGTCGACTGACTTGCCTTTATAACGGATCTCAAAATGGAGCATGCTGCGCTCCGCATCGGTACGACCGACTTCCGCTATTTTTTGACCGGCACTGACCTGTTGTTTTTCTGACACCAGAATCTGCTTATTGTGGGCGTAGGCACTTAAGTAATCGTCACTGTGTTTGACGATGATAAGCTTGCCATAGCCTCGCAAGGCACTTCCGGCATACACCACGCGACCGGGGGCGGTACTGACCACGGGCGTTCCCTCCGCCGCGGCGATATCCAAACCCTTGTTCCCCTGCTCAGCGGACGAAAAACCCCGGATCACTTGTCCGGTGGTTGGCCATTGCCAGCGGGAGACGGTCGCGGGTAAAGCTACCTGCTCATGTGTCGTCAAAGGTGCTTTTTTGTTAGCAGACTGTAAAGACACACTCTCAGCATAACGAGGCTGAGACTTGGGATCAACCATTGATTTTTGTTGTTTTTGTGATCCTGTCGCAGGGCTTTGTGCTGTTACCCCTATTCGTACTGGGGTTACTGCGTTTTTCACCGGTGCGGAAGCGCGAGGCTTGGCGGGCGGCGTAAGGCGCAGGGATTGACCCGGAAAGATCCGGTAGTTCCCATCCAGGCCATTCCACTGGGCCAAAGAGCGAAAGTCCTTGCCCGAGGCAAACGCAATCGAGTACAGGGTATCGCCGGACTGAACCGAGTAGGAGCTTCCTGTGATGCTGCCGGGTGTGCGGTCACGGAAGGTCTTTCCCGTGTGCAGAGTGGCCACCGGCGCCGGGGGCTGAGACAAAGAGCAAGACGCCAGCGTGCATATCGCCAGGCCTATCACGCTCATTCGGGTCCATCTCCCCCACATCCTTCTCATTGTAAAATCCTGCCTTTCTGCACGCGCTACTCGGTCGCCCCTTTGATCAACGGAACAAAACGTACGGCCTCAACATCTTCACTGGTAAAGCGATCGCCTCGCCGGGTCACAACCCTGAGCACCTGAAACGCTTCACCCACGGGGATCACCAGGCGGCCGCCTTCGACCAGTTGCTGAAGCAGAGCCGGCGGGACTTCACTGGCGGCGGCGGTCACCAGGATCCCGGCAAATGGCGCTTTGCTCGGCCAGCCCTGCCAACCATCCCCGTATTTAAAGGCAATATTATGGAGATCCAGTTGCTTTAAGCGACGCCGAGCCAGGATCTGTAAACTCTTGATCCGCTCAATCGTACACAATTGCGGCACCAGACTGGCGAGAACCGCCGCCTGGTAGCCCGAGCCCGTGCCCAGCTCCAACACAGGCCCTTCGGGCAGGTCTTCCAGGAGCAGTTCGGTCATCCGCGCGACAATATAGGGCTGTGAAATGGTTTGCCCGGCACCGATGGGCAGAGCAGTATTTTCCCAGGCACGGCTCCCCAGCGCCCCCTCAACAAAATTCTGTCTGGGGATCCGCCCCATGGCCTCCAGCACCCGAGGGTCCTGGATCCCCCCTTGACGTAACTGCTGCACGAGCCGGCCGCCGTAGCCCTGGGTCATGGTATTCATAGTTTCTCGATCCATCCTTGCAAGCTGGTGAGCTGATCATGGGCGGTCAAGTCCACCTTCAGCGGTGTGATGGAGACATAGCCATTGGCCACCGCATGGAAATCTGTCCCCTCACCGCAATCCTGCTCCTGACCCGGAGGCCCCAACCAGAAGATCTGACGCCCGGCGGGATCCGTGGTGCGGACCATGCCCTCGGATTTATGGCGATTACCCAGGCGAGTCACCTTGATCCCCTTGATCAGTTCCAGCGGCAGATCTGGCACATTGATATTGAGGATCTGCTCTTTGGCCAGGGGACTCTTCTTAAGCCCCTCGACGATCTGCCGGGTGATCTCGGCCGCCGTATCATAATGCTTGAGTTCTCGCCCAACCAAAGACACGGCCAGGGTCGGCAATCCCAGGTGACGCCCCTCCATCGCCGCCGCCACGGTCCCAGAATAGATGGTGTCATCGCCCAGATTGGCACCGGCGTTGATCCCGGAGACCACCAGATCCGGCTCTCCCTCCATCAACTCTCGGATCGCCAGGTGGACACAATCCGTAGGCGTACCATTGACCTGGATATAGCCATTATCCAGAGTCTGGACCCGCAAAGGGTTGGTCAGGGTCAGCGAGTTGGACGCACCGGAGCAATTACGATCCGGTGCCACGGTCACCACCTTGGCCTCATCGGCCAACGCCTCGGTCAGTGCCCGGATCCCCGGCGCATGGACACCGTCATCGTTACTGACAAGAATTTTCATCCTCTCGCTTTTTCTAACGCTTTGCTCACCCATATCAACGGCTTGCGTTGACGGTATCCGGCCGTGCGGTTCATCCTCGGCGCCAGGCACTAGGGTTACCTCCTCCATGGCCGATTGAAGCTCCTTCGCAGCAGGGCGACTGTCTGGGGTGTCCCTAACGTCATAGGGGGCTGGCTCAAACGCCTGGGCATCGCGATAATCCACCAGCTCCCGCAGGATGCTGGTGGCAAAGGCACCGGCAGGCAGGATGAACTCCAACCACAACAGTCCCTCCTCAACCCAGTGCTTTAGGGCGTCGGGTTTAAGCAGCAAACGACGTCGCTCCGGCTGCATGCGGGCCGAAGCCAGCCCTTCGAGCAATGCTGGCCATGATGCGACGACCGAATTCTCGTATTGCGCCGCGGCACCGTCACTGCCGCCCCCTCCATCACCAAACAGGGGGGCCGACAACGCGATATCTTCCTCAATCAGGCGGGCCATATGCTCCGCATCCCACTGCTGGGCAACAAAGAAGCTATTTGTGCCGCTGAGCATGACCGCCTCCCCGTCAATCGGAGTCAGACCGTGCTTCGCCAAGCGGTCGGAGACGACCTGGTTAAACAGAAAGCTGCGCGCTGCGGACAGATAGATACTGCGCTTATTGCGATCTTTGACCTTGCGGCCGGCAAACATCTCAGCGGCCCTTTGGACATTCATGCCATTGTGACCAAAGCGCTGCTCGCCATAGTAATTTGGCACCCCCTGGCGGATCTGCGCCAGTCGCGGCCCCAGTGCATCCAGATCGGCGACACCGGCGACGGCGATGCGAAACTTGTTGCCCAGCAAGGCACCGGTGCGCAACTTCTTCAAGGTGCGGTCGGACTCCAGAATCGTCAACTGGTCGCTGTTGAGCTCACTCCAGTTGGGGGTGATCTTGCCGGGGATGCGGACGCACAGCCACTGTCGGGTGACACCATGCTTGTCTTTCAGGCCCGCCCAGGAAACATCCTTCACCGGCACGGCGGCAAACTGGGCCAGCATTTTCGCCACCTGATGCGTGGTCAGGCCACGTTTTTCAACGTGGATCAGGTGATTTTCACCCTCACCATCGGGGCGAAATGGCAAGATCTCGTCCACCTGAAAATGTTCGGGCAGATTTCGGATTGTCCCTTCCTGAGAGGGTTTGCCATACAGGTAGTGCCACTGGGGCAGGGTGTAATCAGTCATATTGCAACAACACCACCGCTTCGGTGGCGATCCCCTCTTTGCGGCCGGTAAAACCGAGTTTTTCTGTGGTGGTGGCCTTCACGTTGACGTTGACCAGCTCTGTGTCGAGATCGGCGGCAATATTGAGCCGCATCGCCTCGATATGGGGCGCCATCTTGGGCGCTTGGGCAATGATGGTCACATCCAGGTTGCCGATGCGATACCCCTTGGCTTTCACCTGGTCAAAACAGTGACGCAGTAACACCCGACTGTCGGCACCTTTAAATGCCGGATCCGTATCGGGAAAGTGATGACCGATATCCCCAAGTGCGACGGCCCCCAGCAGGGCGTCACTGATGGCGTGCAGCACCACATCACCGTCTGAATGTGCCAACAGACCCTGTTCGTAGGGCACGGCAACCCCTCCCAGGATCACCGGGCCTTCGCCGCCAAATTTATGTACGTCGAACCCATGTCCGATCCGCATCATCGCAGCCTCCTTCAGGCCAGAAACAGTTGAGCCAGACGCAGATCGTCCGGGTGGGTTACTTTGATATTGTCCGGGCGCCCCGTGATCAGGGCGGGTCGCCAGCCGAGCCGCTCCATGGCCGAAGCCTCGTCGGTGATCTCAGCCCCTTTAGCCTGGGCATCACACAAGGCACGATACAGCTCCTGAACCGGAAACAACTGGGGAGTCAGGGCATGCCACAAGGCAGCGCGCTCAACCGTGTGATCGATCCGGCCCTCATCATCGGCCCGTTTCATGGTATCCCGCACCGGAGCTGCCAGGATAGCCCCCTGCTCATCGCATCCATCCAGCAACTTATCGATATCGCCGCCGGTCAGACAAGGGCGCGCCGCATCATGGACCAGGGCCCAGGCATCCGCCTCATGGATCGCGGCCAGGGCCAGGCGCACAGAATCCGCCCGTTCACCGCCACCATGGACTAGGGTCAAGCGAGGATCCTGCGCCTCAGGCAGTTGGGCAAAATGCCCATCCTCAGGGCCGATGGCGACCACCACCCGGGCGATCCTGGGATGGGCCAACAGGCGGGACAGAGTATGGGACAGGATGGGACGGCCGTTCAGGGGCAGATATTGCTTGGGCAGATCACCACCCATGCGTTTGCCGACGCCGGCGGCGGGTACCACGGCCACCACCGTGGCCCGGGGGTCAAGTGACATTGAACACTCCAAGGGGAAAATACATCAAGGCTGAGGGGGGCGGCGGATCACGCGGTAGAACTGCTCGTCGGGACGGATCATGCCTAATTCATGCCGAGCCCTTTCCTCTACCGCATCCAGGCCATCACGCAGATCATCGATCTCGCGGCGCAATAGCATATTACGCTCCTCCAACTGGGTATTGCCTGCCAGCTGGCGCTGGATCTGCTCATTAAGCCGCACCACTTCATGCAGGCTGTTCTCTCCGAACCACAACCTGTACTGAAGTACACACAGCAAAACACACAACAGGGCCAGCAGGATCCGCATAACTCAAGCCTCTTTCCAGAATAGGGGGATCTTGGCTTAAGGCCGGGGAAAAGAAAAGACGTTCAAGCCAGTTGGGGGAAAATATCTCTAATAAGCAGGGATTAGCGGTCGACGACTCGCCTTTGGCATAAAACCAAAGGCAAACGGCTGAACAGGGCAAGCCGTCGCAAGGATCAAAAAAGGCCGCCATTTGGCGACCTTTTTCATCAGCTCAGGCGATTAGGCCTGACCTTTTACCTCGGCACGGCCGCGGTAAGGGGCTTTGTCACCCAGCTGCTCTTCGATGCGCAGCAGCTGGTTGTACTTGGCAACACGGTCGGAGCGGCACAGGGAGCCGGTCTTGATCTGGCCAGCCGCAGTACCTACCGCCAGATCGGCGATGGTGGCGTCTTCGGTTTCACCGGAGCGGTGAGAGATCACGGCGGTGAAGCCCGCGTCTTTGGCCATCTTGATCGCTTCCAGGGTTTCGGTCAGAGAACCGATCTGGTTGAACTTGATCAGGATGGAGTTACCGATGTTGTTTTCGATACCACGGGTCAGGATCTTGGTGTTGGTTACGAACAGATCGTCACCCACCAGCTGGATCTTGTCACCCAGGATCTGGGTCTGGTATGCCCAGCCGTCCCAGTCGGACTCGTCCAGGCCATCTTCGATGGAGATGATTGGGTAGTCTTCAACCAGCTGCGCCAGGTAGTCGGAGAAACCGTTGGCGTCGAAGCTCTTGTTCTCGCCGGACAGAACGTACTGGCCGTCTTTGTAGAACTCGGAAGCCGCACAGTCCATGGCCAGAGTCACGTCGTCACCCAGCTTGTAGCCAGCCGCTTCAACCGCTTCTTTGATCACGGCCAGCGCATCGGCGTTGGAAGCCAGGTTAGGTGCGAAACCACCTTCATCACCCACAGCGGTGTTCAGGCCTTTAGCAGACAGAACCTTCTTCAGCGCGTGGAAGATCTCGGCACCCATACGCAGACCTTCGCGGAAGGTAGGCGCAGAAACAGGCTGGATCATGAACTCTTGAATATCAACGTTGTTGTCGGCGTGCTCGCCACCGTTCAAGATGTTCATCATTGGCAGAGGCATGGAGTACTGACCCGCAGTACCGTTCAGCTCAGCAATGTGGGCGTACAGTGGCATGCCTTTGGCAGCCGCAGCGGCCTTGGCAGCTGCCAGGGAAACAGCCAGGATGGCGTTGGCGCCCAGCTTGTCTTTGTTCTCGGTACCGTCCAGATCGATCATGATCTGGTCCAGGTTTTTCTGGTTCAGAGCATCTTGACCCTTCAGGGCAGGCGCGATCAGATCGTTGACGTTAGCAACGGCCTTCAGTACGCCTTTACCCAGGTAGCGGGACTTGTCGCCGTCACGCAGTTCCAGCGCTTCACGGGTACCGGTTGACGCACCAGACGGGGCGCAAGCCATGCCTACGAAACCGCCTTCCAGGTGAACTTCAGCTTCTACAGTTGGGTTACCGCGAGAGTCCATTACCTCACGACCCAGTACTTTAACGATGTTAGCCATCATGGTTTCCTCAGTTTTTAAAAACACAGAAAAGCCGGACCGTGTGGTCCGGCTTCCCTTATTCGAATTATTTTAGTTCGCCCTTGGTGTGCTCACCGGCGGCTTTGACAAAGCCTTCAAACAGCGGGTGACCATCACGCGGCGTAGAGGTGAATTCCGGGTGGAACTGACCGGCCACGAAGAAGGGGTGAGTCGGGATCTCGATCATTTCCACCAGCTTCTTGTCCGCGGACAGGCCAGAGAATACCAAGCCAGCCTTCTCCAGTGCATCACGATAGTTATTGTTGACTTCGTAACGGTGACGGTGACGCTCGATGCAAGTCGCGTTGCCGTACAGTTCGCGCGCCTTGGTGCCTTTGACCAGGTGACACAACTGGCTGCCCAGTCGCATGGTACCGCCCAGATCCGAGGTCTCGGTGCGCTCCTCAACCTTACCGTCAGCGTCCAGCCACTCGGTGATCAACCCCACCACCTGATGCTCGGACTTGCTGTCAAATTCGGAAGAGTGTGCCCCCTTGAGCCCCGCAACGTTGCGGGCATATTCAATCAGTGCCACCTGCATCCCCAGGCAGATCCCGAAGTATGGCAGGTTATTCTCACGGGCAAAGCGGGCGGCCTGGATCTTGCCTTCCACGCCACGCTCACCAAAACCACCAGGCACCAGGATCCCATCAATGCCTTCCAACGCTTCTACGCCTTTGGCTTCCACATCCTGAGAGTCGATGTACTTGATGTTCACCTGCAGGCGGTTTTTCAAACCGGCATGCTTGAGGGCTTCGTTGACGGACTTGTAGGCATCCGGCAGTTCGACGTACTTGCCGACCATACCGATGGTCACTTCACCGGTCGGATTGGCTTCCTGATAGATCACATTTTCCCACTCGGCCAGATCGGCTTCCGGGCAGGTCAGGCCGAAACGTTGAACGAAGGTTTCGTCCAGGCCTTGAGATTTCAGCAGGGCCGGGATCTTGTAGATGCTGTCCACATCCTTCATGGAGATCACCGCACGCTCAGGAACGTTACAGAACAGGGCGATCTTCTTGCGCTCGTTGGCCGGGATGGCACGATCGCTACGACACACCAGCACGTCAGGCTGGATACCGATGGAGAGCAGCTCTTTCACGCTGTGCTGAGTTGGCTTGGTTTTCACCTCACCGGCGGCGGCCAGGTAGGGCACCAGCGTCAGATGCATAAACATGGCGCGCTCACGGCCCAATTCGACCGCCAGCTGACGCAAGGCTTCCAAAAATGGCAGAGACTCGATGTCACCAACCGTACCGCCCACCTCGACGATGGCCACGTCATGACCTTCGGCACCGGCCAGTACACGCTCTTTGATGGCATTGGTGATATGCGGGATCACCTGGATGGTGGCACCCAGGTAGTCACCACGACGCTCTTTGCGCAGTACGTCGGAGTAGATCCGACCCGTGGTGAAGTTGTTACGCTGGCTCATCTTGGTACGGATGAAGCGCTCGTAGTGACCCAGGTCCAGATCGGTTTCGGCACCGTCTTCGGTAACGAACACTTCACCGTGCTGAGTGGGGCTCATGGTGCCTGGATCCAGGTTGATGTAGGGATCCAGTTTCATCATGGTAACGTTGAGGCCACGTGCCTCCAACAATGCAGCCACAGAAGCGGCGGCAATACCTTTACCCAACGAGGAAACCACCCCGCCCGTAACGAAGATATAGTTAGTAGTCATGCTGAACCTGAGAAAGTTGGGATTTTTAACCGCGCTGAATTACCACGTTATAGCAGGTAATTTGGCGACCAATAGGACGGGCGTGCATTCTAGCAAAGCCCGGCGCCTTGAACAATCACTTCAAATGCGGTTCAGGCCCCTTTTTCGAGCCGTTTAACACTCTGCCAAAAGGCCTCAAGCTGCTCAAGGCCTGCTTTGTTGATCGGGATCCCATGTTCGTAACAAAGTTGTTCCACGCCACTGAAGCGCCGTTCGAATTTTTTGTTAGCCTGACGCAGCGCCTGCTCGGGATCCACCTTGAGGTGACGGGCCAGATTCGTGACGGCAAAGAGCAGATCGCCAATCTCCTCTTCGACGGCGGCCTGATCGGGCACCGCCTGCAACGCCTCCTCCAACACTTCGTCCAGTTCCTCACTAACCTTACCGGCCACCGGCCCCAGGGTGTCCCAGTCGAAGCCCACGGTCGCGGCACGTTTCTGCAGTTTGGCGCTGCGAGAGAGGGCGGGCAAATTGAGCGGCACATCCGCCAGCACGCCATGACGCGCTTTGCCTGCCCGTTCGGCGGCTTTGGTGCTTTCCCAGTTCGCCTTGAGCGCCCATTCATCCGTCAGGTCCACCTCGGCAAACACATGGGGATGGCGCCGCTCCAGTTTGGTGCAGATCCGTCCGACAACATCAAGAAAATCAAAACGCCCCTCCTCCTTGCCTAACTGGGCGTAAAAAACGACCTGGAACAGCAGGTCTCCCAACTCGTCAGGCAGATCATCAAAGTCGCCCCGTTCGATGGCGTCGGCCACCTCGTAGGCTTCCTCCAGAGTGTGAGGCACGATGCTGGCGTAAGTCTGCTTACGATCCCAGGGGCACCCCTGCCGTGGATCACGCAATCGCGCCATGATGGCGAGCAGACGCTCAATGGGATCGGTCGGTAATGTCATTACAATCGCCTTGCTTCATGGACACCGTCCAACTGACTCAGGCGGGAGAGGATCCGCCCAAGGGACTCCATATTGTAGAGCTCCATCTTCAGTTCAATGGCGGCGGTCTGTTGCTTGGTATCAGAGTGACTGCGCATCTCCAGCACATTGGATTTCTCATTGGCCAGCACCGTGGTGACGTCTCTCAGCAGACCGCTACGATCATTGGCCACGACCCGCACCGTAACACTGTATCCGCCACTGTAAGACTCACCCCAAACCACTTCAACGCCACGCTCGGGATGCTGATTGAGCAGGTTGGCCAGCTGTTCACAGCCTTCACGGTGAACCGAGACGCCCTTGCCCTGGGTGATGTAACCCTGAATGGCGTCTCCCGGCAAAGGCTGACAACAATTGGCAATGTGGGTCAGCAGGTTGCCCACCCCATTGACCTCTACATGCCCCTGTTTCTTGGGCTTACTCGGCGCGGGTTTGGCCAGCAGATCTTCCATCGCCTGGGCTTCATCAAACTCCTCGCGGGACAGCTTGCTTTGCAGATGGTTGATCACCTGAGTCAGGCGCACATCCCCGCCGCCGATGGCGGCCAGCAGATCCTCACAGGTGTGCAGGTTAAAGCGCTCATGAGCGTTTTTGGCGTCACTGAGCTTCATGCCCACCTTGGCCAGTTCGGCCTCGAGCATCTCTCGACCCGCAGCGGCGTTCTTGTCCTTATCCTGTGACTTGAACCAGGTATGGATCTTGGCTCGGGCCCGACTGGTATGGATAAAGCCGGCATTTGGATTAAGCCAGTCACGCTTGGGGTTGGGCTCCTTAGCCGTCAGGATCTCCACCCGTTGGCCGGTCTCCACTGGGGTGGTAAAGGGCACGATACGGCCATCGATCTTGGCACCGATGCAACGGTGGCCGACCTGGGAGTGGATGTAGTAGGCAAAGTCCAATACCGTGCTGCCGGCGGGCAGATCGATCACGTCGCCCCGAGGGGTAAACACATAAACCCTGTCCTCAAACACCTGGGAGCGGATCTCCTCCACCAGGTTGCCGGATTCCACCACATCCTCCTGCCAAGCCAGGATCTTGCGCAGCCAGTTGATCTTCTCCTCGAAGCCTCCGGCCTTGCCGGTACTGCCCTCTTTGTACTTCCAGTGCGCCGCGACGCCCAGTTCGGCATCCTCGTGCATCTGCCGGGTACGGATCTGGATCTCCACCGTCTTGCCCTGAGGGCCCATCACCACGGTGTGGATAGACTGGTAGCCATTGGGCTTGGGCGTGGCGACATAGTCGTCAAACTCTTTGGGCAGGTGGCGCCACATGGTGTGCACCACGCCCAGAGCACCGTAGCAGTCCTGCAATCGTTCGGCGATGATCCGCACCGCCCGCACATCAAACAGCTCTTCGAAGGTCAGATCCTTCTTCTGCATTTTGCGCCAGATGCTGTAGATATGTTTGGGACGGCCATATACCTCGGCGCGGATCCCCTGCTCGTCCAGTTCGTTCTGCAAGCCACCGACAAAGTTGTCGATATAGCTTTCCCGATCGATCCGCTTACCATCGAGCCAGCGGGCGATCTCCTTATAGGTCTGTGGATGCAGGTAGCGAAACGCCAGATCTTCCAACTCCCACTTGAGCTGACCGATCCCCAGGCGATTGGCCAGCGGTGCGTAGATATCCCGCACTTCCCGAGCCAGGATCACCCGAGTCTCTTCATCGGCATTCTTGACTTCCCGCAGCAGCACTACCGCTTCCGCCAGCTTAATCACCACGGCACGAACGTCTTCCACCATGGCCAGCAGCATGCGCCTGAGATTGTCCACCTGGGACTCGCCGGGTGCTCCCTGGCTGCGTAGCGTGCGGATCGCCACCATCACCTGAACCGACTGCACCAGGGCAGCCATCGTTGGTCCTTCCCGCTCCTCAAGCTGCTCGAGTGTCAGCAGACCATCATCAACGAAGACGTAGAGCACACTGGCTCGCAGGGTATCCAGATCCATATTCAGCGGCAGCAGGATCTCAACCATCTCACGGGCGCGCATCAGGCGCGCTTCGATATGGGCCGGATCGTCACAGGGCAACTGCTGACAGAATTGATAGGTGGCCGACAGCGCTTCGCGTTGGCCATGATTCAGATCCAGGTTGTCCAGCCATTGAGCCAGAGCCAGGGGGACGTCCCCAAAATGAATGTGTCGTACGGATACCATGTGGCGCGGCCCTCCTCCCTACGTCGCCGGCGTGATCTGGGATGACGGCACAAACAGTGCCATCGATTCCAGATGGTGAGTATGAGGGAACATATCCACCAGTCCAAGTTTAATCAGCGTATAACCCTGCTCTGACAAGGCTTTGGCGTCTTTGGCCAAGCTCAGGGGATCACAGGACACATAGAGGATCCGTTTCGGAGCCAATGGCTTCATCCATTTCAACACGCCAAACGCACCGGCCCGAGCCGGATCCAGCAACACCCAGTCCACCTGGCGGGCCCAGGCCGCATCCGGCGCATCACCATTGAGGTCGGCCGCATGGAATTCGACATTCTCCAGGCCCAGCTCGCCAGCCCGCAAGCGGGCCCGTTGGACCATGCTCTCAACCCCCTCTACACCGACAACTTTATGGCTCAGCGGTGCCAGGGCGAAACTGAAGTTGCCGCCGCCACAGAAAAGGTCCAACCCCGTTTCCGATTCAAGGGGCGCGATCCAGGCCAAGGCCTGATCGATCATTGCCCGGTTGACCCGATCGTTAACCTGAAAAAAGTCTCCGGGCAGGAAGGCCGGCGCTCCTCGCCCCTCACCGATCCCATAGTGCAGGGGCTCAGGCGTTCGGCCCTCCAGATCTTCCAGACCCTGGTCGCCCAAAAGCCACAACCGGCAAGCATGGGTCTGGGCCCATTGACTCAAATGCTGGCGCGTTGCTGCATCGACCTGAGTCAGGGTCCGCAGCACCACCAGTGCGCCCTCATCGGCGAGCATCAGATCGATGTGTCCCACATGGCGAGCCAGAGGCAGTGGGGACAGCAGGGCCTGAAGTGGGGCAATCAGCTCACTGAGCGGCTCAGCCAGGACCGGGCAGGCATCAATACCGATCAGCCGGTTACTGCCTTCCTGTCGAAAACCCAGCAGCAATTCGCCCTTTACCACTCGGGCCCCCAGGCGCGCCCTGCGGCGATAATGCCAATCGGGACCGATCACAGCGGGCTGCTCGGCCTGGGCCAGGACTTGGTTCGCCTGGCCTCCTCGATGTTGCAGCAGGGTCATCAGCGCATCCTGTTTGAACTGGCGCTGCGCTTCGGGCTCGGCGTATTGCAACTGGCAACCGCCACAGCGGTCAAAATAGCGACAGGCTGGCTTGATCCGTCCTGGGTGATCGGACAGGCGCTTCACCACCCGCCCCTGGGCGAAACGGCTTTTGCTCTTGTCCAGTTGCACCCGGGCCCGCTCGCCCGGGAGCAGATCCGGCACAAACACCACCTTACCCTGATGGCTGGCAACCGCCTTGGCCTGATGATCCAGAGACTGGGCCTCGACCTCGATAGTAGTCGGCAACGTCTTAGTTTTCTTGGACTTTGGGGAATAAAACTGGGCCATGTTCGCTCGGTTGATTACAATAATGGGATCGACACCGGCACCTCAGATGGGGCCGTCAAAGGAGAACATTTTCCCACACATGAAAACGGTGACCAAATACAGTCTGCGCACCTGGGTGATGGTTCTCGCCCTGGCCCCAACCATGTTGGTGGGCTTGATGCTCGGTGGCTACTTCACCTCCAGCCGTTTTTCCGAGCTGGAAGCCACCCTGTTGCGTCAGGGCACCAATATCATAGAGCCCCTGGCCATCGCCTGCGAGTATGGGCTGCAAAGCAACAATCGGGAATACACCAAGCGACTGATCGATCAGGTTCACCGCCACAATGCCGGTCTGATCCAAACCATCGCCGTTTTCGATAATCAAAACCAGGTGCTGGTCAGCAGCCGCTACCAGAGGGATTTCGAACTGATCCGCATGCCGGATAACCTGGATTTCAACGAGGGGCTCCAACTGGAACATTTTGGCGATACCCTCGTCCTGCGCGCCCCGGTGATCCAGGAAAGCCTGCCCAGTGGTAACGAGCCTGGCCCCCGCACCCAGCTTGGCTATGTGGCGGTGCAACTGAACAAGCACGAGGCCTTGCTGGAGCAATATCGGGCTGCCGTAGCCGCTTTTATCATCGTCCTGATCGGCGTCCAGTTGAACCTGCTGTTCACCTTTCGGCTGCTGAAGAATGTCACGGCCCCCATTACCGCCATGGTACAAGCCGTCGCCAAGATCCGGGAAGGCAAACTGGACACTCGGCTGCATGGCGATCTGATCGGTGAATTGGATTCTCTGAAACGGGGGATCAACGCCATGGCGGCCTCGTTGGCCGAGTACCATGATGAGATGCAGCAAAACATCGATCAGGCCACCTCAGATCTGCGCGAAACCCTGGAACAGATCGAGATCCAGAACGTAGAGCTGGATATCGCCAAGAAGCGCGCCCTGGAAGCGAGTCGGATCAAGTCGGAATTCCTCGCCAACATGAGCCACGAACTGCGCACGCCCCTCAACGGCGTGATCGGCTTTACCCGCCAGCTGCTCAAGACCCCACTGCACGATAACCAGAAGGACTACCTGCGAACCATCGAGCGCAGTGCCACCAATTTGCTATCGATCATCAACGATATCCTCGACTTCTCCAAACTGGAGGCGGGTAAAATGGTGCTCGACAACGTACCCTTTGCCCTGCGGGATGCCGTCGATGAAACGCTGCAGTTGCTCAGTGGCAGCGCCTATGACAAAGGTCTGGAGATGGTCGTGACCATTGGCGAACGCGTCCCTGATGCCCTGTCCGGAGACGTCATGCGGATCCAGCAGGTGCTGACCAATCTGGTGGGCAACGCCATCAAATTCACGGACGCCGGCTGCATCCAGCTCACCCTGGATCTGGCTGATGAAACCGCTGAACAGATCACCCTTAGGGGGGAAATCACCGATACCGGGATCGGCATTGCCGATGAACAAAAGCCCATGCTCTTCCAGGCCTTTGGCCAAGCGGACAGCTCCATCACCCGACGCTTTGGTGGAACCGGCCTGGGCCTGGTGATCACCAAGCGTCTGGTTAACCAGATGGACGGGCAGATCGGTTTCACTTCGCAACGCGGTCAAGGCTCCACCTTCTGGTTTACCCTGACGATCGAGAAGAGCGTGTTCGCCATCGATGATCCCCTGATGACGGACCGACTGATCGGCGACTCGGTGGCGATCCTCGAACCCCGTCGTCACAGCCGTCAGGCTCTGGTCGCCCTGCTACGGCAGTGGCAATTGAATGTGGTAACGCTCGACAGCCTTGCTCCCCTGCTGGCACAGGATGCGCCCCACTATACCCACCTACTGCTCAGTGCAGACCACTTATCCGGACCAGACGTGCTTGCCGAACTCAATGGCAGTAATGCGGTGGTCATGGTTGAAGGTACCGCCCCTGCCTGGATACAGGAGCAAGTCGGGGCCGGTCAACTCAAGCTGCTGGCCATGCCCCTCTCTGCCCGGCGGCTGTGTGATGCCCTGAGCCTAACCCCCCTGGCCCAGCTGCCAGCAACGCCGACTGCCGCCCCGACGCCACCAAGCAAAGCCGTCATCAGGCCACTGACGGTGCTGGCCGTGGACGACAATCCCGCCAACCTCAAGCTGATCGCGACCCTTTTGGGTGAAATGGTGAAACGGGTGGACACGGTCTCCGGCGGCAAGGCAGCCATCGAGCACTGTCAGCGCCAGCGCTATGACACCATTTTTATGGATATCCAGATGCCGGATGTCGATGGCCTGCTGGCCACCCAGCAGATCCGTAAAGACTCCCTGAATCGACATACACCCATCATCGCCGTCACGGCCCACACCCTGGCCGATGAGCGGGACAAGATCCTGGGCTCGGGCATGGATGACTGTCTGACCAAACCCATCGATGAACAGGGGCTGGCCCAGGTATTACACCGCTGGAGTCCCACCACAGGAGGCCAGGAGCCAGGCCTGGTGGACTGGAGCATGGCCCTGTCCCAGGCCGGTGGTAACGCCGAGCTTGCCCGGGAAATGCTTGGCATGCTGGTCGAGAGTATTCCTCAAACTCAGGAGACACTGGATCACGCGCTGGCATTAGGGGAAAATGACGCGCTTTTGCGTTGCGTGCACAAACTCCACGGGGCAACCTGCTACTCTGGAGTACCGGCACTGCAAAAGATCTGCGCCCAGATCGAGTCCGCCCTCAAGCAGGGCTGTGACATGACGGACCTGGAGCCGGAGATCCTGGAGTTACAGGATCAACTTAACCAAGTAGCCAACGCCGCCCGTCCCTATCTGGCGGCCTGACAGGAACTCCAATGACTGCCAAAACCGGTTTTTTCAACCGTATTAAAGCCCTCAACAGCAAGCAGCTGACCCTGTTTGCTGTCGCACTGTCCGAGCGAATGCTGCCCAACTACCTGTTATTTGCACAGATCACCGAACAGGAAGACAGCCAGAAAGCCAGTACCATCCAGGATATGCTGTGGCAGTCGTTGTACAGCCGGGATATCAAGCTCAACTATGAGCGGATGCTCGATCAGCTCGAGGCGCTGATGCCGGATCAGGAGCAACACGACTTCTATGGCGTCTACCCAGCCACCGATGCCCTGATGGCCCTGTCCACCATCCTGACCGCACTGCAGCAGAAAATTGATACCGATCTGATCAATATTTCCAAGCTATCCAGCAGCACCGTCGCCGCCTTTATTGAGGCCGGTGATCTGCCGGATGGCCTGGAAACCGAAGAGGCGCTGGACGACTTTATCTTTGCCCACCCCTTGATGGCGGACGAGCGTGAGATCCAAAACCAGTTGCTAGAGTGGGTGGAAGAACTGGAGAAGATCGATCCGGAAGCGGTCAAGGCGTTGCGTAAAGAGCTGCGAGACAGTGCCGTCTCCAACATTGGCGTTACCCTGGCGGAGTGAGCCTGGCCTGATGGTATGGTCGGCCTAAGCGGCTATGCCGCTAAGCTGACCTCTGAAATGGATCAAAAAACGCCGCCCCGATGTTCCTCGGGGCGGCGTTTTTTCTCAATGCGTTAGTGAGGCTTAGCCAAACTTTGGCAACAGGCCCATCAGGTGAATGATCTCCACCAGTACCGCCAGCACACCGAAGCCCAGCACGAAGTCCAGGCGGAGCAGACCACCAGAGGTCATAAAGCCGTTGTCGACCTTGCGTTTACGCAGCACTCGAGCCATCAGGGCTGGCAACACCAGGACGAACACCGAAGCCGCGAGCGCGGCAAAACCTATGGCCCTGATAAAGCCATGGGGCATCGCCATGCACAATACCAAGGCTGGCAGGAAGGTGATGGAAGCGGCCTTAAGGGAGCTTTGCAGGCTGTCATCCAGCTTGAGGACGTCCTTGATCAGATCCTGCAAACCCAGGGCGACACCGATAAAGGAGCTGGCCAGCGCCAGGTTACCAAACAGCATGAGCGCCGCTTCCACGCCGGAAACATCCGTAGACTGACCCACCGCACTGATCAAGGTGGCGACATTGCCCCCCTGAGCGATCACCTCGGAAAACTGATCCCGCGGCACATTGCCCATGATGGCCAACTGCCAGACCACGTACACCAGCATGGTCAGCATGGTGCCGCACAGCAGCGCCAGACGCACCCGGCGGGGATCCTTGTTGTAGTGCTTAACCAGCGAGGGAACCGTCCCGTGAAAACCAAAGCTGGTAACCAGTACGGGGATGGCAATCCAGATGTAAGGTAAGGACTCCCCCAACGGCATCGCCGGGAACAGAGTTTCGGCGGAAGCGTTACCGGTCAACAGGGACGTAGAGCTGAAAAAGGTCAGCACCATACCACCGAGCATAATGGTGGAAACGCGATCCACCGCCCGGGAGCCTGCGATCACGACCGTCGCAAGGACCAGGGTAAACATCAGTGCAGAGCCGACATGGCCGATCTCCAGGCCAAAGGTATTCCCCAAGGTCTGCCCTACCACGGAGCTGCCGCCGGAGATGTAGGCATAGGTCAGGATAAAGCAGACGAAGGCCACGGTGCCGGTCGCCAGAAGCTTACCCACTTTACCCAGGGTATCCTCGGCAATGGTGGCGTAGCTGGCGCCTTCCTGATAATTCAAGCTGGCTTCCGTCAAATACAAACTGGAGCTGTAAGCGCAAAACCAGACCAGGACCATCATGGCCATGGAAACCGCAAACCACATGCCAGCACTGTACACCGGCAAGGCAAACATCCCAGCCCCGATGGAAGTTCCGGCCACGATCATGGCCCCACCGAGGATCCCCGGTGCCTTTTTGCTCAACTGAGCACTGGCGGTAATCTCAGACATCTGTCTACTCCGAGTTATTTATTGTTATCTATCTGGACACGCCAAGCATGCGGGCCAATGCCTCATGCTCGTCACTGTTCATGGTTTTGAGGTTATTAGAGGCACGGGTGATAGTGGCGATACTGATCCCCAGCTCCGCAGAGATCTGACGTTGACTGCTTCCACCCATCATCAGTGCACGAAACACCGCCAGGCGACCGGCGATGGAATGCTTCTCATCGTGGCTCAGCAAGGCTCCGAGCAGGGTGCCAAGATCTTTATCTGAGTTTTGCTGTGCCATCAGTTGAAGCAACTCATTCCAGCGGGTTTCCGCCATCATCATTCTCCGATTTGCCGTAATGGCTGCGCAGTACACCATTACACAAGTACGGGCACCACGGGCAAACGGATAAAGTGGGATCGGCCGCACACTCTCCAGCAAGATTTCGCTGCATCGACCGGAAAAATGAGTGTTATTGCATCACGATCGCCGAAACTCCCCCTTTAACCTTGGCCTCGCTGGCGCCCGCTTTTGCCCCCTGTGCCCAGCACCAAGATCAGGGACACCTGCGCCATAGGATGGCCTTCGGGACGCTTAACCGGCTTACCCTCCGCTGCCCTTTACCTTGGATTAGGATGATCACTGAGAGCGTCGTGGTAATTTCTTTGTGATGGGAGATAATTGACGCTTGACCCAAGAGCGAGGCCGCCCCCGATGCAGATCCTGACCGACACCCATGCTCATACGATCGCCAGCACCCACGCCTATAGCACGGTTCAGGAGTTGATCCAGGCCGCCAAGGCTAAGGGGCTGCACGCCTTCACCCTGACCGATCACGCTCCTCCCATGCCTGACTCTCCTCATTTCTGGCACTTTATTAACATGAGGGTGATCCCCAGGGTGGTCAATGGCCTCGCCGTACTGCGAGGCATGGAAGCCAATATTGAAGCCACGGGCGTCGTGATCCCGGAGCGGGTTCGAAACAGTCTGGATCTGATGATCGCCAGCTTCCATGAACCGGTATTTGCCCCGACGGACCGCTTAACCCATACCAAGGCGATGATCGCCGCCATCGAGAGCGGCCACTGCCAGATCATCGGCCATCCGGGCAATCCAAACTATCCCATCGAAGTGGACCCTGTGATCCAAGCCGCCAAGGCCCATAACGTGCTGCTCGAGATCAACAACAGCTCCTTCAACCACTCCCGGACAGGCAGCGCCGAGCACTGTCGCCACCTGCTTGAGCGGGTCGCCCACCACAACTGGAAAGTCAGTTTTGGCTCAGATGCCCACATCAGCTATGCCCTGGGGACTTTCGAGCAGGCCATAGCCCTGGCCCAGAGCATCGATTTTCCCGAATCACAGATCGTCAACGCATGCCCACACCGACTCCTGGCCTTTCTCGGCGAGCACGGCAAGGTCGTCGCACAGGAGTTAGCCCCCTGGTTGGCGACACTGCCAACGGAAAGGGAAAGAAACATCAGGACAGGGAACATTGATTGAGTCTCTATGGCTCGCTCCTGGGCGGTCTGACGCGTCATCAAAGCGAAGCGGAAGAACCTCATTCCGTTGCAGCAGAGAAAAAGCGAAGCGGAAGAACCTTATTCCGTTGCAGCAGAGAAAGGGAGTCGAACGATATAGAGCGGTCAGGGGAGGCACGGCGGTCATGAGCTGGCCAAGAGCCGCGATACGGGGTCAAGTTATCCCATCCAATATCCCGCCGTTTTGAGTGAAAAACAACCCTTTGAACACTCTTTTATGCGCCAGATCGCTTGTCCGTTCAATCTCTGGCCAGACACACCATTCTGTGACAGAAATCACTTTCCCCACCCCGGATGCAGCGCTAACCTGAAACCGAAGTTAAAAAAAGGTCAACAAAGGGGAACCTGTATGCATGTAGAGATCACCAGCAAATCCGTTGCCATCACCACCCCCATGAAGAATCGCGTACAAAGCTGCATCGATAAACTTCTCCGCCATAACATCGACGTCATCAAGACCCACGCGGTCATTACCCAGGAGGGGAACACCTTCCATATTGAAGCCAAGGTCAACACCAACGTCGGTCAGCTTTTCGCCAGCGGACAGCATGAAGATCTCTATGTCGCCATCAACCAGATGGGGCAGAAGTTGGAGCGCCAACTGAACAAGCTAACCCATAAGGAAGCCACCCGCCGCCACGACCACACCAATGTCCTGGCCGCCAGCGAAGAGGAAGCCGTCGCCTAAGCACGACAGCTCGGACCACCGCCCGTCAACCCTGATGGGCGGCGTTTGCCCTTGACAGGCGCCGCCGCCAGCCAGTACGGTGACGGCACTATGAAGAATTGCTTTGCTGAGTTTATGTTTTTTATTCGCTTCCCCTAGTTGGAGGCGGTCTTCGCATAGTCACAGCGAAATCCGAAAGCCTCCCACCACTGGGAGGTTTTTTTGTATTGGAAGGATCGCATCATGACCCAGGAACACCCACTGGAACCCATACGCAGACAGATCACCGCGTTGGATCGGCAACTGCTGGAACTGCTGGCCCGCCGCCGCGAACTGAGTTTGGACGTCGCCCGCACCAAAGCGGACGTCACCAAGCCGGTGCGTGACAGCGAGCGAGAAAGTGCCCTGCTGACCCGTCTGGTGGCCGAAGGAAGGGCCCTGGGGCTGGACGGCCAATACGTTTCCCGGCTCTTTCACGCCATCATCGAAGATTCGGTCCTGCGCCAGCAAGCCTGGTTCCAATCCCAGCACAATCCCCAGGACCAGACCCAGATCCGGGTCGCCTACCTGGGGGCCAGGGGCTCATACAGTTACCTGGCCTGTCATAGTTATTTCGGACGCCGTGACGTTCAACTCAAGGAGTTGGGCCAGGAGAGCTTCGATGCCATTATCGAAGCGGTTGAGCAGGGCCAGGCCGACTATGGGGTACTGCCCATCGAAAACACCTCGTCAGGCTCCATCAACGAGGTGTTCGATCTGTTGCAACACACTCACCTGCACATCGTCGGTGAGACCACCGAGTCCATTCCCCACTGCGTACTGCTGCCCGAGGGCACTCAGATGGATCAGGTAGAGCGGGTCTTTGCCCACTCCCAGGTACACACTCAGTGCAGCCGTTACCTGGCCAATCTCAATGTCCAGCAGGAGTACTGTGCCAGCAGCGCGGAAGCGATGCAGCGAGCCGCCAACAACCCGGGCAGTGCCGCCCTGGGCAGCGAACGGGGTGGAGCCCTGTATGGGCTGACGGTCCACCAGCGCAACATTGCCAACCAGCCCCGCAATGAAACCCGCTTTATGGTGGTGGCGCGCAAAGGGGTCGACGTGCCCCCCCAGGTGCCTGCCAAAACCACCCTGCTGATGGCCACGGGTCAGAAGCCCGGCGCCCTGGTCGAAGCCCTCGCAGTCTTGAGGGATCACGGACTCAACATGACCAAACTGGAGTCCCGCCCTATCCACGGCAATCCCTGGGAGGAGATGTTCTACCTGGATATCAGTGGCAACGTACGCCACGACAATATGCAGGCCGCCCTGCGTGAACTGACCCGGATCACCCGCTTTGTCAAAGTGCTGGGCTGCTACCCCTGTGAGACCGTGCTGCCCACCGAGCTGGACAGTCAGGCGCTGGCCAATGATCCGCGTCTGACTCAGATCGCCGATCTTCACAGCCGCGAACACAAGGACGAGTCCACTCAGATCCGATTGGGCCATCAGGTGCTGGGCGATGGCAGTTTCCTGGTGCTGGCCGGCCCGGTCGACGGCAATGCCCAGGCCTTACAGGAGTGTGGCCGAACCCTCAAGGAGTACGGAGGCGCTGCCTTATGGGGTGGACAGGAGAGCAGTGACACCTGCTTGGAAGCCGCGGCACACACGGGCCGCGATCTCGGCTTGCCCGTGATCGGTGAACTGAGTCAGGCTGATCAGCTACCCAGTGTCTCTGCTCAGTGCGATCTGCTGCGGATCCCCCCCCAGAGTATGACCGATAGCAAATTGCTCAGCGCCGCTGGACAGAGCCAGCGCCCAGTGATCCTGATGCGCCAGGCGGGTGCTTCTGGCCCGGCGTTACTGAAGGCGGCTGAGACCATCTTGGCAAAGGGCAATCAACAGGTGATCTTGTGTGAGCCGGGACAGTTGAACGATGGCCAGCCCCAGTTGGATCTGGCCATGGTCGCCTGGCTCAAACAGCATAGCCACCTGCCGGTGCTTATCGCTCCCAGCCTGACTGCCGATGCCCTGCCCCTGGCGGAGGCCCTGCTTCAGGGTGCCCGGGCCGCCGGGGCCGACGGTGTACTTCAGCCATTGGATGAGGCATTCACCCCCTCCCTGCTCGCCCCATTGATGAGCCAACTCTACCGTTAACCCTGTTCGTCTCGACGCCCCCTCCTTGGGGGCGTTTTTCTACCTACCCCAATCCACTGGTGACTAATTGATCCGAAGCAAGCTTTCATCGATTACATTTTGAACTCCCGCCGGGCTCAGTCAGAATGGGTAACTGGACGGACCAGATATGCAGATCGAGGAGGCAGGACGCCATGGGCTACTTCATTACCGGTGCAACCGGGTTTATCGGGCGCTTTTTACTCGCCAGGCTGGCACGGCGTGATGGCACGCTGTTCTGCCTGGTGCGGGGCGAAAAAGGGGCCGACCAATTGGATGCGATCGGCCGCACTCTGGCGTTGTCCCCGGGCCGCCTGGTGCCGATACAGGGCGATCTCACCCAGCCTGGCCTGGGTCTCAGCGAGGCCGATCTGGACAGGATGCAGGGCCAGATCCAGCATCTGTATCACCTGGCTGCCATCTATGATCTCAATGCCAGCGCCGACAAACAGGTGGCCGCCAACGTCGACGGCACCAAGCACGCACTCGACGTCGCCAAACAGCTGCAGGTAGGCTGCTTTCATCATGTCAGCTCCATCGCCGCGGCAGGCCTCTATCGGGGCACTTTCACCGAGTCCATGTTCGAGGAGGCGGAACAGCTCGATAACCCCTACTTCCTGACCAAACACCTGGCGGAAAAGGCGGTACGCGATGGTTGTGCCGTGCCCTTTCGGATCTATCGTCCCGGCATCGTCGTGGGTGACTCCCGGACCGGCGAAGCGGACCGAGTGGATGGGCCCTACATGGTGTTCAAACTGATACAGAAGTTAAGGGATAACCTGCCCAAATGGGTCCCCCTGCTGGGACCGGAGGGGGGGCGTCTCAACATAGTGCCGGTCGATTTTGTTGCCGATGCCATGGATCACCTGGCCCATGCCGATGGCCTTGATGGCCGTTGCTTCCACCTGACGGATCCCAATCCGATGCGCAGCGGTGAGGTGATCAACCTGTTTGCCCAGGCAGCCCATGCCCCGCAGATGGCGTTACGGCTCAATACCCGTTTGCTGGATCTCCTGCCCCGCCACTTGCTGCAGATGGCGATGAACTATCCTCCGGCTCGCCGGATCACCAGTGCCATCCTGGAGGAGTACGGCCTGCCCGAGGCTGCACTCAAGCTGCTCAACTACCCAACCCGCTTCGATTGCCGTGAAACCCAGGCTGAACTGCTCAAGGGTGGGATCCAGTGCCCTTCCCTGGCCAGTTATGCCCCGACCCTGTGGGATTACTGGGAGCGCAAGCTGGATCCCGAACTGGACATCAACCAATGCCTGTGTGACAAGTTGCGCGGCAAGACGGTGCTGATCACCGGTGCCAGTTCGGGGATCGGGCTGGCCACGGTCAAGAAGCTGGCGCGCTGCAGGCTCAAGGTCTTGATGGTGGCCCGGGAGCCGGAGGCTTTGGAGCAGGCCTGCGGCCTGGCTCGGGAGTTGGGCGCCGATGCCCACTGCTGCACCGCCGATCTCACCATCGAATCCGATGTCGAACGTCTGCTGGGCTGGATCCACAAGGAACATGGAGGCGCCGACGTGCTGATCAATAACGCCGGTCGCTCCATCCGTCGCTCGGTCAGTGATGCCAAGGATCGCTTCCATGACTTCGAACGCACCATGGCGATCAATTACTTCGGCGCCCTGCGCCTGACCCTGGGAGTCCTCGGTGAGATGGAAGCGCGGCGCAGCGGTCATATCATCAATATCAGCTCCATCGGAGTACTGACCAACGCCCCGCGTTTCTCCGCCTATGTGGCGTCCAAGGCCGCCCTGGACGCCTTCAGCCGTTGTGCTGCCTCGGAGTATTCAGACATGGGGATCCGTTTTACCACCATCAATATGCCCCTGGTCAAGACGCCGATGATCGCTCCCACCAAGCTGTATGACGAGGTACCGACCCTGGTGCCGGACGAAGCCGCCGATCTGGTGGTCAAAGCGCTATTGCATCGCCCCAAGCGGATCGCTACACGCCTGGGGATCCTCGGTGCCACCCTGCATGCGATCACGCCCAAACTGGCGGAGATCATTATGAACACCTCGTTTCGCATGTTCCCGGACAGTGCTGCACAGGGTGAGTCCACCACACTGGCGAGACGTCAGGAACAGATCAACCTTGCCGCCCTGATGCGCGGGATCTACTTCTAAGGAGTCATGCCATGCAAACCCTGAAACTGATCCACGCCTACCCCTGCAGCGCCGAACGCCTGCTGGCGCACTTTATTGAGCCTGACAGGATCAAGGAGAAATACGAAGCCTTGGAAGCCAGCAAGGTGCTGCTTCGGCAGAGTCAACACGACGATGAGAGCTACCGCCTGAACACGAGCCGTGAGGTGCTCAGTCAGATCCCTGCCGCCCTGCGCTCGCTGCTGGGCCAGCGTAACCGGATCGAGCAAACCGAGCTCTGGCATTTGCCCGTTGGTGGCCCCTACCTGTGCCGCCTCAGCATCGAACTGCCCGGCGTACCTATCCGGATCCAGGGCACGCTCTGCCTCCAGGATACCGAGCAGGGCTGTGAAAATGTGGTGCAACTGAGCTTCAAATCGGCCCTGCCCTTCGTCGGTGGTAAGCTGGAAAAGTTTGCCTTTGACGACAGCCAACGCCTGATCGAGCAGGAACGTGGCTATTTGTTGAGCGCCTGCCAAGCCGAGGTAAGCTGAGATGGGTACCCGGGAACGGATCCTGGACGCCAGCCTGACGCTGTTTAATGACGCCGGCGCGGCCAGGATCACCAGCGTCGATATCGCCGAACATCTGGGGATCAGCCCGGGCAACCTCTATTACCACTTCCGCGGTAAGGAGGAGATCCTCGCCGCCCTGATGGCCGAATGCGAACTGGCACTGGGCAGGCTTATTCACAAGATCCGCACCGACGAGTTGACGCCCAAAGAGTACGATCCCCTGCTCCACTCCGTGTTGCGGATCTGCCACCACTTTCGTTTCCTGTTTCGTGATCAGGAGGCATTTCGCTTTGCCCAGGGACGGATCCCGAGAAAATGGTTAAGGCTGATCCAGAAGCTGCGTCAGTTTGGCCGCACCCTGCTCGCTGGCATGGATGAGATCCAACCTTTGGGGCTGTCACCGCCGTTGCGCGATGCCCTCGCCGACAGCCTGATGCTGACGACCCTGGGTAGCCTGAGTTATGACACGGTACTGGATGGTGAGCTTGATGAGCAGACTCGGGTGCGCGACGGCGTTACCCGCCTGGCGCTGTTACTGGCCCCCTACCAGCACCCCGCGGTCGCCAGGTTGACTATTGAGGAGTGACAGGCAGGCAAAGGGTTCCAAGTGTCAGCCAGACTAGCCCAAGGGATGGGGCCGAGTGTAATGACGAATAAAGCCGGCCATCCGATCGACCGCTTCCTTGGCCTCCGGCAACTGGTAGAACAGGGGAAAGACATGGGCCATACCGGGCCAGATGGTCAGATCACTCTCCCCTCCAGCCCGGCGCAGCCGGGCCACCAGACGCACCGAGTCATCCTGCAGGATCTCCAGGGCGCCTACGTGGATCATCAGGGGAGGCAGCCCATGCAGTTCCCCGTAAACGGGCGAGACCAGGGGATCGCAAGGCATATGGCCATTGAGATAGGCGTTGCGCATCAGCAGCAAGGTGCCCAGATCAAAGAAGGGATCCAACTCCCGCAGCAAAAAGGCGGACTCACCATTGAGTGCCATATCCAGGGCAGGAGACAAGAGGATCGCCGCAGCTGGCAGGGGTAACCCCTGCTCCCTCGCCTGCAGCATGGTGGTGAGCACCAGGTTACCCCCCGCAGAATCCCCCGCCAGGATGATCTGACCCGGGACCATCCCTTGCTCCAGTAGCCCCTGGTATACCCAGAGACAGTCTTCCACCGCCGCCGGATAGGGAAACTCGGGCGCCAGGCGATAATCCACCATCAATCCTCGGGCCTGACACATCTCGGCCAGCCGTCCCAGGAAGGCACCATGGATATACGGGGTTCGAAGACAAAATCCGCCGCCGTGCAGGTAGAGGATCACCGTGTCACCCGCCGGGTTTCCTGTGCTCACCCAGTCACAGGGAACTCCTCCGATCCGATCGCTGATGGTCTCCAGTCCCTGGGGGGGCAGAATATAGCTGCCCAGGCGCTCCAGCTCCGCCAAGGCACTGCGCAGGCTGTAGACGTCATCGCAGCGGGAAAGGCGACTGCGTATAACGCTAAACAGCAACTTGTTTAGTGCCTTAGAGCGCCAGCTAGGCATGGTCTACTCCTCAGTTCTCGTCGTTGACGGCCCGACTCTCTAATACAGAGCTCAACGCCTGCAAAGCTTCCTGCTCCAACTCGGCCAAAGCCTGTTCCAAGTGCTCCGCAATCGCTTCGAACCCCGGCAGTGAACGTCGGCAGCAGATCAAACCAAAATGCATCTGGCCGGCATAGCTGAGCAGGGTCACGTTCAGTGTCTGGCCCGGCAGGAGCAGGGACAGCGGGAAGATCTGCTCTACCTTGGCCCCCATAAAGTAGAGGATCTCTTTCGGACCATGGACGTTGGAGATCAGCATATTGGTCGCCGGAGGCAGGTAATGATGCAGGCCCAGGCGGCCGGCGGCTAATGCCAACCCATTGACCACGATGGAGTATTGGTAGTAGGCGTCCGGCGACAGATCCAGCGCCTCCTGTTTGATCCCTGCCGTACCATCACGGATCGCCTTCAGTCGTACCAGGGGAGGATCGTCACAATGGCCAAGCTCCACCAAGCCCAAACTGATCTTATTACAGGCGGTATTGATGTTGTCATCCTGACGCAGGTTAATGGGCATCAGGGCTACCAGGGGCTTATCACCCTGCCAGTTGTGTAATTGCAGATAACGCTGCAGTGCCATATCACACACCGTCAGCATCACATCATTGGTCGTACTGCCAGTGAGCTTGGCCAGGCGAGAGAAACGACGCAGCGGCAGGCTGCACAAGGCCACGGTACGGGCCCGGTCCGGGCTGACATTAAATGGCGTACGGGGGGCGGTAAAGGGGATCTTCAACCGGGTCGGTGCCAGATCGGCGGCATTGAGTGCCAGCTTACCGGCCAGCTTGGCCAGCCCAACACTGGCTCCAAGTTGACGTCGCCACAGTGCCGGTTTGAGCAGGGTGGCCAACAGGGAATCACGGGCTTGTCGGGCGGTGGCATCCTCATCTTCACTGCCTTGCCAAAACAGGGTGGCTACGCCATCGGGCTCGGTGCTGCAGCTGCGGGCAAACAGCTGAGAAGCCCGAACCCCGTCGGCCAGAGCATGATGCATCTTGAACAACACGGCGACCTGACCGCCAACGAGGCCATCAATCACCCAAAGCTCCCATAATGGGCGACTGCGATCCAGCCGATAGCTGTGGATCCGGCCCGCCAGCTCCAGCAACTGGTGCATATCTCCCGGACCCGGCAGGCTGGAGTGGCGAATATGGTAATCCATCTCCACCTGTCGTGCCGCGCGCCAGTGAGGCAAACGGGTCAGCCCCCAGTGCAAGACACTGTTGAACGGTGCCCGCACCGGGCCGCTGGTTTTCATCTGCTCGACCATCCGACGGCCGAAGCCGATGCGGGACGCCTCCGGGGGTGTCAGCAAGACCAAACCGCTGATATGCAACGGTGTCGCATCGCTTTCGAACAGCACGAAACCCAGATCCAGCAGAGATAAATTGGCCATCGGCCCTCCTTGATTTCAACGCTCCCCTTGCCTATTCCTTGGCAAGTTTCTCAACCGCTTGAGTCAGCTTATCAAGCTTATCGTTAAGCTCCTCAATCCGTTGTGGATTCACACCACTGAGTCGGCTGAACAGGGCCTGGACTCGCTGCTCGACATTGCGATTGGCGTTAGCCACCTGCTTATCGATGCTTTCCCGGGTTTGCGCCTCGATGGCACGCCCTTCGTCTACCAGGGTGTCGAAGGCTGAGGTCCCCTCCTGCTCGAGCTGCTTGGCTTCCTCAAGGCTCTTGCTATAGACCCCAAGGCCAGCCAACCAGATATTTCGAGCCATCTGCTCGCTGTCACCCAACCAGGCTTGTGCTTTGTCACGGATATCGGTGTTCATACACTCCTCCTTGCGCCGTGGGGCGCTCAGCTATCTTTGGCAGCGACCTTGCGAGTCCGACGTGCTGCCGGTTTCTTGGCTTCCACCACTTCCACCGGAGCCACAGGCTTTTCCGCCTTCGCTTCGGCCAGCTGATCGACCACACGAGTCAGTTGATCCAGCTTGGCATCCAGTTCATCCAATTGACGGGGATCCAGTCCGGTGAATTTTTGCACTCGGCTATTGAGTTGCTGCTCCATCGCCTGGGTCGTCTGCTCCTGAGCGTCCTTGAGTCGGGTCTTGGTCTGTGCTTCCATCTCCCTGCCCCGCTCTACCAGTTCATCCAACCAGGTACGGGACTTCTCAGACAGCTGATTCAGCTCTTTGGCCCCCTTGGCATAGGCACCCAGGCCAGCCAGCCAGATCTTGCGGGCCAACGCTTCCTGTTGTTCAACTTGGGATTGGTAATCGCGGTTTGACATGACGTCCTCCTTCACTTCGATCCGGGCGCAGTATGCGCTTCCCTGATCTCAGTCTATGGAGGTGGGCTAGAAAGGGCTTTCTAAAGGGGCGGTGGGAATTGACCCTGATCAAATGGGGCAATGTTTTTGCATCGAAACGTTTGCGAAGCTGGGCTACTGAAGCCTGCTCCCTTGAATGGCAGGCCTTTGGGCTTGGCCCTAACCCAGCAGCTCATCGAGCCGGCGCTCGATGGCGGCATGGATCCCCCCCGCCAGGGGGCGCAATAACAGCCCCAATTCCAGGGTGATCACCAGGTGGTCGGCGGCCGCGACCAGGCGGCCATGGGCACCGGAGCGGCGAAACACCAGCTCAGAGCCACTCCACTGGCAGTGCAGGGCATATTCCTGCTCCAGGGAGTGGGCCACCTGGTCCACCAACTGGCGCAGAGAGGGGGGATCGAGCCGATGCCCCCGTTCGATATGGATCTTGGCCATGAAGCCTCCCGTCACTGCCCTTTCCACACCTTAGCCGCTGCGGCTGTCATTGGCCACCATCAGCATATTGGCACTCTCACTGCGAAACTGCTCTGCAAAGTCGCCAAACCAGTCTGCCACCTCGGCAAAACTGTTGCAGAATCCGGCCTTATCGCCGGCCTCCAGCATGGCCAACGCCTCCTGATAGCGAGCCAGGTAGTGTCGGGCCCGGGCAAGCGCATCGGGCTGGGCGAAGATGATGTCCGCATAGAGGCTGGGATCCTGGGCAAACAACCGCCCGACCATCGCCAGCTCCAATCGATAGATGGGGGAGCTGAACTGCAGCAACTGCTCGATATCGGCATGCTCCCGCTTAAGATGGAGGCCGTAGACAAAGGCGGTAAAGTGGCGCATCGCCTGCACCAGTTGCATCGCCTGATCGTGCTCCGACGCCGGCGCCTCGTGCAGACGGGCCCCCCAGATGGTGATCTGTTGCAGCAGCCACTGGTAGTTAGCCTCGTCCCGGCCATGACACACCACCACGACCTGCTTAGCCAGGCTGGCAACATCGGGGCCGAACATGGGGTGCAGTCCCAGCACCGGGCCCTGGTGGGCCTTGAGCATGGCCGCCAGAGGGGCCTGCTTGATGGAGGTCAGATCCACCAGCAAACAGTCCGCGGGCAGCTTCGGCAAACGCTCGATGACCTCACAGGTGATCTCTATGGGTACGGAGATCACCACCACCCCGGCACCGTCAAGCAACTGAGGGGCTCGTTCCCAGTCCTCCTTATCCAGGATCCGCACCTCGTAACCGGACAGGGTAAAGAGCTGGGCAAACAGGCCACCCAGCTTGCCCGCACCGCCGACGATCACCACAGGACCCAGCTCCGGTGCCACCCGCTTGAACCCCACGTCCTTCTCCGAAACGTAGGACTCCCGCATCACACGGCGCAGCAGATCCTCGATCAGCTGGGGAGGGATCCCCATCGCTTCGGCTTCGGACCGCCGCTTGGCCAGCATGCTGGCTTCACGGGCGGGGGCGTAGATCGGCACCCCCTCCCTGTGCTTGATGGTGCCGACTTCCGCAACCAGATCCAGGCGGCGACGCAACAGCTGCAACAGCTCCTGATCGACGGCGTCGATCTTGACTCTCAGTCCATCCAGGGCCTTACTGCTTGGCTCCGCCATCACGCCTCCTCAAACCGGGTAGGCAGCTTCGGGGCCAGTGCCTGGGCACCCACCCGCAACAGGGACTCGGTCGTGCTCCAATCGATGCACTTATCGGTGATGGAGAGGCCGTACTCCAGCTGTTCCCTGGGCAGATCCGAGCTCTGGTTACCCTCTTTGAGGTGGCTCTCCAGCATCATCCCGATGATGGAGGTATTCCCATCCATGATCTGATGGAACACGTTTTGCGCCACCAGAGGCTGGCGGGCGTGGTCCTTGCTGGAGTTTCCATGACTGCAATCCACCACCAGGCGGGCATTGAGCCCATGCTTGTGCAGCGCCGCCTCGGACAGGGCCACATTCACCGAATCATAGTTCGGCTGCTTGCCCCCCCTCAGGATCACATGACCATCCGGGTTCCCCTGGGTGGTCAGCAGGGCCACCTGACCGTTTTTATTGATCCCCATAAAGCGGTGGCTGTGCGAAGCCGCCTGCAGCGCATTGATCGCCACATCCAGCTTGCCATCGGTGCCATTCTTAAAGCCCACCGGCATGGAGAGGCCGGAAGCCATCTCGCGGTGTGTTTGGGATTCCGTGGTGCGAGCGCCGATGGCAGACCAGGAGAAGAGTTCACCCAGGTACTGGGGACTGATGGGATCCAGGGCTTCGGTGGCCACCGGCAACTCCAGCTCTGCCAGCCAGATCAGCAACTCACGCGCCTGGCGCAAGCCGTTTTCGATGTTGAAGGAGCCATCCATATCCGGATCGTTGATCAGCCCCTTCCAGCCCACCGTGGTGCGCGGTTTTTCAAAGTAGACCCGCATCAGAATGTAGAACTGCTCACCCAGCTCATCATGGAGTTTCTTCAGCTTCAGGGCATACTCCTTGGCCGCCTCCACGTCGTGGATGGAGCAAGGGCCGGTGATCACCAGCAAACGGCTGTCACGCTTATGAACAATATCGGCGACCTGACGGCGTGCATCCAGGATATATCGATACGCCTTGTCCGACAGCGGCAACTCGCTTTTCAGCTGTGCCGGCGTGCTCAGTACGCGTTCGGAATCGATATGGATGTTATTAATGCTGTCCTTGTGCACTTGAGGCCTCGTTATCTTCACTTCACGCCGCCCTATCGCGGTCTGCAGACCAGCTTGCCAAGCATGGCAACTTATGTAAACAGGGATTTAGACTATCAATAGGCACAAAAGGCTTATAAAAGACAATTTCGCCTGGATATGAGGCACCAGGTGCTAGGGAACAGGGAAAAGCGGGGAACAGGTGACAGGTGACGGGTGACAGGTGACGGGTGACAGGTGACAGGTGACAGGTGACAGGTGACGGGTGACAGGTGACAGGTGACAGGTGACGGGTGACGGGTGACAGGTGACAGGTGACGGGTGACAGGTGCTAGGTGACAGGTGCTGGGTGCTGTGTGCTGGGTGCTAGGTCGAGCAGCAAAGCAGCGGTTTTCCTGGAACCTGGGCTTTATCCCCAGTACCTGGGCTTTATCCCCAGTACCTAGGCTTTATCCCTAGTACCTGGGCTTTATCCCCAGTACCTGGGCTTTATCCCTAGTACCTAGGTTTTATCCCTAGTACCTAGGCTTTATCCCTAGTTCCCAGGCTCTTCCCTAGTATCCAGGCTCTGCCCTAGGGCTTTTCCCAAAACAAACAAGCCCGCCATAAAGGCGGGCTTGTAAGACTGTACTAATCTCGGAAAACCGATCTTAGTTCAGACGCTCACGGATACGTGCAGACTTACCGCTGCGCTCACGCAGGTAGTACAGTTTGGCACGACGTACGCGACCGCGACGCTTAACAGTGATGCTTTCTACCAGCGGAGAGTGAGTCTGGAACGCACGCTCTACGCCTTCACCATTGGAGATTTTACGTACAGTGAACGCAGAGTGCAGACCGCGGTTACGCTTAGCGATAACCACGCCTTCGAAGGCCTGCAGACGAGTCTTGTCGCCTTCGGTTACACGTACCTGAACAACGACGGTGTCACCAGGGCCAAAGGCCGGTACGTCGCTCTTCAACTGCTCTTGTTCAAGCTGCTTGATGATGTTGCTCATAATCTTCTCATCCTAGATATACTGAAAACTCTAACGTTTCACCTGTGTATCGGTGACATACTCTGCAAGCAATTTCGCCTGCTCGTCAGTCAGAGCTAGGTTATTTAAGAGTTCCGGCCGCCGCTCCCAAGTCCGTCCCAGGGACTGCTTGAGGCGCCATTTCCGAATCAATTCATGGTTGCCGCTCAGCAACACTTCCGGTACCGCCTGCCCCTCCAGAACTTCCGGACGGGTATAGTGGGGACAGTCCAGCAGGCCATCCGAAAAGGAGTCCTGCTCTGCCGAGGCCGCTTTGCCCAACACGCCGGGCACCAAACGGGCCACCGCGTCGATCAAATTCATGGCCGGCAGTTCACCGCCACTGAGGATGTAATCACCAACGGACCACTCCTCATCCACTTCGGCTTCGATAATGCGTTCGTCGATACCTTCGTAGCGACCACACACCAGCACAACGCGCTCATAGGTGGCCAGCTGCTCAACCCCAGACTGGGTCAGCTTGCGGCCCTGGGGGGACAGATAAATCACCTTGGCCCCTTCCCCCGCCTCGGCTCTCGCCGCGCGGATCGCCTCACGCAAAGGCTGTACCATCATCAACATGCCCGGTCCGCCGCCATAAGGGCGATCGTCCACGGTGCGATGGCGATCATGGGTGAAATCCCGAGGATCCCACATCTTAACCTGAAGAATGCCGTTTTTCACGGCCCGACCGGTTACCCCGAAGTCTGTGATAGCACGAAACATCTCAGGGAAAAGGGTGACAACCCCTAGCCACATAGACAGCTCCTTGCGATCAGAAACTCGGATCCCAGTCGACTTTAATCTGTTTTCCAGGCAGGTCCACCTCGAGGATGAACTGCTCGGTGACAAACGGAATCAAACGTTCCCGCTTGCCGAAGGCATCGTTACCCTTGGCTTTCACTTCCAGCACGTCATTGGAGCCGGTTTCCAGGATCCCGGTCACCTCACCCATGTCGTAGCCTTTGGCGTTCACCACGCTGCAACCCACTAAGTCACGCCAGTAGAACTCGTCTTCCGGCAACTCGGAGAGCTGCTCAGGCAGGATGGCAATGTCGGCGTTAATGTACTGCTCGGCCAGGTTGCGGTCATCGACCCCTTCCAGCTTGCAGACCACACCTTTACCGTGTTGGCGCCAGTTGGCCACCTTCACTTCCTGCCACTGCCCCTGGAACATAACGCGCCAGGGAGAGTAGTCAAAGATACCCTCTTGTGCGTCGGTAAAGGCATTGACCTTCAGCCAACCGCGGATCCCGTACGCCGCACCGAGACGGCCGACGACGATTAAGTCCTGGGAGTTGGTCATGTGTTTGCCCTACCTAAGCCTGATTAGGCAGCCGCTTTGCGGGCGTCCTTGATCAGGGTAGCAACGCGGTCAGATACGCCGGCGCCCTGTGCGATCCAGTGATCAACACGAGACAGGTCCAGACGCAGCTTTTCAGCTTGACCAGTTGCGATTGGGTTGAAGAAACCCACTTTTTCAATAAAACGGCCGTCGCGCTTGTTGCGGCTGTCCGCTACAACTACAGAGTAGAACGGACGCTTTTTCGCGCCACCGCGAGCCAAACGAATGGTTACCATACGGTTTACATCCTCTAATGGTGTTCAATAAAACAGGGGCCGCAGAACGGCCCCAAGGTAGAAAGCCCGCCGATTTTACCTGAACTCGCGCTCAATGCAACCGATCGGGATAATTCATCGCCACCCGACCGCTAAGTCTAGCCAGCGGTCGGGGGTCTGACAGAATTTTTATCGCGGAAACTTCATCCCAGGAGGCATCATGCCACCCATGCCACGCATCATCTTCTTCAGGCCGCCGCCCTTCATCTTCTTCATCATCTTTTGCATCTGGGTAAACTGCTTAAGCAACTTGTTCACCTCCTGGATGTTGGTGCCGGCACCGGCGGCGATGCGCTTCTTGCGACTGCCCTTGATGATATCCGGACGGGCCCGCTCCTTCGGCGTCATGGAGTTGATGATCGCCTCCATCCGCTTGGTCATCTTGTCATCCTGCACCTGGGCCAGGGCTTCCGGTGGCAACTGACCCATGCCTGGCATTTTCTCCAGCATGCCCATCATGCCACCCATGTTGTTCATCTGCTGCAGCTGGTCGCGGAAATCAACCAGGTCAAAGCCTTCACCTTTCTTGAGCTTGGTGGCGAGCTTCTGCGCCTGCTCCTTGTCGACCTTGGCCTCAACCTCTTCGATCAGGGAGAGCATGTCCCCCATACCAAGGATCCGGGACGCCACCCGATCCGGATGGAAGGGCTCCAGGGCATCGGTTTTCTCACCGACACCGAGGAATTTGACTGGCTTACCGGTAATGTGACGAATAGAGAGGGCGGCACCGCCTCGAGCGTCACCATCCACCTTGGTCAGGATCACCCCGGTCAGTGGCAGGGCTTCATCAAACGCCTTGGCCGTATTGGCCGCGTCCTGACCTGTCATGGCATCGACGGTAAACAGGGTTTCGATGGGCGAGATGGCCGCATGCAGCGCCTTGATCTCTTCCATCATCGCCCCGTCGACATGGAGTCGACCTGCGGTATCGACGATCACCACATCGATGAATTTCTTCTTCGCTTCGGCGATGGCGGCCTTGGCAATATCCACCGGCTTTTGCTCGATACTGGAGGGGAAGAAGGTCGCCTCGACGTCAGCGGCCAGAGTCTCAAGCTGCTTGATGGCGGCGGGACGATAGACATCGGCACTGACCACCATGACGGATTTTTTCTGACGTTCCTTAAGGTGCTTGGCCAGCTTGGCTACGGAAGTGGTTTTACCCGCCCCCTGAAGGCCCGCCATCATGATCACCGCCGGTGGCTGGGTTGCCAGGTTCAACGCTTCATTGGCTTCCCCCATGGCCGCTTCAAGCTCGGTGCGAACGATTTTAACGAACGCCTGGCCCGGCGTCAGGCTCTTGCTGACTTCGGTCCCCACGGCACGTTCACGCACCTTCTTAATAAAGTCCCGCACCACCGGCAGGGCAACGTCCGCCTCCAACAGCGCCATGCGTACTTCACGCAGGGTGTCCTTGATGTTGTCTTCGGTCAGTCGACCGCGACCGCTGATGCTTTTCAGCGTCTGGTTAAGACGCTCGGAGAGATTCTGGAACATCGCCTGTGCTGTACCAATTAAAGAAACAAGCGCCCATTATAGCGACACCCGATCCCCGACCACAATGGCACCCGCGTCCAGGCTCAGGGTCAGCATCGCAGACTGCGCGGAATCCTGCCTGGATCACATCTGGCACCATTGGCCCCCTGCGCAAAGGGTTAACCCCATGATAAGCTGTCAGTAACACCTGATACACCGCCACCAAAGGCCGTGTCCACATTTTGCGAAAAGGGATCACATGGAGTTATTCGCTGTTTTGGCGATCTTGGGGTACGTCATCGCCTTCGCCCTCTTGGCCTCACGCATGCTGCACCCGGACGGTCCAGACCGCCGCAAGATCACTCTGGTAGCGGCCATCGCCCTGGTTGGTCACGGGATCGCCCTGGCCGATGCCATGCTGTTGAAGAACGGCCAAAACTTCAGTCTGACCAACACCCTGTCGATGGTGGTGCTGATCATCACCCTGGCGATCACCGTCATGCTACCTCGTCTCAAGGTACTGGTGGTGGCCCCGGCGGTTTACGCCTGCGCCACCCTTTCGGTGGCAGGCCTGTGGTTGCTGCCGCCCCAGTACATCACCCACTTCGAAGCTCAGCCTGCGGTCCTGATCCATGTGTTCCTTGCCATGGTGGCCTATGCAGTGATGCTGCTGGCCGCCCTCTATGCCCTGCAGCTGGCCGGGATCGATCGCCGCCTCAAGGATCGGCAACTGATGCTGACCAGCAACCTGCCACCGCTGATGACGGTCGAAAAGCAGCTCTACCACTTTATCTGGGTCGGCTTTATTCTGCTCTCCGCCGGCCTGCTGACCGGCTGGCTGTTCCTGGACAACTTCCTGGGGGACGGCAAGGGCCACAAGGCGCTGCTCTCCATGATCGCCTGGGCCGTCTACGGCGCCATGCTGCTGCAGCATCACCTGCGGGGCGTGCGGATCCGCACCGCCGTCGCCTACAGCCTGCTCGGCGCCACCCTGCTGACCCTGGCCTATTTTGGCAGCCGTGTGGTTAAAGAGCTGATCCTAAGGTAAATTTGGCCCCAAATCGCCGACGAACCCCGTCCGACTTGACAGCGGGCCGGGTTCGCCGTTTCATTGGAGCTCCTTGTTGTCATTTGAGATCCCGCGTTGGACGCCATAGCCACCAGTAGTTTATTCCTGCTCCTCGCCCTGTTGATCGTTATCTCCGCCTTCTTCTCCGGTACGGAAACGGCGATGATGTCGTTGAATCGCTACCGCCTGCGCCACCTGGCCCAACAGGGCCACAAGGGGGCCACAAGGGCCGACCGGCTCCTGCAACGGCCGGACCGGCTGATCGGCCTGATCCTGATCGGCAACAATCTGGTTAATATCCTTGCCTCGGCCATCGCCACCATCATCGGCCAGCGCCTGTTCGGTGACTGGGGGATCGCCATCGCCACCGGTGCCCTGACCCTGGTGATCCTGATCTTCGCCGAGGTCACCCCCAAGACCCTGGCCGCGCTCCATCCGGAGAAACTGGCCTACCCCAACAGCCTCATCCTCAAGCCCATGATGAGCCTGTTTTACCCCCTGGTCTGGCTGGTCAACCTGATCAGCAACGCCCTGCTCCGCCTACTCGGGGTTCACCACGCCCAGGGTAAGGGCGATCACCTCTCCGCCGAAGAGCTGCGCAGCGTGGTCCACGAGGCCGGCGCCATGATCCCCCGGCGCCACCGGGAGATGCTGGTCTCCATCCTGGATCTGGAGAAGGTCACGGTGGAGGACATCATGATCCCCCGGGCCGAGCTCTACGCCATCGACATCAACGACGACTACCGGGCCATCATCCGTCAGCTCACTCACAGCCCCCATACCCGGGTCCTGCTCTATCGCGACAATATCGACGATGTGGTGGGCTTCGTACATCTGAGTGACGTCCTGCGCCTGCTCACCAAGGAAGGCCAGAAGGAATCCGATAAGGGCACCCTGCTGCGGGCCGTGCGGGAGATCTACTTTATCCCCGAGGGCACCCCGCTCAATGTTCAGCTGCTCAAGTTCCAGCGCGCCAAGGAGCGGATCGGCCTGGTGGTCGACGAATACGGTGATATTCAGGGGCTGGTGACCCTGGAGGACATTCTGGAAGAGATCGTCGGTGACTTCACCACCGGCCTGCAGACCCCGCCCAGCGAGGACATCAGCCGGGAGGCCGATGGTAACCTGCTGGTGGATGCCAGCATCACCCTGAGGGATCTCAACCGGGAAACCGGCTGGAAGCTGCCGACCGACGGGCCCAAGACCCTCAATGGACTGATCCTGGAGCAGCTGGAGGAGATCCCACCGCCGGGGACCGGCCTGCACGTGGCCGGTCATCAGATGGAGGTGGTCGAAGTGGCAGATAACCGGGTGAAGTCGGTGCGGATCCAGCCGATGGGGTAAGAGCAGCGGATAGCTAACAAAAAACACCGTCCGAGGACGGTGTTTTCGTTTATCAATAGCGCGCTCAGCGCTCTAGGATCACCGTAGCGACCGCATAGTGGCGCTCATCGGACAGGCTGACATGGCAGTGCTGTCCACCCAGGGCTGCCAGGCGATCGGCGGCGCCGCCACTGAGGCGTAGCTTGGGCGCGCCCCATTCATCGTGACCCAGCTCGATATGCTGAAACGACACGCCGCGACCAATGCCGGTACCCAGGGCCTTGGCCGCTGCCTCCTTGACCGCAAAGCGCTTGGCCAGAAGGCGAGATGGCTCCTTGTGTCGGGACCACTCCTCCCGCTCATTTGGGGTCAGGATCCGTTCGGCAAACCGCTCGGCCCCCTCCTGGCCATTGCGCGCGCACCGCTGGGCGATGCGCTCGATCTCCACCACGTCGGTGCCCAGGCCGATGATCGCCATCAGATCCCCTGCCGCGCTTCCTGCATCAAGCGCTTCATGGTGCTCACCGCAGGGCCGAGCCCCTCGATGGCCGCACGGGCGATGATGGCATGGCCGATGTTGAGTTCATAAAACTCGGGAATGGCGGCGATGGGCTTGACGTTGTGGTAGTGCAGGCCATGGCCGGCATTCACCACCAACCCCTTGCCGGCGGCATAGCGCGCCCCTTCGGCGATGCGGGCCAATTCGGCGGCCTGTTCGGCGTCGGTTTCGGCGTCGGCATAGGCACCGGTGTGGATCTCGATATAGGGCGCGCCGCTGGCTACCGCTGCGTCGATCTGCGCCTTATCGGCATCGATAAACAGGGAGACCTTGATCTTCTTGGCCGCCAGGCGAGTCACCGCCGCCGTGATCTTGTCCAGTTGACTCACCACATCCAGGCCGCCCTCTGTGGTCAGCTCTTCCCGCTTCTCCGGCACCAGGCAGACGTAGGCCGGTGCGGTCTGCTCGGCAATGGCGAGCATCTCTTCGGTAACCGCCATCTCCAGGTTCATTCGGGTCTTCAGCGTCTGTGCCAGCAGTGCCACGTCACGATCGACAATGTGGCGGCGATCTTCCCGCAGGTGGATGGTGATCCCATCGGCACCGGCCATCTCCGCAACGGCGGCGGCGTGAACCGGATCCGGGTAGTCGGTGCCCCGAGCCTGGCGCAGGGTGGCGATGTGATCAATGTTAACGCCCAGAAGAATGCTCATGTCGTCCTCGTTGTTTCTGAAATAGCGTCCGGCTGTGCAGCGGTTTGCTGCCCAACAGCGGAGTCAATACGGTACGCACCAGATGCTTGGCCTGGCGCAGCTGAAGCGGCTCATGTAACTGCTGAGCCTGCCAGTTCAGCAGGGTTGCCCCCGAGTAGCCCGTACCATAGACGGGCAGAAAGCCGGTTTTAGAGCGCCAAGCGTAATTCTGTTCGCTATTTATATCAACGCCTTGCGCATCCTGTAATAACTGAGGCAGATGACCCGCACCCTGCAACAGGGCAAGCTCAAAATAGCGCAGGGTCGGCTGCAGCGGTTGCTCTGAGGCCAGGGCGACCAGAGCCTGATGGTAGGCATCAAACACCCCCTCCAGGGGTTGACCCTCCTGGAGCAGGCGCTGACATAACTCGTTGAGGTAGAGGCCGGCAAACAGCTCGTCGCCGGTCAGGGGCAGGGGCAGTGAAGGGGCGTCCAGCTGAGCCAGGGTGCGCAGGCTGGAGTGGCCGGTCAACCCCACCAGCAGGGGGCGAAAGGGCTGCAGTTGCGCCTTCTTCGCCGCCCCGCTGCGGCCACCGACGCGGGCGACGGCCGCAGTGCGGCCGTGATCCTCGACCAGCAGATCCAGCAACAGGCTGGTTTCCCGGTAGGGCCGGGCGTGCAGTAAGTAGCAGCGGAAGAGCGGCTCAGTCGTCGCCATAACCCAGGCTGCGCAGTGCCCGCTCGTCATCCGCCCAACCGGACTTCACCTTGACCCAGGTCTCGAGATACACCTTGGTGTCAAACAGCTCTTCCATGTCGATGCGCGCCTGCTGACCAATGGTTTTGATCTTCTCGCCCTTGTTGCCGATCACCATCCGCTTCTGGCCTTCGCGCTCCACCAGGATCAAGGCATTGATATGGAAAATGCCCTTCTCGTCCGCGGCAAATTGCTCGATCTCCACATTCAGCGAATAGGGCAGCTCGTCACCGAGGAAACGGATCAGCTTCTCACGGAGGATCTCCGCCGCCATAAAGCGCTGGCTGCGATCCGTAACATAGTCCTCGGGGAAGTAGTGGATGCACTCGGGCAGCAGCTCCTGGGCCATCTTGATGATGGCTTGCGGATCATCCCCTTTACCCGCAGACATGGGGATGATGGCATCAAAATCGAACTGGCTTTGCAGCCACTGCAGATGGGGCATCAGCTCGGCCCGGTCTTTCACCTGATCGATCTTGTTGACCACCAGAATGGTTTTCCGACCGCCGGAGCCACGTTTGATCTTGTTGAGCACCATCTGATCATCTTCGGTCCATTTGGTGCCTTCCACCATCATCACCACCATCTCCACATCACCGATGGAGCTGGCCGCCGCCCGGTTCATCAGGCGGTTGATGGTGCGCTTTTCCTCTTTGTGCAGCCCTGGGGTATCCACGAAGATGGTCTGGTAGGCGCCTTCGGTGTGGATCCCCATGATCCGGTGCCGAGTGGTTTGCGGCTTGCGGGAGGTGATACTGATCTTCTGACCCAGGATCCGGTTCAGCAGCGTGGACTTGCCCACATTGGGACGGCCGACGATGGCGACAAAGCCGCAATAGGTGGTTTCGCTCATTGGATCAATAACTCCAGGGTTTGAGCCGCGGCTTCCTGCTCGGCCTTGCGTCGTGAACTGCCTTTGCCAATCACAGGATCGGCCAGGTCTTCCACGGTGCAACGCACGGTAAAGGTTTGATCGTGGGCATCCCCTTCCACGGTGATCACCGAATATTCCGGCAATGCTTTCTTACGCCCCTGCAGGTACTCCTGCAGACGGGTCTTAGGATCTTTCTGCCGGCTGCCCGGCTTGATGGCATCGAGGCGTGACTTATACAGTGCCAGGATCAGGGGCTTCGCCCGCTCGATCCCGCCATCGAGGAAGACGGCACCGAAGATCGCTTCCACCGCATCGGCCAGGATCGACTCCCGGCGAAAACCACCGGATTTCAACTCGCCCGGCCCCAGGCGGATCACCTCGGACAGCTGCAGCTCACGCCCCAGCTCCGCCAGGGTCACGCCCTTAACCAGGGTCGCCCGCATTCGGGTCATGTCCCCTTCGGTCACCCGGGGGAAACGCAGGTAGAGATCCTCGGCCACCACCATCGAGAGGATGGCATCACCCAGGAACTCCAGTCGTTCGTTATGCTGCCCGGCGGCACTGCGATGGGTCAGTGCCAGTGCCAGCAGCTTTTCATCCTTGAATCGATAATCCAGTGCATCCTGCAAACGGTTCAGGTTCGCCTGATTCACTCGAGGCCTCCAATCCGGTTAAAGCGGACGCCAGTCGGTACCCACTTGGGCAGCCAGCTGTTGGCGCCACGCTCAAATTCAAAAGACATCCAGATAAACACGGCCTTGCCCACCAGCAACTGCTCATCGACAAAGCCCCAGAAACGGCCATCCTGGCTGTTATCCCGGTTATCACCAATAGCAAAGTACTGCCCTTCGGGCACGATCCACTCACCCACTTCCGTACCGCTCTGCTGGTAGTAGTAGGGGGTCGGCTCAGGCTGCATCGGGTTGACCAGAATATCGTGGGTCACCTCTCCCAGTACCTCGCGGTGACGCTCCATGGCGATCGCTCCATGGTTGAACTCTCCCCGATTCACCGGGGCACGGTTCACCTTACGCAGCGGCTCACACGCCTCCCCAGTGGGGCAGGCTGGCTGGATGTACAACTCTTTGTTCAGGTAGATCACCCGGTCACCGGGCAGGCCCACGATCCGCTTGATGTAATCGATGCGAGTGTCCTGGGGGTATTTAAAGACGGCCACGTCGCCCCGTTTCGGCTGCCCGGTTTCCACCAGGGTCTTGCGCCAGACCGGATCCTTGATGCCGTAGGCATACTTCTCCACCAGGATAAAGTCGCCCACCAGCAGGGTCGGCATCATGGAGCCCGACGGGATCTGAAACGGCTCATACAAAAAGGAGCGCAGGATCAGCACCGCGGCCAGCACAGGGAAGACCGCATGACAGTTTTCGGCAATGGCCCCCTCCCGCAGGACGTTGTGACGAGCTTCCTCGTCCAGATCCACCTTGGGATCCGCTTCGAGCGTCGCCAGCTCCGCGACCCGCTTGGGCCGCAGAAGATAGTGATCGAAGGCCCAGACCAGTCCGGTGGCCAGGGTCAACAGCACCAACAGGTGCGAGAACAGGGTTGCCATGAATTAACTGTCTCCGACTTTCAAAATGGCCAAGAAGGCTTCCTGGGGAACTTCCACGTTGCCCACCTGCTTCATCCGCTTCTTACCCTCTTTCTGCTTCTGCAACAGCTTCTTCTTCCGGCTCACGTCACCACCATAACATTTGGCGGTCACGTCTTTACGCAGTGCCTTGACGTTGCTACGAGCAATAACATGGTTGCCGATCGCCGCCTGGATGGCGATATCGAACATCTGGCGGGGGATCAGCTCTCGCATCTTCTCCACCAACATGCGACCGCGGTACTGGGCATTGTCCTTGTGGGTGATCATCGCCAGGGCATCGACCCGATCGCCGTTGATCAGCACATCCACCCGCACCATGTCCTCTTCCTGGAAGTGAACAAAGTTGTAGTCCAGTGAGGCATAGCCACGGCTGGTGGATTTCAGGCGGTCGAAGAAGTCGAGCACCACCTCGGCCATAGGCAGATGATACTTCACCGCCACCTGGTTGCCGTGGTAGGTCATGTCCTTCTGTACCCCCCGCTTCTCGACACATAGGGTGATCACATTACCCAGGTATTCCTGCGGCACCAGAATGTTGGCTTCGCAGATCGGCTCGGCGATGGTTTCAATGCTGTTGATCGCTGGCAGGCCGGAGGGGTTGTCCACCATCACCACTTCACCGTCGGTCTTGGTGACCTTGTAGATCACGGTCGGCGCGGTGGTGATCAGATCCAGATTGTATTCGCGCTCCAGGCGCTCCTGGATGATCTCCATGTGCAGCATCCCGAGGAAGCCACAGCGGAAACCAAAGCCCAATGCCGCGGAGGTTTCCGGCTCGTAGAACAGGGAAGCGTCGTTGAGGGACAGCTTGGCCAGGGCATCCCGGAAGGCTTCATAATCTTCCGAGGAGATGGGGAACAGACCGGCATAGACCTGAGGCTTCACCTTCTTGAAGCCCGGCAGGGCTTCGGTGGCACCGTGCTTGGCGTGAGTGATGGTATCGCCCACTGGCGCACCGTGGATCTCCTTGATCCCGCACACCACCCAGCCTACCTCGCCGCACAGCAGTTCGGTCTTGTCGACCTGCTTCGGGGTGAAGATCCCCAGACGATCCACGCCCCAAACCTGACCGGTGGACATGATCTTGATCTTGTCGTTCTTCTTCAGCTTGCCGTTTTTGATGCGAACCAGAGACACGACGCCCAGGTAGTTATCGAACCAGGAGTCGATGATGGACGCCTGCAGCGGCGCATCCGGATCCCCTTCCGGTGCCGGGATGTCTTTGACGATGCACTCCAGCACGTCTTCGATACCGATCCCTGTCTTGGCGGAGCAGCGCACCGCTTCCATGGCATCGATCCCGACGATGTCTTCAATCTCTTCGGCAACGCGATCCGGATCCGCCTGGGGCAGATCGATCTTGTTGAGGATCGGCAGGACTTCCAGGTCCATCTCAATGGCGGTGTAACAGTTGGCCAGGGTCTGGGCTTCTACGCCCTGACCGGCGTCCACCACCAGCAGAGCCCCCTCACAGGACGCCAGGGAGCGGGACACTTCATAGCTGAAGTCCACGTGACCCGGGGTATCAATGAAGTTCAGTTGATAGGTTTCACCATCCTTGGCCTTGTAGTCCAGAGTCACACTCTGGGCCTTGATGGTGATACCACGCTCACGCTCCAGATCCATGGAGTCGAGGACCTGGGCTTCCATCTCACGCTCGGAGAGGCCGCCACAATGCTGGATCAAACGATCGGACAGGGTCGACTTGCCGTGGTCAATGTGGGCGATAATCGAAAAATTTCGGATGTGCTTCATCGGTGCCGCTACTTCGCAAAAACTAAAGGTGAACGTCAATCGTACTCACTATGTGGGACCAGGGCCGGGGATCTTGGCGACACCAGCGCTTAGACCACATGGTGAGTGCGATCGGTATAAGGGGAGCGATTTTAGCGGATTTTTGTCCGCCGGGCTATGCGCCCGCTAACGGCTTGCCCAATTCACCGAGGATAGTCAAAGGCCGGGGTTGGCGCGCGGCCCATCGGCGAGCCAGAAGGAAGCCGCCTATCCCGCCGGCCAGGGACGCCAGGATCACCCCCCCTTCATCAACAAACAGCCGGGTTCCGGCCAATGCCGCCAGGATCCCCAACAGCAAAGGCAGCAGATAGACCGCGGCCGAGATCCGCAACAGATCCTGCTCGGCGATCCCCACCCGCAATTGGGTGCCGGTCGGGTAGCTTTTGTTACAGGGCAGGGTGACACGGTTCTCTTTCGGTGCCAGGGCCTTGGCCAGGATCCCGGTGCCGCAATCATCGCCTTGTTCACAATGGCCACACGCACTTTGACTGGTCCAGCTAAGGACCAGCTCACCGGCGTGACAGGCTTCGACTCTGGCAATGGCTTCAATCATGGCATCGACTCTCTACTTGGCGGGGTAGATATTTTCCGCCACATTGGCCAAGGCTTCCACTGGCATTTTACCCACGGCCACCACTTCCACTTCACCATGAATGGCCGAAGCCAGGGCAAGGCCGTTGTTGGCAGTGACATTGCTGGGCATCTGTACTCGGCCCACCAGGCCAATATAGACAGAGAAATCCGCCAGGCCATCACTGACTGAGATGTACTCGACCGGTTCATTGAGACCCAGCAGCATATGCTGATCGTAATGAGCTACCTTGAAGCCTGCCGGCAACCAGCCGAAACGCCAGCGCTGTGGCTGCGACGGGTGGGGGGCCTGCATCACTTCCGGCCAAGGCCTGGCACTCAACTCCTCAAGCAGAGGCGTCGGCTGATCAAACCCATGGGCTTCGATCACCAGCAACTGCTCCAACAGGTTATTGTCCGGATCCAGCATATCGACCCTCAGGGGCAGGGCCGTGTTCAGATCAAGCCAGACCCGGTACTGAAAACGATAGTGATCGGAAGGCACGATGCGGATCAACTGAGCCGTCTGGCCCGCCACACGGTTACGCCCCCCCTCGACAAAGCGATAATGGGGCTGCAATGAGGCGATCCCGCCGGCAAAGATCCCGGGAAACAAGCCTGGGATCCGATCACTGCGCACGCTGTAGGGCTGAACATCGTGTTCGATAAAGGAGACCTTGTCACCGATCCGAATGGCACTCTTAACGGGTCCATTGAGGTGCTCAAGCAGCGCCACCTGACGCCCGGCGATCACCCCGTGGTGGTAACGTAGAGCGCGGATCTGGTCCCGCTGCATCTGCACCAGGGAGAATTGGAAATGGGTGTCGTTGAGGGCCCGCTCCATGCGCTGCAGCCAGGGCAGTGCGGTGCTGGGCTCGGCCGCCTGGACCATGGGAGCCATGATCAGGGCGGCCAGCAGGAAGAGTTGTCGAAACAAGATGGGTTAATCCTGTACGGTGGCTGTGTCCACCACGATACCATTTAATCGCTGCTGCAGGAGATGGTCACGCAAAAACGCATTGGCACGGCGCTGCTGCTCATGGGCTTCCCGCTCTGCCTGGAGTTGCTCCTGCTGCTGTTGCACCCCCATACCGGGTACCGAATAGCTGACCGGCGTTGGCGCGCCAAGGAGCGGTGTCGTCTGCAATACCGGCACCGGATTATCCACCACCTGCTGCGAACCATACTGCTGTACGCCCACCACGGCGATGGCGGCAACACCGGCGGCAATGGCGTATTGACCAAACTTTTGGCTCCATGCCATCAGATTCGCCGGTACGGCAAAACGGCGCTTAGCAGCTTGAGGGGCCAAAACCACGGGCTCGGCCTCCAGGGCTTTAGCCACCTTATCGGCGATCCCCAGATCCAGACTGGCTGGCAGCTCTCCTCGCATGGCATCACCGATCAGGTGGTAGCGATGCCACTGCGCCTGGAGTTGGGGATCCGAGCCGATCTGCTCAAACAGATCTTCCTGACCATCGACACACGCAGAAACCTGTTCGCGTTTTTCAGTCACCATAATCACCTTACGTTTCACTTTCCCAGCGCCCATTCAGCGCTCCATCAGTGGATGGATCTTCTTATCGATCGCTTCCCGGGCTCGAAAGATCCGGGAGCGGACCGTGCCCACAGGGCAATCCATCACGGTTGCGATCTCTTCGTAACTCAAGCCTTCCAGCTCACGAAGGGTGATCGCCACCTTCAATTCTTCCGGCAGACTATCAATGGTGTCGAACACCGCCTGCCGTATTTCATCAGACAACACCTGACGCTCTGGCGTTGCCACATCACGCAGTGCATCGGCACCGTCGTAAAATTCCGCTTCCTCCGCATCCACATCGTTGGCCGGGGGACGCCGCCCCATGGACACCAGATGGTTCTTTGCGGTATTCACCGCGATGCGGTACAGCCAGGTATAAAACGCACTCTCACCACGAAAATTCGGCAAAGAGCGGTAGGCTTTAATAAACGCCTCCTGGGCGACATCAGCCACATCGCCCGGGTTCTTCACATAGCGACTGATCAGGTTGGCCACCTTGTGCTGGTATTTCACCACCAGAAGGTTAAACGCCTGCTTGTCACCCTGCTGAACGCGCTCGACCAGTTGTTGGTCATTTACCGACTCACTCACTCGAGAGGGCTCTCCTACTAACTTACTGATTTTTAGTCCACTCGTATCAAGCGCACTACTTCAGACTGCGGTTACCAAAAAAAGTTCGTAATAAATTATGATCTGCCGCACAAACTCGGATCCCCTGGGGGGATTGGGACTTTGGACGATTCAGGAGTACCATACGCCAACCATTAAAAAAAAGCATGACATCGAATGGATCAAGGGCTTGAACACCGTGCCGACGTACTGGTCATCGGCAGTGGTGCCGCCGGGCTAACCCTGGCACTGAAACTCGCAAACCACGCCAAGGTAACAGTGATCGCCAAGAGCACGCTGAAAGACGGCTCAACTTACTATGCCCAAGGCGGGATCGCCGCCGTGTTTGACGAGCAGGACACCATCGACTCCCACGTCGAAGACACCCTGATCGCCGGTGCCGGACTGTGTGACCGCCGCGCCGTGGAGTTCACCGCTCAGGAGGGCCGTACGGCGCTGGAGTGGCTGATCCGCCAAGGCGCCGCCTTCGACACCGAAACCGATAGCGATGGCCAGAGCCGTTACCACCTGACTCGCGAAGGGGGCCACAGCCACCGGCGGATCCTGCATGCGGCAGATGCAACCGGCAAAGAGGTGCAGCAAACGCTGCAGCAGCAGGCTCGCAGCCATCCCAACATTCAGGTACTCGAGCGCTTTAATGCGGTGGATCTGATCACCAGCTGCAAGCTCGGCCTGGCCGGTGAAAACCGGGTCGTAGGTGCCTACATCTGGAATCGAGAAAAAGAACTGGTCGAGATGGTCCAGGCCCCCTACGTGGTGCTGGCCACAGGCGGCGCGTCCAAGGTGTATCAATACACCTCCAATCCCGATGTGGCCTCCGGAGATGGGATCGCCATGGCCTGGCGCGCTGGCTGCCGGGTCGCCAACATGGAGTTCAACCAGTTTCATCCCACCTGTCTGTACCATCCCCAGGCACGCAATTTCCTGCTGACCGAAGCCCTGCGGGGCGAAGGTGCCCTGCTGCGCCGCCCGGATGGCAGTCGCTTTATGCCCGAGGTCCATGAACGGGCCGAACTGGCTCCCCGAGACGTCGTTGCCCGCGCCATCGATTACGAGATGAAGCGCCTGGGGGCCGACTGCATGTATTTGGACATCAGCCACAAACCGGCCGATTTTGTCAAAAAACACTTCCCTACCATCTACGAGCGCTGCCTGGACCTTGGGATAGACATCACCACGGAAGCGATCCCTGTCGTGCCCGCCGCCCACTATACCTGTGGTGGCGTGATCACAGATCTGAACGGGTGTACCGACCTGCCCGGCCTGTATGCCATTGGTGAGGTTGCCTACACAGGCCTGCATGGCGCCAATCGCATGGCCAGTAACTCTCTGTTGGAGTGTCTGGTGTTTGCCCGGTCGGCGGCACACCAGATCCTGCGTCTGCTCGATACCCACCAACGCCCGAGCGTTCCGCCTCTGCCAGCCTGGGATGACAGCCAAGTGATCGACTCCGATGAACAGGTGGTGATCAGCCACAACTGGCATGAATTACGCCTGTTTATGTGGGACTACGTGGGAATTGTTCGCACCGATAAACGGCTGCAACGCGCACTGCGCCGGGTCGAGATGCTCAAGGCGGAGATCCACCAGTACTATGCCGACTTCAAGATCAGCAATGACCTGCTGGAGCTGCGCAATCTGGTTCAGGTCGCCGAATTGATCATTCGAAGCGCCATGGCACGTAAAGAGAGCCGAGGCCTACACTACACCCTGGATCATCCTCACTCCCTAGCGGATCCCAAACCCACCATCCTCACTCCCCGTTAAGCCGCTGCCGCTGTGCCGCCAAAATATGGCGGCACAGCCGGCGCCAGTGGGCCTCATCAAAGCTGTCGGCAAAACACCAGTGCCAGAGCCTGTCGCCATCACAACGCACAGACATAAGCACGATACCGGGCAGCAGCCGACTGCGCCCATCCAGCTCAAAATGCTTGCCGCTGGACAGCCAATAGCCCCGCCCCTCCCCGTCCAGCACAAAGGCGGGACGCTCAACCAGATCACGGCTTTGAATCACTTGATACACCAAGGCAAACGCTAAGCCCCAACGCAGCAATTGCCAGCCCAAAGACAGGGGCTGCGGCCAGATGAACAGGGTCAGCAACAGAGAGAGCAAGCCCGAGACGATGAGGGCTCGGGCAAGATGGGATGGCGCGGGATGAAAACTATCGGTTAGAAGTTCGGACATTGCGCTCAATGTTGGCAGCCAAGATCCTGGCCACCATCTCGGCCAGTGCCGGGTCCGCACAGGATTCGTGCCCCATAAACCAGGCAAACAGCTCGGGGTCGTCACAGCTGAGCAGGCGCTCGAAGGTCTGTTGTTGCGCTACCGATAGGGATGAATAATCGTGCTCGACAAAGGGTTCAAGCAATACATCCAACTCCAGCATGCCTCGTCGACATGCCCACTTTAATCGCTTAACGGCCGCATTTTGCCCTGTTGTCATCTTTATTCTCCTTGGGGGATCGTTGCCGATCGCTTATCTGCTCCCGAGTCTATCACGACGTGCCCACAGATAGATCCCACCCGAGCTTAAGGCAAAGATCGTCATGGAGAGTACCAGCGGCAGGGGCGTGCCGCTGTGACCCAGGCTGATCGCCACGCCAGCCAACGCTCCACCGGCAAAGCGCATGCAGCCCCCCAGCGCAGCGACGGAGCCACTGATCCGCGGAAGCTGTTCCAGCGCCAATCCGGTCGAGTTGGCCGAGATCAGGCCAATGGGGCCAAAGATCATCATCACCGGCAGCACAATGGCGGCCAGGGTATCGATGCCCGCCAGGTGCAGTCCCAGCAGCAGCAGGGCACCGGCACCGGACAGAGAGAGCCCCAGCTGCAGCATGCGCTGCGAGCCGAGACGGGCAACATAACGGGCGTTAAGGCTGGTCACCACCATCATGGTCAAGACGTTCAGGCCAAAGAGGTAGCCGAAGTTTTGCGGCGCCACACCGAAATATTCGATGTAGACAAACGAAGCGCCGGTGACAAAAGAGAACAGGGCACAGGAGGAGAAGATCCCCACCAGCAAATACCCCATACAGTGCCGATGGCTGAGGATCTGCCCATACCCTTGCAATGCACTGCGCACCCCCAACGGCGGCCGCCCTTCCGGCGCCAGAGTTTCACCGATCCGATACCAGAGCACCAGCATCAAGACCACCCCCAGGATCGCCAGCAAAAAGAACAAGCTGCGCCAGCCGAGCACCAGCAACAGGTAACCGCCCAACAAAGGCGCCGCCAAGGGCGCCAGGGCCATCACCAACATGGTAAAACTGACCGCCCGGGCAAATTCGTCGCCGGCAAACAGATCCCTCATCATGCCCATTAACACTACTGAGCCACCGGCCCCCCCCAGGGCCTGTAAAGTCCTAAAGATCAGTAATTGATCAAGATCTTGGGCCAGGGCGCAACCCAGGCTGCCCAGGGAAAATAACCCCATGCCAAACAGCAGGATAGGGATCCTGCCTATACTGTCGGTCATCGGACCGTAGAATAGCTGACCGAAGGCAAACCCCAGCAGGTAAACGCTGACACTTAGCTGCACGCGCTCAACCGGCACGGCAAAGCTCTCCGCCAGCGCGGGGATCGCTGGCAAATACATGTCGATGGCCAACGGGGTCAAGCCAGCCAAAGCCCCGAGCAGGGCGATCAGAAGGGAGTAGGAGGGACGGGACACGGTACGGCTCAAAGGGAAACAATGAGCCTTAGGATCTCCCGTAACCTCAGGTTGTGCAAGCCCTAATCATTCCTGGGCGATCCGCTCGGCCTCGCCACCGGAGAAGAAGGGAGAGAAATCCGAGTCCAACATTCGCCGCACCGCCGGATGCTGGATCATGCGTTCGGCGAACATCACATGGTACTCCTCCTGCACCTCCTCGGTCTGGCCGATCAGGACAAAACCCCGGCCCAGGATCTCTTCTCGGTACAGGGTGGGGACCACAAATACGCCCTTGCTCAGATGGGCAAAGGCTTTCATCATCGCCGCATCGTCGAACTCACCCATGATGTTGGGCGCCAAGCCAATCTCATCAAACCAGCGCAGCAGCTGCTGACCCAAGGCGGTTTTACGATGTGGGATCAGAAGTTTGGCATCGGACAAGTTGGCCGGAAAATCCCCTTCCAGTGCTTCGCTCGCGACGAAGCTGATCCCACACTGCCCCAGCTTTTTACTCAGGATCTCCGGGTATTTGAGGGATTCAGAATCACTGCCTGAGAGCACAATATCCAGCTTATGCTGAGACAGGCGCTCGATCAGGTCCTGATCGCTGGACTCGAAACAGTTGAGGTGGATGGACCCATCGTCGGGTACTACGGAGAGCAGAAGCCTGCTGGCCAAGGACTTGGACAAGGCATCTGAGGTGCCCACTTCAAACAGGATCGAACTGTCCTGATTGTAATTAAGCAGATCCAGCATTTCATAGGAAAGGCTGTACATCTTGTCGGCATAGCGAAACACCAGCTCCCCCAACTCTGAGGTGACCAGTTGGCGTCCCTGGCGCTTGAACAACTTGCCCCCAAGGCGTTGTTCGAGCTGACGGATCTGGCCCGTCACGGTTTGCGGAGTCAAAAAAAGGGCCTCAGCTGCTTTCGCAACCGACCCTTTTTTGCGGACCATCCAGAAATAATACAGATGGTTATAGTTTAAATGAGCCATTGTTCATTCCAATCGCCTTAACGGCAATACATCAACTCGGCCAGTGCCTGCTGTAACTCGGCCTGGGTGCTGATCAGCCCCTTGACCAAGAGTTCGTTCATCGCCAGCACCATCTGATCACGCTGCGGCAAACTCTGCTCGCAGTAGGCTCTGTGAGCCTGCTCAAAACGGCGTCCCCCCCGATACTTCAAGGCACGCTCAGACAGGGTTTCCGTAGCCAGGGGGGCAGGATGATTCAGCCTGCCCATGGCCAACGCCCCATCGATGATCCCCTCCAGGTAGCTCATACAAGCGACTCCTCGAGGTTCATCGGCACACTGGGCCAGGTTGATGTCATTCGCCCATGCTGGCGACAGCGTCGCCAGCATCAACAGCAATCCAATTGCTTTACTCATAATCCCTCACAACTTTTTGTCTTACTTCGGTTCCGGCAGACTCGCCTTCAGGAAGAAGTAACCGATGACTGCTGCCAGAGCAGAGCCCATCAGGATCCCCAGACGCGCCAGATCATTGTATGCCGTCGCATCGACCGGGAAGGACAGGGAAGCGATGAACATGGCCATGGTGAAGCCAATAGCACACAGCATGGACACACCGAACAAACCTTTCCAGTCCATACCTTCCGGCAGGGAAGCAATCTTAAGTTTGATCGCAATCCAGGAGAAGCCCATGATCCCGACCGGCTTACCGATCAGCAGGCCCAGGGCAATACCCAGCGGCAGAGCGGCAGTCAGATCACTCAGAGACATCCCAGACAGGCTGACCCCGGCATTGGCAAAGGCGAAGATCGGCAAGATCACGAAGGAGCTCCACGGATGCAGGGCATGCTCCAGGTGCTCGCTCGGACAGTGGCCGTGCTCATCTTTCTTCAACGGAATGGTGAAGGCCAATACCACACCCGCCAAGGTCGCGTGCACACCGGACTTGAGTACGGCTACCCACAATACCAGGCCGATCAACATGTATGGAGCCAGATCACGCACACCACGACGGTTGAGCATGGTCAGGGCCACCACAGACGCTGCCGCGACAGCCAGGCTGGCCGCAGAGAGAGAATCGCTGTAGAACACGGCAATGATCAGGATTGCCAGCAGGTCGTCGATGATGGCCAGGGCCAGCAGGAAGATCTTCAGCGCAGCCGGAACCCGGCTTCCCAGCAGGGCCAGAACACCCAGGGCAAACGCGATATCGGTTGCTGCCGGGATCGCCCAGCCATTGGCCGCGATTGGATCGGACATGTTCAGGGCAAAGTAGATAGCGGCTGGAGCCACCATGCCGCCAATGGCAGCAAAGGTCGGCAGCGCCGCTTTGTCTTTGCTGGACAAGGCACCTTGCAGGAGCTCACGCTTCACTTCCAGACCGATCAGCAAGAAGAAGAAGGCCATCAGCAGATCGTTGATCCACAGTAGTGCTGTTTTGTCGATATCCAGCGCACCAATCCGCACTTGAACCGGCGTATTCAGGAACGCATCATACAGGCCATCCAGTGGCGAGTTCGCCAACACCATGGCAAAGGCCACGGCGATCATCAGCAAGATCCCGCCAGACGACTCCTGGCTCAGGAAATTCTTAATTGCGTGTTTCATACACTTCTCCAAGGAATAACAGGAGGAGTGTAGTCAGAGACATACCACTTAGAAAATCGTTTCTATCTCAAACATTACTCGGTTTTTCCGAATTGAGGGAAAGATCACGCTTTGTAATTCCTCTAACGGAAAGAGATTCTTCATCTAACCCAATAAAAACACACGCATTTGTAACTCACGGTTCACGGGCCAGAATACGATGCCATTACCACCATCATTTTCCAACCCACAAACACAGCCAGCTCTCTCTTTTTCCCAAGTGGGCAGTTTTCTCGCTCTGTTGAGAAAGGTTCTGGCTGGCAACCTGCCTCTTCATCAAGCAAATATCCTCAGAAACAACAGGTTTACAAAGCCCCAAGCTCCTCTGCGTAGAAGGCCGCCAATTGAAATCAAAGGCCAGGCTGATACCATGTGCCGATCGCAAAGAGGAGAAGGTAAAAAGATGAGGCAGTATCTGGATCTGTGCCAACGCATCGTCGACGAGGGCGTATGGGTGGAGAATAAGCGTACTCAAAAACGCTGCCTGACGGTGATCAACGCCGATCTGACCTACGATGTCGGCAATCAGGAGTTTCCCCTGGTAACGACACGAAAGAGCTTCTGGCGCTCCGCCATCGCCGAGATCCTCGGTTATCTGCGCGGCTATGATAACGCAGCCGACTTCCGTCAGTTGGGCACAAAGACCTGGGATGCCAATGCCAACGATAATGCCGACTGGCTCGCCAACCCGGTGCGCAAAGGCGAAGATGACCTGGGCTTGATCTACGGCGCACTGGGTCGCTCCTTTCCCAAACCGGATGGGGGCAGTGTCGATCTGCTCCGCCAGATCATCGACGATCTGTCCAATGGCATCGATAACCGGGGTGAGATCCTCACTTTCTACCACCCGGGAGCCTTCCATCTGGGCTGCCTGCGCCCTTGCATGTACAGCCATCACTTCTCTCTGTTGGGTGACACCCTGTACCTCAACAGCACCCAGCGCTCCTGTGACGTGCCGCTAGGACTGAATTTCAATATGGTGCAGGTCTATGCGCTGCTGGCACTGGTTGCCCAGATCACCGGCCACAAGCCCGGCAAGGCCTACCATAAGATCGTCAATGCCCACATCTACGAAGACCAACTGGAACCGATGCGAGATCTGCAGCTAAGGCGCGAACCCTTTGCTCCACCCCGGCTCATCATCAATCCCGAGATCCGCTCCCTCGAAGATCTGGAGACCTGGGTCACCCTGGATGATTTCGCGGTTGAGGGGTATCAGCACCACGAGCCTATCCAGTATCCCTTTTCCGTCTAACACAGAGCCAAAGAGCCCGCGCAATGCGCGGGCTCTTCTCTTCACCTAAATGCCTGGCCCTCAGGTGTCCAGCTAACCTTTGATCGCCTTGCCCTTTGGCCGAAGCATCAGGTAGCCGCCGAAGACCAGCATAGGCACAGTGAGCAACTGGCCCATGGTCATGCCCAGATACAAACTCATATGGGCATCGGGCTGACGGAAGAACTCGACGATGAAACGGGAGATCCCATATCCCACCAGGAACAGCCCCGCGACCGCACCAGGTTTATCGGTGCGCTTGGCAAACCACCACAGGGCGGCAAACAAGATGACCCCTTCCAGGAACCCCTCATAAAGCTGGGAGGGATGGCGGGGCAAAGGACCGGCACCCGGGAACACGAATCCCCAAGGCATCTCCGTCGTGCGCCCCCAGAGCTCACCGTTAATAAAGTTGCCAAGCCGACCCAGGCCCAAGCCGATTGGCACCACAGGCGCCACCAGATCGGCTACCTGCCAATAGGTACGCTTTTGCCGCCAGGCGATGTACCCCATGGCGACGATCACACCAAGTAAGCCCCCATGGAACGACATGCCACCGTCAGTGATGCGGAACAGGTAGAGGGGGTCTTGTACCAGCCACTGCCAGCCATAGAAGAAGACGTATCCTAAACGCCCCCCCAGGACCACCCCGAGGAAACCATAGAACAGCAGGTCGGATACCTGATCCCGGGTCCAGCCCGAGCCGGGCTTGTCGGCGTGACGATTGAGCAACCAGAGGGCCGCCAGGAAGCCCAGCAGATACATCATGCCGTACCAGCGCAGCGCCAGTGGGCCAAGTTCAATGATCACAGGATCGATATGGGGAAATTGAAACCAGGGTTCAGACATGCAGAGCCTTGAGCAAAAATCGACATAAATTAAGGTCCCTAGGATAGAGAGATCGGGGATCCCGAGCAACGCCTAGGAAGCAATGACGACACTATCTGGTCGGACGGTCGACGAAAGGCAGCAGTTTGACCAGAAGCGGCTGTGCCAACTCTTCTCGCAACCGGGTCCGCACCGCCTGACCATCGGCAGCGTTGAGCAGGGCTTCTCTCAGGGAAGAAAGTTGGCTCAGATCCAGGTGCCGAACCAGGTAGTGAACCGCCCCCAGGGCGTGGCTGTTCATGCTGAGACGACGATAACCCAGGGCCAGCAACATCAAGGCCCCGCTGACCTCGGAAGCCAATTCTCCACACAAACCCAACTGGCTGCTGGGGCACTGCTGAGCCACCCTGTCCAGTGCGCCCAGTACGGCAGGATGAAAAGGATCGTACAATTCACCCACCTGGCCATTATTGCGATCCACGGCCAGCAGGTATTGGGTCAGGTCATTGCTGCCAACCGAAACAAAATCCAACTCCGTCATCCAATGACCCAATTGGAAGACGGCGGCGGGCACCTCCACCATGATCCCCAGCGGCGGCGTTCGGATCTCCTGTCCCAGCTCCTCGCCCAGCTCGCGTATCGCCTGGTCCAGCAAGCGGCGACACTGACGGATCTCATCCAATTGAGAAACCATGGGTACCATGATCTGCAGATTCCCCAACCCCAGATCGGCCTTAAGCAGGGCCCGCAGCTGGCACAAAAACAGCTCGGGATGATCCAACGAGAGCCGCACGCCACGCCACCCGAGAAAGGGATTGTCCTCGCGGATGGGCAGATAAGGCAGGGGTTTATCTCCGCCCACATCCAGGGTACGGATCATCACGGGCTTGCCCTTAGCCCGACTCAGGAGCTGCCGATAGAAACGCTCCTGCTGCTGCTCAGTGGGAAAGTGATTGAAGGACATAAACAGGGCTTCGGTGCGCAACAGGCCGATCCCTGCCACCGCTTCGCTTTGCAACAACCCCTCCTCGGGGTGAAGATCGGCATTGAGCTGCAGGGCCACCGTCTGACCATCCAAGCTCCGACAGGGCTGATCCAACTCCTGTTGCAGATCCGCCTGTCGCCGCTCCCGGTTACGCTGGATCTGTCGATAGCGGGCCAACAGCCCAGGCTCGGGATCGAGCCAAAACTGACCGCCCAGGGCGTCGACCAGCAGCGGCTGTCCGTCGAGTTGGTCCAGTCGAGCGCCATCGACGGCCACCAGCGCCGGGATCCCCATCGCCCGCGCCAGGATCGCCGCATGGGAGTTAACCCCGCCGCGCAAGCTGATGATCCCGGCCAGGTACTGGGGCGGCACTTCCGCCAACATGGTGGCAGTGATCTCCCGGTCCACCAGGATCACCGGAGCTTCCCAGTAACGGTCGGTTCCGCCGGGCCGAGCCAACTGCTCCAGGACACGCTGTCCCAGATCCCGGATGTCACTGGCCCGCTCCTTAAGGTAATCATCCTCCATCGCCTCGAATCGACCGATGGTTTCCAAAACGACCTTGCATACCGCCGTCTCGGCACTCCATCCGCGTTCACAGCGCCTTTGCAGCGCCCCCTGCAGAGTCTTATCCGACAGCAGCATCTGGAAACTCTCGAAGATCTGCAGGATCTCTTCCCCCAGCTCCTCATCCATCCGAGCCGACAGGGCCTCAAGCTCATCCACGGTCCTGAGCAACGCCTGTTGCAACCTTGGCCACTCCCGTTCGGCAAACTCACTGCGTCGAGCGGGCTGATCCAGGGCAACCCGGGGGCGCGCCAGGCAGGCACTGGCGATGGCGATCCCCGGCGCAGCGCTCAGGGCCCGGAAGTGTTTTTGTCTCTGGGTAAAGGTTCGGGTCAGGGCCCTTTCCCTGAGCTCTGGGGCAAGCTGAGAGGCCAGGGTGATCACGAAGGATTCCTCCTCCTCACTAAACTGCCGAGCCACACGTTGCTGGACCACCAGTACCCCGACCAGATTGCGTCGATGATTCAAGGGAACAGCCAGGAAGGAGAGGAAATCGTCTTCCTCGGCCAATGCGAGGCGTTTAAAGGCGGGATGATTGGGGGCGTCGGCCAGATTCAGGATCTCCTCTCGCTGAGCGACGGTCCCGACAATCCCCTCTCCGATCTTAAGCCGGACCCGCCCGACGGCATCGGGGGACAAACCATCTGTCGCACACAGCACCAGGCCATGTTCATCCTGCAGGTATAAGGAACAACAATCCGCCTCCAGTGCGCCTTTGGTCAGACGAACGACCTCCTCCATCGACAACTCGACGGAGGAGGCCTGACTGACCCGTTGGACGATATGGCGCAGCGTATGGATCATCGGTTGCGACGGCGACGGCGATGGCGCGGCGCCTCTTGCCTCTCTTTTTGAGCCTGGGGTTGTCCCCACAAAGCCGTAGGGACAAATTCACTGAGTACCTTACGGTAGACCTCTCGCTTAAAAGAGACCACCTGACGCACAGGATACCAATAGCTAACCCATCGCCAATCATCAAATTCTGGGTGTCCAGTGGCTCCCAGATTGATTCGGGACTCTGAACTTTGGATCTGCAGTAGGAACCATTTCTGTTTTTGACCGATGCATACCGGCTTGCTGTCCTGACGGATCAGGCGTTTAGGCAAGCGGTATCGCAACCAGGAGCGACTGCGGGCAAGGATCTTTACATCCTCTTTCTTCAGGCCCACCTCTTCATACAGTTCCCGATAGAGCGCCTGTTCAGGGCTTTCACCCTCATTCACGCCGCCCTGGGGAAACTGCCAGGAATGTTGGCCGTATCGGCGCGCCCACAAAACCTGCCCCTGTCGGTTACAGATGATGATCCCGACATTGGCCCGAAAGCCGTCGTTATCGATCACAAGCTTATCCGGTAAAATTCGTAACTTGTTGGGATTGTTCCACAAACCCCCAGCGGCAGCAAACACCGTCCTGCACCCGCTGCGGGCAAAGTTATAAACAGAAGATATCCACCGACTCTGTGGATAACCAGGTGCATAACCCTGTTAATTAATCCCTCACGTCAGTTTATTCCCATTTTTCCTCACCAAAAGCATCTTTGAACAACAAAAATGACCATCAAAAACAATGACTTGGCGCCAACAACATTCCAGCTCGAGGAAAAGAGAGTAAATCGTCGTATTTTTGACCCGTCAGAAAAATCGCCATTGAAGCTGGATCGATGCCGAACTTTATCCACAATCCATGCAAAAGTGGGCCATAAGTTATCCATTCAATCCCCTATGTTGACCACTTAATGCCAGTTATCCCAATATCTTGTGGATGAGACTGTGAATAATCCCAAGAAAAAGCACAACATCGGTGAACAACTCTTAGAGAACAACCGGCCAGATCAATAAAAAGTGCTCCAAAAACAGGCACATAAGAAAGAGTCCGCACTGTTGATAATTATAAAAAAACCATCTGTGCAAATTTTCACCAACTCGACTGGAGTCCACTCACTCCCATCCCTATAATGCCCACCATGCAGATCACGCCCCCACAAACCATCGACCAACTCCTCGCCCGGGCGCACCAGATTGCCGGTTGGCAACTGGGTGAACTGGCCCAAAGCCTGGGGATCGAAACGCCCAAAGATCTCCGCCGCCACAAGGGTTGGTCCGGTCAATTACTGGAACTTTGGCTGGGCGCGACTGCAGGCTCCCGTCCGGAGCCGGACTTTCCCGAGTTGGGCGTGGAGCTAAAGACCATCCCGGTGGACAATAAAGGTGCCCCTTTGGAATCCACCTTCATCTGCGTCTGCCCCCTGACTGGATTACATGGCCTGCGCTGGCAGGACTCCGTGGTCTACCACAAACTCTCCCAAGTACTTTGGATCCCGATCCAGGGAGACCGCGCCATTCCCCTGGCACAACGTCAGATCGGCATGCCCCTGCTGTGGCAACCGGATGATCAAGAACGCCAGCAGCTACAACGAGACTGGGAGGAGCTAACCGAACAGATCGTGCTGGGACAGGTTGAACAGGTCACGGCCCATCAGGGCGAAGTGCTGCAACTGCGCCCCAAAGCCGCCAATCGTCAGGTCCTTACCGAGGGAATTGGTCCTGATGGCGGCCGATTCCAAACCCGCCCTCGAGGCTTCTATCTACGCAGTCGGTTCACTCGTGCCATTTTGCAACGTCACTATCTTTGATCCAGATCGGCTTTTTTCCCCCATTGGCGGCATTGATCACTGGATGATTCCCCGTCAATTGATTAGAATCCGCGACGAGAGTCCAGCATCTTTCCACTCAATCAGAGCAACACAGCAGTAGCCCATCTTGCAAGCAGGTCATGAACTAAGAAAATTCGCCTTCGCCGTGGTCGCTTGGACCCTGGCCATGGGTGTCTTCGTCTCCTTCCGCTACGCCCAAAATCCCGGCAGTACCACCTGGGTGGCCACGGGTGCGGACATGGTGACCCTGAGCCTGTACCTAGGCACAATCTTGGGTTGCCTGCACTGGCTCTCCAACCTGATCAGCGCCACCAGTCCGATCCGGCGCATGAGCTACATGGTGATCGTCACCTTCAAAGGCTTATTCCTGCTGATCGGGGCCCTGTTGCTAATAAAAATTACTTTGTGGATCAATACCTGGACCCCTGCGCCTCATCTTGATCTGGAGTACAACCAACTCACCCAGAGCCTGCTCAATAGCCCCTCCACCCAGTCTCTGGTGCTTTACCTAGTGTGGGTACGCCTCTGCCTGGCGTTCCTGGAACAGATGGTCCTGCTGGTCGGCCAACGCAACCTCATCAATATGGGACTGGGGAAATATCACCGCCCTCGTCAGGAGCACAGAGTCTTCCTGTTTCTCGATATGGTCGGCTCTACCGCCCACGCGGAGGCACTGGGCGATTATCGGTTTAGCCGGTTAGTACAGGATTGCTTCGATCTGCTGTCACGCTGCGTGCAGCAGCAAAGGGGAGAGATCTACCGCTACATCGGCGACGCCGTCATGATCAGCTGGAAGATCAATCCCGCCCAGGACATGGAGCGTCCCCTCAACCTCTATCACGAGTTTGTCCAGATGCTCTACTGGAACCGTCACTACTTCCAGGAGCAGTACGGCTTTCTGCCCCGCTTCAAGGGGGCCGTACACGGCGGCAAAGTGATGGCCGCCGTGGTTGGGGTCAACAAACAGGAGATCAGTTACTTCTCCGACGTACTCAACACCCTGGCCCGACTGCAGGACCAGTGTGGCCCGCTGAAGAAAAACCTCCTGCTCTCCGGCCAGATCCAGGCCCGACTCAACGCGCAGAGCCAGTACCAACTGGAGGCCATCGGCCCCATGCGGCTCAAAGGAAAGCAGCACGAGATCGATGTCTATGCGGTTACCCCTCCTTCGCTGGCAGCAGAGATTGGATCATCTGTCCCAAGGTCCTAAAGGTACGAAGACGACTCGAGGTCTGGCGCCAGACTAAGCCGATCTCCCGATAGGGTGCCTCACCCGGCGGTTGGTACACCTGCAGTTCGGTACCATTGAGGATCCCCGCATCGATTGCCATCATCGGCAGGAAGGTGGTGCCCAGCTTGGAGTCCACCATCTGCACCAAGGTGTGCAGGCTGGTCGCCGCAAAAGGGTTAATTTTGTTGGTATTCTTCATCGAACAAGCACTGATCGCATGGCCGGTAATGCAGTGCTCACGCTGCAACAGGAAGATGCTTTCATCGGGCATGGTCTCGTACTCGATGGTCGATTCCACCGGTTGATCCCTGTGCGCCACCATCTTGAAGGGATCGATCCCCACCGACATGCTGTGAAACCCACTGGTGTCCACCGGCAATGCCAGCAGCAGCAGATCCAGCTCGCCACTGCCCAGGGCCGCCATCAGATTCTCTGTCGTGTCCTCGCGCAGTAACAGACTCAAGCCCGGAAACTGCGCCGAAGTTTCCTTAACCACTCGATTCAGCAGGAACGGGGCAATCGTCGGAATACAGCCCAGGCGAATGGTTCCCGCCATCGGCTCACCGGCACTTCGGGCCAGATCGGTCATCTCCTGAACTTCTGCCAGCAGATGGCGCGCACGCCCTACAACCTCTTCCCCCAAGGCGGTAAACATAAACGACTTGTGATCCCGTTCGATCAGCTGCCCTCCGAGTTGCTCCTCGAGATTCTGGATCCCGGAAGAGAGTGTCGATTGACTGACGTGACAGGCCTTGGCGGCACGGTTGAAGTTCTGCTCCCGCTGCAACTGCACCAGGTAATACAAGTTCTTCAGGCTCGGAAGCTTATTCATAGAAAATCCGATTAGTATTGCTGAGTTTATGCGTTTATCTCACATTATGGCTTCAGCCGTCCCGATCCCGGTCACAGATCTTGTTTTTTTCGAATGCCGCCTCCACCAGGTCATCAATGGTCATGTGAAACGCCGGAACAAACTGGGCCATGAACCAGGCCACCTCGGGCAAAGTATCAATGTATGGTTGGAGTGCGGCCAGCACCTTACGTTCCGTCCCCTCAAACTCCGTATTGCCGGCGCGCAGCTCCGACAACGCCTTGGTGTAAGCCGACAGAAGGTCCGCCGCCTTGACGAAGCGCGCCAGTTCATCCTCTTCATGACCGATCAAGGGTTCATAGCTGGGCCGGAGAGCGGCGGGGATCGTACCCAGCATCAAATCAGAGGCGATCGCTTCCATCTCCCGGCACAGCTCCAGCATTCGGGGTGCCGAGTACTTAACCCCGGAGTTCACATCCTCAGTCAGCACCTCGGGCGCATCATGAAACAGGGCCGCAACGGCCAGGCGATTTTCATCCAGTGGGGGCAGTTCGACAAAGACTCGATTGCGGATCACCCCCAGGGCGTGAGCAAACAAGGCCACCTGAAAGCTGTGCTCCGCCACATTCTCGGCCCGGGTCGGATTGGACTTGCCCCAGCGATGAACGTTCTGCATGCGGGATAATAAAGCAAAAAAGACAGGCTGCATCCTCTCCTCCTGAGATCTCGACAACAGGCCTTTCCTTAGCCTATCACGGACCTGGAAGCTGGCCAGTGATCCCCGCTTGTTTAGAGTGCCTGCTCGCGGTTCTCTGGGGGGGGACAGCTCTGGGTCAAGGGGAGCCGCAACTGCAACTTAGTGCCTCCCAGGGTCAAGCTTTGGCCACGCTGCAGGGAAAATCCATAATGGCGCACTATCCGCTCCACCAGGGCAATGCCACTGTCCTGAGCCTTGCCGTACCCCCAGCTTGCCCCCAAGCCGGTCTGTCCCAAGTTAAATTCGCCCTGCTCGGCAAAACACAGACGGGCATGCGTACCAGCACAGTGAAGGCTGAGCACGACGCGACCACGGCGAGGGCTCTTCCGGATCATGTATTCCAACAGGGAATCGAGCAGCACTTCAAGGACAATAGGCGGCAGAGTGATCTGGCAGGGGTAGCCCTGCTCCTGATGCTCCAGGAGCACCCCTCGCTTAGCCGCCAAGGGCTGCAACCTCTGCACACAACGGAGCAGCTCTGGCTCCAGAGGCAGGCTCGGCAGTTGGGGAACGCCGTCGTTTTCAAGCTCAATCAACAAGTGACGGTGCTGCAGTTGACGGCGACTCTTGCTGATCAGGTAACCGGCCCGGATCCGACCAAGCTCTCCCTCCTGCAAGGCCACATCCAGTTGTTCCAACTGCTCCATCACCTTGTCGATGGTCTCTCGACTGCGCTCCAGTTCCCGCTCTCGTTTGCCCTGATAGTGAGCCAGTTGGGATTGGTGCGCCCGGTAAACCCGCTCCAGTTCTTGAGGCAGCGCTCCCCTCTGACTTTTGCTCAGGGCCGCACCTTGATGCATCAGATCCGCAAACCGACCAAGCGGACGCGTTCCGACAAACGCCCCCACCCCCGCCAGCAGAATCAGCAGAAGAAGTCCCACCAGGCCATAGCCAGGGTCAATCAGTTTCGCCCAGGTTAGTTCAGAGGGCAGCTCCGCAGGATAGGCCAACTGAAGCCAAACATCGTGGGAGACCGCATAAACCGTAAAGGTGCGCCAAAGTGTATCGTCGATCCATTGCTCGCCAAATCCACTTTGCAACATCGTCATCGGAGTACAATCGTCCTGGCTGTTGGCCAGCAAACACTCCCCCTTGAGCCAGACCTGCCCCAGCACAACCACTGGCTGGAGCGATTGACTGCCTTGAAAACGCCAACCATAGCGCCCCACATCCCCCTGCTGGCCAAATGTCGTGAGCGCACTCTTTAGCATCTGCTCATCCGCCATTTCCGACTGGAAACTCTCCATGACCGCCAGCAGGCTCTGGCTGCGCTGAGCGATCGTGCTATCCAGCACCTGCGCCATGCCATCAATGCCATTCCGGTAGGCAAGCCCTAGCCCGCCCGCACTACAGAGCAACATCAGTAACATAAGCAAAACAAAAAGCTGCATGCGCATCGACTTCATTGCCTACCGCCCTGGGAAATGCGAAAAATCAGGTCAGTTTGCCAGCCATTCTCGAAACGGACCAGAGAGACCGATCACCTTTTCTTGACTCAATGTTCCCAAAGGCACATTTCCTTGGGGTTTCGAACCTTGCACAGGGCCGTTACACTCATTTCGACGGCCCCAGCTCCACCAGCGAGAGGGAAACATGTTGAAGCCAGCCCCGCGTACCATCACCAGCCCCACGTTTGGGCCCATGAACTGGTTTAGGACCGCGGGACAGATCGCCCGACGCATCCTACTGCTGTCTCTGCTCAGCCAACCCCTGGCCGCTCAGCCCTTGGAACGCACCCTGGAGTGGAGCGATAACCTGCCGATCCGGATCGAACTGCCCCGGGGACAGCTCCTGCTCCAGGGGAGTGATGACTCACAGTTGCGCCTAAGCGGCACACTGGATCAAGCCGCCATCGAGTTCCAGTTCGAGCGTCAAGAAGCCCAGATCCTGCTCAAGGTTGTTTTGCCTCCCTATTGGAATCGCCACCAGGATGCCACGACAACCAGCCGCTTTACCCTGATCCTGCCACGAACCGCAAAGGTTTGGGTCGAAGGGAGCAGCACAGAGATCCTGGCGCGAGGCCTGACTCAGATGGAAGGCGACACCGTCAGTGGTGAAATAGCTCTCAGCGACAGTGAAGGAGAGTTCCGCTTAAGCACCACCAGCGGCGCACAACGATTCAGCGCCGTCCAGGGTACGCTGTGGGCGCAAAGCATCAGTGGCAATATCGAACTGAACGACAGCCAGGGGCAGTTTCACTTACGCAGTGTTAGCGGCGGCCTTAGGGTTCGGCAAAGTGGTGGGGCTCTGGAGCTGGACACCCTGTCCGGCACGGTAGACGCCAAACTGCTCCGGCTCGATGCTGTCACGCTGCACACCGTCAGTGGTGATCTCGATCTAGGCTGGCAAACCAGTGGCGCCGAGCTCAGCCTGATGGCAGAAACCGTCAGTGGCGACATTAGGCTGAGCCATCGTCGGCATACGGGCTATGCAATGGATCTCCAAACCGGCTCAGGAGGCCGGATCCACAACCGCTGGACATCCACCTCTCCCAGGCAAAATCAGTACAGCGGAGGGCACTCCCTGCAACAGCCCGGCAAGGGACAGATCCTCCTAAGAACAGTCACTGGGAGCCTGTCACTGGAGCCTTGAGCCAAACTCCATGCTACCCTTGCGCCCATGAACGCTATACACACAGACTGGGTAAGCTTCGCTGCCCGGCTCAAACAACAAGCCAGCGAAATGGGGTTTGGTGCCGTCGGCATCGCCGATCTGGATCTCGAGGCCGAACGCCCACGGCTGCAGGCCTGGCTCGACCAACAATTTCACGGCGACATGGACTATATGGCCCGTAATGTGGCCATGCGGACCGACCCAGGCCAACTGTATCCAGGCACCCTCAGGGTGATCACCGTCGCCCTGGATTATCTTCCTGCCGGCGCCGGTTTTGCCCAGACGCTCAAGGCTGGGGAGCTCGGCTATATCTCTCGTTACGCCGGGGGCCGTGACTACCACAAGCTGATGCGCAACCGGCTCAAGAAGCTGGGCGAGTGGATCCGCCAGGAGGTGGCGGATTGCGATTTCCGCCCCTTCGTCGATTCCGCCCCACTGCTGGAACGGCCGCTGGCCCGAAACGCGGGCCTGGGCTGGATCGGCAAACACTCACTGCTGCTCAACCGCAAAGCGGGAAGCTGGTTCTTCCTGGGAGAACTCCTGGTCAACCTGCCACTGCCGATCGATCAACCAAACCAGGGAGACTGCGGCAGCTGTAGTGCCTGCATCACCGCCTGTCCGACCCGCGCGATCGTAGCCCCCTATGTGGTGGACGCCCGGCGCTGCATCTCCTACCTGACCATAGAATCCGATGGCCCGATCCCTGAGGCTTTGCGCCCGGAGCTGGGAAACCGGATCTATGGTTGTGACGACTGCCAGCTGGTGTGCCCCTGGAACCGCTCGGCGCCCCTCTCCGGCGAAAGCGATCTCCAGATCCGCCCTGCCCTGCAACACCCCAAGCTATTGACCCTGTGGCAATGGGACGAAGCGACCTTCCTGAAACAGATGGAAGGCTCTCCCATTCGCCGAATTGGCTATCGTCGATGGCAGCGTAACCTGGCGGTCGCACTGGGCAATGCTCCCAGCAGTGAGGCCATCATCGCCGCCCTCACAACCGGCCTGGGTCGGGTCGATGCCATGGTGGATGAGCATATCCACTGGGCGCTGGCCCGTCAGCAGGGATCCCAGGCAAGCCCGGACAGACGCCAGCAGCGGCTGATCCGCATCGTGGAAAAGGGTCTGCCTCGGGATGCTTGAAACCTATGAGGGGTTAAGGGTAAATCCGACCTTGATGGTCACCTGCCAGTGAGCCACTTTGCCATCCTCTATATGGCCCCGAGTCTCGACCACCTCAAACCAGCGCAGGTGGTTCAACGTTCGGTGCGCGGTGGCAATGGCGTTATTGATGGCGTCATCAGAGCTGAGGGTGGAGGAGCCGGTCAGCTCGATCTTCTTGTAGGTATGGGACATGGTGTTCTCCAATAGCAAGCTCACAGTATAGCCAGCGCACTGCGGCGGGTCGGGTCAGCCACACTCGGTCATCCGCCGCTCCTGAGAAAAAGGCGCCGTTCCTGAGAAAAAGGCGCCGTCCCTGTGGCTCCAGTGCCTAGCGATTAGAATGAAACCAAAGGAAAAAGTATGATCCTAGATGTCGCGGCCGCCGTGCTGCTGGATAACAACCGGGTACTGATCGCTCGCCGCCACCCCGACACGAGCCAAGGGGGTCTCTGGGAATTTCCAGGAGGAAAGATCGAGTCCGGCGAACAGGCGGAGCAGGCGCTGATCCGCGAGATCCGCGAAGAGCTCAGTATCGAGATCAGTGTCGGCCGGCACCTGGCAACCAGTCGGCATCACTATGGCGAGGGCCAAAGCGGAAAAACCGTGCATCTGCATGGCTACCTGTGCCACTGGATCCCTCAGACAATCCGGCTCACAGGCAGTCATGACACCTTTACGTGGCAGGAGCCATGCAAAGTAGACCGCACCACCCTGGCGCCCGCTGACCTGCCCCTGCTTGATGCCCTGATCCAAGGGTTAACCTGATCTGGCGGCCCGAGCGACTCACCGGAAAGGGATCGGACCCCAACATCGGCGGGGAAGGGATTGACGATGGCGTCACAACTACCTAGCCTTGCGCCATACCCTAATCATCAGCAGAGGCCCCATGACTCAGACCGCGTCCGATCCCTTCAACCCAGAACTTTGGGACACAGTCCCCGGTTTTGACTTCGAGGATATTACCTACCACCGAGCCAAAGATCAGGGCACGGTGCGCATCGCCTTCGACCGCCCGGACTGCCTCAACTCCTTCCGCCCCAAAACCGTCGACGAACTGTATACGGCGCTGGATCACGCCCGTCAATGGTCCGATGTTGGCTGTGTCCTGATCACAGGAAACGGACCTTCCAAGAAGGGCCAATGGTCCTTCTCGGCGGGCGGGGATCAACGGATCCGTGGCAAGGATGGCTACAAGTACGAAGGTGAACAGGGGCAGGCCGATGTCGCTCGTATGGGCCGACTGCACATTCTCGAAGTGCAGCGCCTGATCCGCTTTATGCCCAAGGTGGTGATCGCCCTGGTGCCGGGCTGGGCGGTCGGCGGTGGCCACAGCCTGCATGTGATCTGCGACATGTCCCTGGCCTCCAAGGAACATGCCATCTTCAAACAGACGGATCCCGATGTGGCCTCCTTCGACTCCGGCTATGGATCCGCCTACCTGGCCAAGATGGTGGGACAAAAGCGCGCCCGCGAGATCTTCTTCTGTGGCTTTAACTATTCCGCCCAGGAAGCCTATGAGATGGGCATGGTCAACAAGGTGGTGCCCCACGCCGAACTGGAAACCGAGGCCCTGCGCTGGGCAGCGGAGATCAACAGCAAATCCCCCACCGCCATGCGGATGCTCAAATACGGTTTCAACCTGCCGGACGACGGCCTGGTGGGGCAGCAACTGTTCGCCGGGGAAGCCACCCGCCTGGCCTACGGTACGGCGGAAGCCCAGGAGGGACGGGATGCCTTCCTGGAGAAGCGCGATCAGGACTTCTCCGACTTCCCCTGGCACTACTGAGTAGTGACCAGACAGCCCGCCAAACGGCGGGCTGTTTCACTTTTGCACTCAGTAAGGTTCGGAGTCGGACAAAGGCGTCAACGACAAGCCATCATGCTGTCCCCTGGCCACACCATCATCCGCCAGCTTTAAGGCCAGCTTCACATTGGTGGCCGAATCCGCGTACTTCAACGCCGTCTGCTCGCTGATCCGACCGGCCCGAGCCAGGGACTCCAGCGCCGAATCAAAAGTCTGCATTCCCAGCTCCCTGGACTTCTCCATCAATGCCTTAAGCTCCCCCGTCTCGCCACGTTTGATCCGATCCCTGACCGTCAGCGTGCCCAGCAGGATCTCCACCGCCGCACAGCGTTTACCATCCTGGGTCGGCACCAATCGCTGGGATACGAATGCCTTGAGGTTGTTGCCCAGATCATTCAGCAACTGATGTCGGCGGTCCTCAGGGAAGAAATTGATGATCCGATCCAGCGCCTGGTTGGCATTATTGGCATGCAGGGTGGAGATCGCCAGGTGGCCCGTTTCGGCAAACGCCAAGGCATGCTCCATGGTCTCCCGATCCCGGATCTCCCCAATCAGGATCACATCCGGGGCCTGTCTCAGGGTGTTCTTCAACGCCGCATGGAAGCTCCGGGTATCAACCCCCACCTCTCGCTGGTTGATCAAACAGCCCTGATGCTGGTGCACATACTCCACCGGATCCTCAATGGTGATGATGTGCCCCTCGCTGTGACGGTTGCGGTGATCAATCAGGGAAGCCAGGGACGTGGACTTCCCCGAACCGGTCGCACCGATAAACAACACCAGGCCCCGCTGGGTCATGATCACCTCTTTGAGCACCTCGGGCAGGCCAAGATCCTCGAAGCGCGGGATCTCGGTCTTAATGTTCCGCGCCACAATCCCCACGACATTGCGCTGGCGAAAGAGATTGATGCGAAAGCGCCCAACCCCTTCCAGGCTGATCGCCAGATTCATCTCAAGATCCCGCTCAAACCCTTCGCGCTGTTCGGCGTCCATCACCTCATTGGCGATCTGCGCCAGGGCCGCCGCATCCATCGGGATCTGTGTCAGCCGAACCAGTCGCCCCTGCACCTTGGCCGTGGGCGGCGCCCCGACCGTCAGGTACAGATCCGAACCGTCCTCATTGGCCAGCCAGGCCAGCATCGCTTCAAACTCCATGGCGCTCTCCTCACCCCCTGTGGTCCCTTCAGTCTGTCCACCAGCGGACAGAAACGCAAACAAAAGGGCAGCCAAATGGCTGCCCTGCTCTGTGCTGTGTGTGACTTACTTGGCCAGGCCAGCTTCTACCTGGGCCACCAACTGGGCCACCCGATCGCAATCCGGCGCCAGGGTATTGCCGTAAGCCTCCAGTGCCATCCAGTAGAAAGCCAATATGCGGAAGCGATTTTCCAAGACCACATCACCAAAATCCATCTGAGCGATGGCGTGGTTTGGATTGGCCTCCTGCACGGCGCGCAACAAACGCGGATCCAGATTACGGGGATCGACCAGCAGGCCATCATCAATGGTATGGAAGGCATTGATCTCGCCACGCTGCGCGTCGCTCAACAAGGGAGAAAGCCCTTCGCCACGGCGTCGAGTATCTTCAAGCAGCAAGTTGATCTGCATGAGGTTTAGCTTACGCGCTACATCATTGGCGGCAAACAGCGCCTGCTGGAAAGGGTGCAGAGTCTGTTCGAAGAATGCCTCGCTTTGCGCCCGCTCTTCGGGGCCCGTCGCCTGGTTGTAACACTGGTTGTTGATCAGCACCGCCTCAAATGCTGCGGTGAGGGTTTCATTATCACTGAGATAAAGATGATCAAACTCGGCCGAAGCGGTCAATTCATTGAGTTTGTCCTGAGCATGCTGCCACTGGGCGGGAAGGGCTTCATCGGCCCCACTGCAACCTACCAGGGCGCCACACAGGGCCAGTGCAGCCAAAGGGAAGCGAACCAACCCATTGTATTTGTTTTTCATATCGTCCCGTTTCGATGACTGTAAACAGAGTTCAAGCGAGTATAGCGACGGCCAAAACGAAAAAAATCCATAACGGAACATTCTGCGAGCCAGATCTTGGCGACTTTACCTTGCTGTTGTTCCTTGACACTGAGCACACAAAAAACCCCACACCTGAGGTGCGGGGTTCTTCAAAAATCTGGAGCGACCAGCGGGAATCGAACCCGCGTCATTAGCTTGGGAAGCTAAGGTAATACCATTATACGATGGTCGCGCTGTGCAGACACCTTACTGGGTTCATCGCCCCCTTGGCAAGGTCCCCAGATCCGATTGCCGCTTGTTTGAGCGATTTGCCTTCACTCTCCCACCAGGCTCATCTCTGCCAGCAGATTTTCTGCACCATCGAGCTCCTGCATCACCCAAAGGATGTAGCGGCTGTCGACATGGATCGAGCGGGCGAAGGCATCGTTGAAATCCCAGTCGGCAATAATGCTTTCATAGACCCCATCGAAGAGCAATCCCACCAACTCCCCTCGACGGTTCAGCGTCGGTGAACCTGAGTTCCCCCCCGTACTATCCAGATCCGACAGGAAGTTCACCGGCACGGACCCCAGCTGTGGATCGGCATAGCCACCGTAATGCCGGTCTCGGATCCGTTCAAGCTGGCTTGCCGGCGCATCAAAGGGCTTCTGACCGGTCGCCTTTTGTGCCAGCCCCTCCAGTGTGGTAAAGGGCTTGGCAAGCATACCATCCCGGGGCGAATAGCCCTGTACCGTGCCATAGGTCAGCCGCAGGCTGGAGTTCGCATCGGCGTATACTGCCCGTCCCTGGCTCCTTTGATAGGCGATGATCGCCGCCATGTAGCGAGGACGCAGCTTAAGCTGTTCACCCCGGATCCGCTTCTGCTCTTGCTCCCGGGCCATCACACGAGGAAAATCGGCCACGGCAAAGCGAATAAAGGGATCGGCACTGCGCTCAAACGCCTCAGGGCTTTTCTCCAGCCAAGCCAGGCGTGCCGCCTCATCACCCAGTTCGGTCGTGGCGTACATGCTGTCGAGCTTGTCAGACAAGGCGGACGGTTCGAAGGTGCCGCTCAGGCCAAAGACCCGATCGATCACAGGATCCCGTTCGCCATCGGGTAACCGGGCATAGCGCCCCAACAGATAGGCCAAGATCGTCTTGTCCACCATGGGATCGTAACGACGCTGCATCCGTTTCACCGTCGCCTCAATCGTCTCCCAGTCCCGCTCCTGATAACCCGTTTCACGCTCGGGATCCGACTTCTGCTTCTCCCTGGCCAGGCGATAGAGCTTCGCGGCACTGGCGCTCGCCTGGACATAGCGCAGGTAGCCCAGCAGCAGATCCCGCTCCATATGGGCCCACTCCTCGGCGATCAGGCTGTCGAGGGCCCCTCTCACATGCTTGAACGCGGTGATTCGCTCAGGATTTTGTTCAACCCAGCGCCACAAAGCCTGCTCCCGAGCCCCTTTGGCCGGGCCAAACCCCGTCCTGACATAGCTCTCCACCAGGCTTTGATAATTTTTGGCGTAGTTGGCCAACCCCGCCAGAGTGCCTTCGTACTTGATCCGCGCGCCGGAACCCGCCTCGGAGCTCTGTTGGATCACCTCTATGAGGTCGTTACGAAGATCCCGTGCCAGAGGATAGAGCTTCTCGAAATAGAGACGCACCTCCTCGGCCGTCCGGTAGCGATCCGTCGTGCCGGGGTAACCCGCCACCATCACAAAATCCCCCTCTTTCAGACCCGCCCGGGAGATCTTCAGAAAGCGTTGCGGCTCATAGGGGACGTTGTTCTCGCTGTAGGGAGCCGGCTCGCCATCCGGGCCCACATAAGCCCGGAAGAAGGCAAAATCACCGGTATGGCGGGGCCACATCCAGTTATCCACATCCCCACCATACTTACCAATGGACAACGCCGGTGTATAAACAAGCCGCACATCCTGGATCTCCCGCTCCTTGATCAGGAAATAACTGGCACCATGGTGAAAATCAGACACCTTGCATCGATAGGGCCCTCCCGCCTCACAGGACGCCACCAGGGCTTTGCGTCGACGCTCTACCGCCCGAAAGTAATCGGCACCGGCCAGATCGGTAGAGAGACCCACTATCACCTCGTCGGTGACTTCACGCATGGACTCGGTGATCCAGATCTTATAGCCAGGAACCGGGGCTTTCTCTTCAACCCATTTCTTCGCCAAAAACCCCCTTTCCAGGATGTTGTCCTGCTCGGTCGCGTGATAGGCGATGGCGCCATAGCCACAGTGGTGGTTGGTTGCTATCAGCCCCTTGGGCGATACAAACGAGGCAGTACAACCACCGAAGTTGATCACCGCATTCATGGGAAAGGCATTCAGATCCGCCATCGAAGCAGGATCGAGCTCCAACCCAAGCTCGGTCATGTGTGCACCTATTGCCGGCAGTTGATGCGGCTGCCACATCCCTTCCACCGCCTGTGCTGAACTTCCCAGCATCACCAGCAGTGGCCAAATCCACTTTGTCATTCTTGGCTCCATTAGCGTCTCAGGCCCCACAGCCCAAACGATGCCGACAGTAACACAATGTAAATGAGTGGTTAACCGGATGGTTTGCCCCTTGTCTTTCGCTAGGGGTCCAGTACGTGCACAAAGGTGCACGCCAATCAGATGATCCAGATAGAGGGACTGGTGCCCTGTGCGTCCCCCTGATAGGCTGACGCTACGCAACCCAAGGAGGGCCCGATGCCCAAACTGATCCTGCTGCACGGCCTGTACATGCACGGAGCCATCATGTGGCCACTGGCCCGCAAGTTGACGCAACTGGGCTGGGATACGGAGTGCTTGAGCTACAACACACTGGCCATTGAGCCCGATGCCCTGTTCGATCGGATCCTGCAGGCCCTTCCCTCGCAGCAACCCGCCTACTTGCTGGGCCATAGCCTAGGTGGCGTCATGCTCTATCACTTGGCCCATCAACGTCCCCTCCCTCAGGACAGTCGCATCGTCACTTTGGGCAGCCCACTCCAGGGCGCCATGCTGGCGAAACGTCTGGCCCAGTGGAATCTGGCGGGAGTGATGGGGAATGCAGGGGAAATTGGCCTGCTGCGCGAAGAACCGGCCGAATGGCATAGTGCCGTGCCGTTAGGCAGCTTGGCAGGCAGTACCGGACTGGGAATGGGAACCCTGTTAGGCGTCGGCGGGGCGGACAGTGATGGTACCGTGCTACTGACGGAGACCCAGATAGCGGGGATGGCGGATCACATTAGCCTGCCGGTCACCCATACGGGCATGCTGCTGTCACAGGCCGTGGCGGAGCAAGCGGATCACTTCCTACGCCACGGCCGCTTCCATCAATCGGCCTGCTCGAAACCGTAGATCCGCCACAGGTAGTAAATATTGATACAAACGATAAAGCCATTGACCAGAGCCACCGGGTAAGCGGCTATCGCCATGCCGTAGGCAACGAAGAGGGCTGCACCCGCCATATTCCACCAGCGCAGTTTTTTGATCTCGGACATCATGAGTGAGATGGCAACCAGCAGGGAAGCAGCATAGCCGACCCATTCCCAAAGCAAAGCTGAATCCATATTATTCTCCCGGTTGTGAATACAAATCACCGGCAAGTGTAGAATAAAGGAGTCACCCACGACTGAGAGCTGACCCGCAAAATGTGAACCAAATGATTTCAGCTTGTGTCAGGACCCAACTGTCGGCAACAATAATTCAAACAGTTCGCTCTAAGGTTCACACCATGTGCCTCGTCGCATTTTGCTGGCAACCGAGCAGTCCTCATCCTCTCATACTGCTGGCCAACCGAGATGAATTCTACGATCGACCAACTCAGCCAGTACACACCTGGCCTGATGTTCCTGTGCTGTTTGCGGGTCGGGATAGCCGGGCTGGCGGCACCTGGATGGCCCGCCATCAAGATGGACGATGGGGCCTGCTGACCAACTACCGAGAAGTTCCAGCGCTCAGCGGGCCCAGTCGCGGCAGTTTGATCCCCGCTTACCTCACTCAAACCAAAGGGGCCAGGGAGTACCTGCAGCAGCTATTACCCGAGGCTCATCGGTATCCGGGGTTCAGCCTGTTGCTGGGAGATCGGCAAGGGATCCATTACCTGAGTAATCGCGAAGGACAGATCCGGACCCTGACGCCGGGGCTGTATGGGCTGTGTAATCGACTGCTTGATACCCCCTGGCCCAAACTTACCCGCCTCAAGCAGCGCTTGGCTCAGACAATGTCTGCTTCCCTCGACCCCAGGGTATTGCTGGCTTTGCTGCAGGATCCACAACCCGCCTCCTGGGCACAGCTACCCGATACCGGGATCGGAGCCGAACGAGAGCGGACCCTCTCCTCCATCTTCATACAAAGCCCGGACTATGGCACCCGAACCTCGACCCTGTGGCTACAAAATCGTGATGGTGCTCTGGACTGGTACGAACGCCAGTTCAACGCTCAAGGGCCGCTGAGCGGCGTGCAGCACCATCACCTGCTCCCTGGTCACGCACCATTTAGCGTCACTCAATGTCCGGCAGAGCTCTAACGAAATGACGCGATCTCAGCCTCGCTCAACGGCCGCCATTCACCCGGCTCCAGGGTCGGATCCAGCTCGACACCGCCAACGGACTCTCGATGGAGTGCCAACACCTTGTTATCCAAGGCAGCAAACATACGCTTAACCTGATGATATTTCCCCTCACTGATGGTCAGCAGAACTTCGGTATCCGTGATCCGTTCCAGTTGGGCCGGTCGGGTCAGTCCATCCTGATGCAGCTCTACCCCCTGGGCCAATCTCTGCTGAGCATCGGAAGCCAAGGGACGATCCAGCCAGACTCGGTAGCGCTTGTCACATTGGCGTCGCGGTGAGGTGATCTGGTGGCACCACTGACCATCTTCGGACAGCAACACCAAACCCGTGGTATCCACGTCCAGGCGACCGGCGATCCGCAACCGATCCACCTTGGGCAGATCGATCAGTTTCAGTACCGAGGGATAGAGTTCATCAATATTAGAGCAGAGGAAATCGGCCGGTTTATGCAGCATCAGGTAGCGGGTCGGGATCAAACCGACGGCTTCTCCACGCCACAGCACCTCGGTCGATTCCTCCACGGAGAATTTAGGATCTGTGATCACCACACCGTCACACTGCACCGCACCGGCTTTCAATTCTCGCTTGGCCAGGCTGCGGGTCAGCTCCGTGCAGCCTGTCAGGTATTTATCCAGACGCATAACTCGTACCGAAACAAAAAGGGCCGGCATTATCCCTCTTTTTACTCGGGGTTTCCCCTCTTTTCGCTCCTTGGCAAAGGCTGGCCAACCCAGGGATAGGGCTCAAAACCGCTTCGCCGAAACGCTCTTGGGCCTGTGTATCAGGTACAGAAGGTTACTGTGTCTCGCGCTGAGGGCCCCGAAACTCATCAGGCTGATCGTGAGCTTGACGGCCTGGATCAACCAGCGCGCCGGCCCTTGCCCGGCACGCCCATAACCATCCCCATATTCCCCCAGCAACTCCAGGCGGGCCCGTTCGCAATGGCGACGCAGGCCCTGTCGGGAGATCACCGGGTGATAAAACGTGGGATAGGGCGTACAGCCGGGTTGCCCCGCATCTTTCTTACCGAGGACACGGCGGTAATAAAATAAGTGAAACCAGTAGGGCGTGCGCTTGGCGAGGTAGCCATAGACCGACTCCGGATCCGGCACCTTAAGCACCATCAGTCCCCCAGGGCGCAGCCAGCGACTGAACCGCTCCATCACCAGATCGGCCCGCTCGATGTGCTCAAGGACAAAAGCGCAATAGATGATATCAAACTGCTGCTCGGGCAACTCGATCTCGGCCAGATCCCCCAGCAGGGCCAGGTCCAGATCCTTCTGCTCCCGCTGCCGACGCATCAGGGCATGGGGATCCTTATCGACCCCAGTCAGCTGAAATGCCACATCGCCCAGATCGACACACCAGCGCTTACCGCACCCCGCTTCGAGGATCTCTAGGGGGCGATCAGGACAGAAGCGTTGACGGATCTCCGCCGTAATGATGCTTAGTTCATCGGCGGGTTCAGCCAGAAGCTGCAATGGAGTTTCAGACATGATGTGACAACCTTTTCTATGATTAGGCCCATATCCTCCCTGGACAATAACAACGTCGAACCTTAAAGCTTAAGCGAGTCACCCGGTTCATCAACCCAATGGCCCAGTTAGGGCCTAATCCCCTCCCTAACAAACAAAAACAATAGAGCAGCCCGAAGGCGTTGGATAAATCAAAGTATACATTCGTGCGCCTTTTACACGCCCGAAGTCAGCCGGGAGTGCCTTCCCTGCCAATCTCGGCTCTACTCCAAATGGGCGTATTACCCAGCCTGAGAACGTCATAGCCTGTCATCAAGATGACGATCAATCTCGCCCCTGGAGCCAACCGATGCCCCCGATCAACCGAACCCTTATCCCCCTGATCCTGATCATTGAACTATGCCTGCCACTGTGGGCCGGCCAGGGCGCGGTAGCTTCCCCCGATGAACATGGCCGGGATGCGGCCATGCTCATCCTCTCCCAGGGAGGCAACGCCATCGACGCCGCCGTGGCCATGGGGTTTGTCCTGGCCGTCAGCTACCCGGAAGCCGGCAACATCGGCGGCGGCGGCTTTATGACTCTCTGGTTCGATGGCAAACCCTACTTCCTCGATTATCGGGAGGTCGCTCCCCAGGCCGCCCACAGGGATCTCTACCTGAATGAGCAGGGTGAGGTGATCCCGGAGGCCAGCACCCTAGGTGCCCTGGCCGTAGGAGTCCCCGGCTCGGTGGCGGGCCTGTGGCAGGCTCACCAGCGCTTTGGGCGCCTCCCCTGGCATCAGGTCCTGGCGCCAGCGATCACTTTGGCCCACGAGGGTTTTGTTCCCGACCCCCAACTGCTGCGCCGCCAGCGTTCGGCCCTCAAGCAGTTTTCCGGCCGCACCAATTTTGCCGAGCACTTCGGCGAACTGAGCGCCGATCAACACTTTACCCAGCCGGCCCTGGCCCAAACCCTGAAGCGGATCGCCCAGCAAGGAAGAGAAGGCTTCTATCAGGGAAAAACCGCCGAGTTGCTGGTAGCCCAAATGGCCCGCTCCAATGGCCTGATCACCTTGAGTGATCTGCGTGGTTACCAGGCCAGATGGCGTCAACCTGTCCGTTTCGATTGGCAGGACAAGCAATTGATCTCCTCACCGCCGCCCAGCTCAGGCGGTTTTGCCCTAGCCCAGTTGCTGGGTCTCAAGGCACTGCGCAGTGCCGACTTTGCCGGACAGGCGGTCAACTCGGCCCAGTACGTGCACCTGATCGCGGAGATCGAAAAACGGGTCTTTGCCGATCGGGCTCAGTATCTTGGGGACCCGGACTTTTTCGCCGTCCCCATTACCCAGTTACTCGACAGTGACTACCTGGCGCGTCGCGCCAAGGCGGTCGATGCGAACAAGATCAGTCCGACCCCGGCTGTCCAGCCCGGCCTGGAGTCTCCCCAAACCACCCACTACAGCGTCGTGGATCAATGGGGCAACGCCGTCGCCACCACCACGACTCTCAATCTCAACTTTGGCAGCGGCGTCGTAGTGGAAGGTGCTGGCTTCCTGCTCAACAATGAGATGGATGATTTCTCCGCCAAACCTGGGGTGGCCAACGCCTTTGGAGTGATCGGCGGAGAGGCCAACGCCATCGCTCCGGGTAAACGCATGCTCTCCTCCATGAGCCCAAGCCTGCTGATCAAGGATAATCAGGTGGAGATGGTGATCGGCACGCCGGGCGGCTCCACCATCTTCACCTCCGTGTTCCAGGTGCTGACCAATGTCTACGACCACAAAATGTCCCTGAAAGAGGCCGTGGCGGCTCCCCGCTTTCACCACCAACTCTGGCCTCAAGATGAGATCCGAATGGAACCCTATGCCCCGCTGGCCGAAACGGTGCAACAAAGGTTAAGGGAGAGAGGCTACCACCTGACACTGCAGAGCTGGGATCTGGGGGACATTCAGGCGATCCAGCGTCAGGGAGCAGGCTGGCAGGCGGTCGCGGACCCTCGAGGGCGAGGAGCGGCGGCACACCTCAACGGGGTAGCAGGCTCCGCCGCAATGGAGCTGTCCGAGGAGGTTGCTCCCTGAGCCACTCCCCTATACTAGAAACAGGTACCTAAACAAAGAGTCCACCATGCGCTACCAGTGTCAGGTGCTGATCGCCCTGCCCCGGGAACGTGTTGTTGCCCTGTTTGATAACCCGGATCATCTGCCACGCTGGCAACCGGATCTGCTGCAAATTGAGCCCCTGGAAGGCGTCCCTGGCCAACCCGGCTCAAGCTGCCGTCTGCTCTACCGCAAGGGCCCAAGGGAGATCCAGGTCCTGGAAACCGTGATCGAACGAGCGCTGCCGGAGCATTTTTGTGCCACCTACCAAAGCGACACCCTGACACTGCGCAGTGACAACCACTTTATCGAACAGGGTCACCAAACCCTTTGGCAGCAGGACAACGAGATCCAGCTGCAGGGCTGGCGCAGCCTGATGCGCCTGATCCCCTGGTACTTCTCCGCTCGCGGCCACGCCAAGATGCAGCGCTTTAAAGCCTTCGCCGAGCAGAAGCCATCCAAAGAAAAATAGCTGTCGTCCAGACCCGGCCTTAAGGGCAAACCTGCCGCCCTCAAGGCCGCCATCCCCGATCTCAGATCCCAAGCGCCCAGCCTCCCAAATCAGGGAGCACTCACCGTTCATCGGATATCGCACAATTGGGCACGAGTAGTTAGGCGTTTACCGTCTGTTTGCCTTCCATCTCATCAAACAGGATCTGCAGCTGCTGGGTCAGCTTGTGCCTGGGAGCCAGGCTGATCAAGGGCTGCTGCAGCTGGTGGGACTCACGCATTTTGACGGAAGCACCGAGCATCGACTCAAACACCGGCAGCTCACGGGCCCGAAGATCCGCCACCAGCGCCTTGGGCAGCCTAGCCTGCGGATTAAACTGGTTCACCACGATCCCCTCCAGTTGCAGTCCCGGATTGTGATCCCCCTTAAGCTCAAGCAGATTATCCAGCAGACGCTCAATCGCCTGGGCGGAAAAACTGTCACAGTCAAAGGGGATCACCACGGAGTCGGCGGCGATCAGCGCCGACTTGGAGTAAAAATTAAAGTTGGGCGGAGTATCGATAAAGATCCGTTCAAACTCCTCGGAAAGTCCATTCAGGGCCTCCCTCAGTTTGAAGATCTTATAGCGGCTCTCCAGATCTCGCTCCAGCGCAGCCAACTGTTCGGAAGCCGGCAGCAGGCAGAGGTTGTCCCACTCGGTGTCGTAGACGAACTCCGTCGGCGACTGGGGACGACTGAGCCAGCCAACGGTTTGTCGAAACAGATCCGCCACCGTCGGTTTCCCCTCCTCCTCACGAAACCCCAGGTAGTGGCTGCTGTTACCCTGCACATCCAGATCCACCAGCAGGGTCTTATACCCCGCAGCCGCGCTGATCGCCGCCAGATTCACACTGAGGCTGGACTTGCCGACGCCCCCCTTCTGATTAAACACCACCCGTTTCATCAAACCCCCTCCTTGGTGAAATTTCCTCCAACCAAGGTACGGGATCCCGCCTCGCCACTCCAGCATAAAAAACGCGGTGCTGATCAGCACCGCGTTGAACTTCCATGGAGTGAGCGCCAGGGCTCAGGCTAACGCCTTATGGGCCAGACCATGGCGTCCCCAGAGGGTAAACCAGATGGCAGCGATCACCGCCACATACAGCCACATGCCACCGATGGCCAGGTGGGCCATCCCCTGCATCATCAAGATAGGCACCAGGGAGATGATCACCATATCGGTAATGGAGCCTGGTACATAGGCGATGGCGTAGTCATCCAGCACCTTGGCGCGCATCTTGGGATCGATGATCCGCAGCAGGGCAATCCCCATACCTACGGTGCCCGTCAGCCAGCCCCAGGAGAACACCGCCTTCTCAAACCAGTTTTCACCAAAGATCCTGGGGGCCACCACCAACACCAGAAATAGGTTAAATGCCAGGCCGATCAGGACGATGGCAATCAGAGGCAGCGCATAGTTGAGCAGGATGGTGACCTTGATGGCGGCGATCCCGAATACAATCAGAAAATCCGTGGCCGATCCGGTCGCGTGCTGGAACAGGCGATCATCAAAGTAGTCACTGCCCTGAGTGCGTTTGAGCACCAGGCGCGTCAACAGGCCCAGGGCAAATGCGGTCACAAACGCCGGTACCTGTACCATCTCATGGAACTGGGACAGAAACACCGCACTGTGCTGCCCCACGACGGTCACCAGCAGGATCAGCGCCCCGTGCATCGCCAGTGTATCGATGGAGGTGGCAGAGACACTGCTGCGCCCCACGCTGTCTTGCTCCTGACGGGGCACCAGGCCACGGCGCTGCACCTCGCTCATCGCCTCGAAGCGACTGAAGTCCTTGATCCAGCCTCGCTTGAGGCCATAGTGCAACAGCGCCATACCGCAGAGAATGGAGGCGAAGATCCCCACGGTCGCCGTGGTCAGGGCCAAGGTCAGGGCATCTTCCCAGCCCTGCCCCTGCAGGCTCTCTCCGACCACCACCCCGGTGCCATGGCCCCCCATAAAGCCGGCGGACAACACCAGGCCAAAGGCCGGCGGCAGATCGGGCCAGACCAAGGCCATCAGGGCCAGGCCGGCCATGGCGGCAAAAGCCCATTGGCTGACGGTGGCGATCTGGTTAAAGGCCCACAAGGTACCGGCACGGCGCATCAGTACCTGCATCGAGGGAAAATCGGTGGCCAGACCCAGACAGGCAAACAGCGCCACCGTCAGGACCGAGGCATTACCAGCAAAGCCAGGGCTCCAAGGCAAAAGATCGACACCGGATGGCCCCAAGGCCAAGGCCAACATGCCGGCGATTAAAGCCGCGGGCAGATACAGTCGCTGAAAAAAGACAAGGTTGGCTCGAAGCCACTTGCCGATCAGCAGCAAGCCGCCAGCAATACCAAAATCGGTGAATAAGTCCCAGTTGCTGAGCATTCAAACCCCTTTTTCCTATTCAACGGCCACGTTTGCCGAAGATTTCTGCAAAAAGGCGGGATCCTAACCCGACGGGCACCACCGAGTCAGAATTCAGTTCACAATTCTCCAACCCGGATGAAGCCTCCCTGACTCCTCATCATTGACTGGACCATAACAGAGCCAGCATCGACGCCAAGAAACCTCGCCGGGCGGTACTTCCGTGACGAGAACAGGCAGATCGTAAGAGATACTGACAACTGAGCGCATTCACCGACAAACTCCCGAGCACCTCCTGGCCTCCCCTTCGGGTTGCGTCTCAACCACCGGCTCGTCACAATCCCCCCATTCCCCTTCTGGAAAATCATGATGAACCAAGCCATTTCTGACCAACGTTTTTACCTGCTGCGCCTGAGCAAAACGACCCTGAGGGCACTGCATGTCCTGGGGATCTGCGGCGCTGCCGGGGGTTTTATGCAGGGACTGGATAGCGAGCTGTGGCGAACCTGGTGGATCCTGGCCATGAGCAGCGGACTCCTGCTGATGCTGTGGGAGGTGATCCGCGCCCCCTTGTGGCTGGTCCAGCTCAAGGGGATCGGCACCCTGGCGAAAGTGCTGCTGCTGGCCCTGTGCTACCCCTTCCCCGCTTTGGCCCCCTACCTGTTTGCCCTGCTGATCCTGGGATCGGTCTACCTGGCCCACGGTCCGTCACAATTCCGCCACTATTCGGTATGGCACCGCCGAGTACTGAGAGGCAAGGAGATCAAAGGCTGATGCATGCCCGCAGCGCCCCCAACCCCCTGCTGATGGATCATCTGGCACACTTTAAAGCGCTGCCTTCGGCTCCAATACTGGATCTGGCCTGTGGCCGTGGCCGCCATGGCCTGGTACTGGCCCGGCGTAACCAGCCGGTGTGGTTCTGCGATCGAGACCGGCAGGCCCTGGCCCATGTACAGGCTCAGTTAACAAAGCAACGCTGGCCCGGCGTGCTCTGGCATAAGGATCTGGAAAGTGACCCCGCTCCCCTGGGCCAACGCCGCTTTGCCGCCATCCTGGTGTTCAACTACCTGCACCGCTCCCTGCTTCCCCAACTAAGCCAGGCCCTGCTGCCCGGTGGCCTGCTTATGTACGAAACCTTCCTGCGCCAGCAAGCCGACATCGGCCGCCCCCGCAATCCGGATTTCCTCCTGAACCCGGGTGAATTGCAACAAGCCTTTGCCAGTTGGGATACGATCCTCTACCGTGAAGGAAGATGGTCACAGCCGGAGCGCTACAGTGCCCAACTGCTGACCCGCAAACCGCTGGAGTCGGCCAATTAAGTAGAGGAATACAGGATGTTGCACTGGTACCCCAGCCATTACCGCATTGGCGCCGCCCCCTTGATCACCCTGGCCATGGTGGTGATCGCCCTGCTCGCCCGCGCCCTGCATCCCGGCTCCGCACTCTTTATCTGGCCCCTGTTTGCCACCCTGCCCCTCGTAGCCCTTTTGCACCTCTACCTGCTGATCGACGACGACACCATGGAGCGGCTCGACGCCCTCTTCTATGCCCTGGTCCACCTGCCCCTGGCCTTCGTGATCTGGACCTTTTCCCTGATCTACGCCAGTGGTGGCAATCTGCTCTGAGCGATCCCGCTTTGACGCTCGCCCCCTTGCATCCGCTCAAGGGTTAACCTATCGTGTGCGCCCGCGAAAACACGTGAGCAGCCGTATGACCGACTTTATCTACAATCCGCCGACTGAGCCCTTCCTTGAGATCCTGTACCAGGACAAAGACATAGTGGTGATCAACAAACCGGCTGGCCTGTTGTCGGTACCGGGACGGGATCCGGCTCACCATGATTGTGCCCTCAACCGGGTACGCAGTCAGTTCGAAACCGTGTTCGATGTCCACCGCCTCGATATGGCCACCTCAGGGATCCTGGTATTTGCCCTGCGCAAGAATGCCGAGCGAGAGCTCAAGCGCCAGTTCCGCGACCGGGAAACGGCCAAGACCTACCTGGCCCGGGTCTGGGGCCATCCCAAGCAGAGTGAGGGAGAGGTGGATCTACCGCTGATCTGCGACTGGCCGAATCGCCCCAGACAGATGGTGTGCTTCGACAATGGTAAACCCTCCCAGACCCAGTACCGGGTGCTGTCTCAGGATGAACACTCCTCACTCATGGAGCTGACCCCCATCACCGGGCGCTCCCACCAGCTACGGGTCCATATGCTGGCCCTGGGCCACCCGATCCTGGGCGATGCCTTTTACGCCGAGGGAGAAGCCCTGGCGGCAGCAGACCGCCTGCTGCTGCATGCCCACAAGCTGTCCTTTGCCCAGCCCTACTCGGGCGAGCCCCTGAGCTTTACCGCACCGCTCCCCTTCCGCTGACAGCCCGGCAACAGCCCAATCACTCAGAACCACTTTTCGCCCGGAAAGTGGTTCTGTTTTATTCCAACCCAGCGATTCATTTCTGCTGAAGCTCAGAGTAAGGTACGCAGGTGTGTTATCCACAGGAACGTGACCATCCGGAATGAGGGTTATCGTGGATATCAGTCTTCACATGGAAAGGATCACAATGAAGATAAAACCCTGGCTTCTGCTCACTCCGAGCCTGCTCCTCAGCGCTGCCGTCGCCGGCCCTCTGCCGACCGATCCGGCCGCCTACAGCGCAGAAGTCCTCTCAGTACAGCATCACTATGCGCCCGTGCAACGTCATGCCACCACCGGGCAGCCCCGTTACCTGGTCAAGTTAACCGGCGCCTCCATCGCCCAACGTCAGGCTCATCTTGCCGCCTCGGTGACGACCACAGGCCCCTCAGGGAACAGGAGAATCGATCTGTCTGCAGGGCCAGTGACTCAGTACCGACATCAGCTGCTCAGTGAGCAAGCCCAGTTTCGTCGCGCCCTGAACCAGCACCTGGGCAACGCCAAGGTGGGTCGCCAGTTTCAAACCCTGCTCAATGCGGTGGAGATCCGCGGCCAGGATCTCTCCATGGCCCAGCTCGCGGCCCTACCTGGCGTCACCGCCGTATACCCGGATCGCCTCTACCATACTCAGACCGATCATTCACTGGATCTGATCAACGCCCCGGCACTCTGGCGCCAACTCAAGGGACGCAGCCAGGCGGGCCAGGGCGTGCGGATCGCCATCATCGATTCTGGGATCGACCCAGAGCACCCCATGTTCTCGGGGGAGGGGTTTCCATCGCCAACCGGAGTGCTGCCCAGCGACGACTACTGCCACATCACAGACCCAAGCTTTTGCAACAACAAGCTGGTCGTCGCCCGCTGGTCCCAGCCGACCATAGAGATCTGGCATGAGGAGCACCTCAGCCCCCGGGGCTTCAACGGTCACGGCACCCATGTCGCCGGGATCGCGGCTGGCAACCCTGTCGCTGTGGTCAATGCCGCCGGGGAGCGCATGACACTCTCCGGCGTCGCCCCCGGTGCCCAATTGATGAGCTACAAGGCTCTCTACGCCCCCGCCAGCAACCCCAACGGGGCAAGCGGCTCAACCCTGATGCTGCTCGAAGCCCTGGAGCACGCCGTCAACGACGGCGCCGATGTGATCAACAACTCTTGGGGAGGGCAGCCAGGGCAGGATCCCGCCTTGTCCCCCTTCCGGGAAGCGCTGGAGGCCGCCGAGGCTGCGGGGATCGTCGTGGTTTCCGCCGCTGGCAACGACGGCAATGGCGGTGATCCCCAGACCATTGGCTGCCCGGGCTGTATCGAGTCCGGGATCACCGTGGCCAACACCACCCATGGGCGCTTCTTCGCCCATGAGATCCAGATCGGTCGCCTCAGCGGGCTCCTGGCCATCGAAGGCAGCGCACCGATCCGGATCCGTGACGAGATCCAGGGTCCAGTGATCGCCAGCCAGAACCTTGATGCCAGCAATGTCACAGGCTGTGCGCCTTTTGCCAGCAAGGCTTTCAACAAGGGCATCGCCCTGATCCAGCGGGGCAGCTGCAGCTTTCAAAACAAGGCCGATCATGCGGCCGCCGCAGGCGCCCAAGCCCTGATCGTCTATGACAACCAGCCCGGCAGCCCCACCATCATGTCTCTCGACAGGGCAAGCCTCCCCGCCGTGATGATCAGCCGAAGTGCCGGCCAAGCCATCCTGGCGGAGCTTGCCGCCAGCACGCCAACCCTGACCATCTCAGCCAGCCCGCAACGGCTGATCGACGCCGAATTTGCCGACAACCTCGCTTCCTCCAGCTCCCGGGGACCCAATGGCAACCCCAATATTCTCAAACCCGATATCGCCGCACCGGGCAGCCGTATCCTTTCCGCCATGACAGCGGAAGATCCCAGTGCCAATGGCAGCCAATTTGTCGCCCTGACCGGTACCTCCATGGCCAGCCCCCACGTTGCCGGGGCGGCGGCCCTGCTTCGACAGCAACACCCGCTATGGAGTGCCCGAGCCATCAAGACTGCGCTCACCTCCAGCGCCAAGGCAACCGGACTGACCAAGGCAGACGCCAGCACGGCGGCGGATCCCTTTGATGTGGGCGCGGGGCGCCTGGATCTGGCCCGTGCCAGCAGCGCCACACTGACCTTCGACAAAGCCTCTTACGCCAATGCCAGCTGCATTACCGGCTGTCAATTTCGGGTCGTGGTTACCAACCGGGGTGAACGTCCCCAGTCACTGACACTCAGCGCCAATGTCGACCAGGCCAACACCGACGTTTCCCCCGGAATCCTGGATCTGGCCGCAGGTGCCTCCGCCGAGATCCGCGTAACAATAGATCCTACCTATGCGCCAAAGGGAGAATGGCTGTTCGGCCAGTTGCGCCTTGAGGGCCAGCAGGCCGCTCATCTGCCCCTGGCCATCCTGCCCACCCTGTCTGCCGATCTCAGCACCCTCAGTGTCTGGAGCGAGCAATCTATCCAGTCCTACGGCCAACCCGGTCGTTACCACGCCCAATTCAACAACCAGGACTTTGACGATGTCGTCTCCCTGTCTCTGTCGCTTCCGGACAACCTCGCCCTGGTCCAGGACAGTGCTCAGTTCCACCTCCTGGGGGGCACAGAGCTGGAGCAGGAGCTCGATCCCATCAAAGGTGAACTGGCTTGGCGTGGCCGGCTGGAAAGGCCCGAGCTTTCCCTTGCCACAGACAGCTTCCACAGCCTTGCCAGCCAGGCCAGTGCCGAAAACCGGCTACCCTGCGCCGGTCATTGCGATGAAATCGCCTTCGAACTGACGGTTCCCACCTTTAGCTTCAACGACAGGGAGTACAACCAGCTCACCGTTTCCAGCAACGGTTTTGTCCTCGCTGGCCGCGGCAACGCTTCGGGGAGCTACCTGAACTCGCCACTGCCCGACGCCACCGCCCCAGGCAACCTGCTCGCTCCCTTCTGGACCGATCTCGTCCTGCCCGAGGACACCGACGAGTTGCCTGGCTCCCTACATGCCTACCCGATAGGCGGAGATTCCGGATATTTCGTGATCGAATGGCGAAACGCTCAACGCTTTAATGACCCCAAAGGCTATCGGTACAGCTTTGCCGTCCTGCTGGGGCTAGGCACGAACAAAGGCGACAACCGATTCCACTACTTCGCCCTGGATCCTCTGCCTGCCATGCTGACCATAGGCGCTCAAAACAGTCAGAAAAGGGTTGCAGCGCAACACTACTACAACGGCTTGGGTGAATCCCCCCAGGCCGGAGAAACCCTGGCGCTGACCGATATCCAGGGAGGCTCGGTCACCCTGTCTTTGGACCTTACCGCCAAAGGCTTAAACTTCGCTCACGATGTTATGGCCCAAACCCTGGAAGAAACCCCGGTGATCCTGAGGCTCCTGGATCACGACAGGGAGCCCAAACTCGTTCCACTGCTCTTTACTGCCACCCATCAAACCACGACCCTCGACGCCCTCCACCTGGCTCAGATCCGTGCTCCTGAGCCGACCGCACTGGAGATCACCACGCCGCCAACTCAAGGTACCCTGGTGATCAATGCCGATCTGACGGTGGAGTACACCCCCGGCAAGGACTTCTTTGGCACGGACCACTTTCACTATCGGACCCTGGCTCCCCTGGGCCAAGTACTGGGTGAGGCCCAGGTGACGATCCAGGTGGAAAACGTCGATGAACCCAGCAAGGGAAGCTCAGGCAGCCTCGGCTACCCACTACTGATACTGCTGCCCCTGCTCTGGCGTCGACGCCGCGGCTAACCCCAGCAACAACAAAAACGCCAGCCCCGAGGGGCTGGCGTTTGATCAAGCCATCATCAGAGTCGGAGCTGACAATCGTCCGACCACACACCACACTGAACTTCTCCAATATGGGCTCGACCCAACAGCAGCATTAACAAGCGGGACTGCCCTATACCACCGCCAATGCTCTGGGGCAGCTCTCCGCGCAGCAACGCTTGGTGCCAGGGCTGCTCCAGGCTAGCCTCCTGCTGAGCCAGCTTACTCTGACGAGCCAGGGCCTGGGCATCCACCCGGATCCCCATGGAAGACAGCTCAAATGCATCCTGCAACTGTGGGTGCCATACCAGCAGATCTCCGTTGAGACCCTGGCCCTGCTCACAACTGGTACTCCAATCATCGTAATCCGGTGCCCGGCCGTCATGGGGCTGGCCATCAGCCAGTGCGCCGCCGATCCCGATGATGAACACCGCCCCCTTCTCGGCACAGATCGCCCTCTCCCGGGCATCGGCATCCAGCTCAGGGTAACGCTGACGCAGCTGCTCGGCATGGATGGTAAACAAGGCGTCGGGAAGGTGGACATCCAACTCGAAGGTCTCGGCCAGGGCCGCCTCGGTCGCCTTGATGCTCTGCCAGATCCGCTCGACCCGCTGCAACAGGCCCCGTTGGGTGCGTTCACCGGCTGGCAAGACCGCTTCCCAATCCCATTGGTCAACATACACAGAGTGCTTCGGCCCCAGAGTGTCTTCATCGGGCCTCAGGGCTTTCATCTGAGTCAGGATCCCCTCTCCCTGACCAAATCCATACCGGCCCAGGGTTGCCCGCTTCCATTTCGCCAGGGAGTGCACCACCTCAAAGCGCTTACCCGGCAGCGCCTTCACCGCCACAGCCACCGCCTGCTCATGACCGGAGAGGCCATCCTGGATCCCGCTCCCCTGCTCACACAGCATGGGCGCCTGTACTTCCAGCAGCCCCAGGTTTTGGCACAACTGCTGACTGAAATGGGCACGGGCAAACTGGATCTGGCGCTGGGTCTGAATGTAACTCTGTTTCATGGCGTCCTCGCAAAACGGGCGATTTGAGATTGCTTTATTGGAAGGCATTCTTTCGCCCAACACGCCCCATTTCAATAGATCCAAAATCAAAAGCCAGTATGATGTTTTGAATCAACACCAAATAGGAGGTTTTTCCAATGAAGCATCATAAAAAGGACGAAATGATGGAGCCAGAACATCGAATCGACAATCTTGATCGAAATTTGCTCACCGCCCTGCAACAGGACGCCCGGGTTCCCTACGCCGAACTGGCAAAACGCTTCGGTGTCAGCGCCGCCACCGTGCATGTGCGAGTCGAAAAGATGAAACAGGCCGGGATCATCACAGGTGCCCAGGTACTGCTAGCCCCACGCCAACTGGGCTATCAGGTCTGCTGTTTTATCGGCATCAATCTCAAGGCAGCCGGGGACTATCCGGAAGTGCTGGCCCGACTCGAAGCCCTGCCCGAGGTGATCGAGGCCTACTATACGACGGGGCACTACAGCATCTTCATCAAGTTGATGTGCAAAAATATCGATGCCTTGCACCGCTTGCTGGTGGATCAGATCCAGTCCATCGAGCAGATCCAGTCCACCGAAACCCTGCTGTCGCTAAGCCAGCCCATAGCCCGTCAGATCCAGCCTTGAACCGGCGGCGGGAAACCCCATGTTCGATGGGGCCCAGGGCAAAATGCCAACACGGCGAACACTTCCCCCTCAATCATGGCTACGACACTTAAGCGGAGACTCGGCACTTTGTTAATTTTACCCGGGTGGATCACAACTTAATGCAAGTCATTGTTTAAAATATGGCTTCGCTATTCCAGCTGAGTAGAATGGCGTGCCGGTATGGTGTCGAAGGATCTGATCAGCCAGCCCAATAGTGAACGATTAGAAGCACTAAAGTTTGCTTGTGAGTAGGACTCAACAATTGTGATCGGGATAGCAGAACTGGCAACCCGTTAACAAAAATTGGACAACTGTTGACCCGTTTTAGGTATTTTGTTCGCATTCCTGGCCCCAACCTGTTTTTTGGTGCCAAACTTGGAACTAAACAGCCTAAAGTGGCAAACAAGCACTGAGGCTGAATGTGGCATCAAAAGGGACTTTGCCTATCCTTAACGGCGCATCCATCGATGCCTGCGCCAAAACTCCAGTGTTGAATAGCGCTTTTTAGGTAGCCCAAATGCAAAATCCGCACATCCTCATTGTCGAAGACGAAGCAGTAACCAGTAATACCCTTAAGAGCATCTTTGAAGCCGAAGGGTACAACGTGACCGTGGCCGTTGACGGCGAAGAGATGCACACCGCCCTGAAGACCAACAAAGTCAGCTTGGTCATCATGGACATCAACCTGCCAGGCAAAAACGGCCTGTTGCTGGCGCGCGAACTGCGCGAAAAAGACGATATCGCCCTGATCTTCCTGACCGGTCGCGATAATGAAGTGGACAAGATCCTGGGTCTCGAGATCGGCGCCGATGATTACATCACTAAGCCGTTCAACCCGCGTGAACTGACCATTCGTGCCCGCAACTTGTTGAACCGTATCGTCAATGCTTCCAAGCAGAACGAAGAGAAACCTCAGGTGGAGTACTATCACTTCAACCAGTGGACTCTGGAGATCAACAGCCGCTCCCTGATCAGCCCAACTGGCGAACCCTTCAAGCTGCCGCGGTCCGAATTCCGTGCACTGCTGCACTTTGTGGAAAATCCAGGCAAGATCCTGTCTCGCGCCGATCTGCTGATGAAGATGACCGGCCGTGAGCTCAAGCCACACGACCGTACTGTGGACGTAACCATCCGCCGCATCCGTAAGCACTTCGAAAGTCACCCGGAAACACCGGAGATCATCGCCACCATCCACGGCGAAGGTTACCGCTTCTGTGGTGCCCTGGGCGACGAGCAGTAATCGCAGCGTTTAGCTGTCAGCTCGCAGAATAAAGACCGCCTCGGCGGTCTTTTTTGCGTTTGGTGCTAGGTGCTAGGCGCCAGGTGCCAGGTGCCAGGTGCCAGGTGCCAGGTGCTAGGTTCTAGGCGCTAGGTGCTAGGTGCTAGGTGCTAGGTGCTAGGTGCTAGGTTCTAGGTGCAAAGTGCTAGGTTCTAAGCTTTACCCTAGCACCCAGGCTTTACCCTAGAACCCAGGCTTTATTCCTAGAGCCCAGGCGCTTGCCTAAACTTAGGCTCGATACCAGGATCTAAACCCGCTCTCAGCCCTTCGCCTGCAGGTAGGCCTTCAGGGCCTCGACATCCTCGGCCATATGGGCCTGGATCGCCTCGAACCATTCGCCATGCTGGGCGGGCCAAGCCGGTTCGTCACCACACTGCAGCAACTGGGACAACTGCTGGATCCGCTTGAGCCCAACCGAGCCCGCAGCGCCCTTGAGTTTATGTGCCTCACTGGTGATCCTGTCCTTATCACCGGCCTGTAGGCCTTGAGCGATGGCCGCGACATATTCCGGCCCCATCTGCTCAAACAGCACCACCGACTTCAGCAATATCGCCGGCCCGATGGCGGCACAGTACTGGTCCAAAGTACCGGTATCCAGCTGCTCATTGTTCATCCACTTTCTCCCACCCAAGACGGGTTATCTTGTCGTTGTTGTATCCCCCTATCATACGAGTTTTTCATCGGTCGACAAAAGCACCCAAGGTCACTGTGTAAGCAATTAATTAATGGTATCCTTTCCCGCTAAAACCGGATTCTCTCAACATTTAAAGTGGAAAGATGCGAGCTGTCACCTTAGCTGTTTTAGGTGCGCTGATCTGCGCCCTGCCTCTCCGGGCAGGCGAGATCGCCCTCCCTGCCGATTCAGTACAGACCTACACCCTGTTCAGCCAGGGTCAGCAACTGCCCCAGCCCCTGGTGACCTACCGTATCGGTCAGCGTCACCTGGTTCCCTTGCAGGCCCTGAGTGCCGCCATTGGCCTGGATATTCGCGTCGATCCCAAGGGCACCAGTGCGACCGGCTGGATCAACGGTGAAAACAGCAACTTCCTGTTAGATCTACAGGTCGATGAAGCCCGCCGTGGCTTCCAACGCTTCGAGATCGATCCCGGGCTGGACTGGGGCCGCGATAGCGCCGATCTCTATCTCGATGCCGAACTGATCCAGACCGTGTTGCCCCTGCAACTGATGTTCCACACCCAGTCGGGCCGACTGAACGTCAGTAGCGAATATCCTCTGCCTGCCCTTGAGCAGCTGCAGCAGCAACAAGCCCACCAGGCCAGCCTTGGCCAGCAACAAAATTTCCACAGTGGCGGGCTGGATCCCCTGCACCCCCACGAATACCAAGAGTTTTCCACCCCGACGGTACTGGGCTTCGCCAACAGTGCCCTGATCGGCGACGACCTCCTGACCCAGGAATACCGCCTCGGCGTGATCGCCACCGGTGATCTGGCAGAGCAAAGCTATGAGTTCAACTACACCAAACTGGCCAACGAGCGCAGTGAATACCGCCTGCGGGTCTCCCGGGATCTGGGGGATCTCAGCGAAAGCCTGCCCTTTAACCTCGGCCAGTATCAGGCGGGGGATCTGACCCAGTTTGGCGACAACCTGATCGGCGGGATCAACGAAGGTCTGGGGTTTGCCCTTGGCAATCTGGGACAACAGCGCTTCGGCGTCACCAGCCTGGAGGGCAATGCCCCTCCGGACTGGCAGATCCACCTCTATCGCAATGGCGTGCTGCTGGGGATCTCCCAGGCCGCCAGCTCGGGCCGCTATCGTTTCGAAGATGTTCCTCTGCTCGAAGGCAGTAACGTGTTCGAGATGCACCTGTTTGGCAACAATGGCGAGTACCACGTCCGCCGTCAGACCGTCGAAAACCAGCGCGCCCTGGGCCGCGGTGAATTCGGTTACCAGGCCCAGTACCTGGACAACACCCGCTTCACCTTCAATCGCCTGGAGGAGCAGGAGGTGGCACAGCTGGGGGCCCAACAAAGCCTGAGCCTACGGGCCAGCTATGGCCTGACCCACAACCTGGATCTTGGGTTGAGTTATCAGCAGCAGAAGCTCAAACGCGAAGAGTGGGGTAAGGTCGACTTCCAAGACGTCAACTACTTTGGCATCAACCTAGGGCTGGACCTGTTCGGCACCCGACTGCAGTTAGAAGGGCTCAGCGATGACCAAGAGCATCGTGGCTACTTCGCCGGTTTAAGCCGGGGCCTGGGAACCAATCACCAGATCCGCGCCAGCCATCGTCACAATGGGGAACTGCAAGCCGATCGTCAGGCACAAGATGACACCCCGCTGCGCAACGAGTCCGAGCTGTGGCTGGAGGGCCAGACCTGGCGCATGGGAGGCTGGCAATACGGTTTTGGGGGAAGTTGGCGGGATCCCCTGGACGATGAGGACGGTTTTGGCCGCTTCGAAAACCGCCTTTCAACCCAACTGGGACCGGTGCACTTCACCCACCACTACTACTATGACGCCCAGTACGACACTCGTCTGGAGCGGCAAAGCGGGGAGGTGTTGCTGACCACCATGGGCAATGGCTGGAGCCTGTCCAGCCAGGTGGACTACCAGTTCGGATTCGGCGTTACCGACATGGAAAGCCGGATGCGCTGGCGTCCCTGGATGGATATCTATAACCAAACCCTGATCTGGTACGACAAGGAGCCCGGGCGCAAGAGTCGCTCCGGGATTGGTCACGAAGTCGCCTACCACTATCGCTGGCTCACGGTGGGCCTGCAGGGGGCCATCGACACCCGGGGCAACTGGCAGTTCAATACCACCGCCACTTTTTCCTTCAACCACAATGACCGCCGAGGCGAGTTGGATCTCACCGAGGCACGCCCCCAGGTTGCCGACGTCCTGGTCCGGCTCTTTATCGATGGCAACAATAACGGCCGTTTCGATCGGTCCGATAAGCCCTTGACGGGGATCACCATCGATACCGCCCCAAGCTGGCCCAGGGACGTATCCGACGACATGGGCGAGGTCCTGCTGCGCCAGGTTCCGGCCCAGAACCGTTACCAGATCAGCATCGATCCCCGCATGCTGCCGGAAGGCCTGGTGCTCAGGGATGGGCCGGTCACCGTGATGCCGTTGGCGGGCCAACGTAACGAAGTCGCCCTGGCACTGGTCAGGGTGACTCAGGTCCAGGCCCGCTTACAAACACCAGATGGTACCCCCATTGACGCGCTCCCCCTGGTACTGACCGATCTGGACAGGCGTCCCCTGACCCGCTTACGCAGTGATGAGCACGGCCGGTTCGACATCGAACTTAAGCCGGGCAATTACTACCTGATCCCAGATGAGCGGCAGATGCAGGCCCGCGGCCTGCGCAGCCCTGTGCCCGTCTACCCGCTCAATATCGGCGGCGACGGCGCACAGCGCGACGAGTGGATCATGGAGCTGCTGCCCCTCTCCGGCACACAGGTGGCGAACCCGTCGGCCCCGGCTAAGCCCGTGGTTCCAGAGCCGGTCACGGTTCCGGCGCCCAACGCTCCTTTACCCGGCAGAGTCAACCGAGCGGACAGCCTGCCGGAAACCCGAGCGGCACTGGCACGCATGAGTGACGATGACTTCGTGCTGCAGTTGGCCGCCGCACGCACCCCCTTCGATCTCACCGCGCTTCGCCGCCAGCATCCGGGTCAATCCCTGACCCAGGTGCGCGTCATGCGCGGTGGGGCTCCCATGCACCTGCTGCTGGCCGGTCAATACCCCAGCCGCCCATCGGCCCAGCGCGCGGGCCGCACCACGCCAACGGCTCTGAGTAATGGCACTCCCATGGTGCGCCGAGTGGTGGATCTCAAGCGGGAAAGCCTGGATCCCATCGAGGCAAGTCCCGCCCAATCCGCCCCAGCAATCCGCCCCTCGGCCCCGGCCCCCGAAGCCGTACCGGGGGACTGGCTCAGCCACCAGCCTCCGCAACACCTTACCTGGCAGTTGGCCGCCGCACGCTCAAAACAAAGCGCCCAGGCCTTTATTCGTCAGCACCAGCTGGACGGCGTCCAGGTGATCCACAAAGATGGCTGGTACCAGGTGGTATGGGGCAGCTTTGCCGATCGGGACCAGGCCTATGAGGCCTACGAGGGGTTGGGTAAGTCCCTGCCCAATCCCTGGCTGCGCCCCATTAAGGCCCTGCGCTGAGTCCAGGCCGCTCGTTTGAGCGGCCTCCCCCTTTGAGAGGTTGCCAAGGCGCATGGGCTGCGCTAGAGTGCGCGGCGAAATTACGTTCAACACAAAGCCTATGGACTCGTTCGTTTTTTCTGAATGAGTGCTGGATCACGGCGTGGTATAATTCGCGCCTAATTGAAGTATCAGGGTCGTGACCGATGACAGAGAACCCTTCCGTGCCAACCCTTATGCCAGACGTGGCCAGCAGCGCCAAGGCCCAGATCAGCGGCACGCTGGATTGGGTGGGCATGAGCGAGATCGAGCTCCCGCTCACCGTTAAGACCGATGCCGAACCGCGCCAGATCAGTGCCCGAGTCGAAGCGTTCGTCAACCTCCCCAAGGCCCATGCCAAAGGGATCCACATGTCCCGCCTCTACCTGGCGCTGGACAAACTCTCGTTGTCTGACACCTTGAACCTGCAGAGCCTCAAAGCCCTGCTGGAAGAATTTATTCAGACCCACGAAGAGTTGTCGGATCAGGCGTTCGTAAAGTTCCAGTTTGACTACCACATGCGCCGTCCCGCCCTGCTGTCCGGCAATGAAGGGTGGCGAAACTACCCGGTCACCCTGATCGGGCGCCTCGACCAGGGCCAGCTCAACCTGGAGCTGGAGGTGGAAGTGGCCTACTCCTCCACTTGTCCTTGCTCCGCAGCACTGGCCCGCCAGTTGATCCAGGAAGCGTTTGAGCACCAGTTCCACGGTGAAGAGCAGATCGACGCCGAAGTGGTACACCGCTGGCTGGGCACCACCGCCGGCGTGGTGGCCACTCCCCATAGTCAGCGCTCCCTGGCCCAGGTTAAGGTGCGCCTGTCCGAGCAGGACGAAGCCTTGCCGATCAAGGCCCTGGTGGATGCCATTGAAGACGCCCTCAAGACCCCGGTTCAGGCCGCGGTTAAGCGCGAGGATGAGCAGGAGTTTGCCCGTCTCAATGGTCAAAACCTGATGTTCGTCGAGGACGCGGCCCGTCGCCTGAAGTTTGCCCTGGACGAGCAGTCCCAGCTCAAAGACTTCTGGCTTCGGGTGAATCATCTGGAAAGCCTGCATGCCCATGACGCGGTGGCGGTCGCCACCAAGGGGATCGACGGCGGTTACTCGCCCTGCTGAGCCCCGCTCTGCGTACCAAAACGGGAAGCCAATGGCTTCCCGTTTTTGTTTTCTGCGATGGGAAACCCAGGAACACTGGGCAGCAGAACAAGGCGTTCCGAGCAGGTTCCAGGTTCCAGGTGCTAGGTGCTAGGTGCTAGGTGCTAGGTGCTAGGTGCTAGGTTCTAGGTGCTAGATTCTAGGTGCTAGGTGCTAGGTGCTAGGCGCTAGCTTCTAGGTGCTAGGTTCTAGCAGGAGCCTAACCTGCTTTTCCCTAGTACCTGGGCTTTTCCCTAGTACCTAGGCTTTTCCCCAGTACCTAGGCTTATCCCCAGTACCTGGGCTTTTCCCCAGTACCTGGGCTTTTCCCTTGTACCTGGGCTTTTCCCTTGTACCTGGGCGCTTCCCCAGTACCTGGGCGCCTCCTCGGGCGCGTCGCTAAGCGTCCCCTTCCATCATCTGCTGCCAAAGCACAGCCACCCCTTCGCAACGAGGGGAGCGCTCCTCAATAGGGACCGGACCACTATGATCCGCCAACACGCGGTGGTGGTTGGCATTGCGCAACTCGATATAGGTTTCACTCAACAGATCGGCCTGCTCCGGTGTCAACTTATCTGCCATCAACGCCGACTCCAGGATCCGCACGTTATCGGACCAGGTCGCCAAGGTCGGAGCCTCGTGGGCCAGGCCCAGTACCAGATACTGGGTCATGAACTCGATATCGGTGATCCCGCCGTGGCCCTGTTTCAGGTCGAAAAGATCCGCACTGCTCTTATCCAGGTGATCCCGCATCTTCTTTCGCATCGCTACCACGTCCTGGCGCAAGGTCTCGGGATCCCGCGGTCGACACAGTACTTCCCGGCGCAAGCGGGCAAAACGGCCGGCGAGCAGATCGTCCCCATAGATAAAGCGGGCCCGCACCAGGGCCTGGTGCTCCCAAGTCCAGGCATCATCACGCTGGTAGTCCTCAAAACCTTCGATGGGACTGACCAACAACCCACTGGCACCGGATGGCCGCAGGCGCATATCCACCTCGTACAGCACACCGGAAACGGTCCGGGTCGCAAACAGGTGGAGCACACGTTGGGCCAACTTGATGTAGAAGTGGCCATTGTCGATGCTCTTGCGCCCGTCAGTATGACCTCCCTGCCCTTTATGCAGGAACACCAGGTCCAGATCCGACCCATACCCCAGCTCAAGGCCACCGAGCTTGCCGTAACCGATCACCGCAAAGCCACGCTCCCCCTCATCCAGTCCGGAAGGAGTGCCATGGCGTTCACTGATCTGCTGCCAAGCCAGATCCACCACCTTTTCAATCATCGCCTCGGCCAACCAGGAGAGGTGATCGCTGACCTTCATCACCGGCAGGACTCGAGTGACGTCAGCCGCCGCGATCCGCAGCAACTGGGCCTGCTTAAACTGGCGCAGTGCCTCCATTTGCTGCTCCAGATCTTCCTCCGGCACCCGCAACATAAACTCGCGAAGTTCGGCGGCATAGCCCTGAGACGGCAGCGGCTGATACAGGGCCACGGGATCGATCAGCTCATCCAGCAAGATGGGGTAGCGCGCAAGCTGTTGGGCGATCCAGGGGCTGGCCGCACACAGGGTCGTGAGCTGACGCCGGGCACCGGCCTTCTCCAGTAACAGTTCCAAATAGGTGGTACGGCTAAGGATAGGGGTCAGGACCGTCATCATTCGACGCCAGATCACCGCCGCTTCCCCCTGGCGGACCAGCTCCTGCAGCAGCAGTGGGATCAACTTATCCAGCGCCTCCCTCCCCCGGGGGCCTATGCGGCGGCGGCCAAACTCCACCTGGGCTTCTTGCAGCAGGGGCCAAAGCGCCGGATCCAGCCCCTGCTCCTCGAGCAATGCGGCACCATCCAGGCTGCCACTGTCGTCCTGCCACAATAGCGGCAAGGCGCCCAGATCCGCCTGTTCGGATGGCGCATCGCCAATGGTGTCGCGAAAGACCTGGTGGATACCGGCCATGGCGGCCTGGATCGCCTGCCAAAGCTGGTCGGCATCGTCATAACCCATGGCCAGCGCAAGTCTCAGGCGGTCGCCCTCATTGTCCGGCAACAACTGGGTTTGTTGATCTCCCAGGGCCTGCAAGCGGTTCTCCACTGCCCGAAGCAAACGGTACCCCTGCTCGAGTTTTTGTCGATCCAGGTGGCCGATCAGGCCCAGTCGATCCAGCTCAGCCAGTGCCGGCAGCAAGGCCTGCCCCCGCAGCCCCGGCTCTCGTCCCCCGCGGATCAACTGATGGCTCTGCACCACAAACTCCACCTCGCGGATCCCGCCAGCCCCCAGCTTGATATTGCCCATCACGGCCTGGCGGCGTAATTGAGTCTCGATCAGTTCCTTCATGCGGCGCAGGGCATCGATGGCGGAATAGTCCAGGTAACGACGGTAGACGAAGGGCCGCAGCAAAGCATTCATCTGCTCGGATTCAGACTCAGAGGGGCCCATCAGGCGGGCCTTAACCATGGCATATCGCTCCCACTCACGCCCCTGCTCCTGGTAGTAATCCTCCATCGCCGCCAGCGACACCACCAGGGGACCGGCCTCACCAAAGGGACGCAATCGCATATCGACCCGGTAGCAGAACCCATCTACGGTCAGCTGGGACAGCAGATTGATCAGTTTCTGCCCCAGACGGATAAAGTACTGCTGGTTATCCAGCTCCTTGCGTCCCCCCCGGGTGCAACCGTGCTCCGGGTAGCCAAAGATCAGGTCGATGTCCGAGGAGAAGTTGAGCTCGCCGCCCCCTAACTTGCCCATCCCTAGCACCAGCAGGCGCTGAGGTTCGCCCTCGTGACTGTGAGGTAACCCCCAGACAGGTGCTTGCAAGGTTTCCAGAAAATCCCGAGCCGCGATGATGCAGCTCTCGGCCAAGGCCGAAATGTGGGCCAGGGATTCCTCCAGCTCTCCCAGGTTGAGCAGATCACGTGCGGCGATCCGGCACATCTCGCGATTGCGGTATCCACGCAATGCGGCGGCCGCCGCCGTTTCGTCGGCACACTCGGCCAGCAGGGCATCCAGCTCGGGTCGATAGGCTTGCAGCCTCTGTGTCCGCTCCAGTTCCCCCCCGACAAACAGTGCCTCAAGCCACCGAGGTTGACGAACCAGCACATTGCCGGCGAATTCCGACAGGGCCAGCAAACGCCACAGCCGTTGCCGTCCCTCCTCGTCGATCTGCTCCAGGATCGCTTCGGGCAGTCGCTGCCACTGGCGCAGGGCCAACTCGGCCAGTTCTGCGCTGAGCTTGTTGTCTTGAGGTTGGCTGGTCATAATGTAACGTCCTGTTTACTCAGTTGAGTTCGCGCACACTTTACCATACCCAGGGACAAATTCTTGCCTGAGCGCACGACCGACAAGGAGGGAGCAAAACATGATAATTCTGCAGTGGGTGGAGCGGCTCAACGAGACTCTTGCCCTGCTCCAGCTCACCCTGGAACTGCTCCTGGCCCTGGGCCTGTTTGTGTTGGCTCGCTACAGCCATGGATGGTTTGCCGGGGTCAACAGTACCGCCGAGTTGGCCGAACGCGACAATATCGCCTTTGGGATCAGTGTGGCGGGCGGCGTACTCGCCCTGGCCGTCGTCCTGTCCGGGGTCTTCCGCCTGCCCTACAGTGGCACGCTGCCTTTGCGTCTACTGTGGATGTCGGGATTGGGGCTCGCCGCGCTGCTGCTGATCCGCATCGGTCGCTGGTGGTACGACAAGTGGGGGCTCAACCGGATCGATAAACGCACCCAGATCCTACAAGGCAGCCTGGCCGTCGGCCTGGTGGATGCGGCCGTGGCCATAGCCATTGCCATGGTGCTCAAGGGGATGCTGTTGTGGCTGGGCACCCTGAGTGTGGCGGCTCTGCCCCTATTGGTGTTTAACTTCTTCATCGCCCTCAGCTTCCTGGTTCTGATCACCCGCATCCTGGAGTGGCGTTACCGCCGTCACAATCAGGGCGGCAGCCTGCAACAGGCCCTGGCCCAAGATCATCGCCCCGTTGCCCTGCGTCATGGCGCCTACCTCCTCGCCTGTGCCCAGGTGATCCAGACCGCGGGGCATTTTCAGCCCTACCAGCCGCAGATGCCGATCTTCACCCTGGCGGCCTGGCTCGGATGGGCCACCCTGGGTATGGGGCTACTGATCCTGCTAACGTCCCTGCTAAGGCGCCTGGTGCTGGCCAGGGTCCATATCAACATCGAAGTGGAACGGGAAAATAACGCCGGGATCGCGGCCCTAGAGGGCGCCCTGGTCTTTGCCACCGCTTATCTACTCAGTCAATTACTGCAACCATGAAAAAGAGCCCTCCCCTTCCCTCGCTGCTGACACCGAAAGAGTTCGGATTGATGCTGCTCTCATTGATTGCCGTCGTCGTCGTGCTGGTGATCGCCTTCAGTGAGCCCGATGCCGAAGTCACCCGGGTACTGACCATGGTTGATCTTATGATCTGCCTGATCTTTATCACTAACTTCTTCTACGACCTGGCCCGAAGCCGAGACCGTAAACATTACCTGCGCACCCACTGGATCGATCTGGTTGCGTCCATCCCGGCCATTGAGGCCCTGCGCTACGCCCGGATCTTTCAGGTATTGCGCGTCTTTCGCCTGATCAAGATGAGTCGTTCAATCTTGATCCCCCTGCTACGACAGCGGCAGGAAACCACCCTGACCAGCCTGATGTTGGCGATGATCACCATCATCACCCTGGCATCCGTGCTGATCCTGCTGGTGGAAGATGGTGCGCCGGGAGCCAATATCGATTCCGCCGAATCGGCACTGTGGTGGGCGCTGATCACCATCTCCACCGTCGGGTATGGCGATTACTATCCCGTCACCCTTGGCGGGCGGATCATCGCTTCCGTGGTGATCCTCACCGGGGTCAGCTTCTTTGGCGTGGTCGCCGGCTTCCTGGCTTCACTCTTTGTCAGCCAGGATGCCCAGGAGCATGAGGGGGCCAGGTTGGAGCAATTGGAAGCACAGCAGGCGGAATTACTGATGGAGATCCGCCGGCTTCGCGAAGAACTCACACGGCGCGATCAGGCCGATTCGGATAGCAGCTGAGTCAGCAACATCAATTGGCACAAACCATAACGGCGATCCGTCAGAAGCTGCTGTAGCCGCTCCCGCGTCAAAGGTTCGCTGACCAGGAAATCCGCCCCCTGAGTTTGTGCCACCTCCTCGAGTACCCGCGCCAGGGGCGCCAGTGCCGAGTCGTCTCCGGCCAGCAGCCGCTCCTCATTGCGTTGCCAGGCCTGCAACCGTCCTTCCGCGCAAGCGGGCCACTGGTGGCGCACCTGCGGCTTCGGAGAGAGTCCCGCCAGGCGATAGCCGCGGGCGGCTTTGGAGTCCAACCCCAGCCTCAGCGGATGCGCCTGAGCCAGGGCCTGGGCCAGATCCAGTAACAGGGACGGCTGTCCCCGAATCAGCTCCAGCTCCAGCTCTGCCAGGGTGTCCTCCTCTCCATTGGCGGCGATACTGCCCCGATCCAGCGCCAGCTCGATCTCGCCATCCCCATGCACAATGCGGCCGCTTTCCCGGGTGAAGTCAGTAGAAAACAGGGGGATCAGCTGTTGCTGCCAGAGGTTTCGCTGAGTCTCGCTCCATAGTGAATCAGGAAATAGCGCCAGATCCGGTGTATCCCGCTCAACCATCACATTGTACTCCGGCCTGGCGTGGAGGCCGCCCACGACCCGGCCCGCAGTCTTCAGAGTCTGCTCCCGCTCCTTGCCCACACGGCGGATCCTCAGGCCCATATCCTGGCGCCGCAAAGCCAAGTCCCGAGTATCAAAGTAACTATTTCCCAATTCTTTGCGCTCAATCACGTCCAATTCTGAGAGCACAGGACTGTTCGCCAGTGAGGACAGCCCGGAGCCATCATTGAGCAACAGCTTGATTTCTATCTCCACACTCCCTCCATTTTTCATAATAAATTCATGGCCTTGTAATATAAGTGACACGGTGTCATATAGCTGTCATATAAGTGAAATACCGTACGCACAATTCCAATGTCGTGGCTTCTGACACGGTTTGGATACACTATGCTCTTAATTGCACAAGAATACGTGTTGCGGTTCTGCTCCATGTGAGTATGATCCGCTCGCCGAATTAACAGGCTCCAACAGGATAGAAGGTCATGCCGGTAAACTTTTTGGGCGTTTTCGCCAAGTCACCGATCAAACCGCTCGAGCAGCACATTGACAAGATCCAGGGCGCGGCTCAACAGCTGCTGCCATTTTTCGATGCCGTCCTTGCCCAGGACTGGGAGAAGGCGGCTGAATTGCAACAAGGCGTAAGCCGACTGGAGCGGGAAGCGGATACCCTCAAGCACGAGATCCGCATGAGTCTGCCCAGTGGGATCTTTATGCCCGTCCAGCGTACCGACCTGTTGGAGATGGTGACTCAGCAGGACAAGATCGCCAACAAGGCCAAAGATATCGCCGGTCGTGTGATCGGTCGTGAGATGGCGATCCCCGCCCCGATGCAGGAAACCTTCATCGCCTATGTCACCCGCTGTGTTGACGCGGTTAACCAGGCCCACAAGGCCATCCACGAACTGGATGATCTGCTGGAAACCGGTTTCCGAGGACGCGAAGTGACCCTGGTCGAGGAGATGATCCAGGAGTTGGATCGGATCGAAGACGATACAGATTCCATGCAAGTTCAATTGCGTCGCCAACTGTTTGAGATGGAAAAAAGTCTCAACCCCATCGACGTGATGTTCCTCTACAAGATCCTCGAATGGATCGGTGATCTGGCAGATCTGGCCGAGCGCGTTGGCGCCCGACTGGAACTGATGCTGGCTCGCAGCTAACTCAACCTCCCAATAAATAGGTTTCCTTAACAAGGTTTTACCATGGTAGAAGTACTGGTAAGTAATGGCCACTGGCTCATTTTAGCCGCGGCATTGTTTGGTTTTTTGATGGCTTTCGGTATTGGTGCCAACGACGTGGCCAATGCCATGGGCACCTCCGTAGGCTCCGGCGCCCTGACCATCAAGCAGGCCATCCTGATTGCAGTGGTCTTTGAATTCGCTGGCGCCTACCTGGCGGGTGGCGAAGTGACCAACACCATCCGTAGCGGCATCATCGACGCAAGCTACTTCACCCATCAGCCAGAGCTGATGGTGTACGGCATGATCTCCGCCCTGTTGGCGGCGGGTTTGTGGCTGGTTGCCGCCTCCTGGCTGGGCTGGCCGGTATCCACCACCCACTCCATCATCGGCGCCATCATCGGCTTCGCCGCCGTCGGTGTGGGCAGCGATGCCGTTGCCTGGGGCAAAGTGGGCAGCATCATCGGTTCCTGGGTTATTACCCCGGCGATCTCAGGCTTTATCGCCTACCTGATCTTCCAGACCGCTCAAAAGCTGATCTTCGATACCGAACACCCGCTGGAAAATGCGAAGCGCTACGTGCCCTTCTACATGGGGTTTGCCGCGTTCGTGATGGCTCTGGTTACCGTCACCAAGGGGCTCAAGCACTTGGGCCTGAACTTCTCTACGCTGGAAGCCTACGCCCTGTCCCTGGCCATCGCCTTCGTGATTGGTCTGGTCGGTAAGTTCGCCATCGGTCGCCTCAAGTTTGATGCCAAAGCCGACCGCGACACTCAGTTTGGCAACGTGGAGAAGGTGTTTGGGATCCTGATGATCGCCACCGCGTGTTGCATGGCGTTTGCCCATGGCTCCAACGACGTGGCCAATGCCATTGGTCCTCTGGCTGCCGTGGTGACCATCGTCCAGGCGGGCGGTGAGATCCCGGACAAGGCGCCGCTGGTCTGGTGGGTACTGCCTCTGGGTGCTATCGGTATCGTGGCCGGTCTGGCCATCCTGGGTAAACGCGTGATCAGCACCATCGGCACCAAGATCACCCACCTGACCCCAAGCCGTGGTTTTGCCGCCGAACTGGCCGCGGCCTCCACCGTGGTGATCGCCTCAGGCACCGGCCTGCCGATCTCCACCACCCAAACCCTGGTGGGTGCTGTACTGGGTGTGGGCATGGCCCGCGGGATCGCCGCCCTGAACCTGGGCGTGGTCCGCAATATCGTGGTGAGCTGGGTCGTGACCCTGCCTGCCGGTGCAGCCCTGTCTATCCTGTTCTTCACCATCATTCGCACCATCATGAGCTAATGAGATGAACACACCAAGGGGACCCTCGGGTCCCCTTTTTGTTGCCCACAATCGAACAAGATTCGACTTGTCACCCGTCAACAAACCGATGTCTACATCAATTTTGCAATGAAGAGTCGATTTTCCCACGTTTAAGCCTTGTCTCCTCCGGGTCGATCTCCTAGCATGGGTTCCCCACAACACGGGTTAAAGAATTATGTTAAAACGCATCTCCGCCCTGCTGCTGTGCCTAATGGCGATCAGCAGTCCGGGTATGGCAGCGGACGCGAAGAATATTGTCTCGGAAGACATCTATATCTATCTGCAAGCGGGTCCGAGTACCCAGTTTCGCATCCTTGGCAGCGTCAAGGCCGGCGAGGCTCTGACCTACCTGAACGAACGTCAGGGCGATTACTCCAAGGTTCGTGACAACCAGGGGCGCACCGGTTGGATCCGGACCGAGTTCCTCAAGTCCGGCCCCGGCTTCCGCACTCAGGTGCCTAAGCTGGAAAAGGCTTTGGCGGACACTCGTGCCAAGCTGACCGAGGTCACTGCGGAGCGAGATGAGCTGCTCTCCAGCACCGGTGAGCAGCGTCAGGCCAATGCTAGCGCTCAACGCCAGTTGGACAGCGTCAGCGCTGAGAATGAGCGTCTGAAGAAAGAGGTCAGCACCCTCAAGAACAACGAGCGCTTCGTCTGGCTGAGCCAGGGGGGCGCACTGGCCGGTGCCGGCCTGCTGGTGGGCTTTATTATCGCTTACCTGCCACGGCCTAAGCGTCGCCGCAAAAACGACCAATGGATGTAATCTGCCATCGTTCGTGACAAAAACAGGCCCAAGTGGCCTGTTTTTTTGTCTCTGCCCTACCGCCTCCTGTGTCGTTTGCTTTCCACACCCTTTCATCTTCATCGAGCCACCTCCCCGCCCCTCTCCTGGCCTAAGCTCACACTTTGCCGGTACACTGTGCGCCAGTTCAAAAGGGATATTGTATACAAAATAAGGATGGCCGCTGAATCGGCCACCATAAGGGAGCCGCCATGTTTAAAGCCAGCCAGGTCCTTAAGCCCCAAGAGCAAGACAGCCAGAGTCTGTTTGCCCAGATCACCGACAACTACGGTGTCGAAGAGTCCGACTACCTGCAGGAGCTGATCAGCCTGGTTCCCACTGATGAGGAAGCGATCACCGCCGTGACCGAGCGGGCCCACGCCATGGTGGCCCAGGTGCGCCAGTTCGAAAAGAAAGGGCTGAGCATAGGGATCGATGCCTTCCTGCAGCAATACAGCCTGGATACCCAGGAGGGGATCATCCTGATGTGCCTGGCCGAGGCCCTGCTTCGCATTCCGGATCCCGCCACCGCCGATGCCCTGATCGAGGACAAACTCTCCGGTGCCGATTGGCGCCGTCACCTGAAGGCCAGCGACTCTCTGCTGGTCAACGCCTCCACCTGGGGGCTGATGCTGACCGGCAAACTGGTTCAGCTGGACAAAGGCACGGACAGCGAGCCGGCGGGACTGCTGGCCCGCCTGGTCAATCGGATGGGAGAGCCGGTGATCCGTCAGGCGATGTACACCGCCATGAAGATCATGGGCAAGCAGTTTGTTTTGGGGCGGGACATTGGCGAGGCCTTGAGCAACAGCGAAGAGAACCGCAAGCTCGGCTATACCCACTCCTACGACATGCTTGGCGAGGCGGCGCTGACCGCCGATGACGCAAACAAATACTTCGACGACTACTGCCTGGCGATCAAGGCACTCGGGGCACAGGCTTATGATCTCAGCCAGGCGCCCCGTCCCACCCTCTCCATCAAGCTGTCGGCCCTGCACCCACGCTATGAAGTGGCCAACGAGGCTCGAGTCCTCAGTGAGCTCAAGGAAACCGTACTCAGGCTGATCACCCTGGCCAGGCCACTGCAGGTTGGGATCAGCATCGATGCCGAAGAGGCGGACCGGCTCGAACTCTCCCTCAAACTGTTCGAAGCCCTCTACCGAGCCCCCCAGACCCAGGGCTGGGGGCTGCTGGGTCTGGTGGTGCAGGCCTACTCCAAGCGGGCCTTACCGGTACTGGTGTGGCTCAATGCCCTGGCCGCCGAGCAGGGGGACGAGATCCCCCTGCGCCTGGTCAAAGGGGCCTACTGGGACAGTGAGATCAAATGGTGCCAGCAGGGGGGCAGCGAAAACTATCCGGTCTTCACCCGCAAGGCGGGTACCGACATCTCCTACCTGGCCTGCGCCCGCTACCTCTTGTCCGAACAGACCCGGGGAAAACTCTACCCCCAGTTTGCCACCCACAATGCGCAGACCGTCGCCAGCATTGAGTACATGGCCGGCGATCGTGCCATGGAATATCAACGCCTTCACGGCATGGGCCAGGAGCTGTACGACAGCCTACTTCAGGCGACGGACTCACCCCGGCCAAGCGTGCGTATCTATGCGCCGGTGGGTGCCCACAAAGAGCTGCTGCCCTACCTGGTCAGGCGCCTGCTGGAAAATGGCGCCAACACCTCCTTTGTCCATAAACTGGTGGATCCCAATACCCCCATCGACCAGCTGGTGCGCCACCCCCTGCTCACCCTGCAGGACGCCCCCACCCTGGCCAATGACAAGATCCCCCTGCCTCCGGCCCTGTTCGCCCCGGCGCGACGCAACTCGCAGGGACTGAACCTCAACATTCACTCCCAGGCCGCACCCTTCTTCGCCAAGCTGGCCCAGCTCTCCCCGCAAACCTGGCAGGGGGGCCCGTTGATCGGCGGAACTCTGCTGACCGAGGGCCCCAGTATCGATGTGCACAACCCAGCCCGGCGGGAAGATCGTGTCGGTCGAGTCTGTTTCACCTCTCCCGAGCAAGCCGAACAAGCGCTGAGGCGAGCGAAGGCCGCCTTCCCCGCCTGGAATGCCAAGCCCGTCAGTCAGCGCGGCCAAATACTGGCAGGTCTGGCGGATCGACTGGAGCAGCACAGGGAGGAGCTGATCGCCCTGTGCACCCGGGAGGCGGGCAAGGGGCTGCAGGATGGGATCGACGAGGTGCGCGAAGCCGTGGACTTCTGTCGTTACTATGCGGTTCAGGCTCAAGCTTTGATGGACAAACCCCAGGTAATGCCGGGTCCCACTGGCGAGCGCAATGAACTGAGCCTGCAGGGGCGGGGCGTGTTCCTCTGCATCAGTCCCTGGAACTTTCCCCTGGCGATCTTCCTGGGCCAGGTGGCCGCTGCCCTGATCACCGGCAACAGCGTGCTCGCCAAACCCGCCGAGCAGACCAGCCTGGTGGCCCTACGGGCCACTCAATTGGCCCATGAGGCGGGCGTGCCGGTGGATGTATTGCAACTGCTACCGGGCAGCGGGGCCAAACTGGGCCCCCTGCTGACCGCCGATGAACGGATCGCCGGCGTCTGTTTTACCGGCTCCACCGCCACCGCCAAGGCAATCAACCTGAGCCTGGCGGCCCGGGACGGTGCGATCGTACCGCTGATCGCCGAGACCGGTGGGCAAAATGCCATGGTGGTGGACTCCACCGCCCTGCCTGAGCAGGTGATCACCGATGTGCTCCATTCCGCCTTCCAAAGCGCCGGCCAACGCTGTTCGGCCCTGCGAGTGCTCTATGTGCAAGACAGCATCGCCGAGCGGATCGTCACCCTGCTTCGGGGTGCCATGGCACAGCTGCATGTAGGGGATCCTGGCCATTACCGAACCGACGTGGGTCCTGTGATCGACTCGAACGCCAAAGCCCAGCTGATGGCCCACATCGAGCGGATTGGTCACGAGGGCAGGTTGATCGCCCAGGCGCCACTGAGCGCCGAATGCCAGCAAGGTCACTTCGTGCCGCCCACTGCGGTGGAGATCGATCATATTGAACAGCTGGATCAAGAGCACTTCGGCCCCATCCTCCACCTGATCCGCTATCGGGCTGACCAGCTCGATGAAGTGATCGCCCAGATCAACAGCACCGGTTTTGGCCTGACCCTGGGGGTACACAGCCGCAATGAGGGCCGCGCCCTGGCGATCGCCGCCGCCGTCAACGCCGGCAATGCCTACATTAATCGCAATCAGATCGGCGCCGTGGTCGGTGTACAGCCCTTCGGTGGCCAGGGCCTCTCCGGTACGGGCCCCAAGGCCGGTGGCCCCCACTATCTCACCCGTTTTGTCACCGAAAAGACCGTCAGCAACAACATCACCGCCATCGGCGGCAACGCCACCTTATTGTCACTCGACGAGCACTAGGCCAAGCAAAGCGGCGCCCCAGGGGCGCCGCTTGCTCTTCACGATCTTAGGCCGCAAACCGTCAGATACTGCCCAGGGCCGGAATGCGAAAACGCTGCTGATCCATCTCCAGTACGATCTCGTTGGGCAGGATCTCAGCTATAAACAGGCCAGGCGCCGCTTCATCTCCCTCCTGCAGCTCCCGACCATTGGCGCGTAACCAGCGCTTATCCGGCTGGCTGGCATAGACATGGGCGGTCACCGTCAGATCCGGCAACCGCTTCTGAAACGCCCAGGGCATCTGTCCCAACTTGGGGATGGACGCCACATCGGCTTGCGCCTGCGCCGAGAAGCTGCCCTGCTCCGTCGCTCGCTGGCGCGCCTGGCCAGTGGCCACCGCACGCTGTGCCTGCTCCAAGCTCTGCTGAAGCTCGAAGCTCAAAGACTCCGGCTCGGGTTCAAGCTGTCCAGCAGACGGCTCCGACTGAGTCTGAGATGGTGGCACCTCTAGCTCACCGCGAAACTCCGCCAGGGCCGACTCAAAGGCCGCCACCAGATCCGGATCGCTCGCCGACTCGCTGCCCCCGGCCATGGGTTGGCTCGGTTCCTCGGTGGAGGTGGGCTCTCTTTGCACTGTCGCCCACTCCCGCTCCACCACCACGGGCAGCTCGGCCAGCGGCGTCGGAACCAAGGCCTGGGGCTCCTCAACCGGCATCGCCTCCGATGGCGTCACGGTAACCGGCGGCGGCATGCTGATCCTCTGCGCCAGCCGGATAGGACCCTGGTCATCGAGGGCTGGCACCACAGTCACCGTTGGCGCCGGGGCAACGGCGGCGGGCGCAACCTTAGCACTCACCGGCAGCGACCACGGCATGGCCCAGCTCAACCAGCCGAACAGGGCGCCCAGCAGGGCGCCCAAGGGGGGCAACAGCCAGATAGGACGAAAACGGCGCTCGGGAGCCAAAGTTGGCATGGCCACCATGGGATCCCCCGACTCTGCGGCCTGGGCGTGGCGCTGGCGACCGGCGGCCTCCATAAGGATCGACATTAGCTGGCCTCCTGGCTGATGAAAGGGGAGCGTTGCAAACGAGGACCATCCTCACCGCCAAGCACACTCAATCGGGTCAAGGTCTGACTGCCCGCCAGGCCATCCGCCTTCAGGCCGTTGGCCTGCTGAAAACGGCGCAGCGCCTCCACCAGTCCCGGATCGAACGATCGCAACAACCGGGCCGGTCGCTGCTGCAGCGCCGCCAGACGATTCTCCAGCCACTGGATCTGCGCCAGGGGGGACTGTGAGCCGATCAACTTGGGCAGTGGGTCCCCCGGCCGCCATAACAGGGTAAAGTTGCCTTCAAAGGCCTCGATAAAACGGGTGTGATTGAGCCACAACCTCTGCTCTCCCAGTTGTATCAACCACTCCCGGGCGGCCCCGTCATGGGCCAGCAAGGTCGCATACTGCCGACGCCCCAGCTCGTCACGCAACTGCACCATGGCCGGCCGATCCAGGCTCAGCAACTGCTGCCAACTGCCGGAATCGCTCAGGCAGGCCAGCCCCAGCATCCTGGCAGCCTCACAGGGCGCGGCGGCAGGCAAAGGCTGCTGCCAATGATAAAACAGCCCCTGCATGGCGCCCAGCTCAGTGCTTGACCAGTCCGCCAGACGCAACGGCCTGGCCTCACTCTTGGCCTCCACCTGAATGTCAGCACGAGTCTCAGCACGAGTCTCAGCACGAGTCTCAGCAATGGATGACACCGGCAGTTCGTATGCCGGTGCCAGGCTCCGCACGACGAAGAAGGCCAGGCCCGCCGACAGCGCCCCCGCCAACCACCAGGGCCAGCGTCGCTGTCGAATGGGGGCCAGATCCAGCACCTCACGAGCGGCGACCTCCATCTCCCGGGCTCCCAGCATCGGCTTTTGCCGGGCATAGCCCCCCATCAGGGCCCGTTCGCAGATCAGATTGATGATGCGCGGCACCCCACCGCTGAGGCGATGCAAAGCCTTGACCGCCGAAGTCCGGAACAGGGGCTGGGCCCGTCCGGCAACATGCAGGCGATGGGCAAGGTAATCCGCCACTTCGCTGCGCTCCAGTGGCAGCAGGTGGTAACGGGCGGTGATCCGCTGGGCCAACTGGCGCAGCTCCTGACGGCGCAACAACGCCTGCAACTCTGGCTGACCAATGAGGATCACCTGCAGCAGTTTGCGGGTGTCGGTCTCCAGGTTGGTCAGCAAGCGCAACTGCTCCAGCACCTGGGGTTTGAGGTGCTGAGCTTCATCGATCACCATCAGGGTCTTGCGTCCTGCCTGATGGTTGGCCAGCAGAAAGGCGCTGATCCTGTCGGTCAGTTGCTTCAGGGTCGGATCGGGATCGTAGACGATCTTCAGCTCGTCACACAGGGTGGCCAGCAGCTCCAGCTCGGTCAGGGCCGGATTGAGGATAAAGGCCACGTCCGTGTCGGCGGGCAGGTTGGCCAGCAGGTTGCGCGACACCGTGGTTTTACCTGTGCCCACTTCGCCGGTCAGCAGGACAAAGCCGCCGTTTTCATTCAGGCCATAGAGCAGGTGTGCCATCGCCTCCCGGTGACGGGGGCTGAGAAACAGGTAAGCCGGATTCGGCGCAATGGAGAAGGGGCTGTCATTAAGCCCGTAAAAGCCTTTATACATGGGAAAAAAGAGCCGTGGCTTCGATGCGCTCAAGGTACGGCTATCCCCTCTCCTTGTCAAAACACGGGTATACTCCAGTTCGGTATTTTGGGAGAGAGTCAGTGAAGATCTATCTTGTCGGCGGCGCGGTCCGCGATCAACTGCTGGGGTTACCGATCAAGGATCGGGACCATCTGGTGGTGGGCGCCAGCATCGAGCAGATGAAAAACCTGGGCTATCGCCAGGTGGGTAAGAGTTTCCCGGTGTTCTTGCACCCGAAGACCGGTGAAGAGTACGCCCTGGCCAGAACGGAGCGGAAAACCGGCTTAGGCTACGGTGGCTTTGACTTCGATGCCGCCCCCACGGTCACCCTGGAGGAGGATCTGATCCGCCGGGATCTGACCATCAATGCCATGGCGCTGGATGATCAGGGCGAGCTGCACGATCCCCACGGCGGCCGAGCCGATCTGGATGCCCGGATCCTGCGGCATGTCTCCCCGGCCTTTGTGGAAGATCCCCTGCGCGTGCTGCGGGTGGCCCGCTTCGCCGCACGCTTCCACCCCCTGGGGTTTACCGTCGCCGAGGAGACCCTGGAACTGATGCAACAACTCACCGAAAGTGGCGAGCTGGATCATCTTAGCCAGGAGCGGATCTGGCAGGAGACCGAGCGCGCCCTGGCCGAGCCCGCCCCACAGATCTACTTTCAGTTGTTGGATCGTTGCGGGGCCCTGGCCTGTGTGTTTCCCGAGCTGGCCGCCCTCAAAGGTGTGCCTCAACCCGAGGCACACCACGGTGGACTGGACGCCTGGCAGCACACCCTGCGGGCGCTGGCGCAGGCCGCCACCGAGCAGGCCGAGACACCGATCCGTTTTGCCGTACTGACTCATGATCTGGGCAAGGCGCTGACCCCGGCAGAGCAGTGGCCCCGCCATATCGGCCATGAGCGAGCAGGCCTGGTGCCTTTACAGAGGCTTTGTGAGCGATTACGGGTACCTAACGAGTATCGGGATCTGGCCCGGCAGGTGTGTGTCGAACACCTCAATATCCACCGTGCTCTAGAGCTTAAGCCCGCCACTGTGCTGCGTCTGCTGGACCGTTGTGATGCCTGGCGCAAGGCCGAGCGTTTCGAACAGACCATCCAGGCCAGCCGACTCGACGCCATCGGCCGCCCCGGTCGCCAGGAAGAGAGCTATCCGGCCGCCCACTACCTGCGCCAGGCCTTAACCTGTGCCCTGGCGGTGGAGGTCAAGGCGGTGGTGGCCGACGGTTATAAGGGGGCGGCGATCCGCGACGAACTGGCCAAGCGCCGGTTACAGGCTCTTACCGAATTCAAGCGGCAGGCCAACAGCCACACCGGCGACTAGAGACAAAAACGGCAGCCCTAGGGCTGCCGTTGTACTTTTGCGCTTCGTTAAACAAAGAAGGCAAACAGAATGGCCGCCAGAGCCAGTCGATAGACCACGAAGGGGAACAGGCCCATTCGACCAATAGCCTTCAGAAACAGGTGAATACAGGCATAGGCCGAGACAAAAGCCACCACCAGGCCGATCAGCAGCGGCGTCCAGTCCACCGGCTCAGGGTTCTTCAGCAACCCCAAAGACTCATAACCGCTGGCCGCCAGGGTGATGGGGATGGACAGCAGGAAGGAGAAGCGGGCCGCAGTGAGTCGAGTCAGACCCAGCAGCAAGGCAGCCGTGATGGTCGCACCGGAGCGGGAGGTTCCCGGGATCAGCGCCAGGGCCTGGGCCAGGCCAATCATCAGCGCCAGTTGCCAGGTAATGTCGGTAAACTCCTTGCGCTCGGAAGCGGTGGCATCGGCGAACCACATCAGCAGGCCAAAGCACAAGGTTGTGCAGGCGATCACTGTGGTCGAGCGCAGTTCGGTGGAGATGATGTCACTGAACAGCAAACCGGCGAAACCAGCAGGCAAGGTGGCCAGGATGATCAGCCAGGCCATGCGGCTGTGCTCATTATGATGGCCCGCCAGTGATCCCGCCCAGTTAAGCAGCAGATTGGCCACATCCTTGCGGAAATAGATGATCACGGCGGCCAGGGTGCCGGCATGGGTCATCATATCGAACGCCAGCCCCTGATCCTCCCAGTCCAGCAACTGAGCCGGCAAGATCAGGTGGGCCGAGCTGGAGATCGGCAAAAATTCGGTTAGGCCTTGGACAATGGCCAAGACAATGGCCTGGATCGGATCCACGATAGCTTTCCTTGTTAACTCAGTTTACGACTCTGGCCAGAAGAATTCGGTCGGCCACAGTTTTTGGACTTTGGGGTGATCCTGCCACAACTGCGCCAGGGTTACTGTGACCCCGGGGACAATGCCATCAGGCCACAGCTGGGACAGGGGCCAAAGGACGAAGTCGTTGTGGAAGATCTCCGGCCGGGGCAGTTCGACCGGCTCGGCACACTGCACATCCCCATACAACAGCAGATCCAGATCCAGGGTCCGGGAGGCAAACTTCTTGGCCCCCTTGATGCGACCATGGGCCAGCTCGATGCGCTTGAAGCAGGCCACCACCTCACCAATCGACATGTCGGTGTAGGCTTCAGCCACCAGATTCAGGAAATTATCCCCTTCAAAACCCACCGCCTCACTCTCATACACGGTGGAGATCCGCACCCGATCAAACGCCTTTGCCAGATCATCCAGACCATTGCGGATATGGGTAGGGGCATCGATATTGCTGCCCAAGCTGATAAAGATCCGCTCCATCATGCCTTCCGCTCGATGCACACACCCACGGTCAGGGCATTCTTTACAGCCCCGGGCTTGGCCACCCGCACCCGCACTGCCGGTGCATTAAACTGCGTCAAGATCAGTGCGGCGATCTTCTCTGCCACGGTTTCCACCAGCTCATGGGGCGTATCCTCCACCAGGGCGGTGACCGCCTTGGAAACCGTGTCGTAACACAAGGCATGCTGGTAATCGTCCGCGGCGGCGGCCGGCCGGTTATCCCATGTGATCCTTAAATCGATCAGCAAACGTTGTCTGATCTGCTTTTCCCACTCGAACACGCCGATCACGGCTTGGCATTCGAGCCCTTCGATAAACACCTGGTCGGTCATGTGTTGTCTGGCGCTCCGGCTAAGGGTCGGATACCCTAGGTTAGCTTCGTTCACGTGCATTCCACGCGGATAAGGCGACGGATAATAGCCTAACTGATGATGGAAAAAAATCGCCGCCCATGACCCCCCTGACTCTGCTCCTGTGCACCCTCGCCTACCTGCTGGGCTCGGTCTCGAGTGCGATCCTGATCTGTCGGCTGCTTCAGCTGCCGGATCCTCGTGAGCACGGCAGCGGCAATCCAGGGGCCACCAATGTCCTGCGCCTGGGGGGCAAAGGCGCGGCAGTCATGGTCCTGTTGTTTGATGTGTTAAAGGGAACTCTACCCGTGTGGGGGGGGTACTTTCTTGGCCTGTCGCCACTGGCCCTGGCGGCCGTGGGGCTCGCAGCAACCCTGGGTCATATCTATCCCTGTTTCTTCGGCTTCAAGGGCGGTAAGGGCGTAGCCACGGCATTTGGCGCCGTGGCCCCCATCGGCTGGGACATGACCGGCGCGGTCTTACTCACCTGGATCCTGCTGGCCCTGGGCAGCCGTTACTCCTCTGTGGCCTCCATCGGCACGGCGTTGCTGGCCCCGATCTATGCCTGGCTGTTCAAGGGGCAATACGCCCTCTCCGTCGCCCTGGTGTGCGGCCTGATCCTCTATCGCCACCGTGCCAACATGTTGCGCCTGTGGCGGGGTGAAGAGCCCAAACTCACCGACAAGAAGTTGAAGTAGGTCAGGTTAGGCGCGCTCTGTTACTGATCAGCGCGCTGGCTCCATGAGCCGTAACCTGACATTGCCCAACTCGACATTACCCCAAGTAAAAGCCGCCGTTTCCCTTAGGAGACGGCGGCTTTTTGGTGCGAGTATGCTTTAGGCCAGCTGCTGCCCCGGCGCATTCAGCTGATCCAGGGGCCAGCGTGGCACCCCCTTGACCGCCAGGCTCTCCCCTTCACCGGCCTTGAGCCGCTGCATGCCAGCATAGGCGATCATGGCACCATTATCGGTACAAAACTCGGGACGAGGATAAAACACCTCACCGCCCCGCTTGCTCATCAGGGCTTCCAGTTGCTCACGCAGGTGTCGGTTGGCACTGACACCGCCGGCGATCACCAGGCGATCCAGCCCCGTCTGCTCCAGCGCACGGCGGCACTTGATCGCCAGAGTATCCACCACGGCATCCTCGAAGGCCCGAGCGATGTCCGCCAGGGCCGTCTCATCGTGAGCGGCCAGGGTATTGGCAGCGAAGGTCTTCAGGCCGGAAAAGCTGAAATCCAACCCGGGACGATCACACATGGGACGAGGGAATTTAAAACGACGGCTGTCGCCCTGCTGGGCCAGCTTCGACAGCAGGGGGCCACCGGGGTAATCCAGCCCCATCAGTTTGGCGGTCTTATCGAACGCTTCACCTGCGGCATCATCGATGGACTCACCCAGCAAGGTGTATTGGCCAATGCCATCGACCCGGGCCAACTGGGTATGACCACCGGAGACCAGCAACGCGATGAAAGGAAACGCCGGTGGCGTTTCCTCCAGCATGGGCGCCAGCAGATGGCCTTCCATATGGTGCACCGCAATGGCGGGCACATTCCAGGCATAGGCCAATGCCCGCCCGACGCAGGCGCCCACCAACAGGGCCCCAACCAGGCCCGGACCTGCGGTGTACGCCACCCCATCGATATCGTCCCGGGTCAACGAGGCCTTGGCCAAGGCCTCATTGATCAAAGGCAGGATCTTGCGAACATGGTCTCGAGAGGCCAACTCGGGCACGACTCCGCCGTAATCCGCATGCAATTTCACCTGGCTATAGAGGGTGTGGGACAACAACCCCTGCTGATCATCGTAAATGGCCACGCCAGTTTCATCACAGGAGGTTTCGATCCCCAGAATGCGCATGCTAAACTCTCTCGTCATCATCAAAGATGCGCAATTCTAGCGCCGCCGCTCGCCAGTGGCCAGTCTTCGCCGCACCGGACTTTACAAGTACCGTGCTATCGGAGTAGAATTTCGCACCATTTTGAATTGAGGCTGCTCAAAGATTGACCAGCCCTGAACCGAAAGTATTTCGAGGAAAACCGATGCCGGTAATTAAAGTCCGTGAAAACGAACCTTTCGACGTAGCCCTGCGTCGTTTCAAGCGCTCTTGTGAAAAGGCAGGTATCCTGTCTGAAGTGCGTCGTCGTGAGCACTACGAGAAGCCGACCACCGTTCGTAAGCGCGCTAAAGCTGCTGCTTCCAAGCGTCAAGCCAAGAAACTGGCTCGCGAAAACGCACGTCGCACTCGCCTGTACTGATCATGACTCTCATCGAGCAACTCAAGGACGCCATGAAAGTGGCGATGCGAGCCAAAGAAAAGGCTCGCCTGGGTACCATCCGCCTGGCACTCGCTGCAATCAAGCAGGTGGAAGTGGACGAAGCCAAAACCCTCAGCGACGATGAGATCATTGTGGTGTTGACCAAAATGGTCAAACAGCGCCGTGACTCCATCAAGCAATACGAGGAGGCTGGTCGTCCTGAACTGGCGGAGATCGAAGCGGCTGAAGTGGTTGTACTGCAGGAGTTCCTGCCACAACAACTGAACGCCGAAGAGATGGAAAAAGCGGTTGCGGACGTTATCGCCGAATCCGGTGCCAGCTCGATGCGTGATATGGGCAAAGTGATGGGCTTGCTGCAAGGCAAGCTTCAGGGCCGAGCCGACATGGCCGAAGTGGGCAAGATCGTTAAAGCCCAGCTCGGTTGAGTCGCCATCCCGATCACACCAACAAGCCGTGCCTGATGCACGGCTTGTTTGTTTGTGGTACACAGAATCGTTCCAAATAGTCAGGGTGAGTGTCAGTGGCCGGTCGGATCGCCAGAGAGTTTATCGATCAATTATTGTCGCGCGTCGACATTGTCGAGCTGATCGATGGCCGAGTAAAACTGAAAAAAGCGGGTAAGAACTACCACGCCTGCTGCCCGTTCCATAACGAAAAAACCCCCTCCTTTACCGTCAGCCAGGATAAACAGTTCTATCACTGCTTTGGCTGTGGTGCCCATGGCAATGCCATCGATTTCATCATGGAATACGATCGCCTGGAGTTCCCCGATGCCATCGAGGATCTCGCCGGGCAAATTGGCATGGAGGTGGTGCGCGAAGCCCCCAACTCAGATTTTCGTCGCGACGGTCAAAACCCCCGCCCCGCTCCAAGACCTAAGGGCGGCAGCGATGATCACTACAGCCTGATGCAATGGGCCGCCCAGTTCTATCAGCAGCAGCTACGCCAGCACCCGGATAAAGAGCGGGTGATCGAATACATCAAGGGCCGCGGCCTGGACGGTGACACGGTGCAGAAATTCGGCATCGGTTTTGCGCCGCCGGGCTGGGACAGCCTGATGTCGCAAAAGCGCGGTGATAACCGGGCCATCCACCTGCTGGCCGAGTGTGGCATGTTGATCGAGAAGGAAGGCACCAATCGTAAATACGATCGCTTCCGTGAACGCCTGATGTTCCCGATCTGGGACCGCCGGGGCCGGGTGATCGCCTTCGGTGGCCGGGTACTGGGAGAGGGCACGCCAAAGTACCTCAACTCGCCGGAAACCCCGATCTTCCACAAGAGTCATGAGCTTTACGGCCTCTATCAGGTTCGGCAGGCCCACCGCAGCCCGGAGCGGGTACTGGTGGTCGAAGGCTACATGGATGTGGTGGCCCTGGCGCAGCAAGGCATCGACTATGCCGTTGCGTCTTTGGGCACCTCCACCACGTCTGAGCATATTCAGCTGCTGATGCGCACGGCGCAAAATGAAGTGGTGTGCTGTTACGACGGTGACAGGGCTGGCCGCGATGCCGCATGGCGGGCGCTGGAAACCGCCCTGCCCATGCTCAAAAGTGGCAAAGCATTGAAGTTCATGTTCCTGCCCGACGGGGAAGATCCCGACAGCATGGTGCAAAAAGAGGGCAAAGAGGCGTTCGAAGCACGGATCGCCGAAGCGATGCCGCTCTCCGACTACCTGTTTAGCCATCTGAGACAGCTTTCGGATCTCTCCAGTGACGAGGGCAAGGCCAAGTTCATTGCCCAGCTCAAGCCTCTGATCGAGCAGATCGCCGACGAGGTGCTGCGGGAAACTCTGCTGCAGCGGCTGGAGACCGAACTGGGCTGGGGGGCCCGTAAACACTTTCGTTCCCCACCCCGAACCGGTCAGCAACCCCTGAGCAAGGCCCAGCGGGGGCGAGGCACACCGGTACGCCAGGCCATAACCCTGCTGCTCAGTGCTCCGGAACTGGGCTATGGCCTGGAACCCCAGACTGCCGTGCTCAACCTGGATCTCAAGGGAATGCCCCTGTTGCGCCAGCTGCTGGATCTGTGCCGCGCACAGAGCCTGACCACAGCCCAGCTACTGGAACGTTTTCGTGATACGCCGGAGTACGACGTACTGCGTAAACTGGCAGGCACCGAATTTGAAGTAGATCAAAACAAACAGCAAGAATTTGCTGATCGGCTCAAGGAGTTTAATTTGCGCTTTCTTGAGCAACTTTTGGCCCAAATTGAGGCCAAAAGTCGTATACACCCGTTAACGGCGGAGGAAAAAGCCCAGCTTTTGCACCTCCACCAGGCCATAGCGTCGTTCAAGCAGTAGCCTGAGGCTAGCGGTAAATTGCTAAAACCGTTATAATTGGCTATTTGCGCGTCACCGGCCGCTTATCCCACAGTTTTTAACCTTAAGTGGATGATATCAATGGATCAAACTCCGCAGTCGCAACTTAAGCTCCTAGTCGCCAAAGGCAAAGAGCAAGGCTACTTGACGTACGCCGAGGTGAACGATCACCTGCCATCGGATATGGTCGATTCCGATCAGATCGAAGATATTATCCAGATGATTAACGACATGGGCATCAAGGTCTTTGAATCCGCTCCGGATAAAGACGAACTGATGATGTCCGAGGATGCCACCGACGAAGATGCTGCTGAAGCCGCTGCGGCCGCCCTGGCCAGCGTTGAAGGTGAGCTCGGTCGCACCACCGATCCGGTCCGCATGTACATGCGGGAAATGGGTACCGTAGAGCTTCTGACCCGGGAAGGCGAAATCGTCATTGCCAAGCGCATTGAGGATGGCATCAACCAGGTTCAGTGCTCGGTTGCCGAGTACCCCGCCGCCATCGGCCTGCTTCTGGAGCAGTGGGACCGCTATGAAGCGGAAGAGATCCGTCTTGCGGAGATCATCTCCGGCTTTATTACCGAAGAAGACGAAGCCCCAACGGCGACCCACGTCGGCTCCGAACTGTCCCAGGAAGAGCTGGACAGTGAAGACGAAGACGAGGAGGACGACGACGAAGACGAGGAGGAGACCAACACCGGTCCCGATCCGGAGCAGGCCAAAGAGAAGTTTGACGCCCTGCGTCAGCACTACGACCTGGCTCGCCAAGCCTCCGCCGAGCACGGTAGCGACTCCCTCGAAGTGGCGATGATCGTCACTAAACTGTCCGAGCTGTTCAAAGAGTTCCGCCTGGTACCCAAGCAGTTCGACATGCTGGTGAGCAACATGCGCACCATGATGGATCGCGTTCGGGTGCAAGAGCGTCTGATCATGAAGCTGTGTGTGGATCAGGCCAAGATGCCGAAGAAGAACTTTATGAAGGTCTTCGCTGGCAACGAGTCTGATGAAAGCTGGCTGAATGCGGAGATCGATGCTGGCAAGTCCTACTCTGCCGCCCTGGCGACTCAGCAGGAAGAGCTGTGTCGTTGTATCGCCAAACTGCAATCCGTGCAGCAAGACACCGGCCTCTCCATTGCCAAGATCAAGGACATCAACCGTCGCATGTCCATCGGTGAAGCCAAGGCTCGCCGTGCCAAAAAGGAGATGGTGGAAGCCAACTTGCGTCTGGTGATCTCCATTGCCAAGAAGTACACCAACCGTGGCCTTCAGTTCCTGGATCTGATCCAGGAGGGCAACATTGGTCTGATGAAGGCGGTAGACAAGTTCGAATATCGTCGTGGCTACAAGTTCTCGACCTACGCGACCTGGTGGATCCGTCAGGCCATCACCCGCTCCATTGCGGATCAGGCCCGAACCATCCGGATCCCGGTCCACATGATCGAGACCATCAACAAACTCAACCGGATCTCCCGCCAGATGCTGCAGGAGATGGGCCGTGAGCCCAACCCGGAAGAGTTGGCCGAGCGCATGCTGATGCCGGAAGACAAGATCCGCAAGGTCCTGAAGATCGCCAAAGAGCCGATCTCCATGGAGACCCCTATCGGTGACGACGAAGACTCCCATCTGGGCGACTTTATCGAGGACACCACCCTGGCGCAGCCGATCGACTCCGCTACCTCAGAGAGCCTGAAAATGGCCACCAACGAGGTACTGGCTGGCCTGACCGCGCGGGAAGCCAAGGTCCTGCGGATGCGATTCGGTATCGAAATGAATACCGACCACACCCTGGAAGAGGTGGGTAAGCAGTTTGACGTGACCCGTGAGCGGATCCGTCAGATCGAAGCCAAGGCACTGCGTAAGCTGCGTCACCCGTCCCGCTCCGAGATCCTCAAGAGCTTCCTCGACGAGTAAGCCTTCGAACGCGAGGACTTGTCGCGACCGGTTATCAAAACCCCCGGCCAACCCCGTTGGCCGGGGGTTTTTGTATGCCCGGAAGAACGTCGAAGCCGCTACCAGCGTCCTCGTGGACGATACACCTTCTCCTTACCCTGGGCCCGTTCGGCGGCGATCTTCTGATTAGGTCCCAACAGCAGCCGCCATTGGCTCAGGGTTTCTGCCGCCAGCATGCGTCCCTGCCCCGGAACTCCATGACGACGGAACAGGCGTTTGGTTGCTGCCAAGGCATCGGGCGAACGGGTCATCAAGATCGCCATCTTATCTTTGGCCAGTGTCAGGGGATCCTCCGCCACTTCAGTGATCAATCCCAGGCTCAGGGCATGGCGACCATCGATCCGATCGGCACTCATGGCCAGCCAGAGGGCCTGATCCTGGAATAACTGCTCACGCAATGCCAGATTCCCCCCCATATCTGGCACCAGGCCCCAGCGCCCCTCCATCACAGACAGATCCGCGTCAGGGTGAGCAATACGAAAATCGGCACCCAGGGCGATCTGCAGTCCACCGCCCCAACAGCGTCCCTGGATCACGGCGATCACCGGGACGGGGAGGGCCCGCCAACCTGTGCACACTCGCTGAGCCAGGTTGGCCTGACCCGGCCACCATTTCCACAGCAGACGCACGGCCTGATGCGGCTTGGCCATCACCGAACCGACATCCAGGCCGGAACTGAAATCCTCTCCCGCTCCGGTGAGGATCACTCCCCTCAGTGCCCGCTGCCGGGCCAGTCGTCGCTGAACCGAGACAATGGCCTGGAACATAGAAAAATCCAGCGCATTACGCTTTTGGGGCCGATTGAGGCACACCCAGGCAATCCCCTCCTCAAGCCGACAAGTAACCCGCTCCTCCATCTTTCCTCTCCTTCCTTCCACGGTTCACCGTCATTTCATGACAACACTCTGAAACTACAATAGAATCCCAAAGAAAGTCAGGATTATCTTTGGGAGGCAGGACGCTTGACCCTTAACGTACTGATCTGTGACGATTCCAGCATGGCCCGCAAACAACTGGTGCGCAGTCTTCCCAAGGATTGGGATGCGCAACTGCAATTTGCTCAGGATGGCCAGGAAGCCCTGCGCCAGATCGCCAATGGACCTGTCGAACTGCTGTTCCTCGATCTCAATATGCCGCAGATCGATGGCTATGAAGTCCTTCAACGTCTGCAACATTATGCCAGGCGCCCCAAGGTGATCGTGATCTCTGCCGATATCCAGCCTGAAGCGTTTCGTCGCGTCATGGATCTCGGTGCCTTGGCGTTTATCAATAAGCCTATCGCTCCAGGCCGCCTCGAAGCCACCCTCAAACAGTTCCGACTCTATCGACACGGCGCACTGCACCCGCCAGCACAACCCGAATTCGAGCCCGACGACGCCCTGCGCGAATTGTGCAATGTGGCTATGGCGCGGGCGGCTGCCAACATGTCCCAGGTCTTGGGCACCTTTATCGAATTACCCATTCCCAAACTACGCCGTCTGCTAGCCAGCGAGTTGGAGATGTTGCTGGCCGCCTCATTTCAAGATCCCCAACTGCTGGTCCTGTCTCAGGGCTTTATCGGCAACGGGATCAACGGCGAGGCCCTGTTGCTCCTGCAAAAAGGGGGATACGACACCATGGGGCGGCTGATGGGCCTGGGTCCCATCGACTCGGAGCAGGCCCGGCTTGAAGTACAGATGGATACCGGCAACCTGCTGTTTGCCGCCTTCCTGACGGGCCTGGGTGAACAGTTGGAGATCCCCTTCTGTCAGAGCCACCCCGTACTCTTGCGTGAGGCTCCGGCGTTTAGCTTAGAGCAGCAAACCTTGGCGGTAGAGATCAGTTATCGACTGCCACAGCAACAGATCCTCTGCGATCTCTTGCTGTTGCTGCCCCACTCCAGCCTGCCCCGGTTGGAGAGAAGTTTGCAGTATCTGATGGAGTAAACGTGGAACAAAATGACTTTGCCCAATTGCACTGGCTGACCCAGTTGCTACAGGGGATAGAGGTAGGGCTGGTGGTGATTGATCGGGATTACCGGATCCAGCTGTGGAACGGTTTTATGGAAAACCATTCAGGCCGTTCTGCACAGGAGCTCCATGCTCAGTCACTGTTCGACCAATTTCCCGAGCTGCCTCAATCCTGGCTGGTGAGCAAGCTGGAGGCGGCCTTCCTGCTAGAGAGTCGCAGCTTTACCGTCTGGGAGCAGCGCCCCTGGGTGTTCCCCTTTGCCAATCCCCGGCCGATCACCGGGGGCTTGCCCATGATGTACCAAAATATGACGATCCAGCCACTGACCAACAGCAAGGGGGAGATCAGCCATGCCGCCCTGCTGCTCTACGATGTCAGTGTCCAGGCCCAGGACCGTCAGCAACTGGCCTCGGCCAACGCCCGACTCGAGCAGTTATCCCAGATCGATGCACTCACAGGACTGGCCAACCGACGCCAATGGAACCGGGTGTTGGAGCAAGAATTCCAGCGTTGCCGACGCTACCAGCCACAAAGCAGCCTGATCTTGCTCGATATCGACCATTTTAAACGAGTTAACGATTCCCTGGGGCACAGTGTGGGGGATCAAGTGCTCAACGAGCTGGGCCGACTGCTGAAAGACAGCCTGCGCAAAACCGATATTGTCGCTCGCTACGGGGGGGAGGAGTTTGCCATCCTGCTGACCGAAACCTGTCCAAACGCGGGAGAGCAGTTGGCCCAAAGATTGCGCACTGCGGTGGAAGCGCTGCGCTTTTCCTTTATGCCTTCGCTGAAGATCACTATCAGTCTCGGCCTTTGCCCCTATAATCACGCCTTGGAGAGCACCCAACAATGGTTCGAATTGGCGGATCAGGCGCTCTACCTGGCCAAAGATCAGGGCCGCAATCGCCTGATCTGCATTACCCCAACAGGATCATCGGATTGACTCTACTCATTCGTCCTTACCAGGACCACGACGCCACCGCCATCTTAGCGATCTACAATCACGCCATCGTGCACCACAGCGCCACATTCGAAGAGGAGCCACTCAGTCTAGAGTCCCTGAGCGAGCGCTTGCGCAAGATTGCCGCCACATACCCGATTCTGGTGGCACAGATTGGCGAGGAGGTGGTGGGCTATGCCTATGGCAACCAGTACAAGCCTCGCAGCGCATTTCGCTTTTGTGCCGAGATCAGCATCTACCTTGCCTCAGGCCACCAGGGAAAAGGGGTGGGCCAAGCCTTGACTCAGAGGTTGTTGGAAGTGTTGACGAGACAACGGATCACTCAAGTTGTCTCGGTGATCACCAGCCCCAACCCCGCCAGTGAAGCAATGCACCGAAAGCTCGGCTTTACCCACTGCGGCACCTTGAAGGCCGTGGGCTACAAGTTTGAACGCTGGCACGATGTGGGGCTTTGGCAGAAGGCACTCTAGAGCGGAGCTAGGCCCAAAAGCCTGGCTCCCAAAAAAAGTTAAGGTGGCAACAGGTGGGTGCCACCTCCCGCCAACTGATCCGACAAACGCCGACCAAACCCCTGCCGTCGCTGTGTCTGATAACTGTCCCAGCGCAGCTCAGCCCGACGATCGACATTTCGACGTCGCTGGTGTGCTCGGCGCTCCTGAGTCTGTGTCATATCCCCTCCTTAATCGGCAAAGCGATAACTATAGTCGGCACTCACTAAAGCGTCAGTACCAAGCCCCAGTGGAGCAGGAACGTCAGCATCAGCAAGGTCACGATCAGCCCCAGAATAGGCCAGCCTCGTCCCCGCAGCAGGTAGAGGCCAACAATCACCAGGGCCATATCTGCGGCGCTCACAACCGCACTGGTAAACACGGGCTGGTACAGGGCGGAGAGCAGCAACCCCACCACGGCAGCGTTGATCCCCGCCGCCGCCGCTCCGATCCGAGGGCGTGAAGCCAGTGCCTCCCAATAGTGTAAGCAACCCAGCATCAGCAAGATCCCCGGGAGGAAAATGCCCAAGGTCGCGATCATCGCTCCCAACAAGGGTTGGTTCGGTGCCAACTCCGCGCCGAGGAAGCTGGCCAGGGTAAAGACCGGCCCGGGGACCGCCTGAGCCGCCGCATAGCCCGTCAGGAAGCGATCGGCACTCATGGCCTCCCCCACAGTCTCCTGCAACAGGGGCAACACCACATGACCCCCACCAAACACCAGGCTGCCGGTCTGAAAAAAATCGGCGAAGATCCTGTGTAGGCCGTGACTGGCTGGCCACAAGGCCACCAGCAGGGCGAGCGCAAACAGCAGCAGAGGCGCCCGTTTCAGGCGTCCGCTGATCACAGGGCGCTGCTCCTGCGGGAAGCGACTGGCGATCAGTCCGGCCACCAGCAACACCAGACACTGGATCCACAGACTGGGAAACAGCAGCAGGGCCACCGCACTGCCGCTGGCCAGCGCCCAATGGAGGGCGTTCGTGCAAAAACGCCGGGCCATGCCCCATACGGCATCGGCGACCACCACCACGGCCAACAGCTTAAGGCCATGGATCAACACCTGTATCAGGGGCAAGGCCAGCATCTGGGCACTGATCATGGCCAGGGCAAACATCAGCCCAAAGGAGGGCAGGGAAAAACCGAGGAAGGCCGCCAGCGCGCCGGTATAGCCACCACGGCGGTAGCCGATGGCACAACACACCTGGCTGGAGCCCGGCCCGGGCAGGAACTGGCTCAGGGCCACCATACGGGCAAAGCTGTCATCGTCGAGCCAGCGATCCCGCTCGACAAATTGCCTGCGATAGTAGCCGATATGGGCGGCCGGACCACCGAAGCTGACACAGCCCAAGGCCAGGAAGCGGAAAAAGAGGGAGACAAAAGGACGCAAGGGATCACTCATACTGTATTGTTGTGCGCAGATACCCTAGATCTTAGGTGTATCGTCGAACGAGTCTTGCGAATATTTTTTATCAAGACAGAGAAAGCCTTTTACCCCAGGATCAGGCTGCCCCCACTTCGGGCGCTCGCTGAACAGGCCACCGTGCGACACAATGGAAACACTGCTGCTTTTTACCATCTACCTGATCTACGGCATGGCATTTTTTGCCATCGGGATCGCCATCGTGTTCCGCGATCTCAAGCGCAGTCGCCTTGCCCTTGCCGGTGCACTGCCTGTCCTGGCGGGCTTCGGCTTTCTCCACGGTCTGCATGAATGGTCCGAACTCTATCTGATCCTGTTTGCCGACAGTCTGAGCGGCACCGCCTGGCTTCCCCTGTTTAAAACCCTCAAACTCTGGCTCTCCTTCCTGCCCCTGGGCTGGTTCGCCTGGCGAATGCTGCCCCTGACGGGCTGGTCCAGGCAAAGGACGATCAAAACCGGGATCCTGCTTCTGCTCACCCTGTTCGTGCTGGATCTCTGGACGCGCGCCGGACTGCAGGCCTGGCCGCTGGATCCGGCCCAGTCCACCACCCGGATCCGCTGGCTGTTTGGCCTGGGCAGTGCCGCCCTGGCCGGTTGCGCCATCATCGGCTATAGCCGCCAGCTCGATGCCCAAGACCAACCCGCCGCCGGACTGGCACTGACCGGCTATGCCCTGATCGCCTATGGCCTGAGTACCAGCCTGATCACCATAGAGCAGGGCGTCTGGGTTCCCCTGGTGCGCACCGCCTGCGCCTGCGCCATATTGATCACCCTCTGGCGCACCCTGGAGATCTTCGATCGCGAGCGTCACAAGCAGATCGAGGCCAAGCTGTCCCAGATCCTGCAACACGACAAGCTCAGGGAGATGGGCCAGCTGACCGCCGCCATCGCCCATGAGGTGCGCACCCCCCTAAGCAGCGCCCTGATCAGCACCTATCTGCTGGAGAAACAGCTCACCGATAATGCCGACGGTCAGAAGCAACTGGCGCGGATCCGCCAGAGTATCGAGCGGGCCGATCACATCAGCCAGGAGCTGCTTAACTACGCTCACCAGCGGGATCCCCGCTTCCAGGCGATGGATCTGATCGATCTTATCGACTCGGCCACCACCCTGATGCAGCACCGCTTCGACGACGTTCAACTGCGCCGTGCCCTGCCGGAACACCTGCCCATCTGGGGGGATCCCGCCCTGCTCGAGCCGGTGCTGACCAACCTGCTGGGAAATGCCCTGGATGCCCTGGCCAGCGCCCCCAGCGAAGAGCGCCGGCTCAGCCTCGAGGCCCGGGATCTGGGGCCGGTGATCGAACTCTCGGTGATCGATACGGGACCAGGCATGGCCCCCCAGACACTGCAAAGAGCCACCGAGCCCTTTTTTACCACCAAGGAGAGCGGCACCGGGCTGGGACTGGCACTGAGTCGACAGATCCTGCTACAACATGGCGGTTCCCTACGCCTGGAAAACCGCTCTCCCGGCTTTGCTGCCACCCTAACCCTACCCAAGGAGCAAGCATGACCCTGTCGCTGTTGCTGGCTGAAGACGATACCTCACTGCGGGAGATCCTGACGGAAGCCCTGGCCCTGGAGGGCTTTACCGTCACCCCCGCCTCCAGTGCCGAAGAGGCGCTGGATCAGGCCGAACACGATCACTTCGATCTGGCCCTGTTTGATGTGGTGATGCCGGGGATCTGCGGGATCGACGCCATCGCCCAACTGCGTCGGCTGCACCCCCATATCGGCATCGTCCTGACCACCGCCTACGCCACGGTGGACGGTGCCGTCGACGCCATGAAAAAGGGGGCCGATGAGTACCTGACCAAGCCCTTCCATCTGCCAACCCTGGCGATGATCCTCAAGCAGGTACACGCCAAGCGGACCCCAAGAACACCGCAGGAGGAGCGGCTCAACGATGAGATCTTCAGCGCCATGGCCAACCCCATCCGCCGGGTGGTGATGCAGCAGCTCAAGCTCCACCGCAAGATGAAGTTCATGGACTTATGCCGGGTGGTGGGCATTGAAGACCACACCAAATTTAACTTCCACCTGCGCCAGTTGGTGCGCTGCGGCCTGGTCGACAAGGACGAAGAGAAGATCTACTTCCTCACCGCCAAGGGGCAGGAGATCCTGGCCCGCATGCTCAGCTAGCATGCCCCAGCCCCCAGCGTCCCCCCGACACATCCAATAGGTAATGCCCAGTCGAGCTCACAGACGCCCCGAAGGAAAAGCCATAGACTGCTAGAAAAAACAAAGGACTTAGACCGTTCACCGATGGATCCCCTGCTGCTTTTTAACGTCTACCTCTTCTATGGGCTGGTGTTCTTCACCATCGGCTGCGTGATCGCCTTTCGCAACCTTCGCCTGAGTCAGCTGGCCATCGCCGCCGCCCTGCCCGCCATGGCGGCCTTCGGCTTCACCCACGCCTTCCACGAATGGTCCGAACTCTATATCGAACTGATGGCTCCCCATCAGTCGATGCGCTGGCTGCAGGAGATGGAGGCCGTCCGGGCCATCAAACTCTGGCTCTCTTTCGTCGCCCTGGCCTGGTTCGCCTGGAAGATGCTGGGGATCATCCACTGGCCCCACGTGCGCTGGGTTCGCTGGGCCACCGGCGTGGTCCTGCTGCTCTATCTGGCCCACCTGCTGCTCAGTGCACGCAGCCTGCCCCAGCCCGAGTACCTCTCCCTCGCCAACAGCCTAACCCGACTACTCTTTGGCCTGGGCGCCTCCGTCGTCGGAGGCCTGTCGCTCATCGTCTACGCTCGCCAGCAGAGCAGGCACAACCGCCTGGGCGCCGATTACTTTGCCTACTGCGGTCTGGCCCTGATCGCCTATGGGGTAGCCGCCGGACTGATCCCCACCCAACTGGGGCTCTGGGTCCCCGTGTTGCGCACCCTGTGTGCCCTGGCCGTGCTGATCGCCCTGTTCCAGGCGCTGAAGATCTTCGATCAGGAGCGGGAGGAGCAGATCGCCCACCAGCAGCGCCAACTGATCCGCGGCGAGAAGTTGCGGGCCATCGGCGAGCTCGCCTCCGGGATCGCCCATGAGATCAAGACGCCCCTCAGCTACGCCAGTCTCAGTTGTGATCTGCTGGAGAAGCATCTGCCGCCAAGCTCCGCCGGATCCCACCAGCTCTCCCGGATCCGCCGCGGCCTGAAGCGGGCCGATCACATCAGCCAGGAAGTGCTGCATTTTGCCCGTACCTCCAGGGCCCCCCATCGTCCCGTCGATCTGGCCAGCAGCATCCACTCGGCACTGGAGCTGATGGCCCACCGGCTGCGGCCCTTTACCCTGGAGAAGCGGATCGACAGCGGCCTCTGGGTAAAGGGGGACAGCATCAAGCTGGAAGAGGTGATCATCAACCTGATCACCAATGCCATTGAGGCCATCGAAGCCATCGAGGGCACCCAGGGCCGGGATGATCAGCACAAGCTGGAGATCCTGGCCTGCCGCCAGGACGACCGGATCCTGGTCGAGATCCGGGATCATGGCCCGGGACTGGATGAGGTCGCTCAGCAGAACGCGCTCAAACCCTTTTACACCACCAAGGCCGAAGGCACGGGCCTGGGCCTGGCCATCTGCCAGCAGATCACCCAGGCCCACGGGGGCGAACTCACCCTCGCCAATTGGCAACACGGCCTACAGATCACCCTGCGACTACCGAGAACCTGTCCATGACATTAAACCTGCTACTTGCCGAAGACGATCAGGAACTGCGCGAAACCCTGGAAGAAGCCCTCTCCGAGGAAGGTTTTACCGTGGTGGCCACCGACAGTGCCGAGCAGGCACTGGAAGCGATAGAGCAGCAGGCGTTCGATGTTGCCCTGCTGGATCTGGTGATGCCCGGTATGAGTGGGATAGAAGCGATCACCGCGTTGCGTCGCCAGCAACCGGATCTCGGCGTGATCCTCACCACCGCCTTCGCCACCGTCGATACCGCCGTCGACGCCATGAAAAAGGGGGCCAATGAGTTTGTCTCCAAGCCCTTTGATCTGACCACCCTGGCCACCACCATCCGGCGGATCCAGGCCCAACGTCAGCCCCAACCCAGACTCGACGGTGACCATGCGGACAAGATCTTTTCCGCCCTGGCCAACCCCATTCGCCGGCAGACCCTGTTGGAGCTCAAGCGCCACCGTCAGCTGCGCTTTATGGATCTGTGTCGGCTGCTCGGCCTGGAGGACCACACCAAGCTGAACTTCCACCTGCGTCAGCTCAGGCAAAGCGAGCTGCTGCAGCAAAATGTGAACAAGGTCTACTCCCTGACCCAAAAGGGCCAACAGATGTGCCAATTCCTGCTGGAAAGAAACGAGGAAAAATAGATTTATTTCAATGGCTTACTTAGATCGTGGGAAGAATACTTCTCAGAACCGCGTTACCGGGTAAGCCCCCTTCTCTGGAAGCTGTACGGGTTCTTTTTGGATACTTAGCCTGCTTATAAAAAGACGTATAAACGTCGCAGGAGAATGATGATGACCTTCCAAAAACAGACCCTGGCACTGGTGATGGGAACCCTGTTCCTGACCGCCTGTGGCAGCGACAGCAAAGACGACAACACGCCCCCACCTGTGAATACTCCGCCGGTGGCCGAGGACAGCAGCCGCATCACCGAAAGCAATATTGCGCTGACCATCAATCCGATGCTGCACGCCAGCGATGCCGACCAAGGCGATGTGTTGACCCTGAGTAATGCCACCGTGGACAACGGCAGCGTCACGACCGAAGGCGATCGCATCCTGTTCAACCCTAAAGGGTTTGTCGGGGACGCCGCCATCCAGTACACCGTCAGTGATGGCACTGATGAAGCCACAGGTACCATCACAGTCACCGTCAATGAAGCCATCTTCGCCGGAAGCCAAAGCTGTCTGGGTTGCCACGAAGCGATGGATCCCGATACGGTTGCCCATCAGAAGCATGGCCATAACTTCAAGATCATGCAGATCGCCAACGACGAAGCGCCTGTCTTCCCCTACCACGACGTAGAAGGCGCATTGGAGCAGATCGACAACAATGGCAACCCAACCGATAACGTTTTGGGTACCCCAAACAGCTACGCCGACATCAGTTATACCTCCGGCGGCTACGGCTGGAAACTGCGCTGGATGGATGCCGACGGCTATCTGGTGACTGGCGCCCAGGCCCAGCACAATCTCCATGCCGAAGCACTGGGGCTGGACGATCAGATCATGTCCAACTACAACGCCGGCTCCGTCAACAAGCCGTGGGATTGTGGCCACTGCCACACCACCGGCTGGAAGCCCTTCGATGAGACCCTCAATCCACAGAAACAGGACGACCTGCCTGGAGTCCACGGCACCTTTGTTGCCGCCGGTGTCCAATGTGAAGCCTGTCACGGCGCTGGCCTGGCCCATGCCCAAAGCGGGGATCCTGAGCTGATCACCCGTAATGCGGCGCCGCGCACTAGCGAGTCCCTGCAAAGTGAGACCATGGGCTATGGCGAGGCGCTGCACTGCGCCGAGTGTCATACCCGCGACGGTGATCGGACCCATGCCAAGGGCTATGAGAGCTCCTTTAACAAGGCCGTTTCGGCCGCCCTGGAAGCCGGTGAGATCACGCAGGAGGTTGCTGATGCCGCCCCCGAGTATGGTGCCCGAGTGATGGTCCGCAGTGGCCTGCCACGTCACCATCAGACCCACGATGAGTTGATGGCGATCGACCCCGATACCTTCGAGATCACCGGTAAGCACTACACCAAGTTCCCGCTCTACTACGGTGCCGAGAACGCCTGTGCTATCTGTCACGATACCCACAAGTCCACCCTGAACCAGGATGAAGCTATCCATCAGGGCGCAGTCAAGGCCTGTACCGACTGTCACAGCGGCGACCATGCGGTTGAGTTCAACTCCACCCTGCACGCAGGCTTAGAGTGTAAGACCTGTCACATGCCGGAAGTGGTGAAGAACGCCACCTCAGGCTATGTCACCGGTGACGGCAAAGCGACCCAGGAACTGCGCGGTGATATCCGCATCCACACCTTCGCCATCGACCTGCACGACGCACGCGGTCAGTTGGTGGATGCTGAGGCCAAGGACACCCATATGTACCCCTACCTGCAGCAGGGCTTCGCCTGTGGTCAGTGCCACAGCGAGTCTGACGACTACGCCCAGAAGCTGCTGGATAACCACGGCACTATGCACAAGTAAGGCTATGCCTCCCAGCAAATAACCAAGCGGCCCATCGGGCCGCTTTTTTGTCCAGATAATCCACTCGGGCGCAGGCAACCCTGCCCTCAACGCACCCTAGGCTATTCGCTCACGGCCCCAAGAGCAGCAACTCATCGCGCAGTTCGGCCAGCCGCAGTCGCTCCCGGTGCAACTGCTCCAGGCTAGGAACAATGCTCTGAGGCAGGGCATCATTGGCCACACTGGCTCGCCGCTCAAGCTCGGCCACACGCACGCCTTGCTGATCATACTGGGCCCGCAACCAAACCAGCCGATGGGCCACGCGATCTTCTGACAGTGCCACCGACTGAGTCGGACCGGTCACCGGCCGTCCCCCCGACTCCCGCTGCCAGACCGCCAACAACATCGACAGTGCAATCAACAGAAACGCCGCCACCGCCAGGGTATCGCGCACTTCGCGCCACACCCAGGTCCAGTCCACCCTGGGCAGGGAAAAACTCCGCCGCCAACGGAGCCTGCCATACCATCCCGGTCGTTCTCGACCATAGTGATTGCCGTGCCGTTCAAAGCCATGCCCGATTGCTTTTCCCATGCTCCTGCCCGTCCATCTCCGTTCCAGGGCGCGACAACCGCTCCCAGATCCGTCTGTAAAAGAAGATGACCAAGCGCTGACTGTCCACCAAAGCACAGGCGCAAATCGACAAGCCACTCATTTGCAGTACGAGTTACAGTGCAACAAAGTATGTCTGACGGCCCCACGCAAAACGCCCGGCAATGCGGAAGCACTGCCGGGCGTATCAATCGCGGATCAGATTGGGTACGTCAGATGGAGAAGGAGGCTCCACAACCACAGGTCGAGGTGGCATTCGGGTTGCTGACGAAGAAGCGACTGCCCTCCAGCCCCTCGGTGTAATCCACCTCGCCGCCCACCAGATACTGCAGACTCATGGCATCCACCAGCAGGGTTACCCCCTCTTTCTCTATGGTGAAGTCGCCTTCATTGACCTTCTCATCGAAGGTAAAACCGTACTGGAAACCGGAGCAACCGCCACCAGTCACGTACACGCGCAGTTTCAGTTCCGGATTTTCCTCCTCCAGCAGCAGCGCCTTCACTTTGGCGGCAGCCGCATCGGAGAACTCAATCGGCAGGGCTTGTTCAACGGCAGCAGTCATGATTACCTCTCAGTCTTTGACCGGGGGATTATCCAATACCCGACTAAAGCATTCAAGCTTTCTCCTTCAGGCGCATCAGCACCTGGGCACTGACCAGATCGGTAAACAGGTAGCGGCTCTCGGTTCGGGCAGCACTCTGACCGTTACCGGCTGGCAGCCGGATCTGCACCGTCAGGCGCTCAGGGTAAAACCCATCCGGCAGCACGAGCTCTTCATCAAGCTGCTGGAAATAACGGAAAGAAAACGCCATTTGGCTCGCCTTCCCATCGGGTTTGACGGTCACACTGTGGGAGCGACCATTGAGGCTGCCGTCCATCACCAGGGTTACATCGCCCCGGGCAAAGCGTTTCTGCACCTTCTGCTGGGTCAACACCAGGCGCAGACGAAAACGCTGGGCACTGGCGGTTTCATCCAGCACCAGATCATGAACAAACACACCATCGGCGGTTTTCTCCGGGGCCATGATGTTGCGATAAAATGCCAACTCCCGCTCCAGCTCGTTAAGCTGATCACGTTGATGCGCCATCAAGGCGCGGGTCTCCTGCTGGCTTTGCTGCTCCATCTTCAGCTCGAGCTGCAGTGCGGCCCGATCTCGCTCCAATTGCAGCCGCTCGCTTTGCCACTCTTTCTGGGTCATGCTCAGCTGTGCCAATGCACGAGCCCGCTCAAGATCCACCAGGAAACGCAACCCATAACCGGCAGCCAGGGTCACCAGCAAAATCAGCAACAACACCCATCCTCGGGGGTTGAGGCGCCGTTCAAAATGAGCCAGTGCGTGGGCACGGTGTCGTATATATTGCATCATGTTGGTTTTCTTAGAATTACAGGTGATAAACTTGCCACAATTGGCCTCTAAACACTGTCGACATGATCACTGAGCACAAATTTCGCCTGTCCAATCCCCGCATCAGCCTGCAATTATGCGTGCTGGCACTGCTTGTGGGGATGTTGGCGAGCGGCTTCATTGTCCTGTTTCAGTTGGCCATCAATGGCTTGCAGGCACTGCTCTGGGTCGAGTCGAACGATTTTACCCAGCTGCCGCTGTGGATGCGAATCGCATTGCCCATTACCGGTGCCGCCGTGATCCACCAGTTGATCCGCCACTCCAAGGCGGCCTACCGCCGCATGGGGATCGCCTATGTGATCCACAGGGTAAAGTGTTTCTATGGCCGGATCCCGCTCGGCTCCGGCGTCAGCCAGTTTTTTCATGCCGTGGTCGCCCTGGCCTGCGGCTTCTCCGTCGGCAAAGAGGGGCCCGCGGTCCACATCGGCGCCTCCGCCGCCACCATGGTAGCCAAGAAGTGGGAACTGCCCGATAACACCATGCGGATCCTCTCCTCTTGCGGCATAGCGGCCGGGATAGCGGCGATCTTTAACACTCCCCTTGCCGGCGTGCTGTTCGTCCTGGAAGTGGTCTTGAGGGAGTACAAGATCCATTATTTCCTGCCCATCATGATCGCCGCCATCACAGGCTCGGTGATCTATCGGGCCGTGTTCGGTGAACATCATATCTATGAGCAGCTGGATCTGCTGCGCATGCCCCTGGAGCAGTACCCCACTCTGCTGCTGTTTGGCCTGGTACTCGGTGCCGTTGCGGCCCTGTTTAACCATGCCCTGCTGCACACCACCCGTCGCAGTGCGCACTGGCCCCTCTGGCTCAGATTTGCCCTGGCCGGGATCATCACCGCCTCCGTTGGTGTCCTGCTGCCCGGCGCCCTGGGCGGCGAAAATGGCGTGGTTCTATTGGCCCACAGCAAGGAGATCAGCCTGGGGCTGATCTTCGGCCTGCTGGCGGGTAAAGTGGTATTGACCATCGCCGCCCTGGGCCTGGGGATCCCCGGCGGGTTGATCGGCCCCCTATATGGGATCGGCGCACTGCTCGGGGCCCTGCTGGTGTTGATCCTGACTCCCCTCCTGCCCCAGGTCGGCGAATATCAGAGCCTCTACGCCGCCATCACCATGACCGCCATGATGGGGGTCTGCCTCAATGCCCCCCTGGCATCCCTGCTGGCTCTGGTGGAGCTGACCGATAACGCCAGCGTGATCGTGCCCTTCCTGCTGGTAGCTCTGCCCGCCTTCCTGCTGGCCCACCAGGGACTGGGCGCCCGGGCCATCTTCCTGCATCAGCTTGAGATCATGGGGCTGCCCTATAAGGTCCCCCCACTGGAAGAGGCGTTGCAGAAAACCGGGGTACTGGCGCTGATGGACAGGGATCTGGTGGCGGTACGGCCGGATCTGCCGCAACAGGAGCAGTTGACTCTGCTCAAACAGGCCGAGGGCCACCGTCTGCTGATCCCAATCGATGAGGGGCAGGCACTGATCACCCTCCACGACGACTTTGCCGATCGACAAGGGAGCCCATTGAAACAGACGCCCCTGGAGGGGCTGCCCGACAGCGCGACCCTGGCCGAAGTCTACCGGCTGCTTGAGCCCAAGCGCACCGGCATGGTTTACATCTACCACAACGACAAGCAAACGCCTGTCGGCCTGATCAGCTGGGCCATGTTGCATCGCTATTTTCGAACCGGCGAAGCCTGAACGGCCGCCTTGGCCAAAAGCCCACGATAACCTTGGCCCGCACACACTTGGCTTGGATCAGCCCGCGACTCTGCCCTGGGCCAACGGGCGCTTCCCCGGCCAACAACTTATGCCAGACACGGGAATACCACTGCATTTTGTGCCGGACAAACCGCATTGTACGAATTTCCCTCGAAACTCACGAAACCCGCACCTGCAACAAATCATTAACCTTCATCCCGCCGCCGGAGCAGTGCAAAGCGCTCCTCCTTTCCCCCTTTGCAAACAACAATTAATTAACACTTTGTTCTGAAGTAAATTCTTGCCCTCTGTGCCTCTTGCACCTGAGTCAGATGGGGGTATAATCCACCGAAAAATCGACCATCGAAGGATGAAAAATGACCACCCTTGTCGACTGTCACACCAGTCTACATTGCCGCATCTCGGCGGGTTGGCCCGTTATTTCCGTAAGATGGTAAAAAGCCTCCTGATCCAGGGGGCTTTTTTTCGAGAAAAATTTGTACCTACAGGCCTCGAGGGAAGACACGTTATGACGAATTCGTTATACCGCAAGCACATCATCTCCATTCCGGAACTCAGCCGTTCCGAGCTGGAGCTTATCGTCAAAACCGCCGGAGTGTTAAAGGCCCAGCCCGACCCCACCTTGCTCAAAGACAAGGTGATCGCCAGCTGCTTTTTCGAGCCCTCCACCCGCACACGCCTCTCCTTCGAGACCGCAGTGCAGCGCCTGGGCGGCAGTGTCATCGGCTTTGACAACGGCGGCAACACCTCCCTGGCCAAGAAGGGCGAGACCCTGTCCGACTCCGTCCAGGTGATCAGCTCTTACGTGGATGCCTTCGTCATGCGCCACCCTCAGGAGGGCGCAGCCCGCCTGGCCACCGAATTCTCCAACGGCGTGCCGATCATCAATGGCGGTGACGGATCTAACCAGCACCCCTCGCAAACCCTGCTGGACCTCTTCTCCATCTATGAAACCCAGGGACGGTTGGATAACCTCAACGTCGCCTTCGTCGGTGATCTCAAATATGGCCGCACCGTCCACTCCCTGACCCAGGCCCTGGCCAAGTTCGACAACATTACCTTCTACTTCATCGCCCCGGATGTGCTGGCGATGCCGGACTACATCTGTGAAGAGTTGGATGCGGCGGGGATCAGCTACCGGATCATCAACAGCATCGATAAGGCGATCCCCGAGCTGGATATCCTCTACATGACCCGGGTACAGAAGGAGCGCTTCGACGAGTCCGAATACGCCCACGTCAAGTCCGCCTACATCCTGACGGCCGAAGTGCTAAAGGGTGCACGGAACAACCTGAAGGTCCTGCATCCCCTGCCCCGCATCGATGAGATCACCACGGATGTCGATGCCACGCCCTACGCCTACTACTTCCAGCAGGCGGAAAACGGGATCTACGCTCGCCAGGCCCTGCTGAGCCTGGTACTCAACGAACAATCCAACGTCGATCCCCAATAAAGGAGCCACCAAGATGACCAAAGACAACAAGCTGCTGGTGGAAGCGATCCGCAACGGTTCGGTGATCGACCACATTCCCGCCCACAGTGGCATCAAGGTACTGCGCCTGTTCCAGCTGCATAAGTCGGAGAACCGCATCACCATCGGCCTGAACCTGCCCTCCTCGGAAGCGGGCCACAAAGATCTGATCAAGATTGAAAACGTCTTTATCGATGAAGATCTGGCCAACCAGCTGGCCCTGCTGGCTCCCAACTGTACCGTCAACCAGATCGAAGAGTACCGGGTGACCCGCAAGCTTCAGCTCTCCCTGCCGGATCAGATCCGTGGTGTGTTCCAGTGCCCCAACAGCAACTGCATCACCCATGCCGAGCCTGTGGCCACCCGCTTCACCGTGGCCGCCAAAGGCGACGACATTCGCCTCAAGTGCCACTACTGTGAAAAGGCGTTCTCCCGGGAGATCATGACCGAGCGTCGCTGATCGTCAGCCGCGCCTTGCCTTCAACGCCTCCGCCAAACGGGGGCGTTTTGTTTCAATGCCATCCCCCTGTTCACCCTAGATTTTCACCCACCCTGTGATCCTTCCCCTTGATCAACCCCGTCACAAAATGCCACCCTCCCCTCACTGGATAACAACCTTGGGTGCATGACGGTACAACAGTTGGCACTCAAGGCAACGCATTCTCACCGGCCCGGCCGGTAGACAAGGATCAAGGACCCCCAATGACTCGCAGCGAATCTCTGTTTGAACAGGCCCAACAAACCATCCCCGGCGGAGTGAACTCCCCGGTCCGTGCCTTTAAAGGTGTGGGCGGCACGCCCCTCTTTATCGACAGCGCCGACGGTGCCTACCTTATTGATGTCGACGGCAAAAAGTACATCGACTATGTCGGCTCCTGGGGCCCGATGATCCTCGGCCACAACCACGACACCATCCGTAACGCGGTGATCGAAGCCGCCCACAAGGGACTCTCCTTCGGCGCCCCCACCGCCGCCGAGGTGGAGATGGCCAACCTGGTGTGCAAACTGCTGCCCAGCGTCGATCAGGTTCGCATGGTCAACTCAGGCACCGAAGCCACCATGAGCGCCCTGCGCCTGGCCCGTGGCTTCACCGGTCGTGACAAGTTCATCAAGTTCGAAGGCTGCTATCATGGCCACGCCGACTGCCTGCTGGTGAAAGCCGGCTCAGGCATGCTCACCTTTGGCGAGCCTACCAGTCCGGGCGTCCCTGCCGACTTTGCTAAGCACACCCTGACCGCCGACTACAACGATCTGGCCAGCGTCAAAGCCCTGTTTGAATCCAATCCGGGTGAGATCGGCGCCATCATCCTGGAGCCGGTGGCCGGTAACATGAACTGTATCCCACCGGTGAAGGGCTTCCTCGAGGGGCTGCGCGCCTTGTGTGATGAGCACGGCGCCCTGCTGATCATCGATGAGGTGATGACCGGCTTCCGCGTCTCCCTCACCGGCGCCCATGGCTACTACGGCGTCACCCCGGATCTGGTGTGCCTGGGTAAGGTGATCGGCGGCGGCATGCCGGTGGGCGCCTTCGGCGGTCGTGCCGAGGTGATGGCCCACCTGGCCCCCAACGGCCCGGTTTACCAGGCCGGTACCCTGTCCGGCAACCCGGTCGCCATGGCCGCCGGCCTGGCCCAGCTGGAGGTGCTGCAGCAGCCCGGCCTGTATGAGGAGCTGTCCGCCAAGACCGAGCGCGTGGCCAAGGGCCTTAAAGCCGAAGCGGACAAGGCTGGCGTGCCCATGGCGATCAATTATGTCGGCGGCATGTTCGGCTTCTTCTTCACCGAAGAGCAAGAGATCACCTCCTTCGCTCAGGTGACCCGCTGCAACATGGAGCACTTCAAAGCGTTCTTCCACGGCATGCTGGAGGAGGGGATCAACCTGGCGCCTTCCGCCTATGAGGCGGGCTTCCTCTCCATGGCCCACTCCGATGAGGACATCGACGCCACCATCGCCGCCGCCGGGCGCGTACTGGCCAAGATCGCCGCGGTCTAAAGGCTATTCGCAACAGGATCCTCAAGGCCCCGCAAGGGGCCTTTTTGTTGCGGCTTCCACCGAAACCATCCACCAAGCATTGATCCAGATCATGCCTTCGTCGCCCACAGCCCTCTCCCCTACCTAGACTTAAAGGATCCTCTCGAGATAGGAGGTTTTGATGATGCGTCATACATTAGTCTGGTTCCTGGCTGTCGGACTGATGGGCTGTGGCGGGGGTGACTCCGACGGCTCAAACGGTTCAGGGAGCCCAACGAACCCCACTCTCACTGCGGCAACCAGTGGGGTGTATGCGGGAACCGTCGGCCCCTTGGCCGATCCCTACATCACCCTGGCGTTGATGGCGCCTGACGGTGAGATCCAGTCCTTCAGTATCAAAGAGAGCCTGGATGTCGACTTTGCCTTGGGCGAATACGCTGCCAACGGCAGCAATGGTGAGCTGCAAGCCCAGGGGCGCCTCTATGGCTGTCTCTACGACAATTGCCTGTGGGAGCAGGTCCAGTTCCAGGCCCAGTTACGGGGCGGTCGCTGCACGGGCAACATGATGCGACAGGGGATGGGCCAGCAACAGGCCCTCGATCTGCAGCGGGATCCACTTAGCGACAACCAGTACTCCCTCTCCCAGATGGCGGGGGCCTGGTCGGCCGATGGCCTGATCGATCTCACCATGGACGGGGCCGGGCAATTCACCGGCATGGATATCCAGGGCTGTGTCATTGACGGCACATTGACCGAGATCGACCGTGTCGCCAACCTGTTCAGGATCCAACTGCAGTTGCGGCAGTGCGCCCAGACCGACGAAGCGTTCAGTGGCTTGGCCTTCTTCTTTAACGATGCCGACGGCCTCAACCTGATGGCCCTGACCATGAGCAGCACACTGCCCTACCCCCTCACAGTCTGGCGCTCAACGAGCAACACAGATGCGCCCCAAGCCAGCGGGCCCAAGGCAGCCATCAAGTCCCTGTTGCAAAGGCAAGCCACTCCCTGACCCCCAAAGGCCCCCATGGGGCCTTTCTCGTTACCCCAACTTGGCTGGCGCCAAGGATTGAGCCCAGGCAGCACACGGACAACGGCCCCGGCCTAAATCCTCAAACAGGCTCCCCTTCAACCGGGCAAGCCCCAACCCAAACCAATGCCCCTATTAAAGAGCGAGAAATGCCCTAGGTTCTGCGGTCAGAGCTCCACATTATCAGCAGGACCTCAAACACACTCGCGCATAGGGTTTGAGGTAATGCCGTTCTGCACACCTTAAGAAATGCTACAAACAAAACAACTGGTTAACACGCTCTGATGGCGCGCCAATAGAGCATACATGGAGTGTAAGGCAATGCGGAAGTTGATCGTAATGGCCCTGTTCGCGGGTCTGGCAGGTTGCGGCGGTGGTGGCAGCAGTTCATCCAACAATGAGAGTAACGGCAGCAGTGACGGTGGCAGCAACACCAAGCCCACCTTTACTCTGGCGCAAAGTGGGGTCTATGCCGGTGTCGTCACGGGCGGCAGCAGTGAACTGAACGGTAGCGGTAGTTTTGATATCACACTCGCCACGGATGGCCGTTTTTCCGGGCTGGGCCTGGATGGCTGTGTGCTGAGTGGGAAGCTCACCCCTCATTCGGGTGTCAACCTGTTTACCGTCACCCTGAGCGCGACTCAATGTGTCTTCGAACAGGAAACTTTCCAGGGGCTGGGTTTCATGTTCGAGGATGAAGACGGAACCAACCTTCTAGCCTTGACCACCAGTGACAACCTGGCCCTGCCAATAGTGATCTGGAACGGTCAGCCCTCTGCCGCCAGCAAGGCATCCAGCGTCGCGACAATGAGCGAAGAGTCTATGGGACGGTTCAAACAGCAGTTGTCGACAAACTCCTACCCAGTACTTCGTTTCTAGTGTCAGATCTCCGGCAAGCGCACCGAAAAGCATCAGCCAGGTGAGCCGCCGGGTTCACCACCGCGAGCAAAACGATCAGACAAGGCCCCGACACGGGGCCTTGTACTTTCCTACAACTCAAAGCCGAGAGACGCGACCTCCCCAAAAGACTTTCGGTTTTCCTCAAACGCTATTTCTGTTACGTTAGCGCGGATTTTCCGTGGCGAACTCAAGCCTCCCAGGAAAACAAACATAAAATCAAACAGATAGAGAAAAACATGTTTACCCTGACCCCGTTGAAAAATGCCGCCGTGGCGCTGTGTGCGCTGATGGCAGCCTTTGTTGTCTCAGCAAGCCCGATGAAAAGCGTTTCCGTTCCAGGAAACAGTGCCCCGCTTCAACCGATCCTGATCCAGGGCCCCATGCCCATCGAAGCTCAGCACTTTGCCGCCAAGCTGGACGATGTGCGCATCGAGCACACAGGTAACTTTAGCTTTTACATCGGTACCCTGGATGGCTACCCGGTGATCGTTTCCAAGACAGGTAAAGGTGTCGAGAACACCGCTGCGGCCACCGCCATCGCCATCGAGCGCTACAAGCCGCGCGCCATCATCAACCAGGGCACCTCCGGCGGCCACGATCCCTCCCTGCATGTGGGTGACATCGTCCTGGGCAAGCGCGCTGTTAACTACAGCAGCATGAAGACCCCGTTCAAAAAGGCGGGCGAAGGCTCCGACCCTATGAGCTGGATCCCCATGGACGTAATGGCGTCCGAAGGCAGCGCCGGTGAAGGCGAAGGCGCCGCCGACGCGGAAAAGATCCGCTACTACGAAGGCAGCCCCGAGCTGCTGGCCTCTGCCCGTGCCGTGAAGGGTAAGTACACCCGCGGCAAGGTGGTTGAAGGCACCCTGGGTGGCGCCAACTTCTGGAACAACGAGCTGGACCGTATCCAGTGGATCCACGAAAACTTCGGCACCAGCGTCGAAGAGATGGAAAGCTCCTCCGCCGCCATGATGGCCGAAGCCTACCAGGTGCCCATGCTGGGGATCCGCGTGCTGTCCAACAACATCACCAATGCGGGCAAGTACGATCCAAGCACCGCCGATGACTGCCAGGAGTTCGTTCTGGAAGTGGTCAAACACTACATCTCGACCATTCAGGGCTAAAACGGTTAGCCAGATAGCGGAGCCTCTCTATCGAGTACGATTCCAGGGGCACCGCCGAGTCTTGCCACTAAGGCATGAAAAAGGCCCCGCATGGGGCCTTTCCTTTATCTCGCCATCGGCATACTCCGGTGTGTTACCTCGCCTCCCTGTTGCAACAACTGACGGCAACTCTGCTCGATGGCACGGGAAGCCTGGGTGAGCTGGCTGAGTTGATCCTGACGTTGGCGGTAGGAGTGATGCACGGTATCCAGGTGGGCACTCAACTGGGCCAAGGCCTGACGCTGCTGCTCCGTCGCGGTTGCGGTATAACTGGCCCCCATCTCCACACCCTGCACCTCCTCGGAGATCCCCTGGAACTGAGTCACGATGCACTGGATCTGCTCGACGAAGCGGGTCAATCTGTGTGTTTCCTCGGTCACCTGGTGACGACTGTGCTCAACCCCACCCTGCAGGCGTTCAATCGTCTTGCCTATCTCCACGGTTGCCTCCTGGGTGCGCACTGCCAGGGTTCGCACCTCGTCCGCCACCACGGCGAAGCCCCGCCCCTGCTCCCCGGCCCGGGCCGCCTCGATGGCCGCATTGAGCGCCAACAGGTTGGTCTGATCGGCAATGCCGTTGATGGTCTCCAGTACCGAGGCGATCTCCTCGGAGTGGGCATGAAGCCCCTCGGTCATCTGCTGAGTCTGCTGGCTCTGCTCAATCAGAGTTTGAGCTACCTGACGCACCCCTTCGAGCTCCTCACTGCTGTCCTGGATCTTCGCGCAGACCCGCCCGGTTCCTAGGGCCCCTTCACCGGCCTGCTCTGCGACCTGGGCCACGGTGGTCGCCAACTCCTCCACCGAAGCGGCGATCTCGCTCATGGCCCGCTCCTGATCCGACAGGCTGGCTTCTGTCTCCCGACTGATCCCGGTCAGATTGCCGCCCTGCCGCTCCAAGGCCTCGGCAGCCTGGACAATCCCTTCCTGCCGTTGCTGCTGTACGGTGATCAGCCCATTCAGGGCCCGGGCCAGTTTATCCAGCTCGTTACTCCCCTTCACCTCCAGCGCCTGTTCCCGGCTGCCCCCCTGGCTCAGTGCCTTAATCGTCTCGGTAAAGCGCGCCAACCGTCCCGACAGGTAAGCGGGCAACCACCAGGCCACCAGGGCAAACAGCCCCAGACACAGCAGAGTCAGCACCAAGCTTTGCTTCTGAGCCTGCTGGCGCAGGGCACTCGCTTGCACCTCTGCCGCCTGCTGCAGTCGATCAAAGGCGCCCTCGGTATCGTCCAGCCAGTTGCGGCCCTGAGCAAACGCCACCGATAATGCCGTCGCCTCGACGGGCTCTCCGGCAACCCTGGCCCGACTCAAACGCTGATACTCGGCAATGGCTTGTGGGAAGCGGCCCAGTTGCTGTGCCAGGGGGTCCGGCACCAGCAAGGTCGCGGCCTCGGCGGTCCGCTCCAGTGCCTGAGCCAGGTTAGCCGCCACCTCCTGGTTTGGCGTTCGGTCCCCTTCGGACACCAGGTTGGTCACGCGAAACAGCGACTGGTAGAGATCCCTGTCCGCCTCCAGCACTAGGCGTTTGGCCTGGGCCAATTGCCGGCTCTGATAGATAAAATGCTGCTCCAGCTGTTGTGCTCGCCACCCCGCATTGAGGGCCACGGCGACACAGAGCAAGGCGAGAAAGAGTACGGCCAGGCGCACCCGCCCACTTAAGGTTTTGACTAGCACGGCGATATCCTCCCTGATCCTCTCCACCCATCCTGATGAAGAACCGGCCATGTACGCGACTCAGTAAGCGTAGATGGGATCCCCTTAATGGGGGAGCAGCCCATGAAAAACATCAGAAAAACATCAGAAAAACAAAGCCCGCCATGAGAGGCGGGCTTTGTTGTGAATATGCTCAGGAAATTCAGAAGGCGTAACGCACGCCGATCCCCAGATCCAGCTCAAACTTGCTGTCATCAAAATCCAGACCCGGAGCCAGGAACATCATCCCGTCCCAACCCGGCGCAAAGGGCAGCTCCAGACCCAGGGGGACCCGCACGCCATAGCCGTGATCCCAGCCAACAAAGCCGCCGACCCCCACATTCCAGTTAAGCGGGATCCCGTCAAGATCCGCCAGCCGACCGCGGCGCAGCAGGTAATCGGCCGTGACGCCGTCATTGCCGATAAAGGCGTTGATCCGCTGATTGAACTGGAACATCACCCCCAATCCCTCATCAGCCCCGAAGCCCACCTTGATGCTGGCGTGAGCAGCGGTAGAGCCCAATAACATCAAGGCACACAGCCCACGAATAACCATGCTTCTCATCGAATATTTTCCTCTGTGACACTCGCCCAGACTCGGCGAATATGACTCATCAAACCGCCCCACCCTACCGCCGGGCCCGACGGCGGTCAAATTCACTGTTACCAGCATGTCATTACACAGGCGACCAGACCGGCCATCGACTGCAGCAAGGGAGAATACGTACAGCCCCCTATAACGCCTCCAGTCCCCATCTCTCCCGGAAGACCCAATACAGCACACCCAGTGAGGGTTGTGCAAATAATCCCCAGCCGTGATCCCGCTCAGCCCCCCACTTGGCTCAAGGAAAAATAATGTCATCCCGGTTACCCCAAGGAGCGAACCAACTCAATATTTACCACCAAAAACATACACTTAAGATGCTCTTTTAGGAAATGCCTCGTATCCTGTCTCCATTCGGCCGACGTTGTGAGCCGAATAAGAGGATGATGAGATGATGAAAAAGTTAACCCTGGCGATCGCCGTCGCCACCCTGAGCCACAGCGCTTTGGCAAAACCTGTGCAGTCCGATAACCAAGCCTGGAAAGAGCGCTTCCCGGCACAGTACGCCTCCTGGGCCGAAACCCAGGACACCGACACGGTGATCGATCTGCTGGAAGAGAATCCGAACCTGGTCGTCCTGTGGGCCGGCTATGGGTTCATGAAGGATTACAAGAAGGCACGTGGCCACCAGTTTGCCGTGACCGACGTTGCCCAGACCCTGCGCACCGGTGCCCCCATGGGCAATGCCGACGGCCCGATGCCAGCCTCCTGCTGGTCCTGTAAGACCCCGGATGTGGCCCGTCTGATCGACGAACATGGCGAAGGCGAGTTTGCCAACAAGAAGTTTGGTGCCTGGGGGCACGAGATCTCCAACGCCATCGGCTGTGCCGACTGTCATGAAAGTGGCAGTCCCAAGCTGACCCTGTCCCGCCCCTACGCCGAACGCGCTATGGTCTCCGTCGACATGCCGTTCGCCGAGCAGGATCGTAAAATGCAGGGCTCCCAGACCTGCGCCCAGTGTCATGTGGAGTACTACTTCGACGCCAGCAACGACAATACGGTGAAATTTCCCTGGGACAAGGGCCTGACCGCCGAAGACGCCGAAGCCTACTTCGATGCCAAGGGCTTTTCCGATTGGACCCATGCCATCTCCAAGGCGCCCATGCTCAAAGCACAGCACCCGGAATTTGAAACCTGGGCCACCAGCGTGCATGCCGACATTGGCGTAACCTGCATCGATTGTCATATGCCCAAGGTGACCAACGAACAGGGCCGCAAATTCTCCAAGCACAACGTGGGCAACACCATGGACAACTTCGAGGCGGCCTGCTCCTCCTGTCACGATAGTCAGTCCGAGATGGAAGCCCAGCTCAAAGCCAACAAGGCTAAGATCGCTGCGGAGAAAGATAAGGCGGAAGCCATCATCGTCCGTGCGCACTTCGAAGCGGGTGCCGCCTGGGATGCCGGGGCCAGTGAGACCCAGATGCAGCAGGCGTTGCAACACATCCGTCATGCCCAGTGGCGCTGGGACTTCGGCATCGCCTCCCACGCCATTCATGCCCACAACCCGGGCGAAGCCTTGCGTCTGCTGGCCTCCGCACAGGAGCTTGGCCTCAAGGCACAGGCCGAGCTGAAGAAGGTGTTGGACAAACAGGGCGTGAAACAGCCCGTGGCACTGCCGGATATCACCAGCAAAGACAAGGCCCATGCCGTGGTTGGCTTCGATCGCAAGGCCGATCAGGCGGCTAAAGATGCCTTCCTGCGCGACCGCGCCAAGGCCAAGTGGAACACCCCACTCAAGTAAGTTCTTACTTACCCACTACGCCCGGCCAAGTGCCGGGCGTTTTCATATCTGCGCTATGCTCATTAACAGGTTCAACAATGGAGAGATGCCATGCGAAGACTCATCCCGCTTTTAGGCTTGGTGGCCCTGGTGGCCTGCAGCGAACAGCAGCAACAGGACACTCAGGAGGCCATAGAGAAAGCCAAACAGGAGGCCGCCGAACTCAGCGAGCAGGCCAAAGAGGTGGCCAACGAGGGCTACGGCGCGGCCAAAGAGGTCGTTGAGCAGGGGCAGGAGGCCGCAGCCGATGCCTATGAAGACACCGCAACCCGCGCAGGGGAGGCCTACAACGAAGCCGTTGAACGTGCCGACGAGCTGGTCGAGCAGGGCAAGACGGCCATCGACAGCAGCCTGAATTCGCTGCAGGAGGAGGCACAGTCTCAAGTCGAAGAGGCCGATACCGCGGCAGAGAAAGCCAGGGAAGCCGCCGAAGCCGAACTGAAGAACCTTCCCGACGGGCACTAGCCCTCTCCTGACGAAGCTGGCGTTGTGAACGCCAGCTCAGCAACAACTCAGCGCAGGCTGAAACTGTCACCACCGTAATAGAGTGACATCTTATCACCACGACGCAGGCGGCCTGGCATCAGACCCTCATTGAAGCGGGTGTGACGATCATAGTGCCAGCGGGTTTTGTGGCGATTGCCATTACGATCGACGATCAGCAGATCAGCCTTGTAGTTGGGATGATTGCGCACAAAGATCGCCTCAACCTGGACCTGGGATTGACCCTCATGCATCACCACCGCCTGGCAGGCATCAGCCAGCCCCGGAGCCTGTGCCAGGCTCGCCTGGGACCATTGCACATCGGCACAATCGGCGGCATAAGCAGGAAGGGAGAGTAGCGCACTGGCCACGACGACAGGGACACACATAAAGCGTAATTGATGTTTCATCTCAAACTCCTCGATGAATCCATCCGGTGCCACCCTAAGGTGGCTCCGAGCGACAACCACACCGCATCAATTCGATGCGGTCAGAATCCCACTCCGGGCACCCATGCTCCGCTCTCCCTGATCAGGCCCTGGGCCCCAGCATCGGTGGTCATCTCCAAGTGTAGAGCCTCCACTGCCGGTCGGTACTCAATCCACCGCGCCCGGATCCACACCGCCTCTGTCATCGCCAGACACCATCCAGAGAAATGGGCCGTCGCACGGCACAAAGCCGTGACGCCCCGGCACCGGGAAGGGATCCCCATTCGTCACTGAGCCAAGTTTCAGGAGTTCGCGATAACAGAGCCCCAAGTGAGGTGCTAGGAAGGCGGGCTGCAATAACAAGCTGGGCGAAGCAAGCGGCGCTGGGCCTCCCTGCTGTCCGGGCCAGAGAATTTGCGAGCCTTGCAGAGACAAGGGCTGAACTCAAGCTTCAAGGGCTGATCAGCGCCCACGTCAAAGTCGTAATCAGGATGAGGGGCGAACTCAATTCAATTCCGGTTGCGGTCGCTGATCTTAACGGGCCAACCCTGTATCCTGCTCCGGAGTTATCACGATGAAGATGGTTATGTTTCGCCCACTCTCCCTGCCCTTCCTGCTCTTGGCCCTGCTGCTCACGGGCTGCGCCCAGGCACCAGCGCCCACCAGCAGCGCCCCCAGTTACAACAAGCCCCAGGGCTCCGAGGCGATCAGCCAGCGCCTGATGCAGCAACACAGCGACTGGGCTGGCGTTCCCCATCGCCTGGGCGGCACCAGTAAACAGGGCGTGGATTGCTCCGCCCTGGTACAGCTCACCTACCGGGATCACTTCGATCTGCTCCTGCCGCGCACCACGGAGCAGCAGGTCCAGCGGGGCGTGGCGATCTCGCGTCAGGAGCTGCGCCCGGGGGATCTGGTGTTTTTCAAAACCGGGGCCAATGTCCGCCATGTCGGCATGATGGTGGACACCGTGAGTTTCCTCCATACCTCCTACAGCCGCGGAGTCATGTTGTCACGGATGGATAACCCTTACTGGGCGGCCAACTACTGGCAGGCACGGCGAGTACTCTAAGGCCAGCCCAATGCCCCCGGACTCGGCTGGCCCATTGAGGCCTTTCTTGCAAGCGGCGAAGCCTAGGGCACCTCACGCCAGTTTAAACTGGTTCACAGCCCGCTCCAGACTCTGCGCCAGGGTATGCAACTGGGCCACCGAGTCTGCCGTGGCTCCGGCCACGCCACTGTTGCCCTGGGCTTTTTCGGCGATATTGCCGATACGCTGAGACACCTCATTACTGGCATTGAGCTGTTCGGCCAACGCCCGACTGACCTCATCGATGATATGCCCCAGATCCACAGAGGCTTCCTGCAACTCCCGCACCGCCTGCTCCAGCTCGACGCTCTGCTCCAGCCCCTCATGGACACTGGAGGCCACCTGGCCCATCTGCTCCACCACCTGTGTCGTGCCCCCCTGGATCTGGGTCAATGAACCGGCGATCTGACCGGTCGAGTCCGAGGTCCGCTCCGCCAACTTGCGCACCTCGTCGGCCACCACGGCGAAGCCTCGACCCTGCTCCCCCGCCCGGGCCGCCTCGATGGCGGCATTGAGCGCCAGCAGGTTGGTCTGCTGCGCCACCTCCTCGATCACCGTGACTATGGTCTGGATCTCCGTCGCCTGGCCATCCAGCGTCGACACCAGGGCACTGGACTCAGTCACCTGCTCAGACACCTGCTTCATGCTGGTGGCACTCTCCACCATGGAGGCGGCGGTGCGTTCGCTCTTGGCCCCCGACTGCAGGGACAATTGACGCATCTTCTCCGCATTTTGGCTGATCCCGGCAATGCTTTGGCTCAATTGCTCCACACCGGCGGAGATGGCATGGGAGGCATCCTGCTGCTCCAGCGAGGCGGTCGCAATACGACCGGCATTCTCATTGAGTGTCTGGGCGCCCTGCAGCAGGGTCCCCGTGCTTTGCTGAACACTGGAAAAAGCTTCCTGCACCGCCTGCAACAGGCCATTACAGGCCCGGGCTACAGTGCCGATCTCATGCCTGTCTCTCAGGGGCAGGCGTACGGTGAGATCCCGCTGATTGTGGATCCGATCTAGTTGGTCTCTTAATTCATGGAGGGGCGTGATGATCGAGCGAGCAACCCAGTAGGATAAGCTGAGCAGCAGCAGGGAGATCAGCGCAACACTCCCCAGATTGGTCCAGGCCTGTCGCCAAAACTGGCTTTCCACCTCATCCAGGTACAGGCCGGAGCTGACGATCCAGTCCCATGGGGCAAAGTTGCGGGCGAACCCCAGCTTGGGTTTTAGCTCGGTCTCGTTGGGCTTGGACCAGACGTATTCGACATAGCCCCCCTGGGGATCCTGCGCGGCGCGGATCGCCTCCTGGAAGATGTACACCCCATTGGCGTCCTGCAGCCGAGACAGATCCTGGCCGATCAAACTGGCATCGTGGGGGTGGTAGATCATCCGCCCCTGATGATCGTACACGGTAAAATAGCCATTTTCGTCATAGCGTATCGCCCGGATCAGCTCTCTGGCCCGCTCCTGAGCCTGAGCCAGGGTGATCTGCCCGGAGTCTGCCTGGGCCTGATAGTCCGCCATCAAGGTGAGCACGGAATCCACCAGCTCCCGCGTGTCCCGCTGCCGCTCTTCCATTAACAGGGCTCTTTGGGCATAGAGACCGTATCCACTGAGCAGGCACAATGCCAGCATGGCGGTGAAGATGAGCAAGCCCAGGCGCAGGCGGATCGATAAGTGAATCATGGCGTCCTTACCCTATGTTCATGATGATTGGCCACCTTCCTGTGGCGCTTACAGTGTAATCACTGGTGACTCCAGTCTGGATACACTAACACTGTTCGTGAAACCCCTTCACCCCCCGATTGACAGATCTTCCCCGGAGAGACCAAACCGGGCAGGGATCCCCTGGCACCCGGTAAAAATTCCTCCCGCGCTTGCTCCCCCCGGATCAGCCCCTATCATAGGCCGCCAACACTCCTCTTATTTTGCGGGTCCTACCATGGCAAAAAAATTCTACGTGGTCTGGCAAGGGCGCCAAACCGGGATCTTTACCGAATGGCCCAAGGCCCAGGCAGCGGTCAGTGGCTTCGCAGGGGCCAAGTACAAGGCCTACCCCAGCCGGGAAGAGGCGATGGCGGCATTGAAAATGGGCCACCAAAAGGCCCTGGGGGCGGCCAGCCCCGTTAAGAAACCGCGTCAGACCGCCAAAGCCTCGGGGCACACCCCGCCTGACAGCGACGTCCTGATCTACTGCGACGGCGCCTGCGATCCCAATCCCGGCAACGCCGGAACCGGTGTCGCCGTCTATCTCAAAGGCGAGCTGAGCGAGCTTTGGTACGGCCTCTACAACCCGCAGGGCACCAACAACACCGCCGAACTCAACGGCCTGCACCAATCTCTGCTGCTGGCTCAGCCACACCTGGCCGCCAAGCGCAGCGTCACCGTGCTGTGTGACTCGGTCTACGCCATTAACTGTGTCAGTGTCTGGGCCGACGGCTGGAAGAAGCGAGGCTGGAAGCGGGCGGGTGGCGAGATCCAGAACCTGGCCCTGATCCAGACCATCTATGCCCTGTGGCAGGAGCTCAAGGAGCAGGTGACGCTGCAACACGTCAAGGGCCATGCCGGGATCGAGGGCAATGAACTGGCGGATCGCATGTCCATGGTGGCAGTGCAACAAGGGGAAGGCGGCTGGGTCCGCTATCCGGGACCCTTCGATCTTAAGGCCCTGCTGGCGATGCGGGCTGGCTAACCCAAAGAGATCGACAGAGGGAGTCCGGCGGCTCCCTCTTTTTGACCCCAAACTCCCCATACTCCCCATGACGCATCGAGGGGAGGCCGAGGCCAATAGATCCGCTTGGCAACTCCCCGGCTCACTGTGCTCATGCTGCGAGCGAGCGCTCACCCCAGATCCGCCATGTCACTCGCTATATAACCCCAGCGGTTCCTAAATTCTCCTTTTTGATCAGCGCAATATTTCAGCGAACCATGGCAGTGTGCGCGGGATCGGATATGATGAAAGGATCAAGGCCAAGGAGAGGATCGCGATGGGACAGCGACTCGAGCATAGCCAAACTCGTGAAATGGATTTCACCCGTACCACCGAGCGACTCGACAAAGAACTGCAGATCCTTGGGGAACTGTTAGCCCAGCCGGGCTGGGGGAAGGGCCCCATGACCCTGGGCGCCGAACTGGAGCTGTATCTGACCACTCCTGAAGGCCGCCCCAAGATGTTCAACCGTCAGTTGCTGGCCGCCGCCGGCGATCCCCTGTTGACCCCGGAGCTCAATCGCTTCAATCTCGAGTACAACTGCCCCTACACCCCATTTCGCGATACTCCTTTCTCCCACCTGTGCCGGGATCTGACCCATAAACTGCATCAGTTGATCACCCTGGGGGCGCACCATGCCTGCCAGATCAGTGCCATTGGGATCCTGCCAACCCTGCAACGGGCCGACTTCGGCCTGCCGTCCATGACCGATGAGCCCCGCTACCGAGCACTGACCCAACAACTGTGTCAGCTAAGGGGAGGACCTTTTCAGATCCAGATCAACGGCGCCGAGCCCCTTCAGTTAACCGCCGAAGACCTCACCCTGGAGGGGGCCAATACCTCCTTTCAGGTGCACCTGCGGATCCCCCCCGAGGAGTTTGCCGACTGGTACAACGCCATCCAACTGGCCACGCCCTTCGCCCTGGCCCTGGCTGGCAACTCCCCCCTGTTTCTTGGCCACAGGCTGTGGCAGGAAACCCGGATCCCCCTGTTTAAGCAATCCATCGACTCCCGCAATGTCTGCCCAACCAGCTATAAACGTCCGGCTCGTGTCTCCTTCGGCAAGGGCTATGTCCGCCACAGCGCCCTGGAGCTGTTTCGCCAGGGCGTGAGCCTGTTCCCCATCCTGCTGCCCCATTCCGGCGATATCAGCCCCAAGCCCGGCGATGGACCGGCCCTGGCAGCATTGAGGATGCATCAGGGCACGATCTGGAGCTGGAACCGCCCCGTGTACGATCCCTGCGCCGGCGGCCATCTGCGCATCGAGGTCCGCAGCCTGCCGGCAGGCCCCACCTGCGCCGATATGCTGGCCAATGTCGCCCTGCTGATAGGGCTCGCCCAGCACTTTAGGGCCGATCTGGATCGCCGGCTCGATGCCCTGCCGTTTGAACTGGCCGAATACAACTTCTATCGAGCCGCACAACACGGCCTGGATGCCCAGATCCTCTGGCCGGATCCTCAGGGGCGCCTCAAGGAGCAAGCCATCATACCCTTGCTGGAGGAAGCCCTCGATAAGGCCGGCCCGGGATTGCAGACACTGGGGATCGCCCCTTCTGAGCAAGCCACATTCATCAACCTGCTGCGACAACGTTTGGCCACCCGACAAACCGGTGCCCAGTGGCAGCTGGCGACCCTGGCGCAGTTTGAGCCCGTACTGGGCAGGCAGGCAGCCCTGGCCCGCATGTTCGCCTTCTACCAGAAAAACGCCGCCAGCGGTAAAACCGTGGCGCAATGGGAGGTGCCCACACCATGAGAATGGATCGCCTGCATGACGTTCCCCTGCCGGAGGCCGATGCCCTCGATGAGGGGCTTTGGCACTGGCTGAAGCAGCAGGAAGGGCCGGTGTGGATGACGCAACCCGGGCGAGATCCCAAGCGCTGCCGGGTGGTGGTGACCCTGCTCCACGGTAATGAGCCCTCGGGCAGTCATGGGATCTGGCATTGGCTGCGTCGAGGAGACACGCCAGCGGTGACGTGCCACTTTTGCCTGGTCAACATTCAGGCTGCCATCGCTCCACCGGGCTTTTGCCATCGTCATCTTCCCGGCCTGCCCGATCTGAACCGCTGCTTTACCGTGCCGACACCCAAACAGGCCGAACACTCCGCCTGGCAACTGAGCCAGGCCCTGCAGCAACGGATCGAGGCCGTAGCGCCGGAAGCCGTGGTCGATCTGCACAACACCTCGGGCAGTGGCCCCAGCTTCGCCGTCGCCACGGTCAACGACGAACGCCACCGCGCCCTGGCCGCCCTGTTTACCGAACGAATGCTGCTGACCGAGGTCCGCCTCGGAGCCTTGATGGAGCACACCCACCCCCAAAGCCCCATCATCACCATCGAGTGCGGGGGATCGGAAGATCCCCAGTCCAATGATGTGGCCAGCGCCGGGCTCGCCCAGTTCCTGCTAAGGGAGCAGATCCTGCAGGAACCCTCCGGGGACTGGCAGCTGGAGGTGTTGACTCAACCACTGCGCATCATGCTGCGCCCGGGCGGCACCGTTCACTACGCCGAAGCCCCCTGTGACTGGGCCGATCTCACCCTGCCGCCGGACATTGAACGGCTTAACTTTGGCTGGCTGCCAGCGGGACAGCCCCTGGGCTGGCTGGGCAGTCAGGGGCTGGACGCCCTGGAGCTGCACGATGGCACCGGCAGGCGTGCCGCTCACACCCTGCTTCGCCAGGAGGGACAGCGCCTGACACTGGCGTCCGACTGTAAGCTGTTTATGATCACCACCAATCCGGAGATCGCCGTCAGTGACTGCCTGTTTTACGCGGTACTCAGCCCAAAAACCTCGGACAGAGCGCCCGCCATCTAGAATGGCTTGCCAAAAAAGAAGTAGATGCTGTCCTGGCCCGTGTCGGCGTGACCATAGCCCAGGGCAATGGGCCCCCACCCCAGATCGGCACTGACAAACAGGCTGCCGGCGTAGATCAGATCTTCCAGGGCGATCTGATCACGCTCCAACCAGACATTGCCCGCCTCCAGTGACGCCCCCAGGTAGATGGGCCGGGTGATCCCCAGCGGCGCACCCTGCAGGTTGTAACGATAGATCCCGCCCGCCAGCGCCTTGTGGCTGCCAAACAGTGCATCCTTGTTGTAGCCCGACAGATTGAGGAATCCGCCGATGGAAACGACTCGAGAAAGGTGCAGTCCATCCTGATCCAGCCCCTGCCATTCCAGCTTGCCAATCAGGTTATGGTTGCCCCACTGGGTCGCGCCCATCCAGCGGGCATCGAAGCTCCACAACCTGGTTTCCTCCAGTCCGGGCTGGCCTGACGCAGGCAGCAGACGTGTGTGGCTGTCCAGATAGGCCAGCTGCAGGGTGAGACGCCCGCCCTGAGTGGGAAACATCGAGCTATCAAGGTGATCATACCCCAGAGACAACTGCGGCCCCTGAATATGATAACGCGCCAACTTATCACTGAGATCCTTGGGTACAGGCAGATACTCTCCATCCTCGTACAGGTAGGAGAGTTCGGCTTGCCAGCGGGGCTTCAGGTTCATGCCCAGGCCAACCTGGCTTTCGTGGCTCCTCTGATCGATCCGCCTGAGCCCATTGGCTTCGAAGCGGGTCCAACGCTGATCTTCATAGCGGTACTTGGCCCGCAGATAGTAGCGGCGCAGATCGTCCAGGGGACGATACAGCTCAGTACTGAAACGCTTGTTAGTCCCCAGGTTCAGTTCGTTACGCCACTCTATTCGGCGGTTAAACAGGTTCTTTGCGCTGTAGGCGAGATCCAGACCAAAATCGAGATCGTCTTCGAAGTTGTCTTCGAAGCGCAGCCCGAGATCGAACACATTCGGCCCCCAGCTTTTGCCTCGGGCCGTCACCACCAACTCCTGCCCCAATGCTCCCTCGATAAGCTGCATGTCGACCCGTTCAAACTCGTTGAGGGCGTAGATCCTTGCTACCGCAGCCTCCAGCCCATCGCTGTCCAGCACCTCTCCCGGTTTGAGGCCCAGGGCTTCACGGATCTCCTTGTCCCTTAGCCAGGAATCGTTATGCAAGGTGATCTTGGCCAGGCGCGGACCCGACTTCAGCAGCGCCTGCTGCCGCTGCTGCTTCGCCTGCCGATAGGCCTGATATGCCTCGTCACTCATGGATAACCCCTTCAGCCAGGGGAGATGGGTAAGGGCGACGGTTTCCCCTCGACGGACCATCGTCGGCATCAGATCAAAATCACTGGTTCCCACCCCCTCAATATCCGGCACGATCAGCAAGTCTCGCTCGGTCAATGTCGCCACCTGCTGGTCCCGGCTCAGGTTAGTCAGGTATCCGGACAGTTGGTTGAGCACATCCACCACGGAGTCCAGCTCCTCCCTGCCCAGCAGGGGTGAACCGATATCCACCGCGATCACTATGTCGGCCCCCATCTCCCTTACCAGCTGGATCGGCAGGTTATTGACCAGGCCGCCATCCACCAGCAAGCGCCCTTCGTGCTCGATGGGCGCCAGCGCTCCAGGCACCGTCATGCTCGCCTGCATCGCGGTGGCCAGATCTCCCGAGGAAAAGACCACCTCACTGCGATCCGCCAGATCCGTCGCCACGGTACGCAACGGGATGGGCAGGGTATCAAAGTCACTCACACGAGGAACAGGACCGAGGGAGCGACGGATCAGGGAGGACATGGTCTGTCCCGCCAGCGCCCCCCGGGGTAGGGTCACCTCTCCCTGGTTAAAACCCATTTTCAGTTCGATGGGATAGCTGTCGACGAACTCTTTGTCGCGAAAATTCAGGGCCTGTCGAGGCACCCCATCGGAGAAGCCGGTATTAAAGTCCAGCTGCGCCATGCGTTGTTCGATCTCGTCGGTACTCAGGCCCAGGGCATACAGGCCGGCGACATAGGCCCCCATGGAGGTGCCTGCGATCCGATCCACCGGGATCCTGTGTCGCTCCAACACCCGCAGCACACCGATATGGGCCGCACCTTTTGCCCCGCCACCGGAGAGTGCCACCCCTATGGTCGGACGCTCTGAGGCCGACAGGATCCCGACCGCACCCATGAGGCAAAAAAACAGGAGGCTCCGCCGTCGCCAAGATTGCATCATTTCTCACTTCCTGTGGATAGTGTGTTCCTAGCTGCCATTAAATCACTCTTCTCGCCCGCCGCCCAATGTTACGCACACACCCTCATCGGTGCGGCAAGCCGACGACTTATGCGCTAAACCTTGAGGTTCAATCCCTCAGGAGAAGCATCAAATGAAAGGCTCAGTAAAAAGTGCAGCCATCACACTGCTCAATCAGATCATGGAGATGGAGTTGGCTGGCGTCGTACGTTACACCCATTACAGCCTGATGGTGTTCGGTTATGGACGCATCCCCATCGTCAGCTGGCTCAAGGGCAACGCCGAAGAGAGCCTGCAGCATGCCCACAGGGCCGGCGAACTGGTCACCCTGATGGGCGGCCATCCCTCTCTGGGGATCGGCCCCCTGCTGGAGACCAAACAACACGATATTGGCGATATCCTGCGAGAAAGTCTGGCCCACGAAAAGGCGGTAGCTGCCCTCTACTACCAACTGCTCGATGCGGTGCAGGGAGACTCGGTGTTGCTCGAAGAGTATGCCAGGGAGATGATCGTGACAGAGACCCTGCATGAGGATGAAGTAGACAAAATGCTGCGACAACCGGGGGATCTTGCGGCCTTCGACTCGGAGCATTAAGACAAGGCACAGACGATGAAGCCGGAGCCTAGTGTCGATCACAGGGCAGGACACAGGGCACCCGCCCCCCTGCCCCTTTATCAGCGATTCCCCGACTCCATAGAGATGGGGACTGTGCCTTCCTCTGTGCTCATCACGACCGCATCGGTGCATACATGGGCCACAGGCTGACCCTGACGGACCAGCACCAAGCCTTGAATTGGCTGAGGCTCGTGATTGCTGATCCCGGCCCAACAGGCTTCAAATGACCAGACGATATCCCCATCCTGCCGCTGCTGCTTAAACGCTTCCCACTCCCCCTCAAGCAGCGCCAACGTCGCCCGCATCTCTTCGGCATGCTCCAACGCCTCTATGTCCACCGGCTCCCTCAAATCCCCCGGCTGCACCATAAAGGGAAGTTGAGGCCTGGGCTCCCTAAGCCTCGACAGGTTGTCTAACAACACCAGGGGCCACAAGAGTATTGTCAGAGCCAACTGGATCCCCCAACGAAAACTCAGACGCATCGGTTGGTGCCGCCATTGCTGCCAGATCTCGCTCCAAAAGCCCCCGCTCCCTTCATGGCGGGTTACGACCCACCCCAGGGGTAGCAACACCAGCCCAATCAGCAAGTACGCCGTGATCATCATGTAAGCTCCCACAAACCAGAATGATGTGCTCCCCTCTGGATCTTGGACTGCGTTTCGCTGGGGAACACTCAAGCAAGTAAAGAACGGTTTTAAGAAAGTCGCAATGAAACAGGGCGTTAATCTAAGGTGTGATAAATTGCGAAGACAAAAAAACCGCCCGAAGGCGGTTTTTTTGTCTCGATCAAGATCACATCTTAATCATGGCGCGCTCTGGTGTACCCCACTCGACGTGGTGCATCTGACCCGCGGGGGCATCGGTGCGTTCAAAAGTATGGGCACCGAAGAAATCACGCTGACCCTGCAACAGGTTTGCAGGCAAGGTCTCCAGGCGGTAGGAGTCGTAGTAACCCAGCGCTGAGCTGAAGCCACTGCAGGGAATGCCCATCATGGTCGCCTTGGCGATGGCCATACGCCAGTTCATCTGGTGTTTGGCGATCTCACCGGCAAAGAACTCATCCACCAGCAGATTGGCCAGATCGTCATTACGCAGGTATGCATCTGTGATGGACTGCAGGAAGACGGCGCGAATGATGCAGCCTGCTCGCCAGATCTTGGCAATGGCGGCAAAATCCAGGGTCCAGCCATTGGCCTTCGCCGCAGAGCGCATCAACTGGAAGCCCTGTGCGTAAGCACAGATCTTGGAGCAGTAGAGGGCATCATGCAGCTGAGCAATGATCTCACGCTTTTCCTCTTCGGAGACAACCATGCGTTCCGGTCCCACCAGCACCTTGGACGCGGCCACACGCTCACTCTTGAGGCTGGACATGGAGCGGGCAAATACGGACTGAGCAATGGTTGGAGCCGGGCTACCCAACTCCAGGGCGCTCATGGCGGTCCACATGCCAGTACCTTTCTGCCCGGCACGATCCAGGATCACGTCCACCAGAGGCTGGTCAGTGGCACTGTCCATCTCCTCAAGCACCTCGGCGCTGATCTCAATCAGGTAGCTGTCCAGCACGCCTTGGTTCCACTGGCGGAACACCGCGGCAATCTCTTTCGGAGACATGGCCAGTGCATCACGCATGACGTGGTAGGCTTCACAGATCAACTGCATATCGGCGTATTCGATGCCGTTGTGCACCATTTTCACATAGTGACCCGCACCATTAGGACCTATGTATTCGGCACATGGCTCACCCTCTTTCACCGGATTGCCCGGCTCGGCGCGTTCGATGGGCTTGCCGGTTTGCGGATCCACCTTGGCAGCGATCGCCTGCCACATCGGCTTGATGCGATCCCAGGCACGACGGTCACCGGACGGCATCAGGGATGGCCCGAAACGGGCGCCCGCTTCCCCACCGGAAACGGCGGTAGAAAAGAACATAAACAGGCCGGCGTATTTCTTTTCACGGCGAACGGTATCGCTCCACAGGCTGTTACCTGTGTCGACCACGGTATCATCCGGCCCGATCCCGGCTTCGATCAGCTTGCGGCAGACACTGTCCACTGGCGCTCCCGCAGGCACGGACAACACGATGGTACGGGGCGCTTTCACCTTGGCCAACAGATCACCGAAAGAGTCACAGCCTTGCACTCGAGCAAGGTTGTTATTTTCCACCATGTCCTGCGTCAAGACGCTGTCGACTTTGTCTTGGTCCAGATCGAACGCGGCCACCTGATAGCCGTTGTCCGCGAGGTTCAGTGTCAGGCTCTTGCCCATTACACCCAAACCAACAAAACCAATATCGCAAAGCGCCATCTGCTTTTCCCCTGAAAGAAAGTTACAACCAGTAAAATCGGGGCGGATTATACATACTGGTCTGACTGCGCGTAAGTGTGAAACCGCGTTAATTTCAGTTTTTGAGCGTTAAGTGTGAGATCTTTGAACAACTCCAGCAAAACCACCCCGAGACACCGCAAGGGATCACGATACCGCCCATTTTCCAAGACAGATCACGCGAGATGCATTGTCCCCTCACTTCAATGCACTTGCGCGGCAATAAATGCAACATTCACTCACACCTCTGCTCACAAACCTGCGCCCAGGATGCGCTCATTTGTGAAAACCTGTTCATTTAGACGCTTTCCAACAAAAATTCAGAGCCTTAACAGGGGCCAACCGATAACAACCGACATCTACCCAACCCTGGTGGTTAGGAACAAACAGGAATGAGATGGGTTCGCCATGGCCTTCCCGACGTTTCCCCGACTCTCACACCAATGAGGCGCATCCAACCAACAAGCATTGACCCAAGATAGTGTGGCTCCCACCTTGTGCTTCATTCAGCAGCAATAAGACCTGCTTAATGAAGCACACAAGCAAGGAGCAAGGAGCGAGGAGCGAGGAGCGAGGAGCGAGGAGCAAGGAGCAAGGAGCAAGGAGCAAGGCTTAACGATCATTGCCCCTAAAAGGAAACAAGAAGCCAATCCCAAAAGGGCAGAGAGGTGGGAGAGCGGGCCATTGCTCGTGCTTGTCAGGCAGAAGGGTGCTTTTTTTATGACCGGAACGATGGGAAGCCGCTCCGAATCGAGCATTTAGGGTGAGCAATGGCCCGGTCGTGCAGTGTAATGCAGATGAAATTGGGCTCACAAAACTCAGGCCATTTGTTGCATGGTAGCCTGCGAAAATGGCACAAGTTCGAGACAGGGCACGCTAAGCGACAACAACGTGATCGCCCACGCAAATGTCCTTCCCCTCTCCAAGAGAAAGTAAGGCATTGCCACCGAAATAGGCTCTGCCATCCTGGATGAGATCCATCCCCATCAAGGTCTTCAGGGGCTCTCTAGGGCTTGGCCGCTCGCCACTGACTTGATCGACCGTGATCACCGGGCAACGCTCACAGGGTTTACGGATCGCCAAAGAATAAGTGGGGTGCTGTAGCACCATAGATGACAATTCGGCAAAGGCCGGTGTCATTCCCGCCACCACTATGTTGGCGCGAAAACGCTTCATGGATACGGCCGGCTCTCCCTGTTGCTCCAGTGCCTGATTCAGACGATCCAAAGAGCCCTGAGATGCAATCAGGTAGGGAAAGCCATCAGCAAACTGGGTGTGGGCGACTTCCGGCTCCCGCAGATACTTGGCCTTGATATGACGAGGGCGTCTGGGATCGAAGCGCACCAGACGAAGGGGCTCCCCCCGGTACAAACCCAAAACCTGAGTCAACCAGACGGAGGCTTGTGCTCCCTGATCAAATGCCTGCAGATCACTGCCCCAGATCTGAACAGGAACCAGGCTCGTGAGATCTTCATACAATGGAACAGCCAGCTCAATGCCTCCACTCCTTAGCTGCAAGTGGCTACCGGTCAGCGCCGTAGTGATGCGGGCCATCCGTGGCAACTGGCGCTGAGTCACGAACCGCCCGCGCCAATCGATCACCATCCAGTGGCGATCCCAGGGCAGGCCGGTCGTCGCCAGTGTCGCCCGTTCAAGCCGGATCCCCTGCAGGGATTTCACCGGATAGGTATAGAGATCCGTAATGTGCACAATCAGCTTCCTTGGAACCCTGTGTTAGCCGCCCCGGCACTGGGCTTGGGCGGATCCGAAAAAAGGGATTTTAACTTTGTTGATAACCAATCCAGTGCTGGCCCCGGCTCGGAGCCCTTTGCCATCACCAATTCTACCGGGGCACGCCAGGCCTGGTGATCAAACTGCACGGACAGGCGAACCAGAGCACCAGAACGAAGCTCGGCTTCAACCAGGTGCAGAGGGACATAGCTCCAGCCCAACCCCTGGCGGGCCAGCTCCCGTAGCAGGTAAAAGGTATTGGTCCACCAGAGCTGAGTCGCAACCGCGGGAAAATGCGATAACCCCGCTCCATCGAAGCCCTTGACCAGCAACTGACGGTGCCGTTGCAGATCATCAATATCCGGCTCAGCCAGACTGGCCAGAGGGTGCTGTGGGCAGACAACAACGACAAAGGGCAAAGAGCCCAGATAACAGAGGGAGACATCCTGGGGCAGGGCCGTATCTGCAAACATCAGTCCCAGTTGCGCCTTTCCCGATCCCACCAGGCCTCGTATGTCGGGACTGGCAGCCGTGTGAAAATTCAGTGCCGTCGTGGGGAAGTGTGCTTCGAAATCCTGCAATAGCCCCCCCATTCCCGGCACCATCAACGCCTCATCAATGGCCAGAAACAGTTCATCCTCGTGAGCCGCCCCAATGGCCTGTACCGTCCGATCCAGATCCCGGCACAGTCCCAACATGGATTCTGCCAGTGGCAGCAACCGCCCCCCCTCCCGGGTCAGGCTGGGAGTGCGGCCGGTCCGCTCAAACAGACAGCAGTCCAGATCGATCTCCAGGTTCGCGATCCCCTGGCTGACCGCCGACTGAGCCTTTCCCAATTGTCGGGCCGCTGCGGAAAAGGATCCCAAGCGAGCGCTCAGGGCAAACATCCGCAGTTGTTCAAGGCTATACATATAAGCGCTTCTGATAGGTCCTAACTTTTAGCCATCTTAGTTTCAGATGACAATCTGGGCAAATTTCCCAACGGAGTCCCACGATGGCCCCCCCGATGCGTACCGGTGAACGCCTGCTTCACACCCTCCTGTTCGAACTGTTTGCCATGGCGATCCTGATCCCTGCCAGCATGCTCTTTACCGGCAAGGATGCAGGCACCATGACCCTGACCGCGATCCTGCTTAGCCTGATCGCCATGGTCTGGAACTATCTCTATAACTTGGGGTTTGACAAGTGGATGGGGCCCGACCGCCTCGGCCGAAGCTTGGCCATGCGCCTGGGCCATGCGCTGGGGTTTGAGCTGGGGCTGCTTGCCACCACCATCCCGCTACTGATGTGGCAACTGCAGATGGGGTTTTGGGCCGTCCTGATCCTGGATCTGGGTTTCGTCGCCTTCTTCCTGATCTATGCCCTGGTGTTCAACTGGGCCTATGACCAGCTCAGGGCCCGTCGGCTTGAAGCCACCTCACAACGCCCGCAATCAGTCCACCCTTATCCATGATCGGATAGGGGCGCAGAACTCATCCGGCCCCCTTCAAGGGACACACCACGGAGTAGGAGAAATCGCCTCCCGACTGCCGATGTCGAGTGCCTCATGACGACCCATGGATGGCAGGGGGGGACCTAGTCCTGTTGGCTCGCCTTACGCTCTCGAATCTGCTGATAGACAGTGTGGCGAGTGATCCCGAGGCGCTTAAAGACCATGGCCGTGGCCGCTTTGAGCTCAAAGATCCCGTATTCAAACGGCACCTTGGTAATCACCTTCTTCCGCCCCTTGGAGGAGATCGAACTGTCGTTGTGAACATCTCCGATGGCACGTTCAAGCGCACGTTCAATCACGACCGAAGAGCTGAGGCTCTCACTCACCGCAATACTGTTGCTGGCAAAGTCCGGCATCATGGCCTTGATGATCTCGGCAAAGGGCTAAGACGGGTTCACATTGATGCAAAACAGGCCGATGGGCCGGTCCATCTCTTCCACCAGCACCAGAGTCGTGGATTTAAACAGGGAGCCATCTTTGGCATGAGTTAGATAGTTCTTGGGAGAGACTTCGCCGGTTTGCTCAAAATGGCGCAACACCTTCAGGCCGAGATCCGTGATGGGCGCCCCCTCCTTACGCCCCGCATGACGACCATTGACGATCTTCACAAGGGATCTCTCAACGCTTTCTAATGAGTGGATCACCCCTGCACAGTGGGGTCCAATCCGATCTGCCATGGAATCGGCAAAACGAAAATAATGATGAAGGCGCTCCCTGCCTTTGTCGGTCAACTTTTCCCGTAAGGCTTCACTGACAACTGCCCCCATATCTGACCACTTTAGTGAACGATAACTATCGGCCAGCCTATGCCATCCTAGGTGTAGAACTCGAGTTATCACCGCCAAGTCGGATGAAAAGTGAGGGACAGGCTATTATCTTCCAAAAGAACTGGCGGCCATCCCTGCCTGACCCCGCCATCGATAAGACCCCAACTCACGTCATTCCTACGCGCACACAATTGAACCGTCCCGCTGATTTTTGCCTTCACTATGAGTACCGACGGTTCTTGGGACCGCCTCATTCACATCTGCTAACAAGCAATCCCCGTGAAATGTTGCCCGAACATGGCCGCCGAAAATGGGAGGATTCTCCCTGTCGAGATGGAGCCGAACTCGCTGAATTTGGATAAAAATAGGCGAGTTCGAAACCGGCCAGAGCAAACGCCAACTCTATATTCAAGCCGGATCCGGACGAAGTTCCCGATGGACCAGAGATTGGGTACTGGGCACTGCCTTTACCCGCTTTCAACTAAAACGCTTCAACACACGAAGAGGAAGGTAACGAAGGAGACACTGCACCAGCGCCCAGGGCCAAGTCGGCACATAGGCATTCGCTCCCTCTCGCTCGATCGCACGAACCAGGGCACGACAGCCGGTTTCGGTATCGACAATAAAAGGCACTTTTTCCACCTGTGCGTTGATCTCGCTGCGAATAAAGCCCGGATGCAACGTAGTGACCGCGATCGGTGAGCCCAGCAGATCCACCCGGATCCCTTCGCTTAAGCTGGTCAAGGCGGCCTTGCTGGCAGCATAGGTGGTCATCGCCCGGCGAAATCCCCGAACCGCGCTAACCGAAGAAACGGTGACCAGATGGCCGCGGTTCTGCTGTCGAAATACCGTCAGCGCCGCCTCGCACTGGGCCAGGGCAGCAACAAAGTTGGTCATGGCGGTTTGCCGGTTGGCCTCGAAATGGCCGGTCCCCAGGGAGGCTCCCTTGCCCAGTCCGGCATTGACGATCACCCGATCCAACCCACCCAATTCCTGACAAAATGCGTTGAACACGGTAAACACCTGTTCGTGTTCATTCACATCGAGCTGACGGATCACCACGCGACACTGGGGATGCCGTTGCAGGATCTCGGCCTTCAGCGCCTCCAGCCGATCCCATCGACGGGCGCACAGTGCCAGATCTCGCCCCATGCTGGCAAACTCCAGCGCCATGCCGCGCCCCAGGCCAGAGCTGGCCCCAGTGATCAAGATCCTTTGTCGAATCATCCCTGTCTCCTGACTCCCTCAAAGGGCAAAACCATTCACTTCAAGTAAGCGTAACAGCGCCCAGTTCGACAGCCCCCTTCAGCGATCAGCGCCTCGCCAGTTTCGCCAGGTAACGATCCAGTGCATTGGCAAAGGCCTGGCGCTCGGTTTGCGACAAGGGGGGTGGCCCGCCAGTCTGGACCCCGGATGCCCGCAGGGTATCCATAAAGTCACGCATGTTCAGCCGCGCCCGAATATTGTGTTCGGTATACAGTTCCCCCCGAGGGTTGAGGGCCACCGCGCCTTTAGCCACCACCTCGGCGGCCAGGGGGATATCGGCGGTGATCACCAGATCACCCGCCTGGCAGCGCCTGACTATCTCATTATCCGCCACATCGAAGCCAGCACTGACCCGCACAGCCTTAATATAGGCGGAAGGCGGCACGGGGATATTCTGATTGGCGATGAGCAACAGGGGTAACCTGGCCCGTTCGGCGGCACGAAACAGGATCTCTTTGATCACCTTGGGGCAGGCATCGGCATCGACGTATAAACAGGGAGCGGTCATAGATTCCTCGTTGGGGACGATCACAGGGGCGGTGGCAGTGCCCGGTTTCGAAGATAATACTTGAAATAATCGACACTCATCAGCCCACGCAACACCCGAGGCTTCAGGATCTGAAGGGTGCGGTACCCTTTACTGACGATACCAGCCGCCACCAACTCCCGGATCAGGCCATTGTAATACTGCCGGGTCGTTCCGATCAGCCGACACCAGGTTTCGTCACTGAAGTGGATGATTCGACGCCCCCGCAATTCGAGTGCATCGGACACCAGCAGAAGGACCAGAAAAGTGAGGTCCCGTTTATTCAGCAACTGGCGCAGCATGGCGATCTCTTCGATCCGTCGCGCCATACAATCTTGAAATCCTGCGATAAAATCCTGCAGCTCGGCACTAACGTGAAACAATTGCGCCAGGGTCGCTTCGGGCACAAAACGGCACTGGGTCACTGTCATCGCCCTATGGTTCACGGGAGCCAGCAGGAACTGGCGATTACGCCCCCGATACAGCAGATCGCCCCCCAGCAGCAAGTAGGAGATCCCATGGCTGCCGTCCACCAGGGTATACTCTCGGGCCAGGATCCCATCTTCAATCAGCAAAAGGCCGCAATAGTCGGTCTGCATGCAGAAGCTGTCCCCTTCCGCCAACTCCATAGGCCGCCCCGCTTGCCACAAGCGTTTCGCATCCGGGAGCGTGCAGCCACTGACGACCATACGCTTTAGCCAGGGATCGCAGTCGCTGATCGACGCCTGTGTCGTGTCCAAAGTCAAAAAGGAAGCCTGCCGTGCATGTCGTTTGTCATGCCTCCAGCTTAATCGCTTTGTCCGCAGCCACAGAGAGAGAAAGCCAAAACTGTCGGATCCAACCGCACCAATTGTCCGTTCTGTGACATTTCCATCCAGGCACTTGGCTTAGCCTGAGTATTCAACCCAGTTTACCCTCCCAATGAGCAAAGCCCCCTGATGGATCCTTCACGCATCGAACTGCTCAGCCTGGTTCGCTCCCGCCTCAATAAGGCCCAGCCACCGGAGTGCGCCGGGAACGGCCCATTTGGATTCCGCCCAGTGAAGCCAAGGCCAGATCTGGGTGAAGAGCTGCACCTGGTATTTCATCAGGATCCGGCCCCCATCCCCCCCCTGGAGCCCCACTCGCTGGTGATCAGTGATGCCGCTGAGCTCCCTCAGGGACAGCACATTAGGATCCGAACGGACACCCTCTGGGCGCTGATTGATGCCATTGTGCACACTTGGCTCACCGAGTTGGACGGCACACCACTCGACAATGGCTTTATTGAGCGACATGTCTACGGCTTTACCGCCGTCACCCGGGGGGGGCAGGCGCCCGAACTGACGGAAGCCCAAAGCTACCGTGGCTACCTGTTGGGCTGGCCCGACGCACAACCTAAAACGGCGGAATGGGCCAGCAAGCATACGGGTACCCCCAGCGGCACCATACGCACCCTGGCCCACAGGTTGGCCAACACCAGCTCCATGCGACTGATCGGCTCACCGGAAACCCGAATACACTGGCGCCTGCTCCCCCTGCTACGAGGCCATTTATCCGCAGGGCAAAATTAGCCAAAGCATCATTGATACATCCAAATTACTCTTTTATCTGGCGAAATCATGTTTCCCGAACCATCCTTTCAAGGCTAAGAAGCTGACAAGGAGTCCGAAATGGAAGAGGTAGAACAAAACGTCGAGCGCAGCCTGCAGATGCTCGAACAGTTCAGTGAGAAAGGCCTGGAGATGGCCATGCTCTACGGGCCAAAGCTGGTACTGGCCTTTATCGTCCTGTTTGTCGGGCTATGGTTTATTCGCGCCCTGTGTAAGGTGGTCGACAAAGCCATGGACAAGGCCAAGGTGGATCTCACCCTGCAGCGCTTCCTGTTGTCCATCATCAGTGTCGGCCTCAAGCTGATACTCGTGGTGATCTTCGCCTCCATGATCGGCGTGGAGACCGCCTCCCTGATCGCCGTACTCGGTGCCGCCGGCCTGGCCATCGGCCTGGCCCTGCAGGGCAGCCTGGCCAATTTCGCCGGTGGCGTGCTGATCCTGCTGTTCAAACCCTTTAAGTACGGCGATGTGATCGAGGCCCAGGGCTTTCTCGGCAGGGTCCATGAGATCCAGATCTTCAACACCATACTGCTGACCCTGGATAACCAGAAAGTGGTGATCCCCAACGCTCTGCTCTCCAACGGCTGCGTCAAAAACTTGTTTAGTGAGCCCACCCGGCGCGTCGATCTGACCTTCGGGATCAGCTACGGCGATGATATCGGCATCGCCAAAGAGGTGCTCGCCAAAGTGATCAGTGAAGACGAGCGGATCCTGGCCGAGCCGGGCAGCGAGATCTACGTCAGCGCCCACGCCGACAGCTCGGTTAATCTATTGGTGCGGGTCTGGGTCGATTCCGATCACTACTGGCCGGTGCATTTCGATCTGATCGAGCGGGTCAAACTGGCCTTCGATCACAACAACATCACCATCCCCTTCCCCCAGCGGGATGTGCATCACCATGGCCTGTCGGATCACCTCTTGGGTGTGGACAACGGCTGATCCTGGGCCTAAAGAAAAAACCGCCAGCATGGCGGTTTTTTCACTCAGCACACCCGTGCTCAGCTCAAGGCTTCGATGGCCGCCTTGACCCCGGACGCATAGGCCACATCGGCCTGACGGAAGTGCTCCAACATCCGCTCCTGCACCTCACTGCTGGCCTGACTCAGGCCGCCGGCGATGGTATCGAACAATGCCTGCTGCTGCCCGACATCCATGATGCGGAACAGATCCCCCGCCTGGCTGTAGTCATCCTCGACGGTTTTGTCATAGCGGGCCATGGCACCGGCCAGATCCATCGGTGGCTCGCCGGCCTGAGCCTGCTGTGTCGGGCCATTCTGGGAGTTGGGTCCATAGTTAACGGCGCCATCACTGCCCGCCGCCTGACCGTGGAAGGGACACCCGGTGCCCGCCATGGCACCGGCCCGCTGATAGTGGTTGGGCTGACTGGCATGGGGGCAGTTGACCGGCAACTGATTGTAATTGGCTCCAATCCGGTAACGCTGAGCATCGGCATAGGCAAACAGCCGGGCCTGCAGCATCTTGTCCGGCGATGCCCCGACGCCGGGCACCAGGTTGGAGGGTGCCAGTGCGGCCTGTTCCACCTCGTTAAAGTAGTTTTCCGGGTTACGGTTAAGCTCCAGGGTACCGATCTCGATCAGCGGGTAGTCCTTATGGGGCCATACCTTAGTCAGATCGAAGGGGTTGATCTGATAAGTCTCGGCATCCGCTTCCGGCATGATCTGCACCTTAACCGCCCATGTCGGAAAGTCACCATCTTCGATGCTGGCGAACAGATCCCGCTGGGCATGATCCGGATCGATCCCCTTGAGCTTGTCGGCCTGCGCATTCGACAGATTTTTGATCCCCTGCGCCGTCTTAAAGTGGAACTTCACCCAGAAACGCTCCCCCTTGGCATTCCACAGGGAGTAGGTGTGGCTGCCATAGCCGTTCATATGGCGGTAGGTCGCCGGAATGCCCCGGTCTGACATCAGCACGGTCACCTGGTGCAAGGATTCCGGATGCAGCGACCAGAAGTCCCACATCGCCTGGGGATCCTTCAGGTTGGTTTTCGGATTGCGCTTCTGAGTATGAACAAAGTCCGGGAACTTGATGCCATCGCGCAGGAAGAATACCGGCGTATTGTTGCCCACGATGTCATGATTGCCGTTGGCGGTATAGAAACGCACGGCAAAGCCACGGGGATCACGCTCCGCGTCCGCCGAGCCGGACTCGCCGCCCACGGTGGAGAAGCGCAGGAAGACTTCCGTTTGTTTGCCCACGCCATTGAAGTGGTCGGCAATGCTGTATTCGGACAGGTCTTTGCTCAGGATAAAAGTGCCATAGGCGCCGGAGCCCTTGGCGTGGACCACCCGCTCCGGGATCCGCTCCCGGTTGAAATGCGCCAGTTTTTCGATCAGTTGCCAGTCCTGCAACATCAAGCCGCCACGCGGGCCAGCACTCAAGCTATTTTGGTCATCGGCGATGGGGGCGCCGTTTTGTGCAGTCAGTCGGTTCGTCATAATGTACATCCTCATCCGAAGCACCAAGGTGCGCTTCAATCCATTGCATCAGGCCATCCCACATGGGTCAGTCCCTCCTCGATATGTGTGTATCGTATGCAGGTTCATCACAAAGTGATAACGACATTATGCGGTCCACGCGTTCGCTTTTTAAGATTAAAAGAGTGACACCTAATTGATTTAAATCATGGAGAAAGGGCGAAAACAAGCGCAGGGGAATTAAGACCAACCTGGGCAAGGGATTGTTTAATTTGATTTTTATACAACTGAAGACAAAAAAACCGCCCCATCGGGCGGCTTCTCTACTTATGGTGCGACTGCGAGGAGGAATTATTCCGCGTAGGAGGCATCCCAGTCACCGTAGTTGGCATCGCCGGCCAATACGGTGTAGTCAGGCTGACCGCCCAAGCTGGCGTTAACGATGGCCTTAATGGACTCGATCACCTGCTCCTGCGCTTCCTGCTCGGTGAAGAAGTTCACCGCGACGTGATAGCGGTTATTGAAGTAAGCAATGAACAGATCCCAACCATGTTCGATCTGCAGCTCAGTCAAGGCATCGTCCAGACCATCAAACTTCTCGATATCCCCTTCGAAGCGCAGCTCTATGCAAGTCTGGGCAAAAGGACCAATCGCAAATTTCTTTAGATGACGCGCCTTGTGGTGACGCTTTGGCTCAACGTGGAACAGATTCGGCACAGCAATAATGGACATATGAGATTCCTTCTAATAGGAGGCCGTAGATGGGCAGGAGGGTATGTCATGGCCCGAGGATCCGCAAGCTCTCCACCACTATCCTATACAAAAGGGTCAGCGGTGACACCCCATACAACTGCCATCCCGCTCTTCACTGGCAGGAAACTCGCCGGCCGTTTTTTCCATGGCGTCATTGACCACCGCAGACCAAGCCACCAGTTCATCCCCTGGCAGCTCATAACGGGCGGTGGCCATCAGCCCCTGGGAACCCATCCCGCCAATCAGGTAAGGCACGCAGTAGGTACGACGGCCGTCTCGCTGTTCGAAATGCTCCACTAGGGGACGCTCGACCGGGTAGCCGTGGAACACAAACTGAAGTGATACCAGCTCCCCGCTGGCCTCCAACTGTGCCACCGACTCAGACTCAAACTCATCCCCATCGAGACGAAAAACCTGAGTATCCGCACAGTAAGCACCGGCACGACTGTCCACGAACTCATAGGCCGCATAAAAATAGGGGGTGCCCACCACCGCGACCCGCTCAGGAGCGGAAGGTATGCGCTCCTGTGCCCAGACGCTGGTTGCCAGCAAAGACAACAGCAAGCCTGACAAATAAGGTTTCACCGGCTTCTCTCCACACGTGTTGCTTGATCAAGAAAAGCGCCATCTTCCGCCACCCCCCATACAGAGTTCAAGTAACCTATCGTCAAGAGTTGTCAGCCTGTGTTCAGCCTCCCAGCAGGGGAATACAATCCGCGCTCTGTCACTGGTGCAAGGCTGAATATTCGCCGCACAGGGTCGCCAAAGATGTAAGTTCCCTCAGGGGAAAGGAGCATCGCCTCAGCGCCAGACACGCGCCAGCAATATGACCCCCAGGATGGGTAACCAAAACCAGCCCCACCACTCACCCAACGCCACGGCCCACGGATCGGCCCAGCCCACCAAGACAATCAGGCTCAACAATAAACCCAGGAGCACTCCCCCCATCAGCGCCGCCTCCCACTCCCAAGCCCGATCAGCCCCGCAGCAAGCAGATAGAGGCACAAGAGCGCCATCGGCGCCACCAAGGCCAGGCAAACGGCCGCCAGCCGGGTGCCTCCGACGTGCCACCCCAGACGGTGTGCCAACCGGGCAATGACACCCAGCAACCATGCCGCTGGGTGGCCACTTTCCCCTTCTCTCCTAAGCCTCCTCATATTGCCCCCCTGCCCCTTCCCAAGCATTACTGATCCTGAGATTGCATTGCCAGGAGCTCAACCGGCAGAGCGGGAAAGGTAAACAGCTCCGCCGCCCTCTGCCGAACTTCTTCTCTGGCCTGTTCGGCGATCTCAGCATTGAGGCTCTCCATGGATAGGGCCAATGCCTCCTCCATGCTCTGCTCGGGCAAATTGGGGACTGAGCTGATGGACGCCCGGGCCAGATGGTGGGCATCGGCCCTTGCGGCTCGAGCGATCCCTCGCGTGGTCTGGCTGAACTCGGCCTGGAAGGCCCGATCGATGGCCTCGGCCAGGGTGATACTTTGCCCTGCCTGCGCGGTCCCTGCCGACACAGCCAAAGCGATAACGGAACAACGAACCAAAGAAGTCAACGCAGACATGGTAGTAACCTCAGTTTTCAATGAAAGACGACTAGAGGGTTTGCAGAGGACATGCCAACTTTTAGTGCTGAGCCAAAGTGCTGATTTTTAATAGTTTAATTTTTGTGGTGAGAGAGGGGCAGATACGCAGGTGGGAAGCCGGAGGAGAAAATCTGAGGATTTAGCGGAATTGACCACACCAGTGGTTAATTCCGCTACTGAGGACTTTGCTGGTTTAAGCTGCCTGCGCATCCGCTGGCAGTGACGCCAGCGCCGCCGCCAGGATCTGCGCATCGGCGCCGGGCAGGTGGGCATTCTGTGCCAGGTAACGGCGCCACTGACGAGCGCCCGGCATACCGTTAAACAAACCCAGCATGTGACGGGTCACGTGATTGGCCCGCCCACCCTGGGCGATATGACGCTCCAGATAGGGGATCATCCGTTCGACCACTTGCGCACGACTCAGGGGGGCCGAGGTCACACCATACAGGCGGCCATCGACGCCCGCCATCATATAAGGATCCTGGTACGCCTCACGGCCAACCATCACACCATCCAGATGCTGCAGGTGCGCTTCGCACTCATCCAGGCTCTTTACGCCGCCATTAACCGAGATGTTCAGATCGGCAAAGTCACGCTTGATCTGATAGGCACGATCATAATTGAGCTCTGGGATCTCGCGGTTCTCTTTTGGGCTCAAGCCTTTGAGCCAAGCCTTGCGGGCATGGATGGTGAAAATATCACAGCCCGCCTCGGCCACGGTGCCGACAAAATCGGTCAGGAAGCCATAGCTGTCCTGCTCATCGATGCCGATACGGGTCTTCACCGTCACCGGAATATCCACCACGTCACGCATCGCGGTCACGCATTCGGCCACCAGTTGTGGCTCCGCCATCAGGCACGCACCAAAGCGGCCATTCTGGACCCGATCCGACGGACAGCCGACATTGAGGTTCACTTCGTCATAGCCACGCTCGGCAGCGAGCTTGGCGCAATGGGCCAGATCCTGTGGATTGCTGCCCCCCAGTTGCAGCGCCACCGGGTGCTCCTCCTCATTGAACGCCAGGTAATCACCTTTGCCATGAATGATCGCGCCCGTGGTCACCATCTCGGTATAGAGCAGGGCTTCGCGGGAGATCAGTCGGGCAAAGTAACGATAGTGACGATCTGTCCAATCGAGCATGGGGGCAACGGAAAAGGTGCGCTTCATCGGGAACCTCGTGAGGAATTTGGGGCGGGTATTCTACAAAAGCCCGTGGCAAATGCACAGGTGATTTTTTAAGCAGCTCGAGTCCGCGCACAGTTCACCGCCAGTTCCCCCTCCAATTCAGACACAAAAGGACTTTATTTTTGCTTGCTTGATCAATATAAATAAAGTCAGAACGATGAATTATTGGGCAAAGCAGTCTCCCCTTGCAGTCTTCATCGCCCCACCGACGGCCAGGCACTGGCTGCGCGAATAACAGCCCTAAAGGGCAGGACACCCATCGGGAGAGACACATGAAGCTAGCCATACCGCTGCGCCCCCTTTCCGCCGCCATCGCGGCCATCCTGACGCTCGCCGCCTGTAACGACAACGACCAACCGCAAGAGGTGGTCGAGCCGCCTTCACTCCCAGTGCTTGCCTATGACGCCACCGTGCACCGCACTGAAGGAGGCCTGCCCCACATCATCGCCAACGACTTTGGTTCTCTGGGCTTTGGCACCGGCTACGCCGCCGCCGAGGATAACCTCTGCTTTCTGGCCGATAACTTCCTGACCTATCAAGCCAAGCGTACCATGTACCTGGGGTCCGGCGAGCAATACAGCAATATCAGCAGCGACTTCTTCTACGCCTATCTGCGTGAGATCGGCCGCTACGACGAAGTCATCGACGGTGAGATGGAAGCCCTGTTTGCTGGCTACGCGGACGGCTACAACCACTATCTGCGGCAGCTTGGTAGCGACAACCTGCCGGCCGAATGCGCAGGCGCTGCCCATGTACAGGCCATCGACGCGGACACCATCAAGGCGGTCCACCTGACCCCCTACTTCCTCCCCAACTTTAAGGGGCTGATCCTGGCGGCCGCGCCGCCGGAGATCGCTCAGGAAGGTGCTGCGCCCACGCTGGATCTCAGCCACTTCACCTTCCCGCAGCACGATCCCATGCTGGAAAATCCGCTGGATAAGGGCAGCAACGGCGTCGCCGTGGGCCGCGAACACAGCAGCGGCGCCAACAGCCTGCTGTTTGCCAACCCCCACCTGAGCTGGCACTACGACCAACGCTTCTATGCATTCCATCAGTCCATTCCCGGCGTCATGAACGTGCTGGGGGCCAATGCCATCAACCGTGCTCAGGTCGGATTCGGCACCAACGGCGACGTCGCCTGGACCAATACCGTCTCCACCTCGCAGCGCTACGGCTTTTTCCAGTTGGCGTTAAAGCCCGGCTCCCCCACCACCTACCTGGTGGATGGCGTCGAAAAAGAGATGGTGGCCACTACGGTCACCATCCAGATCCCGGACGGTCAGGGCGGCTTCTTCCCTCAGTCCCACACCTTCTACGACACCGACTATGGCCCGATGATCGGTTACTACTACCCCTGGGTGGATGGCATGGGCGTAGCGCTGAGCATCGCCGATGAAGGCGCCCGTGGCATGCAGGGCGGCACCATAGAGCAGTACCAGGCCAGCACGGTCCAGGAGCTCAAGGACGCCGCCGACCGCTCACAATCGGTGCCGGTGAATCTGATCGCCGCCGACAGCAACGGCGATGTGCTGTACGCCGATATCGGCCCTGTGGCCAATATCACCGATGGCCAGATGGCCACCTGCTGGTCACAGTTCATGCCCGGAACGTTTGACGGCAGCCGCAGCGAATGCGCCTGGGGCACGGCCGAAGACAGCGCCGCACCGGGCTTGCTGGGGGCCAGCGAACAGCCCTTCCTGTTTCGAACGGATTATGTCACCAACTCCAACTCCAGCTATTGGTTGGCCAATCCGGAAGCGCCATTAACCGATTACCGTATGGTCAGCGGCGATACCGGCACCGAGCGCAGCCTAAGGACCCGCTCCGGCCTGACCATGCTGGCCCGCAACTTCGACAGCATAGGCACCCTGACCCTGGATCAGTTCCACAACCTGATGATGGGCAACGAGCACTATGTGGGTCAGCTCCTGCGGGACGACACAGTGACTCTGTGCCGGGCCAACCCATCGGTGGATCTGGAGGGCACCCTGATCGACATTTCCTCCGCCTGCGAGATTTTGGCGGATTGGGATCTGACTGCCAACCTCGACAGCGTCGGCAGCCATATCCTGCGTGAAGCGCTCGACATCGCCAACGCCGGAGCCCGCAGCCGGGGCCTGCCAACCAGCTTCAACTACGCCGTGCCCTTCGATGCGGCCGATCCGGTCAACACGCCACGGGGTCTGGATACCGGCGACAACCCGGCGGTCCTCGCCGCGTTGGCTGGCGCGGTACAGCGGCTGACCGAAGCCGGGATCCCGTTGGACGCGCCACTGGGGACCATTCAATCGGTGATGCGCAACGACGAGGTGATCCCCATGCATGGCGGGCGTGAGAACGAAGGGGTGTTTAACAAAGTCAGCGCATCACTGCAGACCGATGGCTACTCGGATGTGGACGGCTCCAGCGCCAGCTGGGTGATGACCACGGCGTTAACCGACGACGGTCCTGTGGTGAAGGGCTTGCTGGCCTACTCCAACTCCACCAACCCGGACTCGCCACACTTTGCTGATCAAACCCTCATGTTTTCGCAAAAAGATTTCCTCGAGATCCCGTTCCATATGGCGGACGTCGAGCAGCAGGCCCTGTCGAGCATGATCCTGCAACTGGGTCCCGACGATTGTGCCAACGAAGGCTGGCAGGCCTTTACGGCACAAGCGTTTGCGGACCAGGCCAGCTGTGAAAGCCACTTTACGGACGTGGCAGAGAATCAGATCACCGATTACCTGAGCGATTGAGCCTCGCACTAAACAGCCAACACCAACAAGCCGGGGCAACCCGGCTTGTTCACACCTATCAGCCTGCCGGCGCCAAAACAAATGCCTGAAAGATCAAATCACTGACACCTGACAGGAGCGAAAGAGTGTGATCCACTGCCACTATTTGGTGCATCGGGATCACGCAAAATGTCCGGTTGCGCCTAGCATGGAATAATCACTCTAATACATAACCCTTGGAGCGCCCATGTCCGTCGATCTGGCCCCCTACCACCTTTCCCGCTTGCTGGCCCAGCAAGTGGCTACCCGCAGCGATCAGATGGCTCTGCAATATCAACGAGACGATCAGTGGCACAGCCTGACTTGGTCGGAACTGGATCGACAGGTGACGCAACTGTCTCATGCGCTGCTGGCGCGCAACGTCGCGGTTCAGGACAAGGTGGGGATCTTCAGTGCCAACAGCCTGGCCTGGGTCCAGACCGATCTGGCCATCATGCGCCTGCGTGCGGTCAGTGTGCCCGTGTATGGCACCAGCACCATCGAGCAGCTGAGCTACATAGTCAATGACGCCGAGATCGCCGTGCTGTTTGTCGGCGATCAAGAGCAGTACAATAAAGCCTGCCAGGCCGCGGCCCAGTGCCCCAGCCTGAAAACCCTGGTGTTAATGTCCGATGCCATCGCCCCGGCGGACGGCGCGGTGCCCAGCATCACCCTGGCGCAGTTGCTGGCCCAGAATAACGACGACCAGGCCGACGCGCTGGCTGCCCGCCAGCAAGATCCCCGCCTGGATGAGCTGCTGACCCTGATCTACACCTCCGGCACCACCGGCGAGCCCAAGGGCGTGATGCTGACCCATCAGAACTTTGCAGGCATAGTGCAGCAACATGAGCAGGTTGTACCGCTTACCCCAGGTACCCTGTCGCTCTCCTTCCTGCCCTTGTCCCATGTCTATGAGCGCGGCTGGAGCCTCTATGTGCTGTGCAGCGGCGGCTGTAATGCCTACGTCAGCGATCCGGCCACCGTGCAGCAAGCGATGCAGACCGTGAAGCCCGAGGTGATGTGCGCCGTACCGCGCCTGTTTGAGAAGATCCACAGCACCATCATCGGCAAAGTGGCGGGGGCGCCGCTGATCAAGCGCCTGCTGTTTCGCTGGGCACTGGATCAGGGCCGCCGTCAGTTCAAGGCGGATCAGGCCGGCCGCCAGCGGGTGAAGCTGGGCCAGCTGTATTACGCCATCGCCGACAAGCTGGTATTGAGCAAGCTGCGCGAAGCCCTGGGCGGTAACTTCAAGTTTGTTTCCGCCGGCGGCGCCCGACTGGACGACCAAATCAACGCCTTCTTCCAATACATCGGCATTCCGCTGCTCAACGGCTACGGCGCCACCGAAACCAGTGCCACGGTCAGTTGCAACCGCCTCGACCGCATCGCCACCACAGGGGTTGGCCTGCCGCTGCCGGATCTTAAGGTACGGATCGGCGAAGACGACGAGATCCTGGTCAAAGGCCCCACCATCATGCCCGGCTACTACAAGCGCCCAGAAGACACCGAGGCGGCCTTTGTGGATGGCTGGTACAAAACCGGGGATGCCGGCTACCTGGATAACGAAGGAAGGCTGCACATCACGGATCGCATCAAAGAGCTGATGAAGACCTCCAACGGCAAGTACATCGCCCCACAGCGAGTCGAGGGGATCGTTGCCCTGGAACCCTGGATCGAGCAGATCGCCATCATCGCCGACGGCCGCAACTTCGTTTCTGCGTTGATCGTGCCAGACTTTATCGCCCTGGCCGAATGGGCCAAAGCCCAGGGCCTGAACGTTACTGAGGACGCCGAGCTGGTGGCCCTTCCCCAGATTCAGGCTGAGATGGAGCAGCGTGTCATGGCCGCCCAGGCTGAGCTGGCGGGCTATGAGCAGATCAAGCAGTTCACCCTGCTGCCTCGCCCCTTTAGCATGGATCAGGGAGAGCTGACGCCGACCCTCAAGCTGCGCCGCAAAGTGATCAATGAGATCTTCGCAAAGGAGATCGACGCCATGTATCAGCGCCGCCACTGAGGTAAGGAGCCCACCCTAGCGGTGGGCTCTTTCTATTGGGCCACCACCCGTGGCCACAGACGCCAGCGAACAAAAAGTTAGCACAAAAAAACAGCAGCATAGTTTGGCCTACTCTTGAGATCTGCTATCATCCGCGCCAACGGGGATCTGGGTGCATGCACCCAAGCTAAAGAGCAATAAAACAAAAACGCCACAGTGACTCCCCGACCCTACAACCCCCAAAAACAGGAAAGTGATCATGAGTCTTGCCGACCAGGTATTGGCCGTTAACAACGATCTTCCCATCCGCACCGATCTGCCGGTGCACTCAGGTAAAGTCCGCTCCGTCTACTGGCTGACCGAAGCCGACAGCCGTCGACTGATTAAAGAGCGGAACTACGACGTCGCCAGCGATGCGCCCCTGGCCATCATGGTGATCTCCGATCGGATCTCCGCCTTCGACTGCATCTGGCACGGCGAAGGTGGCATGAACGGAGTCCCAGGCAAAGGGGCAGCCCTCAATGCCATCTCCAACCACTGGTTCCGTCTGTTCAAAGAGCAGGGCCTGGCCGACAGCCACATTCTCGATATTCCCCATCCGTTTGTGTGGATCGTGCAAAAAGCCAAGCCCGTGATGATCGAGGCGATCTGCCGCCAGTACATCACAGGATCCATGTGGCGTGCCTACACCAAGGGTGAACGCAACTTCTGTGGCATCGAACTGCCGGAAGGACTGGAGAAAGATCAGAAACTCCCTGAGCTGCTGATCACCCCATCCACCAAGGGCATTCTGGAAGGCATTCCAGGCGTTCCAGCGGTGGATGACGTCAACATCACCCGTCAAAACATCGAAGACAACTTCGAGGCCTTCAACTTCCGCAGCAAGGAGGACATCGACCGCTACGAAGTCCTGCTCAAAGAGGGCTTCGATCTGATCTCCGATGCCCTGGCCCAGCTGGACCAGGTGTTTATCGACACCAAGTTCGAGTTTGGCTACGTCACCGATGCCGCCGGTCAGGAAAAGCTGATCTACATGGACGAAGTGGGCACGCCGGACTCCTCGCGGATCTGGGATGGCCCGAACTACCGTGACGGCAAGGTGGTTGAGAATTCCAAGGAAGGCTTCCGTCAACTGCTGCTGAGCCACTTCCCGGATCCCGACATCCTGCTCAACAAGGACCGTATGGAAGAGCGCAGCGCCCTGGCCCGCGACAATGCCCTGCCCACCGAGGTGTTGATGGCCGTGTCCAAAACCTACACCGACATCGCTGAGAAGATCACCGGCGAAAAGATTGTCCTATCAGACAACCCCAAATCGGAGATCATCGCCATCCTGCGCGAGCAGTACGGCTTGATCGATTAAACCTCAAGTCCGGTTGAAACCTAAGGAGGCCGCCGGGCCTCCTTTTTTGATCAGCACAATATCTCTTGCACTAAGCACAAAACCGTTCCAGCCATCCTCCAGGGCGAGGCTTAACTGGCCGTCTGGATACGGTTAAACAGGTCATCCTTGAGTTTCAGACGCTGCTTCTTCATCCCTTCAAGCACATCGTCCGAGGCATTCTCGAGTCCCTCTTCGATCCGCCTGACCTGACGATCGATCTCATGATATTGGTTGTAGAGCGTATGGAATTGATTATCGGAGAGGTTGAGTTCCTGGATTAACTCAATGTGGGCGGGAAATTCGTTCACCAGGCTGTGGTCTGGAACTATCATCACACTTTCCTCATATTGGTGGGTCAAAACCATTGTGCCACCGGCCCAACCGCCAGTGACTTGACCTAAATCAGCAAATCATGGTTTAGCAGCTCCGAGCGCCCCCTGCCTGGATTTTTCCTCTTACCTAAGCCATGTCTCGCCTGTAGCTGTACCAGTTCGGCTCACAACTGCGCTGATCGAGCACAAAACCCAGCCCTCGCACCACCTGCTGTGAGGCAAGATTGTCGCGAGCAATACTGGCCACCACGGTCGCCAGCGGGTAGTGCCTCAACATCCCTTCGGCCGCCTCGCGAGCCAGTCCGTTGCCCCGGAACTGGGGCAGGATCGCGTACTTGAGCTCTGCATCATCCTGCCCCAAGGGGTGTACCAGGCCGCAAAAACCGATCACGGCCCGACTGGACTTCTCCACCAATGCCGACATGCCATAGCCATGACGTCGATAGTTGTTGGCCGTTACCGACAACCAATGGTGGCACTCCTGCCGATCCAGGGTACTGCCATCACCCACCCAGCGCATCGATTCCAGATCGCCGTAGACGGCGAGCATGGGTTCAATGTCATCCTCACACAGTGCCCGCACAATCAATCGGCGAGTCTCAAAAAACTCATTCACATCCATTCCTTGATAAAAAAAGGCGCCGCATTGCGACGCCTTGGTTGCTCCTTAGGCTACAGCGATATCGTAGCGCGGACAGGCGACCTCGTGGGTCCCGCCCAGGGACTGCAGCTGCGGCCGGTTCCGGCTGCAGTCATCACAAACCGCCGGACAGCGTGTCCGGAACACGCAACCTGACGGCGGACTGATGGGGGATGGCAACTCACCGGTCAACAGGATGATCTGCTTCTCCCGCTCCCCCTTGGGATCGGGCTCAGGGACCGCCGACAACAGGGCACGGCTGTAAGGATGGGAAGGGTTGCCATAGAGTTCGGCACTGCTGCCGGTCTCCACCTGGTTCCCCAGATACATCACCATGACCCGGTCTGAGATGTGCTTCACCACCGATAGGTCGTGGGCAATAAACACCAGAGAGAGGCCCATCTCCTGCTGCAGCTCCTTGAGCAGGTTCACCACCTGCGCCTGGATCGAGACATCCAGTGCCGACACGGGCTCATCACAGATCACCAGCTTGGGCCGCAAGATCAGCGCTCGGGCAATACCGATGCGTTGACACTGGCCACCGGAAAACTCGTGGGGGTAACGGTTGATCACGTTGGGCAGCAGACCGACCCGGGCCATCATGGCCCGCACTTCGTCCACCACCTTCTCCTTGCTCCACTGCGGGTAATAGTTGCGCAGCGGCTCGGCAATGATGTCCCCCACGGTCATCCGTGGGTTAAGGGAGGCCAGGGGATCCTGGAAGATCATCTGCACCTCTTTACGCAGTGCCTTCATGGCCACCGGATCATCGTGATCCACCCTTTGACCGTTAAACAGCACCTCGCCTTCGCTGATCGGCACCAGGCCGATCAGTGCCCGGGCCAGGGTGGATTTGCCACAACCGGACTCCCCCACCACACCCAGGGTCTCGCCGGCCTTCACCTCAAAAGAGACGCCGTCCACCGCTTTGAGCTGCGGCACAGGATCCCAAGGCCACTTCTGCGCCTTCTTGATGCCAAAGCGTACCTTGATCCCTTTGGCTTGCAGTAATACCTGCTGGCTCATGCTACCACCTCCGCAATATCCTTATGGCAGGCACGCTGACGACTGCCCTCGAAGTTAACCAGGGCCGGAGCCTCTTCACGACACTGGGCCGAAGCATTGGCGCAACGCGCACTGAATGGGCAGCCGGGCGGCAGGGCCATCAGGTTGGGTGGGTTTCCAGGAATGGTCGGCAGTACCTCGTCATTGCCCTCCAGGCGAGGAATGGCGGAGAGCAGGCCACGGGTATAGGGATGAGTCGGCTGATAGAACACCTGATCCGTGGTGCCATACTCCATGGTACGACCGGCGTACATCACCATCACCTTGTCACACAGACCGGCCACCACCCCAAGATCGTGAGTGATCATGATGATGGCGGTTCCCAGATCCCGCTTCAGCTCATTGAGCAACTCCAGGATCTGCGCCTGTACGGTCACATCCAGCGCCGTGGTGGGCTCATCGGCGATCAGCAACTTGGGCTGACACAGTAACGCCATGGCGATCATCACCCGCTGGCGCATCCCACCAGAAAACTCATGGGGATACATATCCATACGTTTGCGGGACTCGGGGATCTTGACCGCATCCAGCATCTTCACGCTGTGCTCAAAAGCATCCTTGGCACTCATCCCCTTGTGCAGGATCAACACCTCCATCAGCTGGGCGCCCACCTTCATGTAGGGGTTGAGCGCCGTCATGGGATCCTGGAAGATCATGGCGATCTGCTCGGCACGGATCTTATTAAGTGCCTTGGGTGGCAGGCCCAGGATCTCCTGATCCTGGAAACGAATGCTGCCCTCGGTCAGGCCATTTTTCGCCAGCAACCCCATGATGGCAAAAGCGGTCTGGCTCTTGCCGGATCCGGATTCGCCGACGATCCCCAGGGTCTCTCCCGGGGCCAGATCGAAACTGAGTTTATCTACCGCGGTGACATTACCATCCGGCGTGGTGAACTGGACATTCAAGTCCTTGACTGTCAGTAAGCTCATAACGCCTCCTTAGCGATCTTTAGGATCCAGCGCGTCACGCAGACCGTCGCCGATGTAGTTAAAACAGAACAGGGTCACCACCAGAAAAGCGGTCGGAAACGCCAGCTGCCAGAGGGCAATCTCCATGGTCATGGCCCCTTCGTTCACCAGGGCACCCCAGGAGGTGTAGGGCTCCTGCACCCCAAGCCCCAAGAAGCTCAGGAAGGACTCGAACAGGATCATCGAGGGCACCAGCAGGGAGGCATAGACCACCACGATCCCCAGGGTATTGGGCACCAGATGGCGCAGGATGATGTCTTTGGTGCGGGTGCCTGAAACGATCGCGGCCTCAACAAACTCCTTCTTTTTCAGACCCAGGGTCAGGCCGCGCACGATCCTCGCCATATCCAGCCAGGACACGGCCCCGATGGCCAGGAAGATCAGAAACAGGCTGCGACCGAAGAAGGTCATCAGCAAGATCACCAGAAACATGAAAGGGAAGGAGTTGAGGATCTCCAGGGTCCGCATCATGATGCTGTCGGTGCGACCGCCGACATAGCCGGCGATGGAGCCGTACAGGGTACCGATGGCTACTGCCACCAGGGCACCGAGGATCCCAACCATAAAGGAGATCCGTCCCCCCTCCAGGGTACGAACAAAGAGATCCCGCCCCAGAAAATCGGTGCCAAAATAGTGGCCATTGCTCAGGGACGGCGGGGAGGCCATGTTGGCCCAGTCCATCTCATCGAAGCTGTACTGGGACAGGGCCGGACCTATCACCACCAAAATGGCGATCACCGCCAGCACGCACAGGGATACCACCGCGGCGCGGTTGCGTAGAAATCGACGACGGGCATCGGCCCAGAGGGAGCGACCTTCCACTTCCAGCTCTTCAGCAAAGGCTTCGACCGCTTCATTATTTTGTTTTTGGATCATGGTCTGCATTTTAGCTCTCCACTCGAATGCGCGGATCGATCAGGCCATAGACAATATCGACAATGGCCGTAAACAGAATGGTCAAGGTGCCCACCAGGATGGTCAGGCCCAGCACCAGTGAGTAGTCACGGTTGAGGGCGCCGTTGACAAAGTACTGACCAATACCCGGAATACCAAAGACCGTCTCGATCACCACGGAGCCTGTGATGATCCCGACGAAGGCGGGGCCCAGATAAGAGACCACAGGCAGCATGGCCGGCTTAAGCGCATGCTTGAGAATGATATGCTTCATCGGCAACCCCTTGGCGTGGGCGGTGCGGATAAAGGGCGAGTGGAGCACTTCGATCATGGAGCCGCGCATAATACGGGCGATGGACGCCATATAGAGGATCGCCATGGCCGAGACCGGCAGAACCATGTACATCCAGGCACCGTCGTTCCAGCCCCCGGCCGGCAACCAGCCCAGTTTCACCGCGAAGATCAGCACCAGGACAGGCGCCAGCACAAAGGAGGGCAAAACCACCCCCACCATGGCAAGGCTCATCACCGTGTAGTCGATCCAGCTGTTTTGCTTAAGCGCCGCCACCGTCCCCAGGGCACTGCCGAAGATCACGGTAAAGATAAAGGCCACCACCCCCAGCTTGATGGAGATGGGGAAACTTTGTCCCACCAGTTCGTTGACGCTGTAATCACGGTACTTGAAGGAGGGTCCGAGATCACCCTGGGCCAGATCCTTCAGGTAGTAGAGATATTGTTGCCACATGGGTTTATCCAGGTGGTACTTGGCCTCGATGTTGGCCAGCACCTCTGGCGGCAGGTTGAAATCCCCGGTAAAGGGGCTGCCCGGCGCCGACTGCATCAGAAAGAATGACAGGGTCACCAGGATAAACAGAGTTGGGATCGCCATGGCCAGGCGACGCACCGTAAATTGAAACATACCTTCACTCCCTGCGCCGAAACGGCGCAAACTTCCTCACCCCGCCTCTTAGTGGGCGATGATGTACAGGTTCTTGGTGTAGATGGTGTCTTCGACATTGTTCATCGGATAACCCCCTACGTACTCCTTGACCAGACGACTGATCACCGACTCATACACAGGGATCACCGGCATCTCCTCGGCAATGATCTCCTCGGCGCGGGTGTACAACTTGGCCCGCTCGGTATCATCGGCGACCAGGCGGGACTGGGCCATGATGGCATCGTACTCATCGTTGGCCCACTTACCCTTGTTCTGGCCGTGATTGGAGAGCATCACATCCAGCATGGTAGAGGCTTCGTTGTAATCCCCGGCCCAGCCAGCCCGAGCCACTTCGAAGCGTCCCTGGTTACGGGTATCCAGGAAGGTTTTCCACTCCTGGTTTTCCAGTCGGACCTGCACCCCGAGCGGCTTCCACAACTGAGCGATCACGATGGCGATCTTCTTGTGGGATTCACTGGTGTTATACAGCAGGTTGATCAGCAGCGGACGCTCTGGTCCATAGCCCGCTTCCGTCATCAGTCGCTTGGCCTCGGCCATGCGCTGCTCCTGAGTCCAGGTGGCGTACTCCACTACAGGCGGCTCGAAACCGTTAACGGCGGCAGGGGTGAAGGTGTAGGCAGGGCGCTGGCCCTGACCCAGCACGTAAGTGGTCAGGGCTTCCCGATTGATCGCCATAGACAACGCCTTACGCACCCGGGGATCGTCATAGGGGGGCACCTTGGTGTTGAACTCGTAGTAGTACATGGAGAGATAGGGCGTGGTGCGGATCTCATCCGGGATCTCCTTCTTCAGCGACTTATAGTGCTCAAGGGGAATCGTCAGGGTGATATCCAGTTCACCGGCCTTGTAACGGGACAACTCGGTGTTGGGCGATACGATGGCCATATAGGTCACCTTGTTCACCACGGTGTTGGCATCGTCCCAGTAGGTGGGGCTGCGCTTGAGCACGATGCGCTCATTCACTACCCACTGATCCAGGGTATAAGCCCCGTTGGTGACCATGTTCTCCGGACGGGTCCAATGATCGCCAAACTGCTCCACCACTTTCTGCGGTGTGGGGAAAGTGTTTTGGTGGGCCAGCATGCGAACAAAGTAGGGCACCGGCTTTTCCAGGGTTACCTGGAAAGTGCGATCATCCAGGGCCACCGCGCCCAGGGTTTCTGGTGACATCTTCCCGAGGATGATCTGAGAAGCGTTGGTAACGGTGGCGATCTCCAGGTACCAGGCGTAACGAGACGCCGTGGCCGGATCGACCGCCCGACGAAAGCCAAAGACGAAATCGTGTGCGGTAACCGGATCGCCATTGGACCACTTAATCCCCTCTCGCAGATGGAAGGTAAAGGTCTTGTTGTCTTCCGAAACCTCCCAGTGGGTGGCCTGAGCAGGAATAATATTGCCGTCGGCATCCTGCTGCACCAGCCCTTCGAACAGGTCTTTGGTGATGGTGGAGCCCGTGGTGCCCTCCACTTTTTGCGGATCCAGTGAGGCTGGCTCGGAGCCATTACCCCGCACCAGCTCCTGTACCGGATGCAGTTGCGTGCCCTCTGGCACAAATGCCGCCTGTGCCATCGGCAATACCGATGCCACAAATAGGCTGAATCCCACGGCTTTGATTATGGTTTTTGCCATGTACAGCGCGCTCCCTGATTGTAATGCTCTTATTCTGAACTTCCCTATAACCTGCCCTGCTGACGCGGTGGCAGGTTAAGATTTCGTTGTCTCGTAAGCGAGTGGCGCAAAATTCGCCCAAATACTCACGCAGAATAACAAAATCTCAATACGGAAACAGAAGAGGCTACATCAACCTGATTTATGAGTAACGCCGAATAACATTATGATCGACTCCATGCCGGTTCATTTCCCCACAAAGTTCAGAGACAGGCAGTGCATGAAACCAAATCTCTCAGCAACAAGCAGTGGAAAATAAAAACATCAACCAAGGTTCGAAAGAGCACCGGGATGGGCAAAAATTAACCAAAAACTCCCTTTTCAAACCCCTTTTGTGCCAACTTCACCAGGCAAATTGACAGACGAAATTACATTCATTCGAACTGACCCTGCAGGGTGGCAATCAGGGTCCGGCCCGAGGCCCGATCCCTGTGCTCGCCAAGATAGATCCCCTGCCAGGTTCCGGTCATCAGGCGCCCCTGACTTACCGGAATGGAGACGCTGCTGCCCAGCTGGCTGGCCTTCAGGTGAGCAGGCATATCATCCGGGCCTTCGTAGGTATGGCGGTAATAGGGGGCATTCTCGGGTGCGACCTGATTAAAGTGCGCTTCGAAGTCGAGACGCACGGTGGGATCGGCATTTTCGTTGAGCGTCAGAGAGGCAGAGGTGTGCTGAATAAACAGATGCAGCAGACCCATCTTGCATCGAGCCAACTCGGGCAATTGGGCAAGCACCTCGTCATCTATCAAGTGAAAACCCCGCCGCTTGGGTGGAAGCGTGAAGTGCTTTTGAAACCACTGGGCCATGACGTTTTTCCTTTTTGTTCGATATGACCGCAGTACTGTGCCACAGCAAGACGAGAAGAAGGAAGTGTCGTGCGGTACCTGCGTCATGCTGGCCCGGATCAATCCACGTAGCGCTGGTGCACCCGGGCTGTAGTTCCACACAGTAATTCATAGGGGATGGTTTCAGCACATTCGGCGATCTCCTCCACCGGCAACCCCTCCCCCCACAAGATGGCATCGTCGCCGGTCTGAACTTGTGCATCGCCCACCTCAACCGTGATCATATCCATGCTGACCCGGCCAACCAGGGGATAGCGCTGGCCGTTTACCAGCACAGGCGTTCCGGACGCGGCATGGCGTGGATAGCCATCGCCATAGCCGATAGCGATCACCGCGACTCGGGTATCACGGCTAGCACGCCAATTTTGACCATAGCCGACCGGCTCACCGGCCTTAAGGCTCCTCACCACCAGGACCTTGGAACGCAGAGTCATCACAGGCAATAGATCAAACTGGTGCGGTCGGCCACCAACCATGGGGTTGGCACCATAGAGGGCCAAACCCGGTCGGATCCAATCACCGTGAGCATCCTCTCGGGTTAAACTTCCTGCAGAATTACACAGGCTGCGCTCACCGGGGAGTTCCTTGACCAACTGGTTGAACACCTGGATCTGCCTTGCCGTTCCCGGATTACCCGGCTCATCCGCAACGGCAAAGTGGGTCATCAGGTTAAGGGGCTGGATCACGTTGGGGCAAAGTGACAATCTCCGATAGAGCGCCGGAAACTGCTCGGGCAAGACACCGAGGCGATGCATCCCGCTGTCGATCTTAATCCACACCACCAGAGACTGGGACAAGGTGGCGCGCTCAAGCAGGCGTACCTGCTGCTCATCGTGGATCACCACGTCGAGTTGGTGACTGGCCGCCTGCTCCAGATCCTCCTCGCTGAACACCCCCTCCATCAACACCAGGCGGGCAGTGATCCCACTGCCTCGCAGGGCCAGGGCTTCCTCGATGCGAGCCAGGCCAAAACCATCGACATCATCAAGCCAGTGGGCCAGTTTGACCAACCCATGGCCGTAGGCGTTGGCCTTCACCATCGCCAGGACCTTGCTGTTGGGGGCCAAGGCGCGTAAACGCGCAATGTTATGTCTTAATGCACTGCGGCGGATCTCCGCCACCGGGGAAAAACGCATGGGTTACTCGTCGTACTCGAAGGTGGTACCGGCGTAATTATCAAAGCGGGAAAAACGTCCCTGGAAGGTCAGCGGCACCTTGCCGATGGGGCCATTACGCTGCTTACCGAGAATGATCTCGGCCAGGCCCTTTTCTGCGGTATCCGGATGGTAAACTTCGTCACGGTAGATAAACATGATCAAATCCGCATCCTGCTCAATGGAGCCAGACTCACGCAGGTCCGAGTTTACCGGCCTTTTATCGGCTCGTTGCTCCAAAGAGCGGTTCAACTGCGACAGCGCTACCACGGGACACTCGAGCTCTTTGGCCAATGCCTTAAGGGAGCGCGAGATCTCGGCGATCTCCAGGGTTCGGTTTTCAGACAGCCCAGGAACCTGCATCAACTGCAGGTAATCCACCATGATCATGGAGATCCCACCGTGCTCCCGAGCGACCCGGCGAGCGCGGGAGCGCACCTCTGTCGGTGTCAAACCCGAGCCATCATCGATGTACATCTTGCCCTGCTCCATCATCAACCCCATGGTGGAAGAGACGCGAGCCCAATCATCGTCGTCCAACTCACCGGTCCGGATCCGGGTCTGATCGACCCGACCAAGAGAGGCGAGCATACGCATCATAATCTGCTCGGACGGCATCTCCAGGGAGAAGATCAACACCGGCTTATCTTCGTTCATCGCCGCCTGTTCACACAGGTTCATGGCAAAGGTGGTCTTCCCCATGGAGGGACGTGCCGCAACAATGATCAGGTCCGAAGGCTGCAACCCGGCCGTCATCTTATCCAGGTCCGAATACCCGGTGGAAACCCCGGTTACCCCGCCACTGTTGGGGTTATTAAATAGCTGTTCAATCCGATCCACCGTCTTGTTCAGCACGGTTTTGATGTCTTCTGGTCCCTCGTTGCTGTTCGCCCTCTGTTCGGCGATCTTGAATACCTTGCTCTCGGCCAGATCCAACAACTGGGAAGAATCCCTTCCCTCGGGATTAAAGCCCGCATCGGCGATCTCGTTGGCGACCTTGATCATCTCCCGCGTCACTGCGCGCTCACGAACAATGCCGGCATACGCCGTCAGGTTGGCCACACTCGGGGTATTGCGCGCAATGTCCGACAGGTAGGGGATCCCGCCAATCGAATCCAATTCGCCGCGCTTATCGAGTTCTTCGGACACGGTCACCAGATCCAACGGATGCCCCTGCTCCAACAAGACGGACATCGCATCGAAGATCAACTGGTGGCTACGGCTATAGAAGTCCTCCTTCACCACCTTCTCGGCGACCTGATCGAACATATCGCTGTTAAGCATCAAGCCACCCAGCACCGACTGCTCCGCCTCGAGTGAGTGCGGCGGCACCTTGAGTTGATCGACTGTCACTGCATTTTGGCCGGAGCGTTGCCGACCTTGTGTTTCCGCCATGTTAAATCCGATACACTGTCGTCAAACTGAAAAGGACGGTGAAACACACCGCCCCATTAAAATCATAATAATCTAAAGCCAGAGTGTTCTGGACCAATTGTTTTACGCGCCAATTTGGCTTGGCGTGCCACCTTGCCCCCGAACCCTTGAACCCCAAGGGTCACCACCGCTCTGGGATAGAGTGGACCATTGTAACGCGTCCCGAGGCCGCCCCAAAGTGTTGCACGGTTCCAATCCATAATAAGGCCACAACCGACGCGATCCCCCAGGGCGACCAGCGAATAAAGCTGATTAAAAAGACACTGTGCAAAGCACCTAAAAGAGCGTTCAAAAAGGATTTAACGCCACGAGAGGGGGGCAAACTCGCCCAGCTTCAAAATGGCTGGCTGATCGCGACCACCAGTCCTGCATCATCCTTCGCAAACGCCATGTCCAGGCGCACAAGAACATTTTCGACCCAGAGCCGGATCCCCGCCCCCGCCGACCACTCCATGTCCCGATGCAAGGTTTCCAGATCCGGCTCATTATGAACCCGACCGGCACCGGCGAAGAACGCCAACTCATACCATGGGAAATGATATCGATTAATAAAAGGGATCCCGCCCTGCGGCTGCCACTGTGGCACCACACGGTACTCGGCACCGTAATACAGGGCACTGCGATCATGGTAGCGGGCCCCACTGTACCCCCTCAATCGGTGCCAACCGCCGAGGGTCGACTGCGAAAACCATGCAGGTCCTCCTGCCGGGTTATCACTGCCCCCCTCCCACGTTGGTAGATCTGACAGATAAGCGGTCAATGCCAGAGACTGCTGCTTAGCCCATCTCGAACGCCCCAGATCCCAGTAGTGCCTGTGCTGGGCCTCCCACCGAGTATATGCCGTACGTTGACTCCCCCCCCAGTCCCGATATATCTCGATACTCGAACTGTAACCCGCCGTTGGCGAGGGGATGAAATTGCGTGCATCATGATCCAGCCGGACGGAAAGCCCCTGAGAAACAAAATCCTTGGATAATGCATGGACCTGATGCTTTTCATAAAACGGCCTCAACTCCAGACTGGTATAAGCTTCCCGTTCAAATAAACCGGGCTCTGAGTTGGCAACCGGCAAGCCCTCGCGCAGCGTCATCGTACGCCCACCCGGCTTGCGCCCGGCACCAATAGGCAACAGATAACGCATGGAGCCTTGGAGCGTCAACTGTCGCTCCTCCCCGAAAACAACATCATCAATGCTCGAACCATGACTCCCTGCGGGCGGAGTACTGATCGCCTTACGCTCTATGTAGAGGGTCTGTTCGTTGAACTGGCCCACAAAGGTTTCCAGATCAAAATAGAGGCGAGTCTTAGGGTCGAAGGTGTAGTTAAACCCACCCAAGTAACCCACATAACTGCCATTTTCCGAATAGGCACCGACGGCAACAAGTTGAGCCCGATCCTGCCCAAATCCCTGGAGTGAAGCTGCGGCGCCAAGTGAGAAACCCATGCTGGAGGTGGTAAAGGCAATGGGTACCGCTGCATTCCTGCCCCGTTTCTGTGACTCCGTGGCGTAGGGTGAAAAGCTTGCAGCCAGCAATGTGAGAAAAAGAGAGAAACGCAGCATAAGGGCCCCATAGCGAACAGCGCAAAGAATACTGCCTTTAGTTAGTGAAGTCAGTGCTTCTCTTCCTTCAATTCAGCTCGAATTCAGCGAGCCAGCTTTTTGTTCAATCCCGGGAAAGCACGACGTCAGAAAGGCGTAGAGAGCACCTGGCCTCAAAGTAACACACCGAGATACTCTCACAGCACAGAAACATAAGTACGCTCGGAACGCCGACCGAATAACACCAAACCTAAGAATGTGTAGCTATTCCAAAGCACAGCTTCACGGCTCACCGAAGTCGAGGCGCAAGCAAGCATCGAACGATGCTCAGCATTCCAGTGAGCCGAACAGGCAGACAGGAGGGTGGCGGAGCAGATCTGTTCTGACAGCCATGGAGGGTCAAGGCAACAACCGACAGGACACCGTCACTGGAAGGTCTCGCTCGTAATATGCCAAGTCCGAACCACTTCAACCGAACAGGTCCGTAGCGGCTGGCAGGGCGAACCAAGACCGAAGCGAAGCTTCGCAGTTTGGTGAGGTGGAGACAGGATGTCGACAGGAGGGGAACACCAGGGATGGGTTGATACGCCACAAGGTTCCGGTGAGCTCCTTAGTGTTGTTCGCACCAAAGGCGCACGTACCACTGCACCGTCCACTCATTGAACTTCAGAAATGCAAAAAAGCCTGAGTCTTTCGTCGGGGACGCCTAGTCTCAGGCTTTCTGCAAATAATGGCGGGCGAGCAGGGACCGAAGCGCAGCTTCGCAG